>NC_006833.1:0-600000 GCF_000008385.1 Wolbachia endosymbiont strain TRS of Brugia malayi
AAGTTACTAACATATTTATTCACAAGTTAAGTAACAAGAATCTTAACCGAGTTTTAAGTCAATGACAAGTTGTTGACAAAACTACTACTACTATTATTATACCTTAATATATGAAAGAGGAGAGCGAGCTGGCTAGAATAAAGAGTAGTAAGGCAGTAGTATCAAAGACTATAAAGGAGGGAAAGCAGGGCAGGAAAATACCTATCTGGCTAATGCGGCAGGCTGGCAGGTCTCTTCCTGAATACCGCAGGGCAGTAAAGGACACAAGCAGTTTTATGGAAATATGCTACAACACAGACCTGGTAGTAGAGTTAACATTACAGCCAGTGGCAAGATTCAGCATGGACGCAGCAATAATTTTCTCAGATATTTTGATAGTGGCTGATGTTCTAGGTTGTGATGTAGACTTCATACGCGGTGTAGGCCCGACGATAAAACCTGTAAAGAATTTCAAAGAATTGAGAAATCCACAGAAAATTGAAACTAAGACCTTACCAATCCTAAATGCTATAAGAAAGGTTAGAGACAAATTGCCAGAAGAAAAGTCTCTTATAGGATTTGCTGGAGGGCCGTGGACGGTAGCTTCATACATAATAGAGGGCAGAAGCAGCAAAACCTTTTCTAAGGTGTTAAACCTACATCCCTCGAGTTTAGAGCAGATAATTGAACAGATAACGGAAGTGACGATTTCCTATCTGGTTAAGCAAATAGAATTTGGAGCAGATGTTATTCAGTTATTTGACAGTAATGCTGGTGTACTCTCAGGAGAACTATTTGAGGAGTGTGTTATCAAGCCAACAAAGAAAATTGTTTCAGCAATAAAAGGCAAGTTTCCTGATTTTCCGATAATAGGTTTCCCGAAATCTGCTGGAAGCCTTTACAAAGATTATTGTGAAAAAACTGGTGTGTCCGCGGTGAGTATAGACTATAACGTTCCAATAGAATGGGCAAAAGAAAACCTAAAAATTCCCTTACAAGGAAATCTTAATCCTAGCCTTTTGGCCTACAATAAAATGGAAGCAATTAAAGAAACGAAGCGCATAATAGATTGCTTTAGAGATTTACCTTTCATATTTAATCTTGGGCATGGAGTGCTTCCTAATACTCCGATTGAGAATATTGCTGCGCTAGTCGACTTAGTGAAGAGTCAGTAACAAAATTCCTGGCTTTTTTGTTGTACGAGGCTTATTATTTGAGTTTAGCTCTAGTAAAATTATGTCAGACCTTGCAAAAAGAATGCTCCTGATAAAGCCATCACCTACAATTGCTGTAACCGATAAGGCAAATAGGTTAAAAGATGAAGGAAAAAAAATCTGTATTTTAGCCGCGGGAGAACCAGATTTTGATACTCCTGACCACATAAAAAAAGTGGCCATTCAAGCGATAGATGAAGGTAAAACCAAGTATACTGCTGTGGATGGAACACGTGAACTTAAAGAGGCAATAATCAGCAAATTGAAAAGGGATAATAATCTTGAGTATGCACTTAGTCAGGTTTGTGTTGGTGCTGGTGCTAAACAGGTATTATTTAACTTGTTTATGGCAACAGTTAACCCTGGAGATGAAGCTATAATTCCTGCTCCTTATTGGGTCTCGTACGTTGATATGGTAAGCCTTTTTGGTGGCTTGCCAGTTGTGATAGAGTGTGGACAAGGCTTAAAACTGACACCGGAATTGTTGAAGAACAAGGTGACCAAAAAAACTAAGTGGTTGATTCTCAACTCACCAAATAATCCAGCAGGGGTTGTATATACGTACGGTGAGTTGGAAGGCATAGCACAAGTATTGCTTGAATATCCACATGTGAATATTATTACAGATGACATTTACGAACATATAATATATGACGAGAAGTTCTTCACCATAGCTCAGGTTGAACCGAAACTTTACAATAGGGTTTTTGTGGTCAATGGAGTGTCAAAGGCTTATGCGATGACAGGCTGGAGAATAGGTTACATTGCAGGTAGAAGTGATGTAGTGAAAGCTATTTCCACATTGCAGTCTCAGAGCACTTCTAACCCAAATTCGATAGCGCAAGCAGCAGCAGTTGAGGCATTGAATGGTGATCATAGCTTTTTGAAGGAAAGAATGGGAATCTTTAAAAGTCGTAGGGATTTTGTAATAGAGAAGCTAAATTCTGCTCCAGGGTTATTAGCATCCATTCCGCAAGGTGCGTTCTATTTGTTTGTCTCGTGTAAAGATTTGTTGGGCAAAAGCACAAAGAGCGGTAAAGTAATAAATAACGATCTTGATTTTGCTGAATACTTGCTGGAAGATCATCTGGTTGCTGTGATACCGGGAATTGCGTTTGGCCTGAAGAATTTTATTAGAATTTCTTATGCAACCTCTCAGGAACAACTGGAAATTGGGTGTAACAGCATTATTAAAGCGTGTAAAATGTTAAGTTAACTTTTTTACACTTTCATGTGTAATATCCTTACATATCAGTGAAGTGGAGTTAGTGTATAGCTTAAACGTATTTTTTGTTGGCTAGTCTATTTGAAATAGTATGGACTACAGCACTAAAATACAGCAGTAGTTCTACTCGCATTTTACCTGTAATAATAATTTTGGTTTGTACTCCTGTAAGTCTTTACTAGTTATCGGTAGCAATGAAATTCATTCCCTTGACACGTCTTTGCGGGTTGAACTGGCGCGGGTTCTATAGGCGCAGCAATAGTGGGAATGGCTTTTTTTATGATCCAGTAAATTTTTGGCATTCATTTTCCATTATTTTAGTGGTGATAGGCATTATAGGCTTGAAAGTGTTTACCAAATAAATAATTGAATACCAGATGTAAAAATATATATGCTAAAAATTAAGGTAAAGTAAACGGTTCATGAATGCATATTTTATAATGTCGAAGATGTTTACCTGAGTTATCTCGGATTCTTTTATTTGTGAAAAAGGCTTTGCTGACTAGGCAAGTACCTTTCCAATGTTTAATTCTTCACTTTCCTCGTTTTGTTGAATTAAGTTGATATTATTTATTTTATCTACTAAATCTTTTCCTTCCTCTAGGGTTTTTAAATCGCTTTCATTAATGTAATGTTCATTGTTGAATTCTGCAACGATCTCTTTCTTTTTTGGATGAGTGTTTAGGAATTCCAATACCTGATGTTTAGCGTAAGCTCGAATAAATTCCTTATTAAATCTTCGGTCGTTATGTAGATCTTCTAAACTTTCGTCATAGTGTTTTGCTTGATTGACAGTAAATTTATTATTTCTTCTATACCACTTAGAAGCTCCTTATAAAGTTTGCCGTATCTATTACCTACGTGTGCGGCAAGTATTTGTTCGATATATTTTGATATAATTTTACAGCGTGTTACCTGCTATGCTTATACTCATAACTTATTTTAACGTTACATTGGATATTTTACACGCGGAAAGGTTAATATTGAGCTAACTGAAGCGTTTCTGAAGCCAAACTTTACTAAAAATTGTGTTATTTTAGATATAATTTTCATTGTAGAATAAAAACATAAATAAAATGGATCTTGTAACAAAAGTAAAGCTTAAGATTAAAGATAAATAAGGGCAAAATTATAAATGTTTTTATCATCTGTGATGTAATTTTTTAATATATCTTATCCGTGAACTAGTAGCGGAAATGGTAGAAAAATCGTAAATGAGATAAAAAATCTCTATTTAAAATACCTTTTTCCGTTTAAGCAGCTAACACCAAAAATTTAGTTGATGTGTAATTACTTATTTGCTATGAATTTAGCTCTGTTAAATTTCGATAAATTAAACTAAGTGTTTATAAAAATATTGTTCTTTGTAAATAAAGTACCTATAATTCTAAGTTTGAGGTGAGGTTGATGCTACAGAGAAATTTTTTAATATGGTTATTAGCATCGCTATTCTACGCATACCAGTATATATTACGCGTAATCCCAAACATAATCGCACCTGAATTAATAACAAAGTTTAACATAAGCATTGCGGATATTGGTCAATTTGGTGGGCTATACTATATAGGCTACACATTTGCTCACATACCTGTTGGTTTTGCCCTTGATAGGTTCGGACCAAAATTTGTTTTGCCTATATGTGTTGTTTTAACGTTTGTTGGAACATTACCGCTCATATACTTTGATGAGTGGTATTACTTAACATTTAGTAGAATAATTGTTGGAGTTGGATCATCTGCTTCAGCAATTGGAATCTTCAAAATTGCAAGCACATATTTTTCGCAGAAAAAATCGGCAAAAATGGCCAGTTTATCTATAATAGTAGGATTGCTGGGAGCTATTTATGGCGGACTACCCCTGAATTTTTTGTTCAATAAGTTTGGTTGGGATTATGTTATATACGCTTTCTCAACGTTTGGTTGTTTACTTGCTCTGCTTCTATTCTTCATAACACCAAACAATAGTACAGAGAAGAATGTAAGTGGCAATGTATTTCAAGATTTAAAAACTGTGCTTTTCAACAAGCATATCATTCTAATCAGCTTTTTTAGTGGCTTAATGGTTGGTCCTTTAGAGGGTTTTGCTGATGGTTGGGCAAAGGCATTCTTATGTGAAGTATATCAAATGACCGGAGATCTAGCGTCCTTGCTTTCTTCTCTCATATTTATAGGCATGGGAGCTGGGTCGTTCTTTTTAGCTTACTTCCTGGAGAGGCATCCAAATAGGCACTACGAAGCAATTATTGCATGTTCTCTTGCAATGATTGCTAGTTTTCTCTTGCTTTTTGCACAAGCTGGCGGTCTATATGTTGTACTGCCTACACTTCTTATTATCGGCTTTGCATCTGGATACCAAGTGATTGCCATTTATAAAGCAATAAGTTATGTGGACAATAGCTTGGTAGGCCTGACTACAGCTGTGTCAAACATGATAATTATGGTTTTTGGCTATTTTTTTCACACTGGAATCGCAAAAATAGTAGATTTATGTTGGGATAGAACGGTAATACAAGGAAATCCTGTATATGGTTCTGAGCTGCTGATAAAAGCAATATCAATTATTCCTATATGTCTACTTTTGGCTGTTTTTTGGTTCGTTTGGTTAAAGAAAAGGTCTTGAAATTGCTTATGGTATTTTGGTATTATTAGATTGAAGTGGAGTTTTACCTATGACAAATGTTTCAGAGAGAATCTATGACTCTAAGAATAGTTTAAAGTTTCTTGATGACGAGATTTATCAATCTATAGAGAGAGAGTTGCAGCGTCAAAGATCGCAATTGCAACTGATTGCATCAGAGAATTTTGCAAGTAAAGCGGTAATGGAAGCACAAGGTTCTTTTCTGACTAATAAGTATGCAGAAGGTTATATAGGCAAAAGGTATTACTGTGGTTGTGAGTATGTGGATGAAGTTGAGAATTTGGCTATAGAAAGACTCTGTAAGCTGTTTAATGTTAGATTTGCAAATGTTCAACCTCACTCTGGCTCTCAAGCGAATCAAGCAGTATTTGCTTCACTACTCACTCCAGGAGATACAATACTTGGGTTATCAATAAGTTGTGGAGGACATTTAACTCATGGTGCGGCGCCGAACCTTTCTGGTAAGTGGTTTAAATCGATTCAATATGCAATTGACAGAGGTACCTGTCTGCTTGATATGGACGAAGTGGAAAGACTAGCACTCGAACATAAGCCAAAATTGATCATAGCTGGTGCTTCTGCTTACCCAAGAAGAATGGATTTCAAGCGCTTTCGCGAGATTGCAGATAAAGTTAGTGCATATTTACTTGCAGATATTGCTCACTATGCTGGACTTATTGCAGCGGGTGAGTATCCGTCCCCTGCTAAATATGCGCATATTATAACTTCCACGACTCACAAAACTCTGCGTGGTCCTCGCGGTGGAGTGGTAATAACAAATGATGAAGCACTACATAAAAAAGTT
This sequence comes from Wolbachia endosymbiont strain TRS of Brugia malayi, assembly GCF_000008385.1. Lineage (NCBI taxonomy): Bacteria > Pseudomonadati > Pseudomonadota > Alphaproteobacteria > Rickettsiales > Anaplasmataceae > Wolbachia > Wolbachia endosymbiont of Brugia malayi. Next base: position 5,861 of record NC_006833.1, read on the forward strand.
CAATCTGCAGTTTTCCCAGGGTTACAAGGTGGGCCGCTTATGCATGTGATAGCTGCAAAAGCTGTTGCATTTAAAGAGGCATTGGCGCCAGAGTTTAAAGCCTATATCAAAAGAGTTGTGGAGAATGCGAAAGTGCTAGCTCAAGCGTTGCAAAAGCATGGGCTGAGCGTTATAACCGGTGGCACTGACTCCCATATAGTGCTAGTTGACTTAAGACCGCAAAAATTGACTGGAAAAGGCGCTGTGGATAGCCTTGAAAGGGCTGGTATTACCTGCAATAAAAACTCTGTACCATTTGACATGGAAAAACCGACTATTACTTCAGGACTACGTTTTGGCACTGCTGCTGAGACAACACGTGGACTTAAGGCAGAGAACTTTAAAGAAATAGCTGACCTAATAAATGAAGTGATTCAAGGATTAATTAACGGAAACAACTCAGATGTTGAGAGAATAGTGAAAAATAAAGTTAAAAAGATTTGTGATGATTTTCCTATTTATTAGTAGTTGCTATAAGCCATGAGAGCTGCAAAAAATCACTTATAAACCTCGCTAGCCCATCCTATTAATCATGATGCTGAAGGTATTCAGTTATCTTCAATCTGTGCAGATTAAAATGACAAAGTATTACATAGTTGGCGTCTTGTGTTTTATTTTTTGCACTATATGTACCTTATGTCTTCATAACATTTTTAAGTTTTTACCTATATAAGCTGAAACTCGCTTGTAAAGCGTTTAAGACAGTATAATATGCCAATTTGCAGGATTAGAGGGTAAACACTATCTACCACTGGATATCTTTTGCTTTTTTTATTTATTAAATTTTTTAATATTTATAGCTACCGTCATTTTGCTGCTTGTTAGCAGCTGAGAGATACCACAGTTCTCACGGTATATGAAATAGGGGCTGCCGATACCTCAGTGTGTGACATTGGCTTCTCATACTGGAAAACCATGGGATGGTAGAAAATATTAAATTTATTTACTATATATGAAAAGTTATTATATTTGTATACTTGCAAGTAAACACAATAGAGCTCTATATATTAGGTGTCATGTCAAATTTAGTTAAACAGGTTTGGGAACATAAGAACAAGGTCACTCCTAGCTTTACATTGAAACATAATGTGCAAAAGTTAGTTTACTTTGAGGAATTTCAAGACGTTAAATTGTCTTTAATAGAGAAAAACTACTAAAAGCTAGAAAAGAGAATGGAAAATTGGTTTGATTGTGAAAAGAAATCCATATTAAGCTGATTTATATGAGGAAATCATAAAATAAAATTAAAATCCCAGTACCACGCACTGGAATAGTAGGAAAATAAGGTGTCATTCCAGCACGTGACCAGGAAAAAATACATAAATCCCAGTGGCATTGGAATGGCAAAGGTTAGTGCCATAAAAGTAGCTGGACTGTATAAGCATTACGATTTGAGCCTACCAAGAGGGTAAATCCCAGTGCGTGACACTGGAATTTATAACTAACGAAGGTTTGCTTCTATTATCCTGGAATCTATATCAAACGCGAGGGCAAAATCGACTAGATTCCAGCGTCACACGCTGAAATGACAAAAAAGTACAGGAATAACGTGGTGAACGTTATCCAAGTATCTTAAATCCAATCCCAAGAAAGTGGAGCATCATCACTTGTTGGAATCTCAAAAGACGGTTGTGATATTATTTCTCTCACAAAGCCTTGAAATGCTGGGTCTTTAGCGTCAACCTGGATTGTAATATCAGTTTTAAAATCTGTGTCACCTTTCAAATTATCTATCACTGTACCTCGTAACCCTGAGTTACTTGTTACAGCAGCGCGCAAACCTGGGTTCTGTGCAACTTCATCAGTTAAATCTTTTTTGTTATTAGCAAGTAGTTTAGTAACTACTTCTTCAGCTGTTGGTTTCGTTCCTTTTTCACCTGAGAAAACCTTTGCTGTTTGATTGCTATACTCTGTACTAGTGGTATCAAGAAATCTACCAAGTTTTTCCACTAGGATTGATTTTTGGCCGTCTTTTGCATCAAGTACTTTTCCTGCTACAGCTGGTGTTCCAAGGTCAGCGGTTTTAACAAACGTCTTAGCTAATTCAGTTTCAACTATCTTTACCTCTTTATTGCTAATGGGTTCTTTTGCATTAAGTATTGCTTCTACTAAAGCTTTTCCTTTGTCTGTTTGAGTTACAATGTTTGAACCATCAGTTTTGACAAGTGAGGCTTTTTCGGCTAAGAAATCCTTAGCTGTTATTTTGGGATTACTGTCGCCGTACACTGCACCAGGTTCACCAAGAAGTCCACCAAGTTTTTCCACTAGGATTGATTTTTGGCCGTCTTTTGCAGGAAGTATTTTCTCTGCAAAAGCTTTTTGGTTTACTGCATCTGTCAAATTGGAAGCGTCTTTTTTAACAAACTTGTCTTCTAGTTCAGTTTCAACAATGTTTTTATTCAAATTAACGAGATCTGTTGCTTTAAGTATAGTATCTACAACAGGCTTTTTTGATACTTCTTCTGCAAGGATTGATTCACCATCTACAGCTTTTTGTGTAGCAAGTAATGTACTTATAATATTACCAAGGCCTTTTATTTGGATTGCGTTACTATCTTTTTTCTGATATATAAATTTTACCTTTCCTTCCAGCAGATCGCTTAACTTGATATCATCAATATTAGTTAGAGTAGAAATACCTGAAGCATCTAGGGTATATTTGTTACCTCCACTATCTTCATAAACTATAATTTTAGCTTCATTTAGATTTAATGTCATTTCTGTGATTTTTACTGACCCCTTATAAAGATATAAATTATCTGCCATATCACTCTACGTTGATTATTAAACTCGTAAGATGCATGAAAAAAGTATAATTTCCGTAAATGTCAGATTTTATATAAGATCTTCTTGAAGTTTGTTATTTTAGAATTTTCCTCATTGTCATGCTTGACACTAGAATCCAGTTTTCTTTACAATCCCCTTTGTGAAAGAACAAAAATGCTTATTTGTCACCATAGCAGGTTTACCAAATGCAGGGAAGTCCACACTAATTAACAGCATCACTGGTAAGAAAATTGCAATCGTTACTCCCAAAGTGCAAACAACGAGAACGCAAATAAGGGGTATTGCAATATATAATGAGACACAAATTATCTTTACTGACTCTCCAGGGATATTTTCAGCGGAAACAAAACTTGAGAAAGCTCTGGTCAAATCTGCGTGGTCGGCAATCAAGGGCGATGACGTCATTTTGTTGCTTATTGATGCGAGCAGTTATTTAAAAAACATAGAAAGAATCAAAACCATATTCACACGGCTGCGGCACACGAAAACGAAGTGCATTTTTGTTATCAATAAAATTGATCTGGTAAAAAAACCTGAGCTAAAGATGACGTATAAACATCTGGATTTGCTTTATAAATTAAAAAAAATTTTTACAATATCAGCATTAAAGAGTGATGGACTTTCTGATCTGATGGATTACTTATCTGAAGTTGCACCGGTAAGTCCTTGGTTTTATGGAGAAGATCAGGTAACCGATTCCTCGACGAGTTTTTTGTCAGCGGAAATCACAAGGGAAAAATTGTTCTTGAATTTGCGTGAAGAATTGCCATATTCTACAGCTGTTATAACTGAACAATTTGAAGAGAAAAAAGATGAAAGTTTGGTCATAAAGCAGGTAATATTTGTGCTGAAAGATAGTCATAAAAAAATAGTGCTAGGGAAGGGTGGGAGTAATATTAAAAAAATTGGCATCGAAGCGCGCATTGAATTAGAAAAGTTATTTGAGCGTAAAGTTCATCTGTTTTTGTTTGTGAAAGTGCGACCTTGGACTGATCGCCCAGAGGAGTATATAGACGATGTTTAATTCTTTGTTGGTATTTGATATTGAGACTATACCAGATGTAAACTCCTGCAGGAATTTGCTCAATATTAGTGATGATAGTAGCTTAAAAGAGAAGAGAAACGCATTAACAAAATATCATCTTGAAATAACAAACGGACAAAACCCTTTTCTGCGTCAGCCCTTCCACCAAGTTATAGTTATCAGTTTTTTACTTTGTAGTGTAACCTATCAAAGTAATTATGAGGTATTTACCCTTCAGGAAATTAGATCTGAAGGCACACTAGATTCCAGTGAAAAGGAACTGGTAAAAGGATTTTTTAACTGCGTATCGGAGAAAAAACCAAGGCTAATTTCTTTTAATGGACGCACTTTTGACATACCGGTGCTAAAATATCGTGCTATGGTCCATGACGTTCAAGCGGAATATTTTCATAAAGCTGGTGATAAGTGGAATAGCTACAATCAAAGATATAGTAGTAATTGGCATTGTGATTTGCTTGAATCTCTCTCTGATTTTGGAGCCTTTGCTAGAGTAAAAATGAATGAAGTTTGTGCAGTGTTTAATCTTCCTGGTAAAATTGGAGTTGACGGGTCACAAGTTGTAGATTTGTATGATAGTGGTAGAATACAGGAAATTCGAGATTATTGTGAAACAGACGTAGTTAACACTTATTTGATTTACTTGAGATTTATGCATCATCAAGGGAGAATCACTACTCGAAGCTACAACAAAAATATAGAAGAGCTGCTTTTGGAATGTGAAAAAAAAGCGCACCTAAGAAAGTTTAAAGAGGAGTGGGAAATAACTTGTGGTGGAAGGTTTTGTGTTGAGTTTAAATGAGCGCAAGCATACGAAGCAGTTATTAGATTGCTCCTTAATAATAGCTGTCAACCTATTGTAATAGATAAAGAGTTTTCATGTTGCTTGACTTTTACTTACTCAATCTGAAAAGAAGTTTTATATTTGTTTTTTATTTCCTCAAAAAAGTTCGATCCATCTGAAATATAACTCCATGTATTGGCAGCATAGTGTTGAACCTTGCCAAGGGCCTTAGAGTTAATATGTTTAGTATCAATAGGATAGTAGAAAAGAGATACGTCATTATTTGACTGGAATTACTCTTGTCTGTTCTATAGATAGCTTCATGATGACCATCTATTGTATAAATGTGGTACTCTTCTGATGCTGATACTCTTAGTTGTACACCTACATAAGCGTAGCCAAGGAGACCAGATGACACTCTAGCACTGGACCTTGTCTGTGTTGAGTTATTCTAATGGTTTCATCCTGAAGAACTTTATTATAAAATTCACTAGCCAGTAAGGTCAAAAAACCTTGGGTTACCAAAAGTTGCAACGTGCGGCTATCTTAGTAACAGCCCCTTCCATACTGTAGCCTGTAAGATTAATTTTAAAATCTTTAATTTTTGATCCTTGCTTTTCAGCATGAGCTTTTAAAGCGCCATAAAGATTATGGCTATGAACTATAAATGAGTTGTAAAGACCGCGGTGAATTCCATCTTCATGTAGAAGTTCTGGAGTAATAAAAGATCCATTTAGATGAGTAATTACATCATTTAAGCTCCATAGGCCATATTTTAAACGAGTGCCGTTGGTAAGCTATAGTTATTTCATTATCTTTATAAAAACATGATCAACGTCTTTTTTAAAGCTATTACTAAGTTAAATAATTTTGTAACCTTCACTTTCAAATTCAGCTTTAGTTTTATACATTTTTTCATTTTCAAGAATTACAAAATCTTCCTCATTTCCATTAAAAAGATCATCATTACAAACTGAAGATTTATAACTTTTTTCGCTTAATTGATTATCGTTATTACCGTAAATTATTTTACAGAAATTACTCATTTCAATAATTTCTCTTTAATTGAACCCTGCAATTTCTACAATACTTTCATCTATTTGGTAAGAAGAAGATAAAGAATATATTTTATTTGAATTGCGAAGACTTATAAACTCATCAATAATCTCAAACTCATCATCATCTTCTATTATAGATTCTGTGATCCGATCGTTATTTTTTGAATTTGTACTGCCTGCAGTACTAAATCAATTGTGAGAGAAACTAAAATCCATACATTTAGAACTAAACAATATTACTTAACTATACTATAAATTGATATTGCTGTTAGTAACTATTATTACTATTCTAGTAAATAATAAAATATTTTATTGTCTAATCATAGAAAAATTTTACTTCCATGGAATGAATATTGGGGTTATAACATGGGTGACAAATGAAAAACCTCTATGCTAAATTTTAGTTAACGTGCATATTGGAAATATTAAAAAAGTTGTTTTTGAGGTATTGCATTTTGTTTTTGTTTTAGCTATAAGGTTGCTTTAAGTTGAGTTTTCAACGTTTTTGTACTATTTACGTTTAAGATAATGATTTTGAAATTTTTTGGGGGCACTTCATGAAAAAATTTACTTACACTAGAACTGCTCTAGCTTCTTTATTAACTTTATGTTCTTTCAGCGGTTTTGCTGCTGACTCTTTTAATGAAGGTATGAAGGGAGTAAAAAAGCAAGAGAACATAAAGTCAATCACAACTTCTGAAAAAATGGAAGTTATGAAGACATCAAACAAAAGGCTAAAAGAGAAAATGGACAGGATATGTAATGCTGATCCAAGAAAAAAAGCTGAAGAGCTTAAGAAGAAAGAGGAGCTCAAGTTAGCAGCTGAGAAAAAGAAAGAGGAACTAGCTGAGAAGAAAAGAAAGGAGACGAAGCTAGCAAGTGAAAAGAAAGCGAAACCTTTAGATGCTAAGAACTCTAATGTAGAGAGTTCAAAGACTAGGGGTACAGAAACTCAGAAAGCTAGAGATGTAAAGAAGAATTTTAAGAAAGATGTAAAAATTGTTGGTCAAAATGCAGAAAAAAAAGGTGAAGCAAGCCCTGTTATCTTGGTCGGTGGCGTTGATGTTATTGACACTAACCAAGGAACAAGTGGTTTGAAAATAACTTTTGGTGGTGTTGTTGATGCTCAAGGTTATGGTAAAGCTGGACCAAGTGGTGAAGATTATAAACATTATAATGTTATGTCGGGCAAATCTACAGGTTACTATGAGGATATTTCGGACAAGGTAAAAGGAGCAAATCCAATATTTCCTAGCGGGATAGGAAATATTGGTGATTATAGCGAAGACATAGATATGATTGCAGATGCAATATTACATTTAAGAGCAGAAGATAAAAATGAAGATAAAGGTCTTCTTTATGGTGCTGATGTGCAATTCCAAGTTCCAGTGACAGAAGGCAAAGGGGCTTCACAGGGTGTTCGTGCTACAAGGGGTAGAAGTGCACATGTGTTTTTAAGTTCGAGATATGGTGACTTGAAACTTGGTTATCAGTTTGGTCCTGAGGCCCTGATGAGGCTTGATGCAACAAGGATTGCAACTATTGACGGAGCTGCAGATAGTGACTGGTTCAGAAAAGTGAACTTGGAAGGAAGTGCTGCAAGCTTTCCATTTTATGTAACACCACGTCTTTACACTGAAAGTTTCTCAAGCGAAAGTGAAAAACTTTCTTTCCGTATGGCAGGGAAATATCATAAAAACGTTATGACTACATTACCATTTAGATTTGCTTACTACTCACCAAATTATATGGGGGCAAGATTTGGTGTTAGCTACTCACCTCGCTATGACAGTAATTTGTTTGTTATAAAGGATGGTGATAACATAAAACATGTTGGTCCAGACTATGAGCACATAGTAAGTGCTGGTGCATCATATGAATATGACTTTAGCGAACGTAAGGTAAAAGTTAAAGTTGCTGCAGTTGGTGAATATGGTCAAGCAAAAGAACCAGACAGTACTAAGTATGCTTATAAGGAATATGTGGAGTATAATGATCTGATGGGTGTTAATTTAGGTATAAGTGCTGACTGTAATATTAATGAAGATCAAGGTGTAAAATTTGCTGCCTCCTTTGCATATTTGGGCAAATCTGGTCAACCAAAGGGTATTGAAAAATTGGTTGGTAATGTCTATCAAAAAATTGATGGTAAAGGTGTTACTGATGATGACAAGAGAGTGAAAGAACTCGAAGATCAATTTAAAGGAGATGATAAAAATACTATGTATTGGACTGCAGGAGCTGGTTATCAACATGAGAATTTCTACATAAGCTTGACATACTTTGGTAGTAAGATGAGTGATGGAGATAAGCTTCACGATGTTGCATTTGGTATTCAGTATGATCTCTCTCCTGCTTCCAGTAAGGGCAAGTTTGTTCCTTATGCATCTCTCCATTATTTTAAAACTGATGAGAAGCAAGGTGGTGGGTATAAGATTACAAAAAAAGATAGTTCAGGCATAGCACCTTCTAACCAAGGGGTTCTCTTCCTTACTGGTATGAAATTTTCTTTCTAATTGAATAATACACACCACAGCTGTGGTGTGTATTTTCAGTGTCATCTATTTAGGCTTTCAGGGTTATTTATGTTGAAAAATTTTTCAATATATGTACAATAGGTTAAAATGAAAGTAACGATATCATGGATATAACAGTGGATCTTGATAGGGGGTTTGAGGAAATAGTACAATCTTGTTCCATGCTGCAACAAATCGAGCACTGGGCCAGAGTTAGTCAAAACCATGAACTAAGCTATAACGTCATTTAGGTATTAGGGGTGCTAACTCAAGGAAGTGTAACGTGTTATCATCTTAACAGCTCTTTTTAGCAGTTGTGAATTGCCATTCTAGTGGTTTTTTTATCAAGGTAGATGATATTGGAATCTGAAAAATAACAATAAGCTCGTTGGCGTAATTTTTTCATATGAAAACAAGAGGTAGCTATGCAACCCACATTAAAAAAACATTTAGCTGGAGGGTTACTTACCATCGCTACATGCTGGAAATTGACGCTTGTTGATGGAAAAGTAATGAGGTTCACTGGTTATGATGAGGGTTTAAATATCAGTAATATACTCTATAAATCTTCAAGTGGATTCACAACCAGTAGTATAGTATTAAACAGCGACTTAAAGACTGATAACCTGGGAATAAAGGAATGTTAAATGGTGATGATATTAAGGAAGGAGAGTTTTATCAGGAAAGTACGACTTTGCAAATATTGAGATATTTCTTGTAAATTACAAAGATGTGGGTCAAGGGAAATGAATCTACATTCGGAACTTTTGATAAAGTAACATTAGATAGTGGGTAATTTATTGTTGAAATAGAGAATTCTCAGCAAAGCTTGAGAGGGAACATAGCAAAGTTATATTCTCCTATGTGCAGAACGCAATTTTGTGATAGTAGCTGTAAAGCTGATGCTAGGAAATTTAGCAGAGTAAGTACGATTACTAAAGTGATAGACGAAAAAAGATTTGAAGACCTAATTTAACTGAGAGCAATGGGTGTTATAAGCATAGAATAGTGAAATTTTTTGGCTCAGTAGCATATACAGCATTTGAAGGTGCGATAAAGAGTATAGAAAAAAGTAGTTACATTGTTTGCTTTGCCTACATGCAAAATTTTTGCTGGTGATAAATGTTCGATACTTACAGATTGCGATAAAACATTTTCAACGTGCAAAAGCAGATTTAACAATGCTGTAAGTTTTTCGTGGTAAACCTTATATACCTGGTTTTTACAGTTAAACTTGTTCAGTGGCATAATTTTCACTATTATAAGTAGTGTGGAAAGGTGGCTGAGTGGTCTAAAGCACACGCTTGGAAAGCGTACACATATGAAATATGTCGGGGGTTCGAATCCCCCCTTTTCCGTTGACTTTTATCATATAATCTCACATAATATGCATGTGAGAAAAATATGGACTGGAAAAATTTTCATCTTAGTATGCCCCTTGACCTAGGGGCACCTGTAATGAGCAAGTATATGAGTTGATTACTGCAATTGACGGTGTTAAAAATAGCTGGTAAATAACAAAAAACACTACCACACGCTATTGAAAGATTAGTCCACTTGGTTATTGTTATATCTTCTGGTGCTTCTAACCGTATTGAAGGGGACAGCCTAACCGATAAAGAAGTTGAGGATCTGTATGAAAACCTACGTATTAGAAAATTTAAAAATAGGGATGAGCAAAAAGTTGCTGGCTACTTAGAAATGCTTAAACTAATATTTCATGATTATGTGAATATTCCAATTAGTAAGTCATTAATATTGCACGTCAACAACCAGATGGTACTCTATAGTGATAAGGACCTATACATAGGGGGGAAAATATAAAACAAGCCCTAATAGAGTTGAGGTAAAAAATCAGAATGAAAATATAGTTGGTATAGTTCTTGGCCCTACACCTCCTTATCTTGTTAAAAAAGAAGTACAGGGGTTTATTAATTAATATCACTGATCCTTAAATAATAGACTTTAAACATCCTCTTATTATTGTTGCTAACTTTATTTTTGAATATTTGGCAATACATCCTTTTCAAGATGGGAATGGTATATAACTAGTAGATTAATAACTAATTTAATGCTATTGCAGTAGGATTATGGCTTTGTATCTACTGTGCACATGAAAAGGTAATTGAAACTAACAAACTTGGTTACTATTTAGCGCTTAATAAAATATAAAGCGTTAGAAAAGTAATAAAAAAGATATCTTCCTATAGTTGATATTTTTTCTCAACATACTTAAAACTCAAGCAAGTGAGGCGCATTGTATTCTTGAGAGAGAAAATACTGAATATTTATTATCACAAAAACAATTGCTCTTCTGGAAATGGGCACTTGGTCTTGTAGATAAGAAATTTAGTAGAAAAATGCCATAGAAGCTCTAGGATTTCCTTCAAGAACAGTAGAGGAAATTATAAAAAGACTACTAGATATGAAATATTTGCAGTGCCTTGGAGAATGCAAAATTACTAGGTTTAGAGTAAAAGTTTTAGCTATTTAAAATTTCTAGTCTATTTATATTACTATGTGAAAAAACTTCACCAATCGACTTTTTTATCTTCGGTTTTAATTTGCAATACATATATTAAGCTAATCAATGCACACATGGTAAGGTAAAAACCTGCTGCAAGCTCTGTTTCAGTTTTTTCTATAAGCCACATACATATGGATGGAGAAATTCCGCCAAAAATTCCTGCAGATATATTATGTGCTAGGCTAAAGCCCGTACACCTAACTTTCGTTGGAAGTAACTCGCAAACAAGAGAATTGTATATTCCAAAAGATGCACCTATCGGTATGCTTATTAATAGAAAAGTGAGTGTTACAATATAGTGATTGTCATATGATAGTAGCGAAAACGCTGGTAACCCAGCGCAGGCTAAAGCTATTAATATAAGAACCATCACATTTTTTCTTCCGACTTTATCAGATAATATTGCGAACAGCACTGCAGATGTCCCAAATGTAATTTCAACTGTAATCCTTACTACATTTTTAATATCAATGCCTGAAAGGATAAGCTCTTTTACAGATATGTTGTAAAACATGATTGCTGAGTAGACAATTGCATTTTGGGCGATACCAAGCCCAATTGCTATCATAAATGCCTTTTTATAGCTCCTGATTAGTTCCAAAAATGGAGAATTAGATAAGCTTTTATTTTGGTCATGAGTCTTGTACGCTAAGCTTTCTTCCATTATGTATCTTGTTAAAAAACCTATTACACCCATAATAGAGCAGAAATAGAAAAGCAACCTCCATCCCCAAATTTCATAATTTTCACCTGTAAATTTTTTAACAATGGCTATCATTAAAAAGCATGTAATGGAACCAAGGGCGCCGCTGAAAGCTTTCATGCTACCTAAAAACCCTAGATCTTTTTTATCACTTGAATGTTCTATTAAAAAAGCTGAGTTAATACTTGTTTCTCCACCAGCTGCTGTTCCTTGTACTATTCTGCAAAGCAAAAGCAATATAGGGGAGAGTATTCCTATTTCTTTAAAATCTGGTATGACTGCAATTGCAGTAGATGATATCGAAACTAATATTACAGAAGTTAGCAAAACTTTCCTTCTACCGTACTTATCTCCGATGTAGCCAAAAATAAATGCACCGAGTGGCCTAAATCCAAACCCGACTGCAAAACTGCCAAGAAATTTGATTGTGCTTAAATAATCACTTTCCGAAGGAAAGAAAACATTGCTTATTATGTGTGTTAAGACTCCAAATAGAGTTAATTCATACCATACAATCATATTGCAGATTATACCTGATAGTATTGCTTTTTGAATATTATTCATGATTTTTAATTTGTTATAGTATATTGTTGATTGGTATACTTCGTTATGGAATTTTCATTCAACAACCTTTAAAGACAACTCACGTAAGTGCTTATTATCCACCTTAGAAGGGGCATCCATTAGAACATCTTCACCCTGCTGATTCATGGGAAAACAGGTTATCTCACGAATGTTTGGTGCATCGGCAAGCAACATAACTATTCTGTCAATTCCTGGTGCTATTCCACCATGAGGTGGTACTCCAAATCTAAATGCACGCACAAGTGCACCAAATTTCTTATTGACTTCTTCTTTATTATAGCCTGCAGTGGCAAAAGCCTTATACATGATATCCAGTTTGTTATTGCGAATTGCCCCGCTTGATAATTCTATTCCATTGCAAACAAGGTCATATTGGTAAGCAAGGATATCCAGTGGATTTTTTTCCTCTAGATCTTTCAAACCACCATGTGGCATGGAAAATGGGTTATGAAAGAAATCGATTTTTTTACTTTTATCGTCATACACGAAGTATGGAAAATCAACAACCCAACAGAACTTGAAGATATTGTTATCTATGAGGCCTAGTTCTGACCCTAAGAGAGTGCGTACTTTTCCTGCAATTGTTGCTGCTTCATTTTCTTTGTCAGAAGCAAAAAACACGCTGTCTCCAGGCTTTATGTTCGTTGCTTCTCTTATGTGATTTAGCCTATTGTCATCAAGAAATTTAGCAATCGGTCCTTTTGCAGTACCATCTTTATTAAATGTTATATATCCAAGACCTTTAGCACCAAATTCTTTTTGTGTGTGTTCTATCTTTTTATCAAAAAAACTACGAGGTTCCTCTGCTGTTTTAGGAGCAGGGATGGCTCTCACTACCATACCACGTTCGATGTTGCTCTTAAAAATATTGAATTCTGAGTCACGAAAGATTTCTGTAACATCGCTAATTAATAGTGGATTACGTAAATCTGGCTTGTCAGAGCCGTATTTAAGCATTGCCTCTTTGTAGGTAATACGTGAAAAACCTTTATCGACAGACTTGCGAGAAAATTTGGCAAACACTTTGTATAAGGTAGATTCAATAACTTGAAATACGTCCTCTTGAGTTACAAAAGACATTTCAAGATCTAGCTGGTAAAACTCTCCTGGGGAACGGTCAGCCCTTGCATCTTCATCGCGAAAACATGGTGCAATTTGAAAGTATTTATCAAACCCTGAGATCATTAATAACTGCTTAAAAATTTGCGGAGCTTGTGGCAATGCATAAAACTTACCAGGATTTAACCTACTTGGCACTAAATAGTCACGTGCTCCTTCAGGAGACGAAGCAGTAAGTATTGGAGTTTGAATTTCCAAAAATCCTTGCTCTATCATGAATTTGCGAAGCTCTGCAATGATTTGTGAGCGCAGAACGATATTGTTGCGGACTTTTTCACGCCTTAAGTCAAGAAACCGATATTTAAATCTCATATTTTCTGGGTATTCCTGATCATCTGCAATGCTTGCTAATATACTCCTTTCTTCTTTTGCTGTTTCTTCATTGTGATGAAACTCAACTTCTGACTCGATTTGTAAGTTGTTGACTGTAACTTCAATTTCTCCTGTCGAAATAGAAATGTTTATCGTATCTTCAGTTCTAGCTTTGACTATTCCTGTAACAGTAATTACGCTCTCCGGTTTTAGATCTGATATCTTACAAAAAAAATCTTTGTCGTTATTGAATACCAGCTGAGTAATTCCATAAAAGTCTCTTAAGTCAACAAAAATTAGGTTCCCATGGTCGCGTTTGCGGTACATCCATCCAGAAAGGGTAACTTCCTTTTCTACATCGTTCTTCCTTAATTCGTTGCACGTGTGGGTTTTATAATAGTTCATATCAGTGCGTCCTCCACTACGCAATTCTTAGAAGTATAAAAATAAACCTTATTGTATACAAGTCCATTCGTCGTATATTTAGGCGATTTGCGAGGTAGAGAAATACTGCTTTGTGCTGTCTTTGCTCACACAGAAGTTTGCAGAATTTCTATAATTGTGATATAATAATAAGGGTATTTTAAAATTTAAACACGGAGAATGCTATTTGTACAGATCATAATATATAGCATAACATTGCTTGCTGTAGCTGCGGTGTTTTTCTTTTTTAGAAAAATGTACAGGGATCGAATTAGAAAGATCATGTTTCCTAAGAAAGTTCTTGGAGAAGAATGGGAAGAAGGCAGGAAATTCAATAAATTATATCAAAAAGATAAGCAGAGAAAGCTAATAAAACGTCAGGGAATACTACGTGAGAGTCAAAATGGTATACAGGTTTACAAAGAGGATCCAGAAATAGTTGAAATTGCAAAGCCAATAGGTAAATGGACACAAATGGTTATGCAAGATGGTGGATTGATGCAGCGTTTGGCACAATTAATGAAAAGAGAAAGTGGTAGGAAAGGGTTTTGGGAGCTATTTGTAGAGGCTCAAGCTTCAACTCATGGTAAACATAAAGGGAAAGGCAGATAATTCATGCTCGAATGTGAAAATTTATCCTGTATTCATAATGACAAAGTGTTATTTAAAAATCTTAGTTTTAAAGCTAAGCCAAAGTCAAAGGTCTTAATTACCGGTCCAAATGGTAGTGGTAAAACCAGCTTAATTAGAAGTTTATCTGGACTATTGCCACCGGCATCAGGCAATATAAGATATTGCAAAAAAGATATATATGATGACCTAAAATCCTATATACCTTCTATGGTCTATATAGGGCATAAAAACGCCTGTAAGGATAGCTTAACTGTTGCTCAAAACATAGAATTCTGGGCAGGAATACGAAATACTAAGGAATTGATTATAGCTGCTATTTGTTGTTTGCAGTTACAGCCTGTATTTAATATTAAATATGGTGAACTTTCTGCAGGTTGGAAAAGGAGGGTTGCACTTGCTCGCCTCTTGGTTTCTGATGCAAGTGTTTGGCTAGTAGATGAACCATTTTGTAATCTTGATAGTGCAACGTGTGAATTAGTGCTAAATTTAATTTCAGTACGCTCTGAGCAAAATGGTATAGTAATTATTACAGGACACAGCTCTACAGAGCAATTGTGTAGTTTTACAACAATCGACGTGTGTAATTTCAATAGTTATAGCTGACATCCTCTCGCCATGTATATCAAGTTAATGATAACTACTCAAAGTTGTAAGTTAAAAATAAAATTGAATATTTGTGAGAAATAATTTATTATTGTTAATACTTTTTTAGTTAATTTGTTATAGCTTTTTCTAAATTCCTCGATTCAAAATGAGCATGATTTGAAAAATTTTTATTCTACATTTGTTAAATTGCCAAAATTTCCCAAAACGAAGGAAGACCAACTAGAAAGTATAGTCGAAAAGTGGGTCTACTTTTCGATTATGCAGAGGAAACCAGTAAAATGGAGTTGGAAAGAATAATAGGAAGTGATATAATAATCAAGAAAGTATATGAAGAACTAAATAAATTCAATTAGTCAGAAAAAGAATTCATATTAAAGCAGTGTATCAATTGATATTATATCTCAGACTACAGGCCTTTCTATAGATGAAATTGAAAGTTTTAGTTTTAAGTCCTTCATAGACGCTACAGAACTGAGTAGTAACCCTATACATATTGAGCTTGCAGCGGTTGTACTTCCTCCATAAGATAAGAATGGCAATGGATCTCCTATTACAGGTAAAAGGCCTATTGTCATTCCGATATTTATAAAGAAGTGAACACCGAAAAAAGCAAAAATTCCAATAGATACTAACTTAGAAAAATAGTTTTTTGACCTGTAAGCAATAGAGAATATTATAGCAAGTAATGTTGTATAGAGTACAATCAAAGTCATGCTACCTAAAAATCCCCATTCCTCGCTAAGCACTGCAAAAGCAAAATCTGTATGCTTTTCTGGCAAAAATCCAAGTTGAGTTTGACTGCCGCTAACAAAACTCTTACCAAATAGACCCCCTGAACCAATGGCTATTTGAGATTGCTGTGCATTATAACCTATTCCAAGCGGATCCACCGATGAATCCAGAAATGATAATATCCTTTGCTTGTGGTAAGAACGTAAAGAAGGCCAAATAGCTGGTATTACAAGAATGCTAATTATTCCATAAATTATTAAATGAGCTCTTTTTATTATTGCTGTGAATATAATTGATGCCCCTATGAATAACATTATCACAGCTGTGCCTAAGTTAGGTTGCTTTAATACCAAGAATACGGGTAAGAAAATAAATATCAGTGCTTTAAGCAGCCTTTGGAATTCCATCATTTTATACACACTTTGCTTATTAAAATAACGAGCAAGAGCAAGTATTAAACCAACTTTTGCAAATTCTGATGGTTGCAAACTAATTGGTCCAATTCTTATCCACCTTGTCGCTCCCATTGTGTACAAGCCAAAAAAGTTTACTACTAGCAGCGAAATCACTGCTGCTATATAAAAAAAATAAGCATGCTTCAAATAGAAATCTAGCTCTATGAATGACATAGCTATAGCTAGTAAAAAGAAGAAGGAAAATATGACTAACTGGTGAATTGCAAATGGTGCCCACTTTCCTCCAGCAGAAGAATATTGAACAACTATACCAATGCAAAACAGAGCTATTACATTAGTGACTAATAACCAGTGAATTTTCTTTAGTCTATCCACAACAAAAATCTTATGACCTTGAAGTATAGTAAAATATGAAAAAAATGAAGATTAAAAAACCAGCTTTTCAACTACTAGCCGAATTGGATTACTATATACTCCAACTACTAACGTTAAAGTTGCCATAAATAGTGGACAGAAAAGCATAGGAAATGGTACATCGGTTTTGCCCGATGTCATTTCAACGCATGATACTGCATCACTTTCAAAATACATTTTCTCAACTGCCTTCCACATGTATATCAATGCAAGGAAAGAACCGACAACAAAAACTATAAGAGAAATCCGTGCATGAGATTCAATAATTACGTTTATTATATACCACTTGCTTATAAAACCATTTGTTAAAGGTACACCGACTAGTGCTAGGCTGAGTAGAGTAAACGCAAAAGCTATATAAGGCATTGATTTCTTGAGCCCTGATAAATTCTCTATTTTTGTCGTGCCAAATTTATAAGAAATACATCCTGCAACCATAAATAAAGATGTTTTTATTATACTATGATTTATTATGTGGAGAATTGCTGCGGATAAAGCTATTTTTGAGTTTAGGCTCAGTACTAAGATTATATAACCAATTTGGCTAACACTAGAGTGAGCAAATAGTCTTCTTATATCTTTTGCAGTTATTGCAAAAATTGACCCAAATACGATAGCGCAAAGTGCAAGGATAATTATCACATTGCTCAATGGCAATTTGAGCAAGAAGAAGTTTTGATGGAAGACAGTATAAAAGATTCTAATAAAAACATATATCATCACTTTGGTCACTGTACCTGAAAAGAATATGCTAACGAAACTTGGTGCCTCACTGTATGAGTTAACTAACCACCTGCTTAGTGGAAATAGTGCCATCTTGTTTGAGAGACCAACAAAAATAAACAATGTACCAAGCTTTACGATGTTGTTATTATATAACGGCACTATTCTTTCAGCCATGTCAGACATATTGAGCGTTCCTGTCGTGGAATACAAAAGCCCGATACCAAGTAAGTAAAATGTTGCACCTATTGTTCCGCTAATCAGATATTCAAATGCTGCAACCAGGGCTTTTTTATCCTTTCCCATTGAAACTAGCACGTAGGACGAAAGAGATGAAATTTCCAGAAAAACATAGAGATTAAATATGTCGTTTGTTACTAAAATCCCAAGTAGTCCGCTTAAGCACAATAGAAACAAGGAATAAAGACCTGTGATTTTGTTTTTGCTAATCTCTTTTTCATTAATATAAAAGCTATAGAGTACACTTATCAGCGCTACAAAATTTACTAGAGTTAAAATTAAGGAATTTAACACGTCGATTCTTAACTCTATTCCGTATGGAGGAGCCCAATTTCCAAGGTGATAAGTTATAGTTTCGCCGTTGTATGTTTTTATGAGCAGCACCGATGAAATAAAAAGGGTGACTATTGTTGTAGTAAAAGAAATAAACCAAGACACTTTGTGTTTTCTAGTAAAAAAACAAAGCATCGATGCAATTATTGGTATAATAACTTGTAAAATTGGTAATTGCATTAAGTTGTTGTTAATAAGCTGTTAAAGTATTAGTATATATAATACTTTTTGTTTTAATACCCTTATGTTATCTAAAACTTGTAATGCAATAAAGCGCCTGTTACAAAAGGAAAGTAGTTTTGTAGGGAAAGATGAAAATGGAAATTCTTACTATGAATCAAGTGAAGGAAAAAGGTGGGTTATGTATAGCAATGTCTCTGAACCCACGACGGTATCACCTGAATGGCATGTATGGCTTCACTACACTGATGATGCAATGCCAGTTAATAGTAAAAAAAGAAAAATAAAGCGTATCCCCAATTTAACGGGTACAAAGGATGCATATTATCCAAACCAAAAAATAAAGAATTATTATGAAAGATGGAATCCTAATAACTGAAGATGCAAAGGTCAAACATACTTGAAATAACTGCCGGATTATTTGTATTGGTCTTTACTATTTTTCTGGCTTTCTTTGCTATAAATAAGCTGTCTGACATAAAAAAAAGCTATAAGGGTTGCTATAAAATATACGGCTTTTTTTCTAACGCCAACGGTATAGAAGTTGGTGACAGTGTCAAGATTTCTGGTGTAAATATTGGAAGTATAACTGGTATATCACTTGATAAGGCTACCTATGTGGCGCGGCTTGATATGTGCATAAGTAAAGACATAAAATTGCCAATTGATAGCTCGGCTCTAATCACTAGCAGTGGAGTTGTTGGTAGTAAGTTTGTTAATATATCGCCTGGGTCAGGCATAAAACTAATTTCAAATGGTGGTAAGATAGAGTATACCCAATCTGAAGCAAATGTAGGTGGAATAATAGATAAAATCCTTAATATGTTTTCAAAATGAAAATGACTAACTAAAGTTAGTACACTTTGCACATAGGTCTACTGAGGCCTATCTGCGTTGCTTTGGTTAAAAGTCTCTGGGTAACTGCTTGGTGTTGTTTAGCGTTTAGATTGTCAAGATTGCTGTCCAATACGTTGTTCCCATAACAGTTGACTTCCTTTAAGAGTGGTGTAAAGCCCTTAATCTATCACCACCCGGCAGTGGTGATAAGCCAAATGCTTCCCTTTTTTCGTTGAGCATCATGAAGCTTGCGTTTTCTACGTGTTTCCACAACTTTTGTCTTTTTTCTATGAGATCTCTATTACATCTTTGTCGTATGATAAGCGTAAATCCTCGCAAAATTTCAGTATTAGCCAAGAATTTAGGTGATAGACAATATTCTCTTGTGTCGGTAAAACTGTCTATTCCCAGAAGAATAGGCGGCTTCAATCAAATTGCTGTAAGTGTTATCATCTGGTATACTAAGCAGCTATGGTGGAACACCAAAAGCCAAAGCAACATCGCAAGCTGAGCTGTGTTTGGATTCAATAAATCCATATCCCTAGGTGTCAGACTCATCTCCTTCTATTTTTCAAGCCTCCTTCGAGCAATATTGATCTTCCAGCGTTTATGGAACCTGAATAATGATAGTTTATCTGTTCTTTCAGGTGTTGATACTGCTCTTGACTTAAATTTCTACTATGTGTTTTTCTTCTTTGAAAAATATTAAGACTTATGTTTTCCTCCTATTTGTTAAAAAAAATTGAATTTATTGAGAATTTGAAATTGCGGTGGAGTCAATGTAAGGTATTTAGTGTGAAGATATCATTCCAACGCATGACACTGGAATCCAGCCTATGAACATTATTTTGCTATTGCATAGTTCACAAACACTTTAATCCTAAATCCAATGCCAGTGTACTGGAACAATAGGAAACAGTGCAAAAAGTCTACTCTTAATAAAAACTTGATGATGAGTCATCATTACCAAATTTTGGTCTATTATTCCTATTACTGAAGCTAGAACGAGAATGAACAGGCCTCTTGCGGTGCCCAGATTTTCTATTAAATGGACTATTATAATAATCCCTGTCGTTTGAACTATCTTTCTTTTCTTCGTTATAAAGCTCGCCTTCAAAAAAATCACCTGTTTCTTGATCAACGCGGCGTCTTGACAGTTTTGGGCACCCACCTTTTTCAAAATCAATCACCAATGCTTTAAAAGTGTCACCCTGTTTAAGTATGCTCTCAATAGATTCTATGTGCTGATTGGCTACTTCACTTATGTGCATTTTTCCTTTTCTTCCATTGAAAAGCTCAAGTTCTACAATAGACTTATCTATTTTTACAACCTTAACATCAACTATAGCACCTTGCTCTAATTCTGTGATTGAGTCGATCATCATATTTTTTGCAATTTCAGCTTCAGCACTACTCATGGCAAATACAGAAACTTTACCATCATCTCCTATTTCAATTTTTGCATTACTTCTTTCACATACACTGCGTATATTTTTCCCTTTAGCACCAATAGCTGCAGAAATTTTATCTTTATCTATGTAAAATGATACCATTCTTGGCGCGTGACCCTTCACGTCATCACTATGTTCTGAAATCACTGAATTCATTTTTTCTAAGATATGTAATCTTCCAGCTTTTGCTTGTTCTAAAGATTTTTCAACAATTTCGAAACTTATACCGGAAATTTTCATGTCCATTTGTAGTGCCGTGATTCCTTCACTGGTTCCTGCTACTTTAAAATCCATGTCACCAAGATAATCTTCATCACCTAATATGTCGGAAAGTATTACATAATCGTTTTTATCTTTAATGAGGCCCATAGCAATTCCAGCGACAGGAGACTTTATTGGTACGCCTGTATCCATTAACGCGAGGGAAGTTCCACAAACTGTTGCCATAGAAGAAGAGCCGTCTGATTCCATGATTTCAGATACTACTCTTATTGTATAAGGAAATTCAGATTTATCAGGTAAAACAGGATGAATTGCTTTCCAAGCAAGTTTACCATGACCAATTTCTCTTCTTCCTGGTGCGCGTATGGCAGAAGCATCTCCAACGGCAAATGAAGGAAAATTATAATGTAACATAAAATGTTCACGTCTATCCCCTTCAATGTCATCTACAATTTGCTCATCTTGTGTAGTACCAAGAGCAGTAACAACCAATGCCTGAGTACTACCTCTCGTAAATAGTGCAGACCCATGAGTTCTAGATAGAATATCAACTTCAACTTCTATTTGACGTATTTCATCATACTTACGACCATCTATCCTTGTACCTTTCTCTCTAATTATTTTACGCAGTAAAGACCTTTCAAAGTTTTTTACCGCTTGTGTAATTAATTTCTCATCTTTTCCAGCTTCCTTGAGAGGATTCAATATATTATTTCTGATCGTTTCTAAAGTTTGAGCTCGCTCTTGTTTTACTGTTTGTGAATATGCTTCTTCAAAATCTTTACTGTGCTTTTCAAGATCTTGCATTATGTCTGATATGTCGATAGGAGCGAAACTATCGAATTTATTGCCAATTGTGTCAGCAAACTCTTTTATGAGCTTAATAACAGGTTGAAGGTGTTCATGGCCAAATTTTATTGCGTTCAAAATATTTTCTTCAGGGAGCTCTTTCGCCTCTGATTCAACCATCAAAATTGAACGCTCATCACCAGATAAAAACAGATCTAAACTGCTGACTTTCATCTCTTGAACAGAAGGGTTGAGTATATAGTTATTATTTCCATCACATCCAACTAAAACTCCAGCTATAATAAAGTGAAAAGGAACACCGGAGATTGCGAGAGCTGCAACAGCACCAATCAATGCTGGCACTTCAGGAGGGTTAACTGTATCATAAGTTAATAAATTGCACACTATACTGATTTCATCATGGAAACCTTCTAAAAATAGTGGTCTTATACTTCTATCTATTACTCTTGAAATCAAGGTTTCTCTATCAGATGGCTTGCCTTCTCTTTTGAAAAAGCCACCAGGAATCCTACCCATAGCATAGCTTTTTGCGATAAATTGCACATTTAAAGGCAAGAAATCAACGATTTCTTCCTTCTTTTTACGTACAACAGTTACTAAAATAGAAGTGTCACCATAATTTACAACAACTGAGCCATCAGCTTGACGTGCTATTTTTCCTGTTTCTAAAGATAAGGTACGACCACCCCATTCTATAGATTTCTTTATAATTTCAAACATACAAAATTCCTCGATTATTTTCTGATGCCTAACTTCTCTATTAATTGCTGGTAGGCCTCGTCACCAAATTTACGCTTTATGTAATTTAAGTGCTTGCGTCTTCTACCTATTAATATAAGTAAACCACGCTTAGAATGATGGTCATGCTTGTGCACCTTAAAGTGCTCAGTTAAGTTACTGATCCTCTCGGTTAAAATTGCGCATTGTACAAAAGATGAACCTGTATCGTCTTCTTTAATTGCGTAAGTGTTTATTAAATTCTTTTTCTTTTCGGATGTTATTGACATCTAAACCTCATTTCAAAATATTAAAAACACGAATAGGCTTTACACAACCATAAATAAAGCTGCGGATTACAATGGGTACATTACCCACTATTGTATAATAAATATCATAATTTTTTAAATTACGCAAGTTGTTTAATATGATTTTCTGACCTTTTCTGATTTTCTTTGCCTCTTCTTGCGGAAATTTCAATTTTAAACATTGCTTTTAAAGCTGATTCAATAGGGATGACGAAACTTTTTGTATTACTCACTATCACTCCATTACCTTCTGTCATCCCAGTGGTTGACAATATAATCCATTCTTCTTTTTTTTCTGTATTTCAGCGTCACGCGCTGGAATGATGCTAAAAAGCAAATTTTTCAATAAGTTGTTCAATTGTCACTGATTCGACTCCTCTAAAATGATATACCATAGTTCTTCTTAGTTTTGTAATGTGTCCAAAGCAATTTAATGCAATTCCAAGATCCCAAGCAATTGACCTCACATATACGCCACTACCACATATCATAAAAAATTAGCACTATTGTTTAGTGTCAGCAGAAATCAATTTTAGTTCATATATTTGCACTTAGCGGAGTTTTATATTTACTTTTTGCCCGCTCCTCTGCTAATCTATGTGTCCTTGTTCCGTTGATTTTTATTGCTGAAAATTAAGAAGGACTCTGTGTTATCTCACTAACAGAATTCTTGATTGTACTATTTATTTGATTATATTTAGGTTTTATGTTGCTAGCTTTGATGATATTACCTTTTAAATCATCTGTGGTTCTTTGCTTTCCCTATTTTATTGTGAAATTGTGTACCTTTGAATTGTAGGATAAATATGGTATAGTCTTTGTTGCTTTACCAAGAGTAATTGGCAACACACCCGAAGCTAAAGGGTTAAGTGTTCCTAAATGACCAGCTTTTTTAATTCCAAAAGTCTTTTTAACCTGGGCTATAGCTTGTGCAGAACTAATTCCTGTTGGTTTGTCAAGATTCAGCCAACCGTATGTCATATATCAATTATATACAATTGAACAATTGACGATGTAGGAAGTAGCTAGAGATATAATTATATTAAATTATTATAAATAAAGCTTGACTAGTATGTGTTTTAATATATAATTAAATTTTTGTTAATTTTAATTAGGAGGGAGTTATTATGACTGCAGAACTAAACATATGGAAAAAGGAAGACATAGCACTTATAACAAAAATGAGTATTGAAGGTACAGTTGCACTTGCATCTTTAGCGGCAGCAATAACAACAATATTAATTGCTAATAGTGTGATTGTTGGACCTGCATTTTTAATGTCTGTTGCTAGTCCTGTTGGAATTGCAGCTCTATTCATTGCAGCTATATATTTTGCTGTACAGGCTTATTCTTCATATCAGCAAATGTATAAGAGTGAAGAAGCTGAGGGAGCAGTTAAACAAGCTATAGCTGATGCAAAAATAGTGGACCAAGTTACCCAGGCTGTAAACAATGCTGTAGCTGGTGCTAATATAGCAGATCAAGTTACTCAGGCTGTAAATAAGGCTAATATAGCAAGTCAGGCTGAAATAGCAGCTCAAAAAGTAATTGAAGAAAAAACTAAAGATTTAGCTACTAAAACTGAGCTGGGTAAAAAGGCTGATGCAGCTACACTAGATGCAAAAGCTGACAAGGATTACGTTGACGCTGAATTGAATGCAAAACTGAATTCAAGTGATCTTCAAGAAAAAGTTAAAGAAGTGTTACCTACTCTCTTACAAAATCCTGAAGTTATGAGAATATTTGAAAGCAAGTTTCGAGCAAGAACAGGCGCATAAGCTAAATGGAATGGGAGGTGGAGGCATCTCTACCTCTTTCCTTCCACCTCAGCATATAAAATTCATTAAATTATTCCAAGTTTTAACTATATCTCCATCTAATGTTCACGCTTAAAGCATTAGATACTTTTTTTAAGATATAAGCTAATTTTATGTTAAAATAACGTTCTTGACTGGATTGCGGAAAGTCTGGACTCCAGCATCACGTGCTGGGTGCAGTTCATTGTACCGCGATTCATTTGTGGTATCTCTGAATTCCGCTAGCAAGCAGCGGGATGACGGTAGCCACAAAATATTTAAGAAATTTACTAAATAAAAAAAGGTAAAAAGAACCCTAGTCACTATCTATTTTCTGTATTGACGTTTTTTGAGTCTTAAACACTTTATAAGTGAGTTTCAACTTATATAGGTAAAAACCTAGGGATGTTGTGTGAAGACATAAGATGCATATAGTGCAAAAAATTAAACATAAAGTGCCAACTACGTGATACTTCGTCATTCAATCTGCACAGATTGAAGATAACTGAGTACCTTCTAGTGCTATGGGGCTGACGAGGCTATCAAGTAGTTTTTATGCCAGTCAACTACTTGCGCATATCCAAGATATTCTTTTCGTAAATATTATACCAACAATCCACTATTTTTCTTATGTCTCGTGGCTTGGTTTGCGGACCTATACTAACTCTAATTGAACACTCTGCTTGTTCTCTTGTTGCCCCCATTGCAAGCAAAACATGGGAAGGCTCAACTTTTCCAGAAGAACAGGCAGAGCCATTGCTAACAGCAATGTTATTTAAGTCAAAATTCATGAGCTGCACATCACTTTTCACTCCTGGCATGTAAATAAGGCTCGTATTTGGTAGTCTTTTAGAGTTTTTGCCAAAGATTTTGATGCCACTGGCAAGATTCAATAACTCATACTCCAATTGATCACGTAGCTCCTTTATTTCATCCATTTTTGATAGGAGATTTGAGATACTTTGCAATGCAGCAGAAAGACCTGCAATTGCAACAATATTTTCTGTGCCACCACGCAATCCTTTTTCTTGTCCACCACCTACTATGATAGGTTCTATTACGAGGTCTTTATTAAATATTAAAACTCCGCTGCCCGCTATACCGCCAAATTTGTGGGCAGATAAAGTTAGTAAGTCCATTCCTAAATCTTCCATATTAACCTTAATTTTTCCAACACTTTGAGCAGCATCAGTATGATAGATTGTCTCGAATTTATGTGCTATTTCAGCTATTTCTTTAACAGGCTGAACAACTCCAGTCTCGTTATTGGCCATCATAACCGAAACTATTACTCTATTTCCTTTAAGTTCACTTAAAATTCTTTCTAGCGCCAAAAGATCGACAATACCCCCCTGATTGACGGGTATTATATGTGGATTGCACGCAGAATTAAGAATTGAGGGATGTTCTACAGCTGAAATCACATGTTGAAAGCCTGCTATCCCTTTCATAACAAGACTATTTGCTTCAGTTGCACCAGACGTAAAAACTATTTCTTTATTACTTGGAACGCCAATAGCACTACGAATGTTATCCCTTGCATCCTGAAGAATCCTTCTTGCTTCTTGTCCCTTTCTATGTAACGATGAAGGATTTAAAACCTGTTTTGATAGGACTTCAAGTATACTCTCTTTTACACTGTCACTAACTGGAAAAGTTGCATTATAGTCAGCGTATATATAATCACTATTTTCTAAAGAAAATAGATTCAAATGTTCATTTGCCACTTAATTAGCCTACTATTAACTATATATTAGCTTTAACACGGTAAAAAGCTTGTTGCAAAAACAGTAAAATTAATACATAATTAATATATGCACAATTTATATATCTGTTAACAGGTTTTCATTAGGAGCTGCCGTGGTAGAAGTTTTTTTAAATAATGCAACAAAAAAAATAGAAGGTGAGTACCACCAGAGCAAAGAGACCAACGCACCAGTTGTGTTAATTTTACATCATCACCCTCAATATGGTGGCAGTATGGATAGTAAAATGATACATAGTATATACACATCTTTTATAGATAACAATTTTTCTGCATTGAAAATTAACTTCCGTGGTGTTGGAAAATCCACTGGAACTTTCGATAAGGGTATAGGGGAGTTAACTGACGCCGCAATAGCCATTGATTGGCTTCAAGAACACAACCCTAGTAATGTTCCAATTTGGATCGTTGGTTTTTCCTTTGGAGCATGGGTAGCTATGCAATTGACAATGCGCAGACCTGAGATAGTAGGCTTTATTGCTCTTTCCCTTCCAGCAACAAAGTATGATTTCTCTTTTCTCTCCCCCTGTCCGGTTCCTGGGCTTATCATACAAAGCAGTAATGACACAATTTCAGAAGAAAGTGATGTAACAGAATTAGCAAACAGGCTGATAAACTCAGTAAAAAGCGATCACATGGAGTACCACATTATAGGCGACACTAACCACTTCTTAAGAGATAAAGAAGAGGAGGTGACTCAAATTATAGACAATTATGTAAAATTGCGCTTGAATAGTGCAGCTATCTCTTCTCAAATGGTTAAAAAAGAGATAAGAATAAAAGAGTACGCTTAATCGGAGAAAGGTTTGATTATGTTTAAGAAATTATTGTTATGTGTTTTAGTTACTTTTGCCCTACAAGGGGGTTGTCCTAAGCCACGCAAGTTAAAAAGCCCATGTATAAAAGGCAATGAAAGCACTTCGTGCAAATTATACTCTGTCAATGATCACTGGCTGGGTAAGCACAAGTTAGTAGCTAAATAGATTCTACCTATTTATAATTTCACTAACGATCCATCTTTTAATTGTAGAATATAGTCTGCCTTTTCTGCAAGAAGATGGCTATGTGTTACTATAAGCATAGAGCTATTATTTTCCTTTACGTACGAATACAATAGTAAAAACACATTCAAAGAATTTGTTGGATCCAAATTTCCTGTAGGTTCATCCGCAAGTAAAAGTCTTGGAGAATTCACGATGCTTCTTGCAATTGCAACTCTTTGCCTTTCTCCGCCAGAAATCTCAGATATCATACTGCTTGCTTTGTTTTCCAGCCCAAATTTCTCTAACACTGCTTGTGCATTGTTTATTGCTTCAGCTTTGCCTTTTCTTGCAATTAGTTGAGGAAGAATAACATTCTCCAACACCGATAACTCTTGTAACAAATAGTGAAATTGATAAACAAAGCTAAGAAAACTCCTTCTCATGTGGGTTTTGTGCTTATTACTGGCTTGTGTGCAATTTACTCCATCTATTGTAACTATTCCTGAAGTTGGCTTATCTAATAAGCCTGCAATTTGCAATATAGTTGTTTTTCCTGACCCTGAACTGCCAATTAATGCAACTACTTGTCCTTTTGCAACACTTAGATTGATACCTTTTATAATAGCAGAATTTCTTTTGAAGCTCTTACTTATAGAAGTTAGCTCGAGTGCTATATTACCACCCATGTTAAAAAAACTCAAGAGGCACTCAAACTCTGGTAATAATTAAACTGAGAAGCTATTACCACATCCACACTGAGACTTAGCAAGAGCATTCTTTACTTGAAAACCAGAACCACTTAAGTTTTCAGTATAATCTATAATTGAGTTATTTAAAAATTTTACCGAACAATTATCAACCATTAATACAGGATTTCCATCTTTATCATTAATTACTATATCTTTGCTTTTTCTACTAAAGCTAGAGCGGCTTCTATAGTCCTCACTTTCATCATCATCATCATCTTCGTCATCAAATTCATCATCATCATCATCGTCACTCAAAGATAGGTTTTTATCTATTTGATCCATAAGAAAATTGTACTTGAAGCCAGAACATCCACCACCTGAAACTGCAACTCGCAAAATAGAACTCTTATCTTCTTCCTGCTCTACAAGAGAGTGGATTTTCTTTAATGCACTGTCAGTTAAGTTAATATTGTAATCTGTTGACATAGTCACCACCTTTTATTATTGATAACTTATTATAGTAAAAATTTTACATGTCAAACAATAATTTTCTATTAAGTTACGCGTGCTTTCCAAACAAAACAAGGGGAAGATACTTTAAAGAGCAAGAAGATGAAAACCGCAGCTGTTTTCAGCGTGATAGAGATCGCATTATTCATTCTAATGCATTTAGAAAATTGGAATACAAAACACAAGTTTTCATTAATTATGAGCACGACTACTATCGCACTCGGCTTACCCATAGCCTTGAAGTTGCACAAATTGCAAGATCTATCGCACGTAGGCTTGGCTTAGATGAGGATATTACTGAATGCATAGCGCTCGCACACGATCTCGGTCACCCTCCATTTGGCCATACAGGCGAAAACGCTCTAAAGAGAGCAGTTCAAGATCTGAATCTTGATAACGAGAAATATGAATTTGACCATAATGTTCAGGCTATAAGGATTCTAACTTATCTTGAACAAAAACATGCTGATTTTGATGGCATGAATTTAAGTTGGGAAGTGGTTGAAGGAGTTGCAAAGCATAATGGTCCCTTGCTTGGTCGAAATGCAGTATCTTACACAAATAATCAACTATTACTAGAATATAATGAAAAATATAATCTAAAACTTGAAGAATTTTCAAGCATTGAAGCACAAGTTGCCTCAATTGCTGATGATATTGCTTACAGTGTTCATGACCTTGATGATGAATTGAGAGCGAATTTAGTAACTATTGAAGATTTGCTTAATATTCCTTTAATTGGAAAAACGTTTAAAGACGTAGAAAGTAGATATTCAGAATTACCTCAGAACAAACTTATACATGAATCATTGAGTAGGACCATAGGAATGATGATAAGTGATGTTGTTTCTCAGACGGAAAAAAATATTGAAGATTACAAAATAAAAAGTGTAGAAGACGTAAGAAGTCTAAATAAAATGCTAGTCACATTTTCACCAGAAGTTGCAAATGCCACGAAAGAAGTGAAGAAATTCAACATGGAAAAAATATATAGAAGTTACAAACTTAACAGAACAATGAACAAAGCAAAACGTATAGTAGAAGAACTTTTTCAATGTTTTTATGAAAATCCAAGGTTATTGCCCATAGAGTGGAACAAGCTCGCTCATAAATTCCAGCGTTCGGTAGTAATATGCGACTATATCTCGGGTATGACAGATAGATTTGCTATACACGAGCACAGAAGAATTTTTGATACCTCATACGAAATGACTTCTTTCTAATGATTGACAACCATTTCATGTCAATTGCATTAAGTCTTGCAGAAAAAACTCTAGGGAATGTTGCGCCAAACCCTGCTGTCGGGTGTATCATTGTAAAAGATGGAGTAGTAGTTGGTGAGGGCCATACAGGAATCGGTGGGCGCCCACATGCAGAAGTAGCCGCTTTGCAAAGCGCTAAAGGTTCAACCCATGGTGCAACTATGTATGTCACTCTTGAGCCATGCTGCCATTATGGGGTTACAGAACCCTGCATTATAGAAATAATAAGATCAGGAATAAAAAAGGTAGTAGTTGCAGCAATTGACCCTGATAAAAGAGTTTCAGGTGGCGGTATTAAAGCTTTAGAAGAAGCAGGAATTACAGTGGAACAAGGGATTATGCAAGAGGAAGCAGAAAAACTGAATATCGGCTTTTTCACTACCAGGAAATTACATAGACCATTTATAGCTTGCAAAATCGCAACAACTCTTGATGGAAAAATCGCAACATTTAAAGGTGATAGCAAATGGATAACAAGTGGAAGCACAAGAAATTGGGTACACGAGCTCAGAGCAAAATATGATGCAATTATGATTGGCAGTAATACTCTCATTAATGATGATCCACTCTTAACTTGCAGATTACCAGGACTTGAAAGCAGATCACCAATAAGACTAATTATAGACAGCCAGGAAAAATTGAAGGAAAAGCATAATGTTGTAAAGACTGCAGATAAAGTAACAACTTGGGTAATAATAAATAAAAAAATAGAGAAAAAAATAAAAAATATTAACTATCTAATAGTCAACTCAAATGATAAACCTATTCCAGCTTCACATACTGGAATGACATCGAATCAAGGGGAATATAGTACAGATAAAGTTTGCCTAAAAGACATGGCATTAAAACTTGTTTCAGAGATTGGCATAACAAGGTTACTAGTCGAAGGTGGAAGAGTATTAACCACAGAGTTATTAAAGCATGATTTAATCGACAGATTGATAATCTGCCGTAGTGGTAAAATTCTAGGCAATGACGCCATTCCTTTTATAGGAAATTTAGAAATTCAATCCATTAACAACTGCTACCAATTCAAGAAAGCCGAGATAATAGACTTTGATGAGGATATAGTTGAAGTTTGGGACAAATTACAGTAGTTTTTATATTCTTGAATAAAAGAAAGAGGTAAAAAATCTACCTCTAGTTAGTGGATTATTGACTTCCAACTAAAACTATAGGAGACTAGAGCTTATTATCAACACTCAGGCTATCTAGTT
Source organism: Wolbachia endosymbiont strain TRS of Brugia malayi (assembly GCF_000008385.1). Classification (NCBI taxonomy): domain Bacteria; kingdom Pseudomonadati; phylum Pseudomonadota; class Alphaproteobacteria; order Rickettsiales; family Anaplasmataceae; genus Wolbachia; species Wolbachia endosymbiont of Brugia malayi. Next base: position 36,600 of record NC_006833.1, read on the forward strand.
TTGTTTGTATAGTCTCAATCTTCTCATCAACGTAAGTCGTGTCAGCTTTTGTGCCTGGTACATTTGTTAGTTGAGTGTTAGTAACCTAAACCCCTAGTTTTTGTTTCAACTGCTTTTTTAGTTGCTTCAGCCCTTCTAGCTGCGTTTTCACTATTTCTTTAACTTCCTCAGCATTCCTAGATGTCTTGGCTTCACTTATTTCTTCATTTTTATGCATTTGCTGATATGAAAAAATATGTGGCAATGACAGATAGAACTGCAACTCCAACAAGATTGACAATTATGCTAATAAGCACCAAAGGCTTGGTACAACAATTACATTAGTCGCAATTAATACTGTTGTTATTGCTACTGCTAAAGATGCAAGTGCAATCATGTATTCAATACCTGTTTTCATTATATGTACGGTGTTTTTCCCTCTCCATATGCTTAGCTTATTTCCATTACCTGGCATAATAACTTTCCCCTAATAAAGTTAATAATAAATTTGGCGTACACGATCAAGTTATTTTTTTAGGCATAATTTCGAGCTGAAAACCTGCTTTTTAACTGCCAACAACTGTATGCAGCTAGCTAAATTCGATAAACCAACAGCTGACCAGGTAAATTAAATAAAGATTTTTAGAATTATGGCCTTGGCCTACAATTTTATAAACATCGTAATTTAAAAACAGGGAAAGCAGAACTAAAAAACTACTTGACAAACTTTACAGCCCACTTATTATAATAGTGGGATTATTTTATAACTTTCCAATCTGTGCGGATAAAAATGACAAGAAGATCTTGTATTTAGTGTACTATTGTTTAGTTTTATTATGAAGCCAAATGCACAACTTGTAGACTAGGAACCAGGTGTTCCTTCCTCATCATCCCTCTGGTAACGACGTTCGTGCACTGGATTTTGTACTTGAGACAATTATATCTTGAAAAAATTAAGTTTTAGTGCTACGAAAAACTGTAACTTCTATGCTCAAAACTTTTATACTGATTATGAATATGGAAAATGAGAAAGCACATATTACTAAAGTAAAATTACCGATATTTCTTGATTATCAATCTACTACTAAAGTAGATCCTCGTGTTCTAGAGATGATGATACCTTATTTTAGTGAGTTCAGTAATGCGCACTCTCGTAGCCATTCGTTTGGCTGGGCTGCTGAGGAAGTAGTGGAGAAGGCAAGGAGGCACATTGCCGATCTAGTAAATGCAGATAGCAAGGAAATTATTTTTACCTCAGGTGCGACCGAGTCAAATAACATGGCGATCAAGGGCGTTGCTCACTTTTATAAAAATAAAGGAGATCATATAATAACTGTTTGCACGGAGCATAAGTGCGTTCTGGATTCTTGTCGGCATCTGGAAAATGAAGGCTTTAAGGTTACATATTTGCCTGTTAAGCGAAATGGAATTATAGATTTATCTAAGCTTGAGGAGGCAATAACTGATAGAACAATTCTGGTTTCAGTGATGATGGTAAATAATGAAATCGGAGTAATTCAACCTGTAAAAGAAATTGGTGCAATATGCAGGAGACATAACGTATTTTTTCACACAGATGCTGCTCAAAGTTTTGGAAAAGTTCCAGTAGATGTAAATGGAATGAACATTGATCTCATGAGTCTTACTAGTCACAAAGTTTATGGACCTATGGGAATAGGTGCGTTATATGTTCGTAGAAAAAGTCCTCGTGTTAGGCTAACACCATTGATTAGTGGTGGGGGACAGGAAAGGGGTATGCGTTCTGGAACAGTTCCAACTCCTCTTGCAGTTGGTTTTGGTGAAGCAGCACGTATTGCTAAAGAAGAAATGAAAAAGGAGGCAAGCAAATTAGAAGAATTGAGGGATATTTTGTACAATAAGATAAAAGAAGCGTTTCCTGATGTTGTTTTAAATGGTGATTATAATAATAGAATTCCAGGCAATCTAAACTTAAGTTTTCCCTATGTTGAAGGTGAGTCTCTCATCATGGCAATCAAGGATTTGGCAGTAAGTTCTGGTTCTGCATGCACATCTGCATCTCTTGAGCCTTCCTATGTTATACGATCACTAAACAGTGGCTATGACCTTGAGCATTCATCAATTAGATTTGGCCTTGGCCGGTTTACGACTAAAGACGAAATTTTATATGCGGCAGATCTTATTGCTAAAAATGTAGGGCGGCTAAGAGAAATGAGCCCACTTTGGGAAATGGTACAAGAAGGGATAGATTTAAACACTGTAAAATGGGACTCTCATTAAATTTTGTGGTGGGTACCCATTCAGTCAGGTGGACAAGAAAAGGTAAGCTATATTGTAATAGTAATCTTTTACATGCATATAAATAACCTTTCTGAAAAAGTTTTATGAGATTAGCTATTTTTTTAATATTTTCTTATTGAGCACAAATTGTGTTATTGCAAAAGATGAGATATAGCCTGGCTTACAAATAAAAGATAAATATAGGTGTTACCTGTAGAATAACCCAAGTAAAGAGTCTTCTCAAGGTTATTATAGAACTAATCCCATTACACGAAAGCTGTGATCTAGTTACTGGTAGTGATGGTGTATTATATTACCCAGGATGGGAGGATAAAAAACTGGATTTATCTGATAGTTATAAAACAATTGGTAGGGTGGGTGCTGCTTGCAGAGGCTATTGTCGTAAAATTTACTTAGCAATAGATAATGTACTATATGCAATAAATGAAACTATGGTTATGTGGAAAAAAGAGTTAAAGTCTTTGGTGAAAGGAAACCCTACAATTTTTAATGATAAACTGGCAATTTCAACTTTAGATGACTGTTTGTACATGCTGGATATGAGAATGATAGTACAATCTGGTCCTATCATAAGCCCTGTCATAATGATAGTAACCAAATGACAAGGTCAGATTATGTATTTCCTGTGGTTATACACGATAAGCTAATAGTTCTATTTTCAAATTGGAGAGTTAGTAGCTTTTTTGACAAAGATAGGAAAAGTTGTGGTTTTATAAGTTACCTTCTACTAATATTTTAGACACTCAACTTACAGATGTTACAACTGCTCCAGTAGTAAAGCTTAACATATTAATAATAACAAGTAACTCTACTGTTGTTCCAGTTGACGTAGAATTAGGAAATCTTTTGTGTTTACAGGTCATGCAAGCAAGAAATATCAGTGATGGGATTATGTGGGGCTACACCGGAGCGGTTATCCTACATGTCATATAAGGATATTAATAGTAACGAATTTTTTATGATAAATACAAAAAATGAGATTATGAAAATCGTATTTACTAGTAGTCAGGTAATTTGGGATACTACTTAGTGGTGAATGATGAACTAAATAATAAACTAAGAAATGCGTATTATGTTAGTCCAGTAATAGAAAATGGAAAGTTATTTATTATGAGTAATAAAGAAATCATGTTTCTATTAGGTCAAGGGCCTGGCGTGATGAAGGAAGTAATCAGCATTCCTAAGGTGTGTACCATCCTTCTGTAACTCGATTCTTGTAGTTGGAGACTACTGCTTTGCGACTGAGAAAAAAAGCTGTGTATAGATGTATTGATTTAAGTATCAGCAGATGAAATATCGCAGGTGATAAGAGGATGTTTTGTCGGTATAGCTAGTACAATCCTACACTGTGTCGCTAACAGATATCATAAGTTACTTTAGTTATGTCTTAACTGTATTGATAACTGACAGCTGCATTTTTGCGCAAGTTATCCAATAGCAAGTTGCTTTGTGTCATAATCTTTTGTTGATATATTTGCTGTTTAGTTGCTTCTGCGTCTACCACATTATTCTTGATATCACACAACATCATTAACCTTGCAGTACTATTTTCTCTGGATTCTATTATTTCATTTACACTTGTTTTGCTAAATAAAGCCTGTAAATCAGGGTTTAAATCCCGCATCTTTATTTCAAATTCTTTTGCGTTTGGCAAATTAAAGTTATCTGCCAATTCATCAAAGTTTAAGCAGTTAACTTTTTGTTCCTTGAGATTGTCTAATAGACTTTCTGAGTCTTTAACCACAATCTGTTTTAATTTTAGAGTGCTTTCCAGCATTGCATGATCAAGTTGTACTTTATCTATTACTTTTACGATAGAGTAATCTTCACTGGAACTGACTGGACCTGCTATGTCGCCGGTTTTTAATCCTTCTAAAATGCTCTTGAGGTTGCCTTTTAGTTGGTTTAAATTAACAGTTACTTTACGCATCTTTATTGGAGCTTCTGGAATGAAGTCGTTATTATTATTGCGTAATTTTTCTACTAAATCTTCAGCTATACCGTAAACATCTGCATCTTTCTGATTGGGAATTATAAACTCTTGGAATGTGATAAGATAATCCGGCTTTTCTATTTGTCCTTTTGCGTTGTTTACTTCCTTGTCGCTTATGTTAATAAATGGCACAATTCTTACTTCAATAATTTTGTCCCACAAAAGCTGACATTCTATTTGCCTCTTTAAAATGTTAAGGCCTATATTGTGCTCTTTTGCGTATTGATCAACTTCATTGTCCTTAAGTTTAAAGCTTTGAGTTAGGAATAACACGACAGCATTGCTTAACTCTTCATCACTTAATTTTATGTTTAATCTTTGTGCTTCGTTGATAATGATAATTTCGTCTATTAGCTGCTTTAAAATTTGAAGCTTTAGTTCATTTTTATCAATACTCTGGGTGCCAAACAATGAATGTGTCAAATTAATGCGTTTTTCAATATCTAGATTTGAGATTGGCTCGCCATTTACATCTGCAATAATTTCAATCTCGACTGCAAGCAACTTGATTGGCAATATTATCAATAATAAAATTAGTATTTTATGCATAAGCAAGGCTATTTAGTTCATAATCAATTCTATAATAAATATTAAGTTAATGCTAGCCAATAGGTGACCTTTAAAGATTTTTGTGGAATAGATATATTTGATTTCCTAATATAGTATTATTATTTTACTATAAATTAACAAAGTAAATAAAAATTTTTAACATTTTCAGATTAGGTATTTTGGTCCCTTAGGTGTAACATTGTTGAGAGATAAACTAGTTTATATATGATGAACACGGATGAAACTATTTTTGCCTTATCAACCGTATTTGGTAAGTCAGGAGTTGCAGTAATTAGGATTTCAGGTAATCATGCACTTAAAGCTTTAAATCACTTTCATGTTAATAAAGATATGAAACCAAGGTTTGCTACTTTGGTTGATCTGTATGATAGTTCCGATCAGTTGATTGATAATGGAATAGCAATTTATTTTCCTGCTCCAAACAGCTTCACTGGCGAAGATGTTATAGAATTACAAGTGCACGGAGGAAAAGCAGTCATAAAGATCGTTTTGGAGGAATTGTCAAGAATCTTTGTCATGGCTAAGCCTGGGGAATTCTTACTTAGGGCTTTTCTGAATGGCAAGTTTGACTTAACGCAGATAGAAGGGATTGCAGATTTAATCGATGCTGAAACAAAGATGCAAGCTAAACAAGCAATTAAGCAGATGTCAGGAGAATTGGAAAAGCTATACAGTAGTTGGAGGCAGAGATTAATAGCAGTGCAGTCCAAAATTGAAGCATATATAGACTTTCCAGAGGATGTTGCAACAGAAAAAAACGAACTGGAAAAAATCAATGATGAAGTGCAAACTCTTGTGCAGTCAATACAAGAGCATTTGAATGATAATAGGCGGGGCGAAAGATTGCGTGAGGGTTTGCATATTGTAATAACTGGTGAGCCAAATGTTGGTAAATCAACACTATTTAATTTCTTGGCCAGGCGCGATATTGCTATTGTTTCTGAATATGTAGGCACAACAAGGGACATACTTGAAGCTCATATTGACATTGGCGGATACCCAATCATTCTTTCTGATACTGCTGGAATTCGTGAGAGTTCAGATCCGGTGGAATCAGAAGGTATAAGTCGAGCAAAAAAGAGGTCTTGTGAAGCTGATTTGAGAATAGAGCTATTTCCTTTTGAGCAGCGTTATAACATCAATTGCAATGTTATAAGTAGTAACACTATTTACGTGTTGAGCAAAGCTGACGATGTTATCAATGATCACGATATAAAAATTAGCGACATAGATTTTTTACCTGTTTCTATTTTAAAAGGAATAGGCACAGAGAAACTAGTCTCTGTGATTAAAGAAAAAGTAGAGGAAAAATTTGTCTATGATAGAGATGTTCCTGTAATTACCCGGCAAAGGCATAGGAATTGCATGCAGAAAGCTATAGAACATTTACGACGTTTTAATATGAACAATCCAATTGAGTTGGTATCTGAAGACTTAAGGCTTGCCGCATCTGAACTTGGTGTAGTAACCGGGATTATTAATGTTGAAGAAGTATTGGATGATATATTCAATAACTTCTGTGTAGGCAAGTGAAACTTTTATGGATTGCTTGAAGTCGAATATTGTGATAAAAAAGAAGTGGACGGATGGCCGAGCGGTTTAAGGCACCAGTCTTGAAAACTGACGTACGTGATGAGCGTACCATGGGTTCGAATCCCATTCCGTCCGCGTGCCACGTATAGTATGCTTTAAGCAAGCATTGTTAGCCTGTTTTTCCCATTTAAACGTATACGCTTAGTTTTATTGCAATGATTTAAAGATCTTCCGGAATATCCGATCTATTTCATTTATTGGCACAAGTTTAACTTTCGCATGTGAGCCATTCTGCTGACCTATATAAGATTAAATACCCCTTAGCTATTTGGGAAAGTTTGCGGAAATATTGTGCATTTTTAATAAAATTGCTCTAAAACATGAACCTAGCCTTAGTTTTAATAGCATAAATGTTACTATCCCAATCTGCTAATAAATCTACCTTATGTCCAGTTCAGTTACGCCAAAAGTATAGATTAGCAGGCAACCCCTGATTGAGACGCCTCTTAAAAATCTCCAAAACAGTCAAGTTTTCAAACAGAGCTCTTTAAGATAGTGTGTTTCTAATTGACTCTCCTTTTCAAAGTTGAGGAGTGTACAGATAAGGCTGGTGTCATAAAAGTATAATTTTGACATCTTGATTAGGCGATTGCTGAAACTTTGATGGAATGGCTGAAGAAAAAATATTAATTAGCTTCCAAGACATTCAGCCACTGTCATAAGGTTGTATGAGAAATACCACAGTCTTGGGCAAGGGATGATAGATTAAGAATCTGACCTACTCGCCTGCACACAATTTGAGGAAAGTTTGGAGTCTACCAATATTTTCAATATTTTTAAGTTGTCGAACATTTTGCTCAATGTAAATTTGGGTGTAACTGGGATAAAAATCTAATGGATACATGTTAAAACTATGTAACCTAAGATGCCCCCTTAAAAATAGCTGAGTTAATGTTTATTGGCATACCAAGCTCAGATAAGCTCAAAAGGTAATAGTGTTGTTATGTCTATGCGCCCTGGGAAAAGATCGGGAAACGTGATGACTAGAAACAAGTTTTTGAGGACCTGTTAATACATATCGACCTTTTACAGGAAACTTGTCAACTATTTCTGAAGGTACGATAATAGCTCAGGAACATGCTTTACTTTGCCAAAACAGCACCCTGCTATAATTAGCTAAAAACGCCCTAGGATCATTTTGCGCCTAAAAACTGATATCGATATTTTCTAAAGATATGTATGGCAGGTGCTTAAACAATATTTTAGTGATAGTTATTTTACCATACTGTCTTGGTCCTATAATACTTAAAATAGAATGAAGCTTGAAAAACCTTTCTGAAACTGAAATTATAGCACGCAAATATATAAATTGAATTTTATAGTTTCAATATGCAAATGTACTATAAAAGGTTAAAAACAGCAAGCACTTGAACAAATATTATGATTTGAAAACAGGGAGTCAGGACTGAAAACTACTTGACAAACTCTCTGCCACCTTGTTACTATAGCACTGAAGCTAATTATTTATTTTCTCTGTACGGATTAAACGGCAAAAAGACTTAATGTATCTATTGTCTCATGTTTAATTTTTTGCGCTATATACATCTCATTACCAACTAATGCTGTAATTCGCGCCTATCAGGTGCTTAAAAACAAAAAAAACGCCAACTGATTAAATGATAGTGAATAACTAGCTGTCACGGGGTTTCTTTTGCCTTTTTTCTTTACTTAGTAAATATCTTAATATTTATAACTAAAGATTTACTAACAATCTCTGCCTGTTAACGGTAGCGGTATTACGTAGGAGCTGCACTAGCTATAGTATATAGAATTCCAACATGTCTACATCTCTGGATGAGATCGCTTGGCTTTTTGCCATATAATATTAATATATTATTGTTATTTTTGAGTTGGGGTACATATGGCTAGAAACTACTATGAAATACTAGAATATGTTGCTCCAGAAGAAATAAACAAAGCTTATAAAAGATTAGGATTGAAATGTCATCCTGATAAACTTCTACCTAAAAAAAGAAAGATATCAAGAATTGTTAAAAAAGCGATTAATGGTGCTGCTTTATCTAAGCTTGAGTTGGAAGAGATGCAAAGTCTGTAATGTTGTTCCTAGAAGTTCAAGGGGCATATAAGGTGTTATCTAATCTAAAGAAAAAAAAGATATGATAAAATAATTATAAAAGAAAAATATAGTAACACCTGGTGATTTATTTTCAGGTTATATAAGGAAACAGCCATACGATTTCTTGTATCAACCAATTCTTGAGAATAATCTAGGATCTGTATGTATGGTAGTAGAAGAATTTAGCATCGATATTAACGTTAAATATGATTATGTATATTAGCATTACTTCAATTGATTATGTGATTAAGAAAAATCATGTGCAAATTATTGATTGTTTGATCAGCAAAGGAACGAAAGTATCTCTTATTGACACTTTACGCCTTGCTATCAAATTAAATTCTTATGAAACTGCGGGCTTGCTGTTAGAAAGTGTGATGTAAACGATATTAATATGCAAAATAGTGACAGAAATACGATTTTCATTATTTTTTTAAATATTTTAATAACCCTGGTTCTGGTGGTTTTGTTTTTAAGCAAACGTCGTTTAACTTTGGTGCTTTTAATTTTTTTATCGACCTTCTTCCAAAACATCTTCTTTCAAAAACAGTAGTGACACTAATGTTAAGAAGAAATGCAAGATAGTAACGCCAGTTGTAATACAGGTCCTTTCTATAAGGGTGTGATTAAATTTCTTAATCAGTTTCAGTCCCGAGTAAACTCAGAACAATCTAGAGAAGACTATGTAAAAGAGAGTATAATTATATCCCTTGAGGATGCTATTTCCCCTTTTTACTCACTAGTAGATAAAGGTGTATGTTACACTATTCCAAATAGTGAACGTATAACGCTGCTTGATATATGTGTTAACCAGCTTGTAGATAATCATAGAAAAATAGTTCATGGAGTGATTCTCCTTTTATCGCGGTTGCGTAGAAACAGAAAAAGCATGCTATTCAATGATAAGTATTTTTGTTGAGAAAGGAATTGTGGAATTAAAGGATGAAAACGGTACTCCTATATCACACAAAATTATAAAACATAATATTTATCCGCACATAGAAAATAAAATAAATGTTAGCTTAATGGAAGAGGATAGCAATGGCAAAAACTTGTTAGTTAAAGGATGTTGTGATATTTCTACTATAGAATCTTTAATTAAAATGGAGTAGAATAAATACTCCTGATTCTCTAGGATAAACTTTGCTGCATCAAGTTATTTTGGAATATTGTGACAGTGTTGAGGGAATAGATTAAGTTTTGAACCTAAAGAGATAAATGAACGTTTTTATCCCAAGTTAGAGGCATTAATAAAAGGTGGGACAAAAATTAATGCTAAGGACAGTAATGGCAAATCTCCAATAGCTCTATTGGTAGATGTGAAAGTATGAAGAAAGGTGTTGCTTATTCTGCTAGGAAAAATCAGATGTACTTAAGAATTCATTAGAAGTTTTAGGGGTAAAACAAGAAGAGGAAAATACCTGAAGGTAAATAGGAGCAGCGTGAAATACCAGTTTCAGATCAAGCAAATAATATCCAAAATGGTGATGTATAGCCAAGTGACGTGAAAGAAGAAAAAATACCTAAAAATAAGCAGGAGCAGTTAGGTCAACCTAAAATACCGGTTTCAAGTCAAGTGAGTAACACTCAAAACAATAATCAGCAGCCAAATCTGCAAAGTGAAAATGGGAGCAAGCTGCCTATTGCGGCTGCTTCTATGCTAGCAATAACCGGAATTGCTTTTAGGGGTAGCTATTGCAGTTTACCTAGAAATGTTAGCAGTAGAAATAGCAATCGGGGTTTATTATCTTGTTGCTACTACAATCCCATATCATTGTAATGGGCCCTCAAAGTCGCTTAGAAATAGCAAGATCCAGGAGGTTTCTGGAAACATTCCACAACCCACTTCATAGAATCAAAAGGACTCATTAAAACATTTTTTTACTTTTCATCGTATATTTCTCAACATATTATCTTTAAGTACTAATATAATAATATGGCATTATTGATAGTTGAGTCACCTGCGAAGGCAAGGACGATAAGTAAATATTTAAGTAAAGAGTTTAAAGTTGCTGCATCTTTTGGACATGTGAGAGATCTTCCAGTGAAGAACGGTTCTGTTGATCCGGATAATGATTTTGCTATAAAGTATGAAATTATTGAGAAGGCAGAGAAATATGTAAAAGAGCTAGTAAAGGAGGCAAGTCAAACATCAGATATATATCTTGCAACAGACCCAGATAGAGAAGGGGAAGCAATAGCCTGGAATGTAATAGAGGCACTGAAGGAGAGGAAAGCAATCAATGATAAAAGCAACATTTATAGAGTGGTCTTTAATGAGATAACAAAAAGGGCGGTGCAAGAGGCAGTAAAGAATCCACGTGAAATAAATATGGACTTAGTGCGCGCGCAGCAAGCACGGAGAGCTTTGGATTATCTAGTTGGATTTAGCTTGTCACCACTGCTGTGGACAAAATTGTCTGGAAGCAAATCTGCAGGGCGAGTGCAGTCTGTTGCATTAAAGCTTATATGCGAACGAGAAGATGAAATTAGTAAATTTGTATCACAAGAGTATTGGAGCATAAGGGCAGAAATAAAAGATAGCAAAGGCGAGACGTTTTTTGCTATGCTCAGCCACTATGATAATAAAAAGCTAGAAAAATTTGATATTAAGAACGAAGAAGAAGCAAAAGGCTTAGTTAAGCAAATTGAATCAAGGCAATATGCTGTAAGCACAGTAGAACGCAAGCAAGTTAAGAGAAATCCACTGCCTCCATTCATTACTTCAAGTCTTCAGCAAGATGCAGTAAATAAGCTGTATTTTAATGTGAAAAATGTTATGCGCATAGCGCAAGATTTGTATGAAGGTATTGATATTGGTGGCGAAACTGTAGGGTTGATAACCTACATGCGTACAGATGGGTTTTATATTGCAGATGAAGCTGTAAACTCAATCAGAAGGTCAATTAAGTCATTGTATGGTAATAAATATTTACCGAAGTCTTCTCGTCAGTATGTAAAAAAGGTTAAAAATGCTCAGGAAGCGCATGAAGCAATTCGTCCAACTGATATAGATAGAACGCCAGACAGCATTAAGGATTACTTAACGCCAGAACAATTTAAATTGTATGGTTTGATTTGGAAAAGAACCATTGCAAGTCAGATGGAATCGGCAATCCTTGATCAAGTGGTAGTTGAAATTAGTTCTACTGATCAGAAAGTAATTCTGCGAGCAAGTGGATCGATCATATTCTTTGATGGTTTCTATAAGGTTTATAAAAATAACGTGGATGGTGAGGACGAGAGCATGATACCTACTATGAAAGAAGGTGAGGAATGCAAGCTAATTTCTGTTGACCCAGAACAACATTTTACTCAACCTCCATCACGTTATAGTGAAGCAAGTATCGTCAAGAAAATGGAAGAAATTGGTATAGGACGTCCATCGACTTATGCAGCAATTATTTCAGTGTTACAGGATCGTGAGTACGTTACGTTGGATAATAAAAGATTTATTCCAAGCAGCCGCGGCAAGATTGTTACCATATTTTTAGAAACTTTTTTTCAGCGTTGTGTAGAGTATGATTTCACAGCACAAATGGAAGAAAAGCTCGATTTAATCTCAAACGGGCGTGCAGATTGGAAAAAGGAACTAGGTTATTTTTGGGTGCCATTTTTTAATCATGTAAACTCTGTCAAGCAAATGACGCATGATGAAATTTTTAACGGCATTCGTGATTTAGTAGTTGATTGGTTTTGTTCAGAAGAAGGAAAAAAAGAAGTAAATAAGAAATGTCCAGATTGCCCCGATGGTATATTAAAATTAAACTTTGGAAAAGCTGGGGTATTTCTTGGATGTTCTAACTATCCTACATGTACCCATACAAAAGAAATTACTGGCAGTAATGACAACTCAGAATATCCAAAAAGCTTGGGTATAGATGGTGTAACGGAACAGGAGGTGGTAATCAAAAAAGGTCCTTTTGGCCTTTACCTGGAGTTTAATAGTGAGTCAGAAAAGAAAAAAACGGTTTCCATACCAAAAGATATAAATGTTAATGATATTGATCTTAGTACCGCTACCAGGCTGCTCTCCTTACCAAAAGTAATTGGGGAACACCCTGAAACCGGAAAAGAGGTAAAAATAGGCCTTGGACGGTTTGGATACTATATTTTTTATGATAGTAAATACTTTTCTCTTAAAAAAAGTTTCAAAGAGGTATTGGAGATACAATTAGATGAAGCTGTGCAAATTATTGCAAACAGCCCACGCAAGGAGCTAAAGTCCCTTGGTTTTAATGAAAAGGGAAAAGAAGTTTTCATCTGCAATGGTAGGTATGGATTCTATATAAAATGCGGTAAAACAAATGTTGCTTTAGGCAAAAATGCAGATATTGAAAGTGTAGATCTGAGGAGAGCTCTGGAATTGATTAAAAGTAAGAAGTAAAGGCATGCATGATTTAAATTTACTGAGACTTCATTCAATTCTAACACAGGAACTTTTCTTATATTATGAAGGGTTACAATCAGAACAAACCACTTGGCCACGTGAGACTGATTTCAGCTCGTCCGCTGAAACTTGATTTGAGCAAAATATGCATTTTATTTTATTGCTTGGGGCAAGTGAGCTGTTAATGGCAATTCTATCATCAAAAACAAAACACTCACCTTCCCAGTTACCATTTTTGTTGTGAGTTCTTTCAAGGTAAGAAAGAATGCCACCTTTAAGATGGTACACATCGTTAAACCCGAGACTTTTCATATACGCTGTAGATTTTTCGCATCTAATCCCACCCGTGCAATACATGGCCACTTTCAAGTTTTTATTCTTAGAGAAAGACTTTGCCCACTGAGGAAACTCGCGAAAATATTGAATATATGGGTTGATTGCATTTTTAAACTTGCCTAACTTCACTTCGTATTCATTTCGTGTATCTATCACTAGAACGTCAGGTTGAGAGATAAAATCATCCCAATGATCTGGGTCAATATATTTGCCCCTAAGAGAAGTATCAAGATTGCTTACACCAAGATTCACAATTTCTCTTTTTAACCTCACCTTCATCTTACTAAATGGTTGATATTTTGCTGCACTTTCTTTCCATGTAAGATCTTTCAGCCTATAATCAGAGCATAGAAAATTAAATATTTTATTAATTGCATTTCTTTCACCAGATATAGTTGCATTAATGCCTTCTTCTGCAAGTAGTATGGTGCCCTTTAGCTCAAAGTTGTCACATGCAGCTTTTATTTCATCTTTCATGTCATAATAATTAGAGAGTTTTACAAAATGGTAAAAAGTTGCTATGACAAAACTCATGATTATTAACTTATCAACTTAGAACATAATATACAAAATTATAAAGATATTCAATAGATCAGCTCTGGATATCTTCAGCTTTTATATATAACATTTTAATATTAAATATGGATTTAATTTAATGTTTTTAAAAGTATTTAAAAGTATATTCTTATTTCTAGTAAGTATATTATTTGTCTGCCCTATACTATCATTAGTGTCGATTCTATTTACAGAATCGACAAATTCTGAGTGGGTAATCAGCACACTTTTTCCTGAATATATACTTAATACGTTAATTTTGATGATAGGGGTTGGAAGTATATCTTTTATATTTGGAGTGATTCCAGCTTGGCTCACCACATTTTTTTCATTCCCTGGGAGTAGAATTTTTGAGGTTGCTTTATTTTTTCCAATATCAATTCCCGGATATATAATATCGTTTGTTTACGTCAACTCATTAGAATTTTCAGGTCCAACACAAAGTTTATTAAGAGAAATTTTTCACTGGGGTAAAGGTGATTATTGGTTTCCTGAGATAAAGTCTCTAGGCGGTGGAATATTAGTGATGGGATTCAGTTTATATACATACGTTTACATATTAGTCCGCTCAAATCTAAAGAATGTTAGCAACTCAGTTACTGTTGCATCAACACTTGGGTTCTCTTCTTTACAGAGCTTATTTTCTGTCGTTATTCCCTCTATACGTCCGTCAATTATAGCTGGGATATCCTTGGTGTTAATGGAGGTAATTACAGATTTTGGTACACCACAATTTCTTGCGATTGACACCTTTACCACAGGAATATATCGCACCTGGTTTTTACTGCATGATAAATATTCAGCTGCTGTTTTAGCAGTTGCAGAATTGGTCTTCATTACAGCACTGATAGCTGTCGAGAAAATTCTACAAAAAAAGGAAATATCCTACTCTGCCATTAATACTAATTCAGATTATCATAACAAACGGAGTATAAGTGGTGCTATACCATTAGTTTTCGCTTATGCTATGTGTATATTGCCGATATTAGTAGGTTTTGCTTTGCCGATTATTCCACTCATATATTGGAGCATAGAGAAGGGATTTTTCATATACGGAGCAAGATTCTATAACATAATAGCAAATAGCATTGGCTTATCGTTTATCACTGCAATGATCTCAGTTAGTATTGCAATAATGATAGGATGTACGGCACGTAAGAATAAGGTGATCAACAATATAGCGCGTCTAATTTCTTTAGGCTATGCGATTCCAAATGCAGTTATTGCTATTAGTATAATAATATTTTTAAGCAAGATATCTTCTTTTATTACTCAATACTTTACAGAAATAAGCTTGGTAGGAACTGTTGGTGCTTTGATTTACTCATATTTATTTCGTTTTTTTGCCATATCTTTCAAAGCAATAGAATCAGGGCTTAAAAAAACACCTAATGAAATTGAGTGGATCGCATATACTATGGGCCATGGACCCATTTCCACGTGTCTGAATATTCATATTCCTCTCATAAAGAAAAGTATATTATCAGGATTTTTGCTTGTATTTATGGATACTATTAAAGAGCTTACAGCAACACTCATTATCAGGCCATTTAATTTTGAAACTATATCAACTAGAATATATGAACTTGTAAGCGATGAACGTTATAGAGAAGCTGCCCCATTTTCGTTAATGATAGTTATAACTGGCTTAATCTCTACAATAATCTTATTTAAGCTTGATGATGAAAATAAAAAATAGATTTATGATGGCAATCAGTTGGTTTAATGTGGCCTAATGTTTGTGTATGGGCTATCTAAAGAAAAAGACGGTATTGTGACCTCGAAAACTTTTGTGTTTTCTTCATTTAGAAATTCGTACTTACCTTGCATTATTCCTGACGGTGCATTCAAGTATGTTCCGCTTGTGTATTTAAATACCTCTCCAGGTTTTATCACAGGCTGCTCTCCAATAACACCAGCCCCAACAATTTCATTTATCTTTCCTTTGTAGTCTATTATTTGCCAATGGCGGCTCAGCAATTGAATAGTTGATAGGCTTTTATTTTTTATCTTGACATTGTACATCCATACATAGCAATTTTCATAAGGAATAGATTGCTCCTCAATATAGACTGGCAAAACTGTAACTTCAACAGAGTTAGTAGTAAGTGTATATTCTAAAGTCATGACAGAGTATTCATGATAGAAAAGTAATACTTTAATTATACACTGTTTTCGTAGATTCTTCAAGCATATTGTAGTATTCTGATTAAGAATTGTTTATCAATTATATGAGCAAATCAGACATACTTTGTAAAAGAGTGATAGGAATAGTGGGTAGTGGACAATTAGGTAAAATGACCGCTATTGCTGCGACAAAGCTTGGGCAAGAAACACATATTTTCGCTAATGCTAAAGATGATCCTGCTTGCTCTGTTGCTAATAATTTAACAATAGCAGATTTTTCTGATAAGAAGGCGCTTGAATCTTTTGCACAGAGTGTGAGTTTAGTTACTATTGAATCTGAAAATATTCCATGTGACGCAATTGATATTATGTCACAATATGTAGATTTTTATCCAGGTAAAAGAGCATTACACATTTCACAAAATAGGCTTAGAGAGAAAGATTTTATTAGAAATTTAGGTATAAGAACCGCTGATTATAAAAGTATACAAGATCATAACGATCTATTAGAAGTCACTAGAGCTTTTGGCTATCCAACAAGGCTAAAAACAACAGAAATGGGTTACGATGGGAAGGGACAATATATGATTGGGAATGATTCTCAAGTAGAGCGATTTGCTTCCTTTGATTGGAATGCACAGTACATTCTCGAGGCAAGTGTTGACTTACTAAAAGAGGTTTCAATTGTTGTTACAAGGGATAAAAATGGTAAAGTAGCTTTTTTTCCTGTGGCAGAAAATCACCATGTCGATGGAATACTTGATACTTCAATAGTGCCAGCTAAAGTAGATAGCAAATTAGTTCAAGAGATACAACAAACCGCGGAGAAAATAGCAGATGCACTTGATGTAGTGGGAATTCTAGCTATTGAGTTTTTCATTACTAAAAATAGTGAACTGCTAGTCAATGAACTAGCTCCAAGACCTCACAATTCTTGCCACTGGAGCTTGGATGCATGTAATGTTAGTCAATTCGAGCAACTGATTAGGGTAATATGTAAGTTACCTATGCAAGAAGTGGTGTTGCGCTTTCCTTGTATGACGAAAAACATAATAGGTAATGATGTATATAATACTTACAAGTATTTGAGTGACAAAAGAGCCAATTTGACTATATATGGAAAAAAAGAGGTTAGAGGTAGGCGTAAAATGGGGCATGTTAATATAGATTTAAGTTAGCATGCTATACCTCTCACGATTACACAAACGTTTGTTTTCGAAAACGGTGCATTAAGTTTCATAGCCAGTTTTGCCTTAAACACAAGAATCACTGGCATCCAGAAAAGTTTGCTTATGAGCAAACTGATAATAGCACCATTTATTGGCTTCATAAATTGCAACTAACCTTTATTATAAATATTTAAGAAATTTACCAAGGAGAAAAAAGGCAAAAGAAACCCTATGTTAGATAGTGTTTACTCTCTAATCCTGCAAATTGGCATACTATATTGTCTTTATAAGCACGTTTCAGCTTATATAGGTAGAACATAGAAATGTTGTGAAGACATAAAGTACACATGGTATAAAGAATTAAACATAAGATGTCAACTACATGATACTTCGTCATTTAATCTGCACAGACTAGGGATAACTGAATACCTTCAGCTCTGTGGTGAGGGGTCTGGCAGAATTTGTCAAGTATTTTTTTCGTTTCACTTGAATGACACCATTGGTATGCAAATTTTCTTCGAACTACAGCGCACGTGTACTCTATATGCACTTGATTGATAAATGCTCCCTCGTCAAGATCTCCAAAATTTGTACTATATTCAGTGCCGCACCTTTGCGTAGATTATCAGCCACTATCCACATATTTAATCCATGTTCAACAGTATTGTCTTTTCTAATACGTGATACGTATACTGCATTCTCCTGTACGACATCAATTTGGGTTATATATTTGCCGTCTTTTCGCCTATCATACACTAAAATTCCGGTATCTTCAACTTCACTTAGCATTTCACGAGCTTGTTCTTCAGTTATGTGCTGGTAAAACTCTACATTTACTGCTATAGCATGACCAATAAAAACGGGCACCCTTACACAAGTTGCAGTAACTTTTATATCTGCCTCTAGGATTTTTTTTGTTTCCTCTTGCATTTTCCATTCCTCTTTTGTAGAACCATCTTCCATAAACTCTCCTATATGAGGAATGCAATTGAATGCTATTTGCTTAGGGAATATTTCAGGCTTTTTGGCTTCATTTGTGAAGATTTTTTTTGTCTGATTATAGAGTTCATCCATTGCTGCTTTGCCTGCACCAGAGGTTGATTGATAAGTTGAAGCAACGATTCTCTTTATTTTTGCTTTTTGGTATAATAAATGTAGCACTAACAGCATCTGTATTATAGTACAGTTTGGATTGGATATTATGTTGTGGTTTTTGTATTCCATGATTTTTTCTTTGTTAATTTCTGGAATGATTAGTGGTACACCTTCTTTCATCCTAAAATAAGAGCTGTTATCTATTACGATACATCCAGCTTCAGTTGCAATCGGTACGTACTTTTCCGAAACATGGTACCCAGCACAGAAGATGGCTATATCAATATCAGCAAAGTCATAATTTTCAAGGCATAAAACAGTTAATTCTTCGTTACCAAAACTCACCTTTTTTCCCTTTGATTTTTTTGATGCAAATGTAATAACAGAATCTATCGAAATTTTTCCCTCGTCTTGGAACTCAGCAAGTATGCTTAGTACTTCGTGTCCTACTCTACCGGTTGCTCCAACAACAGCAATTTTTTGTCCCATATAAATTAAAATTCTCACTTCAAAATTATATTATATTTTTACTGGCAGGAATTTACAATTATTTTAATATTTTTACCTTGCAATTAATTGTAATTTAGTTATTATTATGCAATATTAATAATATTACATAATAAAGTGAGAGATGAGCAAAAAATATGATGAAACTAAGGTGAAACCTGCAATATCTACATCTCAAGAACCTAAGAGAATTAATGGGTCAAAGTTTCAAAGTGTTCTCTCAAAAAGAAGATATGATATAAATTTTGATGATAAAAAGTATGCTGTAAAAACTGTTAAAACACGGTTTCTAGAAACGGAACAACAGTCTTCGAAGCTAAGAGATTTATTGGAATCAATACCTGTGATAGGAAGATTTTTAGCAAAAATTTTCACATCTGAAAAAGAGACATATAAAAAGCTACAATTGCAAATAGATCGCTCTAGTAAGATAAGAAATGAGTCTCGCATAGATGATAAATATACAGAAGAAATAAGCAGCAAGCTTAAGAAGAGTAATATTGAACAAGTGGATGACAAAAAAAGTCGTAGTCCATAAATATCAAATATTTCAAGAGCATCTGGTATAATATTTATTGTGCGGAAGCTCTTCGGTACCAAAATAAATAAAGAGGTATACCACTCGTGGTAAATAAGCTTGCAATTAACAAGGTATTTATAGAAGTTTCAAGTATCACCCAGCAACAAAAGGTTGTTGCTATACTGCCAGTTAAAAGCTTGTGATAATTTCTCTCCTTTATAACAACCTTTAGAAAAGCAAGACTGCATGCAAGGTAGACGAATAAAAATGAAACTACAGAGAAGTCGATAATCGATGTAATCTGCTGAGCAAAATTGTTATTTGAAGTGAGGATTAGTAAAATTGCAGTTCCAGATGAGCTAGTTGTTATTCCCCAAAAAGGGGATCCATGTTCATTCCTTTTAGCAAAGAGTTGTGGCATCAGTCTATCTTTTGCAAGACCAAAAGCAACTTGTCCGCTAGATAAGACCCAGGCGTTTAAACTGCCAACACAGAAAACGAATGCAACTATAGAAATAATCAAATGCCAGTTACCAGAAAACATAATTTTTATCGCATCAACGTATGGTGCTCTTGAGTTTGCTAGGTCATTACCGTTTATTAAACCCATGATTGCAAAGTTGTTGATAAAATATATGATAGCAACACAGATTGTTCCAAGTACTACAGCTCTTGGTATAGTTTTTGCTGGATTGTTGACTGATCCTGCAGGTGCTGTTGCCAATTCAACTCCAACGAAACACCATAAAGTCAGGAGTGTAGAACGAGCGAGGATCTGTGATATTGTAAGGCTTGACATTTCTTTACTTATGATGAAATTGTTTCTATTGAAAAAAAACAATGCCATTACAGGTATTGCAAGCAATACGGCAATTTTTATAACCGTCAATAGAAACTCAACGCGTCCAGCGGTCGCTACTCCTCTTAAGTTTATTAATGTAATAATTGTAAATAATAACAGTTCTAAGAACAAATGTATATTTTTGATCTCCTCATGGAGAAATGGCGTAAGGTAGCCAACACCTACAACTATCAAAGCTGTTGTGCTAACCCATGAGATTACCCAATACGTCCAACCAACAAAGAAGGCTGCAGTAGGGCCAAAAGCATGTTTTACATAAACGTGGGGACCTCCAGTTTCTGGAAACTTTGCACATAGTGTAGCAAAAACTAAAGCAAGAGACACAGCACCAAATCCTGATATCGCCCAGCTTATGAGGCTATAAGTGCTGTATGGTGCGAGGCTAATCGGCAGCATAAAAATCCCAGAGCCAATTTGACTACTGATTACTAAAGCAAAAACAGCCAAAAAACCTATTTTATTTGACATAATACCTCTTAATTCTATTAGTGTAAGTCAGTAGTATAATCTGATTCCCAAGAATTTTAATAAATAAAAAATTATGTTTTTAAGTTAAGCTTTTAGGAAGGTCACTTTGTAGGCTTGCGGTACCAAAGTAGATAGGTAGGTGTGCCGCTTAAAGGGAATAAGCTTGCAATTAACAAGGTATTCATAGGAGTCTCATATATTATCCAACAGCAAAAAAGTACAGCCATGCCCCCAATTAGAAATTTATAGTAGTTTTTTTCCTGTATGATGACCTTGAGGAAAGCAAGACAACATGTTAAGTAGACGAATAAAAATGAAACTACAGAGACATCAATTATTGAAGTTACTTGCTTGGCAAAATTTTTGCTCGATATTAGAACGAGTAAAGCTAATATTCCCAGTGTATTGATTATGATTCCACAAAAGGGGGCACCATACTTGTTTCTTTTAGCAAAAAATTGCGGCATTAATTTATCTTTTGCAAGGCCTAAAGCAACTTGTCCGTCGGCTAAGAACCAAGCGTTTAGACTACTTACAGAAACAATGAAAGCAACAATGGAAATGATTAAGTACCAATTGCCAGGTAAAATTATTTTTATCACATCAGCGTATGGTGCTTTTGAGTTAGCTAAGTGATTGCCATTAATCAATCCCATAATTGCAAGGCTATTAATGAAGTATATGATAGCAACAAAGACCGTACCAAATACTATGGCTCTTGGAATTGTTTTGCTTGGATTTTCAACTGATCCTGCAGATGCTGTTACTATTTCAAGTCCAATAAAGCACCATAAAGTAAGAAGTGTGGAACGGGCAAAAGCTTGAGATATTGTGAGGTTTGATATTTCCTCGCTTACGACAAAGTTATTTCTATCAAAAAGAAGTAATGCCGCTATGGGTACTGCAAACAGCACGGTAATTTTGACAGTCATCAATAGAAGCTCAACATGTCCGACGGTAGTTATCCCTCTTAAGTTTATTAGCATGATAGCTAAGATTAATGCTATTTCTAAAAATAGGCGTATATTTTGTATATTATTATGAAAGAGCGGAGCTAGGTAGCCAATACTTGCAACTATTACCGCTGTTGAACTAACCCACGAACTCGCCCAATATGTCCAGCCAACAAAAAAAGCTGCTGTAGGACCAAAAGCATGCTTCACATAAACATGAGGACCACCAGTTTCTGGAAATTTCGCACAGAGCAATGCAAAAACTAAAGCAAGAAGTATAGCACCGAGCCCTGATACTGCCCAACTTATAAGGCTGTAAGTACCGTATGGTGCAAGACTGATTGGAAGCATGAAAATTCCAGAGCCGATTTGACTACTAATCACTAAGGCAAAAATAGCCAGGAAACCTATTTTGTTTGACACAATAACTTTTAACTTTTTTATCTAAATATATTAATAATATAACTGAAGCTCAGAAACTTCAATCGATCTTTTATGAAAGCTTGCATTTTTCAATTACTATAATTAGGTACGGCCAAAAAGTTGGGAGGATACCTATAAAGCAGAAATTTAAGGGAGTTAATTACAAGTGATGATATAAGAGAAGCAGTAAATGTTGTGATAGATAGAATTCTTCATGTAGAGGGGTCTATACCTATAGCTAAGTGTGTAGCTCCCTATTTGGGTAGCCTATATTATTCGAGGCTGTAACCAATCTTGTAAGTAAGATATACTTTAAACTAAATGCGGTATTTTAAACTGAACATTTTCGGTGACTCCATCTGACATAACTGAAACTTTTGTATTCACGTTTATTTTCAAATGGTTTATTAATTCGTCAACTAATATGTCAGGGGCGGAAGCACCTGCAGTAATTCCTATCTTTTCTATGCCCTGCAACCAACTTTTGTCCATATAGCTGTAATTATCGATTAAGTAAGCTCTTTTTCCTCTGGCAGTGCATAGATCTAACAAGCGATTTGAGTTCGAACTATTTTTACTTCCTATAATTAGCACTATGTCTACAATTTCAGTTAATTTTTTGACAGCATTCTGCCTATTTTGTGTTGCATAACATATATCTTTTAAGTTGGGGCCTGTAATGTTTGGAAATCTGAGCTTTAGGGCAGTAATGATTTCGCGGGTGTCATCGGTGCTTAACGTGGTTTGTGTAACATAAGATAAATTATCTGGATTTTTAACCTTTAAATCGCGTACATTCTGTAGGGTTTGCACTAAAACTATGGGATTATTCACTCTTCCTCTGATTCCCTTAACTTCTGGGTGGTTTTTATGTCCAATTAGGATTAATTCTTTACCACTATCTTCATACCTTTTTGCTTCTTTATGTACTTTACTAACCAGTGGGCATGTTGCATCAATCACTTGAATGCCCTTTCTTTTTGCTTTGTCTTCTATATTTTTTGACACTCCGTGCGCACTGAAGATCAATATTCCTCTATTGTCCTTGATGTCCCTGATGCTATTCACAAAAATCACGCCTTGTCTCTTAAAGTCCTCTACTATATATTTATTATGAACGATTTCATGCAGCACATAGACTTTGCGTTTGTTTCGATATTTTTTTAAAGTGATGGCTAATATATCTACAGCTCTTTTGACTCCTGCACAAAAACCACGCGGTTCAGCTAAAATGATTTCCATTTTTTTAAATCGAGTAAGTATGCAAACATTGCTTAAAAATAGGCTCTGCTCACTGTACTTTATAGTACCATTATTTATATTTTATATAATAATTAATTTTCATATATTCTCTTTAATTTTTGGTCAGTTTAGTGCTGTAGAGGATTTAAAAAAGGGTACTAAGGCATACAGGCAACCTAATATTTTAGATAGGAATGGAGTGGTAATAGCAACAAATGTGCCACAACATCACTATATATAGATCCAACCAAAGTGAAAAATCTGGAAGGTATAGTAGCACAACTGCGTTCTATTTTTAATGACCTTGAGTACGAAAACCTGTGTAAAATACTCACTTAAAAAAGAAACTTACTTGGATAAAACGGCATTTAATTTCAAAAGGGTGCTAGCGGTCAAAAGTGCCGGTGTGCCGGAAGTAAATTTTTGCGACAATGTAAGATGTGTATATCCACACAATAATTTGTTTTCACATGTGCTTGGCTACACTGATATAGATGGCAAGGGCATTGCTGGAGTTGAGGTATACATAAATAAGACTGGAATCCAGCCTCACGCTACTCGAATGACACCTGGTGAATATGTTCAACTATCCTTAGATACATGAGTGCAAGGTATAGTACATGAAGAACTAACTAAGGCTGTAAATGGATGTCAGGTACTTGGTGGAGTAGGACTTGTTTTAAATGTGAAAAATAAGCAAGATCATTTCAGTGGTCAGCTTGCCTGATTTTGATTCCGATCTGCAAAATAAAGCGAAAAAGAAGTATAAGAGTTTAGTCTCGTTAGTCTTGGAGTGTATGAGATGGGATCAGTGTTAAAATTTTTTACAATAGCTGCAACGCTTGATGCAAACGTTGTAAAAACTAGTGATTTGTATGACGTATCAAAGCCAATCACAATTGGAAAGTGTAAAATTTAGGATTTTCATAAATCTGAAGTCAAAAAAATTACCAAGATATATTTGTGAAATTATACAACATTAGTGCAGCAAAAGTTGCAGCCGAGTTAGGTACTGAGAAGCAAGTAGAATACTTTAAAACTATGAAACTTTTTTCTACTTTGAAAATGAAATACTAGAGAAATCTACACCAATAACCCCGTATAAATAGAGTGAAAGCACTTTAATAACGGCATCTTGCGGTTATGGAAAGATGTAACCCAGATCCATCTTGTATAGACTGCAGCCGCATTAATCAGCAGTGGGATATTTCACAATGCAACTTTGATGTTAAATAAAGGAAGTATAGGAGAGCAGATTATTGCAAGAAGCGCTTACTGAGAAGTAAGAAAATTATTATGTGCAGCAGTAACAAATAGGATAGGTAGGAGAACAAGCATAAAAGCGTATTTGATAGGAGATAAAACTGTATCAGCAGAAAAAGTTGTAAACGATAAATACAACAAGAATGCAAACATAACATCATTTATAGGAGTGCTAACTACAGTTAACCCAGATATATAGTGCTAATTGTTATTAATGAACCTCAGGTCATACACCACACCTGAGGAATAATCACTACACCTATAGCTAAGAATATTATAAATAAAATAGCACCTATACTTAAATGTTACACCTGAGATGCAAGAATTATGATTTCTTTATTAAAATTTTAAGTTTATAATCTTGTTCATTTTTATCAATACAAAGAAACCCATCTTTTGTTGCACTGCAATTTTCAGGGGCGATGTCTAAATTAATTTTTTTGCCACTGTCATCCATACTCAAATGAACTCTTGGTTCAAAAAAGTCAATTATGTTAGCCTCAAATTTCTTTGTTATCTTTCTATCCGGAGAAACCAGATTAAATTCCCGAATATTGCTTAGGTCAATATTTCCTATATAATTACTACACCCACTGTCTGTGCAATATGAACTCTCAACTATATAGCCTTCACTTGGAACTTCTGTAAAAAAATTCCATAAATCACTTGACATACAAAATACCCTTAATATTTACCACTTGAAGAAGTATATATACTTTTTAAGTATATGTAACCATAATACATCTCAAAATACAAAGTTCAACAGTTAATTGTGTGAAAGATAAAATTGCTAATGGCTACTTAAATCCTTTTATTAGTTTTTTTCACCATGCTGTCAATCATGTGTTTTATTCCTTGATATACAGAATATGTACTTTCGTCTCTACGCATATAAGCAGAACAGGAAAACACATTATGTTCTTCGTCTTCTATTGATAACCCTGTGTCACATTTTATGTGCTCACCACCTAGCTTTTCTATCAACTTTTCTCTGTCATCTCCTATAGTAACCTTAATCTTACTTTCTCCTTTACTTGTTTTACTACTTAAAATAGAAACAATTATTGCTGGAGATATACATATAGCTCCTATTGGTTTTTTTGTAGCAAAAAATTCTGAAACTAATCTCTCAAATTCGGGTATTACTGTTACCACTTCTTTATCTTCAGCTAAGTCAGATAGATTTTTTGCAACTCCATATCCACCAGGTACAACTAACATGTCAAAATCTTCGGCTTTGGCTTCTTTTAGGTCACATATTTCGCTTCTTGCAACTCTTGCTGCTTCCACGAGTACATTTCTTTTTTCTTTTACTGCTTCTGTTGTTTTATGGTTCACAACTTGTGTAATATTGATATCAGGTGCAAAGCATTTGACCTCCACTTCCTGCTGATCAAGTACAAGCAGACTTAAAACCACTTCTCTCACTTCTGCACCATCAAGATGACCGCATCCTGATAAAACCACAGCAGCTTTTAATTTTTTTTCACCCATAGAGTACCTTGATTTCATATAATTTAGGTATTGTAATACAAATTCTATGTTTGGAAAGGGGTAATTATATTAATTATTTTGTATTAGTTATAATACAATTAATATGTATAATTAGACATACTTATAATTGATGGAGTTTGGTATGGCGCCTAAAAAGGGAGAAGAACCTCTATTAGAGTAAGATAAATTAGAAGAAACTGTTTCGAGTGTAGTAAAAATAATTGCGCAATCCTCACAGGGGAAAAAAGCAGTTTATTTGAAGCTCTATCAGAACAAGTTGGAAAGATGGATTTTAATGGTTTGGGTTTAGCAATTGATTGCCAAGGTTTGCAAAAGGAAGTGAATAAAGAATTGTTTATAAAATTGATTGAAGGAGCACTTATAAAATCCAACTTTTGAAAAGCCACTTAGAGGTAATAGAGGGTATTCTAAAATCTGTTGAACATGAGACGATAAGTAATATTATAAATAGTAATAAAGGCCCGTTAGGTAATCTTAACTATTTTAAATCAGCATCTGCAAATGAAAAAATTGCAATGGCTTCTGCTGGGGTGGTATTGTGAAAGTGACGTTTTCTCCACTTATTATGTTTGCCACATTAATGATGCTTGTAGCTGTTAGAGCGGATTATACAGGGATAAGGATAAGAAAAGCTGTGAAAAAATAAAGGAATGGGTGATTGAAGTAGGGAAAGCGATGAAAAATTTACTTAAAGATTTTATCAATCAATTACCTGAAGTTCGAGCAAGAGAGAATAATTTCGGTAGGTTATATAGGAAGTTGTCTAAATCTATTTATAGATACTGGTAAGTCAGAGAAAGAAGGTGAGGTAAAGAATGCTCGAAATAAGGCAAAGGTAATAGAAATGCTTCAAAACAAGGGACAACAGTCGGCTATAAAAGAGTTAATAAAGGATGGAACATTGATTTTCCAAAGGAAGAAGAGAATATTATGGACAGACTTGTAAAAAAGGGTTACAGTACTCATGAGAAGAATAATATGGCAGTACTTAAGGAGCTTATGGAGAAATTTCTACCTGCAATTATGGCCATTATTAACAACATAGAAGAGGTAAAAGAAAAAGTTAATTAGAAGGTAAGAAAGAAGCCACTTTCTACAATAGAGAGTCTAAGTTCTAAGTGAGTGGGTACAAGAGGACAATTCAAGCACCAATGGCTTTGTTGCATACTCATTAACACCAAAAAAAAAGCTGTTCTACTTCCTGCTTAACATATCCATTAAGTCAGATTCTTTGAATTTGCTATGGTCAACTTTGCTGAATTTATTAACCATTGCGCTCATTTGATCATATTGCTTAATTAAAAGATTGACATCTGGTACTCTTGTACCAGAGCCCTTCGCGATTCTAAGCCTCCTCTTGCCATTTAAAATATTCGGATCTTGCCTTTCTTTTTCAGTCATCGAATTTATGATAGCTATATATTTTTTCACTTTACTATCATCGGGCACTCCGCTACTTAGCTTTTTTGTAAATGAGCTTGGAATGAATTTCATTATATTGCTGATACCGTCCATTTTTTTTAGCGTTTTTAGCATTCTTACCAAGTCATTTAAGTCAAGTCTGCCTTTTTTTACTTTCTTTTGTAGTTTGTCAAATTCTTCCTGACCAACGATTTCGGCAGCTCTTTCAACCAATGAGATAACATCACCCATATCGAGTATCCTTTTTGCAATTCTATCGGGGTAAAAATCATCAAGGTCGCTTAGCTTTTCACCACAGGCAATGAACTTAATTGGGCAGTTAGTTACCATTTTCATAGAAAGGGCAGCGCCGCCACGTGCGTCACCATCAACACGGGTGAGAATAATACCGGTTACACCTATTGTTTCGTTAAATGATTTGGCTATGTTTACTGCATCCTGGCCAATCATCGCATCGGCTACTAAAATAACTTCTGCAGGTGAAGCTATTTTCTTCACAGTTTTCAACTCATTCATCATATTGTCGTCTATGTGAAGTCTACCCGCGGTATCTAGTATCAGCACATCATAATTATCGTTTTTTGCTGCCGCCAGTGCCCTTTTTGTAATTGCAGTAGGCTTCTCATCCGTTACTGTAGATAAAGTTTGTATGTCTATTTGTTTTCCAAGCACTTCAAGTTGTTTCTGGGCAGCAGGCCTGTAAATGTCCAAAGAGGCAAGCATCACTTTTTTCTTTTGTTTTTTTAGCTTTAAAGCAAGCTTTCCTGAGGTGGTTGTTTTACCTGCACCTTGCAAGCCTACCATCATGATTACAGCAGGAGGGTTGGCTCCTAGATTTAGATCACTTTTCTCCAGTCCAAGAATTGTAATTAAATTATCCTGCACGACTTTGATTATCATTTGTGCGGGAGAAACGCTTTTTATGACTTTTTCTCCTATTACTTTATCTTTAATGTCGTTGATAAATTTTTTTGCGACTTCAAGAGAAACATCAGCTTCAATTAAAGCTATGCGTATTTCACGTATAGCAAGGTTGAAGTCATCTTCAGAAATGATAGACTTTCCCTTGAGCTTATTAAATACAGAATTTAAACTTTCGGTTAATGATTTAAACATAGCAGCACTAACAAAATACTCATCAAAAAAAGAGAAGAAGCTGAAATAAAACTCACTGAATCATAACTTAGCGCTTCTTTAAGTTTATTAGCATTATTAAAGTATAAATTAGTGAGTGAATTAGTCAAGTTTTGCAGTGCACCAGCAGATATTTTCCTCATTTTGAAAATTAATTTATTGAACAGTGAAACAACATAGGGTATGAGAGCTCTAAAAATCCAATCGATATCCATTTTAAGATTTATTCTTGGCAAAAATAACTTACGTAAAGGAATAAATAGCAAAGTAACACATAGTAGTAAATTAAGTTGTGACCAGATGTTTTTTGTGTTATACGCAAGGTTAAAAATCGAGGGCTTGTTGTAAATAGGCAGGTAAGGATTGCCAGCGATCACGCATATAGATGCTAAAATAATCATAGCTACTCCTCCCCCCTTCTCTGCTAAAAGTTTGGACCTGCTTTTGGTAATAAATATATAATAAAGAAACTTGAGCCCCACACTTAAATAAAGTGATAAATTCAAAATCTTGTGTAAGTTTTTATACAATTCTAAGTTAGTACCATTCATTTTAATTTCGACTGCAATGTATGATTTGCTGATAAATCCAGCAGTTCCTGGAAATGCAGCCATTGTTAGTATTGCGATCAAAGCATATATTCCTTCCGCTGACATGAATTTACCCACTCTATTAAAATTTACTGCTTTTGTCCGCAAGATAATCGAGTTAGCAACAGCGGTGAGCAATAATTGATAGACAATGGAGAAAATTATGTTAAGTATAAGTAGTGGTATGGCATTTTTTGAATGGCTAAGCAGACTCCCTGTCATAATTAGTATGCCCATTTGTCCTACGACGTTGTAGGCTAAAAATCTACGGATATTTTGTTCAAGGGAAGTAAATATAATACCATAAATTGCAGTGATAGTACCCAAGAATGCTAATATTTCAGCGTGATCTTGCCAAAGGTTGTAGGTATGTAAAAGTGCTATTAAAAAAGAAATCTTAGTAGTAAATAGGGAAAGGTATGATGCACCGTGCAATGACGCAGCAGGGTATGCGTCAACAACCCAGAATGAAAAAGGAAAACAAGCACAAATTATTAATAAACCCATGATTATTAAATTAGGATTTTGAATCGCTAACCCTGCTGTTAGTATAATCCCGACAAAAAAGTGTACGCAAGCGTATCTTATTGCAGGTCCATTATCTTTGCAGCCGGCTGCAATAATAAAAGATGCGCTGATGGCCATTAATTCACAGAATATTATAACCGATATTATCTGCTTAGATAATATTGCACATAGTGAACTAATAGTGTAGGCAAAAAAAGATAGCATTTCTGAAAAGCTAAAATTTTTTGCTGGTAAGACAATTAAAAATGCAACTGATAAAAAAGATATTAGTATGATGCGAAAGGATAAATCAAAATTTAGAACTGGATAAGACCAATTTACTGTGACTTCAGGTAGTTTTAGAACTATAACCATTAATATAGTCAGCAGAAATAACAGTGAAGATTTGTAAAGTTGCACGATGATTTAAACTAATGTAGTTTATACTACCTTAATGTATAAGCAAAATCAATTTGCTTGTAGTTACTCTTAACTACTAATTAAACTAATTATCATATAATTATATCAGGGTTAAGGGGTTATAGGAGAACGGTCAGATTAGGTTTGTAATCTAACCTGACCGATAGCTTTAATAGTGAGGTAAGCTTTAATATAGCATCCTCGATTTGTAGTGCTACACTCGTGTACAATTCGTTTTAAATTTGTGCAGGAGTGTTAGTAGATTATTTACTTTTTGAAATAAAATTTAGCATTAATTTTTTATGGCTAACATAAAATCCTTGCTGTTTTCTGTGTTGCCTATATTAAAATAATTATTATAGCATGAAGTTATTAATAATATATATTTTAGCATAGCAGATACAGAAAAGGATGGTGAAATAGCAGCAGTTTGACAGTGTCATTCCAGTGCGTGACTCACAACTGTACGAACATTGGGTTTGATAGACTAGGATTCAAGTAGCTGATATAGGAACGAAAAATTTACTTAACACACTTTGCCAGCTCTCTTAATTATGGTAATAGGGCTATTTTATATAACTTCTAATTTGTGCAGATTAAATGACAAGAAGATTTTACATTTGGTGTACTGTTGTTTAATTTTTGCACTATATATACTGTAAGATTTCTAAATTAAAAAGCTTTTTAGACATCATCCAACATCAAGTTTTTAAAATTAAAGAGTTAGTGACTAGCTACTACTGGTCTTTTTACTTTTTTTCTGCTTAGTAAATTTCTTAAATATTTAAGCTAAGGTTAGTTACGGGTTAAAAGCAGCTAAAAAGATGTTCTACCCTTTTTCAAAATTTTTACATTAGTTGATAAAATCGTAAATCATCTACCAAATTTTATTTTTTTGCTTTTGTACCACAAATACTCTGTTATTGAGTGACTTGAGCGCCTGGCCAATTTTGCTCACTTCAATATTTTTACTATACGCAAATCTTTGAAAATCTCTTGTCAAATGTGTCCAACATATCTATCTATTTTCAAACTAAAATAATTGTACGCAGCGTATTGTTGCTTACAACTATGCCATTGTATTCTGGCAGTAAACTTTGCAACACCTTCTTGCCACGAGACTCGGTCATCTTTAGAAGTGTCAGAGCGCTTTGTTGTTATTACCCAACCCAGCCTCTTTCTCCTTGATTTCTGTGCTATGTTTCATCTATATGCAGGTTTCTTTCAATTCTTCCTTCATTTTCTCATATTCAGATGCGCATCTTTTGATACTCTGTGCTCAGTCTTTGATACTAAACTAAGACTTATATTGAGGTTAAATATACTGCTTAAAATTTGTTGTACTTTTCTTTTCGAGTTAATAAAAAAGCCACTTAGGCTGCTAATTGTTGTTTTAGCATTGAACCCTAGAGGACCTCTTGAAACCCCCATGGTTAAACTAGCTGAACCCTTCCTATCACAAGCTCTGTAATAGTTTCTTTGCAACCTGTACTCAGTTACGATTGGTTTGATTTCTGGTAATTCTACCTTTTAATGGACAATTTCATCTTCTAAAACAACCTTATTTCCACACACACAAACCTGATAAAATTGTATAGTCTACTACTATATTTGCTACCATCAAATCTCACTTATATACCTTATGCCCTGGCTGACCTCCTGGTTTTTTATCACTTTTCTTTTTTGTTTTTTTGCGATATATATCTTGCGATGGTGGTAGAGATGAACTTTTTGAGTTCAGACCCAGTTTATCTTCTAGCTCAATTATTTTTGCTTTTAAGCCATCATTTTCTATAATCAGAGCCTTTATTTCTTCTTTGAGATTAGCGTTTTTTGATTTGTACGCCACAATCTTTTCTGCAGCCCTGTTATCATACCCACTCTATACTTAGCTTCTCATGTCTTTACACTTTTACAATCACTTTGTAAATCCCTTATCTCCGTGAACGGTTATAAATTTCTTAAACATTTTTAGCTAAAGGCTAGTTATAACTATGAACCCAAATTTGCTTTTGTTAAGGTAATCCGCACAACAAATGGTATTATGCCAGCCTTGATACCCTCTCGGTGGAGCAAAATTACAATGTTCGTACAATTATGAACTTAGCCCACATTAGTTATAGACTCCAGTATCAAGTGTGTAGTGACAGGAGAGTAGTACATTTGAGTAACAGGTGCTGAAATCAGTAAGCTCTTAAGTAACAGATAGTTGTATAATGAAGATTAAATTGTAGACCCTGTAAGGAACTGTACTGTATATCAATATCTTCCTGTGTCTTATTTTTATAATCATCCACTAGTGTGTAATTAATATTAAACTTATTTAGTCTACGTTAATATTCATTGTAGAGATATTTTTCACCATAATCTTCCACTATGATATTTACGTAGTCAGCACTGTCAATATCAGAAAGCTTGTTACATATTTTTGAATCTTTAACTACATAGTGTTGTGTAAACTTGCATTCACTGCTGTCGTCTTTACAAAAAGAGAATTTTCTTTTTTAATCACTATCTGTGGTAATGATAAATCTATTGCCTTCTTTATCTTTTGCTGAAAACTCATTACTGCTCTTATTTATAGAATATTGTTCCTTTGGAAATGTAAATGTTAAATGATATGTAATAATACTACCTTAATAAAAAGAGCTATTATAGTGTAGATTTATTATAAATAATATATATTATAGTATAATTAATCTAGAATAAACTTAATAAACCTCAGTAGGCCTACCAGTTGGACCCATAAGAATGATTTGCTCACCTTCTCTTAAGTATCTGCATAAATTAGTAGAGCCTCCGGTTTCCAGCACAATAGTGGAAATAAGTCCTTTTTTTTTGTTTACTTCAGTGCCGGTTACAGCTATACCTTCCATAGCAAAAGTTGTATTATTGATTTTTCTACTATTGGTTTCGAAATTTTGTAACCTAAAGAATTGTCCAGGTTGAAAGTTTTTTGCAGCAAGTGGTGCTTTAATTACTACTTCCACAACTTTATCTGTTAAATATTGGACTTTTACTACTTTCGCAGTAAATTGTTCTTTAATCCTGTTAAAGAATTCTTCATTAGTTCGGTGACTTAGTGTCATTCCAGTACGTAACACTGGGGTCCAATTCTTTGTTAATTTCGCCGAAAATGTTGCATATTGCGTTTGTTTATAACCGATTTTGCTGAACCCCAGTGTCACGCACTGGGGTGACAAGAAAGAAGAACTGGAATGATACCCTTTCTGGTGGAGGTTGCTTTTAAGCCATAATGTTTGTATGGCTGTGTGTCTGGGCACTGAGATGACATCCTTTGTGATGAAAGTTACCCTTATATTATAACATTCATATAGTTGCGTATGTGACGCTGAGATTCCAGTATTAAGTACTGAGGTAATAGGAGAAGATATTGGAATGACAGTAGCGGTGTTAGCTCCACTCAAAAGCTGGGAAATAATAGGGTAACCGTTCTTGGCGCTTGCCATAGCTTTCACGACGCTGCCACTATACGAAGGGTGAAGGTCGCCAAAAAAACTAATTGTTCTACCACCTTGTTTATACACTAATATTCTATCTTTGTTTTGCATTTTAGGAGAGAGTATTGGATCTATTTCCTCTCCTAGTGAGTTTAGGTGGGTGAAATATCCATTGCTTAATTTAAAGTGCTTTTTATCTTCTGTTGCAATAACCGTGTTTGGCTCAGTGCCTGCTGCTATGAGGATAGAGCGTGCTTTTATATACTTAATTTCATGAGATTTTGTGTCGATCAGTTTTATTGACTCAATATGGCTATATTTATCCGTCATAATTTCAACTGGCTCTGAGTTTTCGATGAAGTAGATTCCTTCTGACAATGCATTTTGCACCTCTTCGCTATTTAATCGATAACTTGGCGAATCTTTTAGCTCTTTTCTGTATACAACTTTCACTCCCCCTAAGCTCTGCATTAGCTCCAATATTTTTGCTTCTCTATTCTCTTTTTTCGCTAATTCTTTCTCTTTGCAGATCAGCTGTGCGTGTGATATAAACTCGTCCGCAATTTCGCGTTCTTCTTCTGTCCAGTCTTTTTCAACATAGTCTTTTCCATATTTATCAACCAATACTTCGTAACGAAGAAGAAATTTTTCTGCTTGAATTGGATAGTACGCTAAAGCTTCGGTTGCAGTGTCAATTGCGGTGAGTCCCGCACCTATGATAACTATCGGCATACGGACTTGCAGGTTTGCTAAGGAATCAAGTTTGAGAGCACCAGTGAGTTGTAATGACATCAGAAAATCGGAAGCCATACGCACTCCACGAGCTAGTATATTCTTTATTTTTATCATTCTTGGTTTGCCAGAACCAAGTGCTAGGGCTATGTGATTAAAACCCAAATTGAACGCATCATCAACGGTTACTGTGCCACAGAAGCGAATACCTCCATAGATTGCAAAATTCTCACGTCTTTCCAGTAATAATCTAATGATCTTTAAGTAATTTTTATCCCACCGAGAGGTAATGCCGTATTCTGCTACTCCACCAAACCCGTCAGCTATACGTTCACTCAATTTTTCATGTTTAAAATCTTTAATTGGCTGGAGATCATCGTTCAAAGGCTCTATTTTTAATCCATCAATAGCGATAACATTGTGTCCATCATTTAATAAATGATGAGCTAAGTTAAAACCTGCAGGACCGAGCCCAACAACTAAGACGTTTTTTCCAGTATTTTCTTTTGGCAATGGCTGCTGAAAGTTTAAGGGGTTCCAGCGGCTAAGTAGAGAATATATTTCAAATCCATACGGCAAACTGAGCACATCATCCAAAATTCTTGTTTCAACCATTGGCACATTCACGGGTTCTTGTTTTTGATATATGCATGAATTCATGCAGTCATTGCATATTTTATATCCGGTAGCTGCACATAGCGGATTATCTATCATCGCAATTGCAAGGCTTGCTATGTTGTACCCTTCACTTTTCACCAGATTCATTTCTGATATTTTCTGTTCCAGTGGGCAGCCGTGCAGTTCAACCTTGAGTGGTGATCTTTTAAAGGTATTGTAGTTATTCAATAGACTTTTTATGCATCCCTCTGACATCTGAGTGCATTTCCCTGTCATCCCGGTGCTTGATACCGGGATCCACTCTTCTTTTTTTTTGGATTTCAGTGTCATATGCTGGAATGACAACGAAGTTTCCAATAACCCTTTTGAACAGCTATCCTTATTTTGTTTATGACAGAATATGCAATAGTGAGCATTATCTAATGCTTTATCTAAACTTACCTTTTCACTTGTTAGATCAAAGCCATATCGTCTTTTTATTTTGTTTGAATACAGCACTTCAACTTTATCCACTTCTTTTTTAGAAAATGATATCAGATTTTCGTGATCAATTTTTCTGTGAATGTTAAAGAGTATACTTCGTTTATTTTTCACTCTCCACGCTGCATATTGTGCTGCAAGTTCTATTTCATCTTTATGGTTTTCTCTGTCTTCAAACCAGTGCATCACCTGCTCGGCAAAAATTTTTTCTGTTGTTGGTAAAGTAAGAAAGCAATTTAGTTCACTGGTAACATAATCAATATCTATATTCTCTGTATCGGCATATTTCTTCAATGCGTAGCGCTGAACAAATAACCTTTTACATTTGTATATTACAGCAAAGTCGTTGTGCTTTTTCTTTAACTCTTCTATTTCTTTTTCAACATTGAAAAGTTTTGCAATAAACCCATCGAGTAAATACGCAAGATCTATAATCAACTGGCTATCTGTCATTTGACTAGCTGACATTGGGTGTTTCCTGGATTCTAGTGTCGCGCACTGGAATGACACCGAAGAAGAAGCTGTGTTTTTGCTTGACACTGGTTCTTTTTTTCTAGATTCTGATGTCCAATACTGAAATGATGCTGAAGAAGGGGTTGTTTCTTCTCTCGCTTCAATCAATGAGCAAAATAAATCTTCATCGCATGATTTGATATAATCTAAAAATGCCTCGTCTAATTTTATTAATCCATTGCGAGTGTATAAATTCGAAAATGAGGCATTAAAATTCAGCAGCATTACTATATTATACAGCACATATACTGTTTTTCACAGATAAAAATTTTATATGTTTTGCAGCATAGCTAAAATTGTTGCTTCTGCAACTTTTTCCTCGCCAACATATGCGAAACACTCAAATTTACAAACGCTTAAGCGTGCATTTTTAAAGTCAGCTTGGAGAATCAATGTATCTCCTGGGGTAACTGGCTTCCTGAATTTTGCATTTTCAATGGACATAAGGTAAACAACTTTATTTTCCATCGTACTTTTACTGCCTTTGCCAAGAATACATATTGCAGATGCCTGGGCCAAGGATTCAACTATTAAAACTCCTGGCATTATTGGATGATTGGGAAAGTGGCCAATAAAAAACGGCTCATTGAAAGTCACATTTTTAATTGCTTTTATACTTTTACTTGGATCGCATTCTATCACTCTATCTACTAAGAGAAATGGATAAGAGTGTGGTAATATTTTTATAATATCACTGATATTAAACTGCATGATACCTTAGAGTAAGCCTAGTTAACTCCTTTCAAAGTAAATTCTGGTATTTCCTTATTTATATTTTTTAATACTACATCTGATAAATCAATTTCATTCATGGAGTATAAAACTTGATTTTTCTTTGAAATAAATAATACTAAGTCTATGTTGTTTTTTTCTGCTGTTTTTTTAGCAACTTCTTTTATCTTGTTAAAAACACTATCTACTGCGTCCCTATAACTTTCTTCCAGGTATGACATTTTTTTAGTGTAATTATCTCTAGCATTTAAAGCTAGCTTGTTAAATTGCTCAGCCCTTTCTTTTTTTGCTTCTTCTGACAAAAGTTCAAGTTCTTCTTTGGAAGGCTTAAGTTTGTCTAGCTCATTTTCGAACTCCTGCTGCAGCTTAGAGTTTTGCTCTTTTATTTGCTGTTGTATATTGTGCAAAGCAAGAGATTCATTGATAACTTTGTCACTATCAATAATTGCAACTTTTATGTTAAGCACACTCTGAGGTTGGTGTTTTACAACCTTGTAACCTGCAAATAAGGAAATAACTAAGGCAATAACTGATATAAACAATTGTGTATATTTCATTTAAATCCCCACTTCAATAGAAAATTTAATATTTGATGATGGTATTATATCATAGGGCTCCTTAGCTAAAGGAAATCCAAAATCTAACCTAAATCTACCACCAAAAGGAGAAGGCATTGAAAAACCAAAGCCTGGTGAAACTCTCACGAGCTTACTATCGTGATATTTCCCCTCATACTCCTTTTTAATATCTAAGCCAAAAAGTGTTGCATAGTCAACAAATAATGAGCCTTTGATACCAACGTAATCGTATAATTTTGGTAGTGGAAAATCCACTTGTTGTGTTAGATTAAAATAAGTTTTGCCTCCTAACGAACTTTTATTTTTATCTTTTGCTCTTGGCCCAATACCAGAAAGGTCAAACCCCCTAATCTCATTACCGCCTTTAAAAAAGCGCTGGCCAATGTTTAGCTCTTTATCAGTATAGGAAAAAATATAACCTGCTGCCATTTTAAAACGCAGTATTATATCATCATCAATTTTACTTAATATAGGATGCGTATAAAAAGATAAGAATTCAGATTTTAGGAAATTCATATTTCCTCCAAGCCCAGAGATATCCTGACTTAAACGCAACAAATACCCCTCTCTTGGAGCATAAAGATTGTCCAGTTTATTATATGCTAATGTATATCCTACTGATGAAATTTGGTATTCACCTTGTTGACTCCGTATTATCTCAGAGATATCTTCATCTTTTCCACCCTTATTGTCCATGTGTATATGGTTATACTTATAAGAATAACGAATAGAATTAGTTAAGTTTTCTATAATTTTATGTAATAATTGTGCTATCCCTCCCCAGTCACAGCTATCAAAAGTAGTGTTTGGTTTATCTTGTCTTTCATAAAATACATCTACACCTAGTGATGTATCAGAATCATTAAAGTTATTTTCAACAACTTCTACATTGGTAGAAAATACATATTGACTTTTCTCAAGGGCGAAGGAGAGCTCTTTTCCAGTACCAAATAGATTACGGTCTTTGAAATCAGTTTTTATAAATGCTCCACCAGGAAAAGATACACCTCCTCCTAAATACAACGAAGTAGTATTTTTTTCTTTAACATTTAAGTCAAGATTTACTGCATTATCATTAATTGCATAACTATTTATTTTTACTGTTTCGAAGAAATCACTACCAATTAGTCTTCTACGTGACTTTTGAACCTCAGATGTATTGTACGCGTCACCTTCTGCTACACTGAGCTTGCTTCTAATTACTTTATCTAAAGTACGATCATTACCGTCGATTGTAATCTGATTTATATAAATTTTTTTACCTGGCAACACTCTATAAGTTACATCTACAACATTACCGTGCTGTGTGTATTCTGGATTAACTTTTGCAAATATATATCCTATCTCGTTTAAATACTTGTTTATTTTTTCTACTGCATTGCTCACTTTAACCCTATCGAATACTTTATTGTCTTCTTTAGTTATCAGTTCCAATACTTTCTCTTTTAAGTCTGGATCTTGAATTTCAGCTTCAACATTAACTTTGTTACTTCCAAATAAATATTGTTGTCCTTCATCGATTAAAAAAGTTAACTCTATTTGATTATTATTATCAATTTCGGCAATTGGCTGAATACTATTATTAATATACCCCTTGGATGAATAAAAGCGATCGAGTAATTCTTCATTAGTTAACAAATACTGTGGCGAATAATGATTTCCACCTTTAAAAATGGCTCTAAACAACTTATTAAATATATCATTACTTTGCACTTTTATAGCTCGCTCTAGCTCATTTTCAGAAAAGTTTTTATTACCTATAAATCTTACACTCTTAACTCTAGAGGTTTTACCTTCCTTTACTTTAAAGATTAAATTAACCCTATTACCATCAAGCTTGTCCAGCTCATATTCAACTTTAACACCAATCTTACCATTATGTCTGTAGAGAGTGACTAAATTCACTAAATCACTCTGCAATTTTGTCTCAGTGAAAATAGTTAAAGGTTTTGATTGGATAACATTATTTAGTAGTTCTTTGCTTTTAAATTGCTTATTACCTTTTAATATTACCTTGTTAATCAACGGATTTTCTTGGACTTTTATTACCAATTTTTTTTCATTATCGATATAGGCATGAACACTAGCAAATAACTTTGTTTTATATAAGCTTTTTATAATCGAATCTATGTCGTCGTCATTTACATAACTATCGGGCTCTAATTTGATATAAAACTTTATTGTTTGATCGCCAACCCGCTCATTGCCAATGCATTTGATATCCTTTATTTGTGTTTTTTCATTATTTTCTGAAGCGGCAAGTAGGATAGGAAAAGAGATAAAAATTACTATTAGTATATAAGATAGTTTTCTCATATTTATCTTAAAAAAGATGCCTTATATCATTTGAGATTGCGATTGCCATTAGCAAGAACAAAACGGAAGCACCAAAAGTAGCTGCATATTTTTGATACTTCAAACTCAAATCTCTACGTATAACTGCTTCTATAATGTAGTGAAATAAATGTCCACCATCGAGTAATGGAATTGGCAGCAAGTTAATCGCAGCTAAATTAGCTGAGATAATTGCCATAAAGTATAAAACCATAATAAATCCTTTTTTAGCTGATTGCCCTGAATATTTTGCGATTTTTATCGGTCCACCTATTTCATTTACACTCCTCTTACCAACGATAATTTGAAAGAGAG
This sequence comes from Wolbachia endosymbiont strain TRS of Brugia malayi, assembly GCF_000008385.1. NCBI lineage: Bacteria > Pseudomonadati > Pseudomonadota > Alphaproteobacteria > Rickettsiales > Anaplasmataceae > Wolbachia > Wolbachia endosymbiont of Brugia malayi. The sequence goes on from NC_006833.1 coordinate 76,353, forward strand.
CTTTGATTGTTAAGCACATAGTATGATAAGTTTCGCTTACTGACAAGCTCACAGCTCCAAAAAAAGATGACTGCCTTAACTCCTTTATGTTAACTGAAGTAATTCCTATGGTTTTTCTTTCTATTATGTTGCCAAAAATATCCTTATCTTCAATTGTCAATGGGGTAAGACTAGTGCTATACTCCTCATTATTCCTACTATATTTAATTTCTATTTTCGTTTCAGGGTTTGACATCATTACACGTGAAATATCTTCAAAGTATTTTATTTTATACTCATTAATCTGTGTAATAGTGTCACCTGGTAATAGGCCAGCCTGCTTTGCTGCACTGCCTTCAATCACCTTTCCAATTACTGGTGGAGTGTGATAATAACCTACTACACTAAAAAATACCGTCAGGGCTATAATGGCAAATATCATATTTGCAAATGGTCCTGCAAAAACTATTGCTGCTTTTTGATATCGAGGTTTTGTATGGAGTGAATATGACTTTTCCTCTTCGGTTAATTCTTGTTGATCAATTGGGGTGTTCGCTGCATTGTTGTCTCCTAGCATTTTAACATAGCCGCCAAGTGGAATAGCACTTAATTTCCATCTGGTTCCAGACTTATCGTAAAAACCAAAAATTCCTGGACCGAAGCCTATAGAAAAAGACTCAACTTTAACTTTGTATGCTTTGGCAATAATGTAATGTCCATATTCGTGCACAAATACTATGACAGAGATAATTAAGGAAAATGACAAAAAATTATATATTCCACCGCCAAGTTGATGGATAAGATTAGAAATTAGTTCCACCTATGTTTTTTTTAGATCTTAACCAAGTGTTAAGTATATTAAAACATGCCTCGCTTGACAAATGCTTAATTTAATCTTTTAATTAAAAAAAATTCAATGACAATGACAGATATCTCTTTACTAAGAAGAAAATTGATATATAGAAGCTGGCATAGAGGCTGCAAAGAAACCGATATCCTTTTAGGATACTTTGCGCTGAATTATCTTGATAAATTTTCCCTGAACGAACTAATTGAGTATGAAAAAATAGTTGATCTTGATGACTATGAGTTATATTGCTATATAACTTGCAAGACAAATCTTCCTTCTAACTTAAGTAGTGATATAGTCAATTTGATTACTCATTTTATTAAAGCTAATCCTTTATGCACTCAATGATCTTATTTACCCTATCTAATACTTCAGTATATTCTGTTCTTTTTTCGTTTTTATAGTTTTCACGTTTTTGATTTATTTCATCCAACTTTTTTGTTAGCTCTAAAACTTTATCTTCAAGAATCAATGCTGCAAGCAGGAAATTTAATGTATCCGAGCCCTTACCTCCAGTTTTGTGAGATATAGAACTAACTAGTTTGTTAAAACTATTAGCAAGATGTAGTAAATGATCCTTCTTTCCACTTTCACAAGATATTTTATATGTACTATTACGTATAACTATTTCTACTACTTGCATATAATGCTGAAAGTTTTTATTGTACAGTGTTAACTTAAACCTCTGCTTTTATCTTGTTTGCAGTATAAACTTTTATTCGTTTATTAAATCGGATAATTTTTTACTGCTACGAAAATATGTTTTAAAGTATTGATTTTTTGCAAACTTCTGTAACATCAAATGACTCGTTTCTTTTAGGTTATAACTCCTAATTGAAAAGGAACCAAACCCCCTAATTTCAACTCTGTTATGATGCTCCAATGTACTTGAAAGTATCTCAAAAAATCTGTTAACTATGGCTGCTATAACTATCCTATCCAAAAGAGGATGCCTTTTTGCCACTTTCATTATTATATTAGATTTCGTTGCCATTTATACAAAGCTAAAATTATACATTATTTAGCGGATAGTATCACATTATATTCTTCAACACCTAATACTTCAACTTCTATTTTGTCTGATATAGAAAACTTTTTACTTTCCGGTAGATGTTCTTGATCTATTAAGAGAGCTACATCATTTTCAACTTCAACAACTAGCCCGCTATCTTCTCTTTTACCTACAGTAACCTGCATTTTATCGCCTACCTTAACTTTCTTTATTAGCTCTATAAGTGGGTCATACTCTATTTGTTTTATGCCAAGATAAATTCTTGTTCGATTCACGTTAGCCCTTATTACTTTTGCTTCTATTGTATCACCCACATTGTACTTTTTTATCTCATCTGAACCATTTTTAGACCAGCTTAGATCTTGTGCATAAATTGTCCCTTCTACGTTTTCATCTATTTCATCATCGTTAAAAGTAATAGACATGTATGAGATGGTATTATTTTTAACTTTACCAGAAACAATAGAACCAGGAGGATATTTATTGACAAATACTTGCCAAGGATTATCTACACATCTTTTCATGCTCAAGCTCATCCTGTTCTTAGTGATGTCAACATTGAGAATTTTGACAGATACCTCTTGTCCCCTAGTTACAAGACTGTTAACTGGCAGATTACTTTTAACCCAAGTTATTTCCGATGAGTGCACTAAACCTTCAATTCCAGGTTTAAGTTCAACAAACAATCCATAATCTTCTATACTTGTTATATGACCTTTATGTATGCTATCAACCTGGTATTTTGACTCTACGTCTTGCCAAGGATTATCCTCTAGCTGCTTTATACCCAGAGAAACTTTTGCGTTTTCCTTATCTATTTTTATAATTTTAACTTTTATGATCTGACCACAAGCAAAGGCTGCGGATGGATGACTTACTCTGCTCCAAGAGATGTCTGTGATATGTAGCAGTCCATCTATCACTCCTACTGCATCTGATTCATGAATACCGACAAATACACCGTAGTGAGTAATACTCTTTATTTTCCCTTCTATTATATCACCCTCATTTAAAAATTCTAAGAACTTAGTTTTTTCACCAGCATGCAATTTCTCTAATACTAGCTTTCTCGATACTACAATGTTACCCTGTTTCTTATCCATTTTAAGCACAATAAACTTTTGTTCAGTTTCAATAAGGTGCCTAGCATCTTTTACTTGCTTCAAATCTACATGGCTTAGCGGTAAAAAGGCACTTATTCCGTCACCAAGATCAACAATAAAGCCACATTTAATTGAACGTTTAATCACTCCACTTACTTCAGCTTTTGTAACTGCATCTTCTTCTAGCTTATTCCATTTTTCATCCCTAATTGCTTTTTCACGGCTAAGAACTACATTACCATGATAATCTTCAATTCTTTCTACATAAACTCTGATTTTAGAACCAACAACAATTTTATCATTACAACCAAGTTCCTTGATTGGAATCCTTCCATCAGACTTTAGCCCAATGTGAACTACGATATCGTTAGGATTCACTCTCGTAATTATACCTTCTACTACATCTCCTTCCTTGATTTTATTAATGAAAGAATCTTCAAATAAAGCATTATCTTGATCTTCAAATTGGTCTTGACATATCTCCTCTATAAACTTGTTTGATGATAGTTTCCTGATACTGATAGGTAGATTTACAGTTGGATCATTATTATTCATGCAATGTGACCTTTAATTTAAGCTTTATTAGAAATCATATATTATATAATATTAACAACTATTTACAAGCAGTTTTTTTATTAAGGCCTTCTCAAGGCTTGTTTAAACTATATAGAGTATGGCTGATTAAAATAGGTTGCTACAGTAGGTTTTGTGGCATGTCAAAACCAATATCTGTAGAGGCAGGGAAGTACATAATTCATAGAGGTTTGCTTGTAAATTCTTGTGCAGCTTGTTAATATCATATTAAGCAGTTGACAGTTACTAAAATGCCTAGCTATGGTGTTCCTATAATATATTAATTGGTGGAGTAAAGTGGACTTTAGAAAAGCTACTATGGAAAGCAGAAGAGGTAGAATAAGACCTGAAAATAGTGCAAGGGAATTAAGGCTAAGACAAAATAGAAGAAATACAGGTAGAATGATGATGAAAGAAGTAACGGAAGGTCTTAGACAATTTGAACTTAAGAGTGAAATTGAAAGAAGAGAACGTGAGCCAGAAACATTCGAAGATGGTACAAGGAAGTTATTAATGGGATTAACGTAGGATTAGAAGTAAGTCTAGGACAAAGTAGAAAAGAAGAAAGACAAAGTAGAGAAAATATAGAAAGAGAGTTGGAAAAAATGTACCTAGGTAGAAAGTTGTAAAGTACAGCCAATATCACGTTACTGGTCACTGGGCTCTTCACGTTTTGACGATAGTAGCAGTTCATAAATTAGTTTCTGGCAGGCTTTGTTGAACAGCCAATTGTTATGCAGACTGGATATGAAAAAGTAAAAACGTAAGGTAGTGCGCTGCAGGTATGCTACTCTGCGCTCTTGGATAACTCAAGCGTTCTATGAAGACAGGCTCTTTCTTGGTCAGCTGTAAATTACATAATTTTCTGCAATTAAACAAGTAAAAGTCACTAGAATTCATTTTTTCTTGCATTAAATATTGAATGAAAATCTTAGTTAGATCAACTATGTTCATGTAGAAAACAAGTCCTCTTTAGCGTCACAACAAATTCGTTTATTTACTTTTCTCAAAATTGCAAAAAAGTACCTACCTTTTTAAGAAGAATATTAAAAATTAACAAATTATGAAAAGAAAATAGGAAATTTGAACAAATCATTAGAGGCAAAGGGCTATATTATAGTAAGTGGTTAAAGTAGGTTATTGCATCAGGTTTTGCGTTATGCTGAATTATTATAGAGAAAGATTTGAACAAGCAAGGGAATGGAGGCAAGCGGGATCGAACCGCTGACCTTCTGCGTGCAAAACAGATGCTCTACCAGCTGAGCTATACCCCCCACTTAAAGAATAAACTAACCAGAGCTAAAGCACAAGAAGTATTTATCTATAGGCTCCTTACGAAACGCAGTATATTAAATTTTTTATACAACCTAAACCAAATGAAAACAGGGCAAATTAGTATTTTAAAAGTTTTAAACGCTGGATACTTTTAAATTGCTTTAGCTGTAAATGTTTAAGGAACTCACCAAGCAGGAAAAAAAGCAAAAGAAACCCTAGTGATATCTCTTGTAGGAACTTGACATTAATGTCTTATATGCTTGGTAAGTAGTCAACCTTGGAATTATAAATATCCATAACGTCACGATAAGGGTAATGCAGAAGTTTTTCAAATAATTTCTTTATAAAAAAAGAAGATTAGTTGATTTTTGAACTAATTCTTAAATAAAGACAAAAAGAACAATGCAATGTGAGTTGTTTACTGTTCTCTCAAAAACTTGGCGCTTATTACATTACTTAATAAGCGAGATTCAGCTAACGTAGATAAAAATTTATAAAGACATGGAGTGTCTATATAAGAAAAATTAAACATAACACACCTAGTTTAATAATGTGCTTTTGTCACTTAAATAAAGATTAAGGATAAATTTTAGGTCTAAAACATCCCCATATAAGGGTTCTTAAGGCCTGTAAAATGGGTTTTTCAACGTGCTGCCAAATGCAAGAGTTCTATTTACTCCAAGTATATTACATGTATACTTATTACTAAATTAATTTTGGAATGATAGAAAATGAATGAATTTAAATCAATCCGTAATATTGCAATAATTGCACACGTTGACCACGGGAAAACTACTTTACTTGATAACATGTTAAAACAAAGTGGCACGTTTCGTGAGAATCAAGAAGTTCAAGAGCGGGTAATGGATAGTGGTAATCAAGAGCGCGAACGTGGAATTACGATACTTGCAAAATGCACATCGATAATGTGGGGTGACGAAAAGATCAACATTATTGATACACCAGGACATGCAGATTTTGGTGGAGAAGTAGAAAGGGTATTATGCATGGTAGATGGCGTGCTGCTGCTGGTTGACGCTGCAGAAGGTCCCATGCCACAAACTAAGTTTGTATTGTCAAAAGCACTAAAAGCAGATTTGAAGTCAATTGTGATAATCAATAAGGTTGATCGGCCAGATAGCAGGATTGATGAAGTGCTGAACGAGATATATGAGCTATTTTTTAATCTTGATGCAACTAACGAGCAGCTAGATTTTCCAGTATTGTATGCCTCTGGTAGAAACGGCTGGTGTATTAAAGAGCTTTCTGATAAAAGAAAAGATTTAAGTCCGTTATTTTCAACAGTTATAGATTACATAAAACCTGCCAATTATGATCGAAATGCACCTTTTGCTATGCTAGTTACTCTGCTTGAATCTGATAAATTTCTTGGCAGAATATTGACAGGAAAAATTTATCAAGGAATTGCAAAAGTTAATTCAGATCTTAAGGTACTTGATCTTGATGGTAAAGTAATCAAACGAGGAAGATTAACTAAGTTGCTTTCATTTTCTGGCTTGAAACGCATTCCAGTAGAGCAAGCTGTAGCGGGTGATATAATTGCGATTGCAGGACTTGAAAAAGCTTCAGTTTCAGCCACTATAGTGGCGCCAGAAGTTACAACTGCAATAAGCTCAACTCCGGTTGATCCACCGACGATGGCAATTACTCTCAGCGTCAATGATTCACCTTTTGCTGGACAAGAAGGAACAAAACTTACTTCTGCTATTATAAAGGATCGTTTATATGCGGAAGCGGAAATAAACGTTGCAATTACCGTGACTCCAACACCGAATGATGAAGCATTTGAAGTAGGTGGACGTGGTGAGCTGCAGCTTGGAGTGTTGATCGAAAATATGAGAAGAGAAGGTTTTGAACTCTCAGTTTCGCGTCCTCGAGTATTATTTAAAGAAGAAGGCGGTAAAAAGCTTGAACCTATAGAGGAAGTAGTAATTGATGTAGATGATGAATATAGTGGAATCATCATGAAAAAACTCAGCTTCCGAAAAGGTGAAGTAACTGACATGAGGCCTTCTGGTAGTGGCAGAACAAGGTTGATATTTTTAGTACCATCAAGGGGGTTGATTGGTTATCAAGGAGAGTTTTTAACTGATTCTCGCGGTACTGGTATAATCAACCGTCTATTTCACAGTTATGCTCCATATAAGGGTCCAATTTCTAGAAGGCGTAATGGGGTTTTAATTTCTACGGATAAAGGTGAAGCCGTGGCGTATGCAATTTTCAACTTGCAAGACAGAGGAATCATGTTTATTAAACCACAAGACAGGGTATATTGTGGCATGGTTGTTGGTCAGCATAGTCGTGACAATGATTTGGAGATAAATGTACTAAAAGGTAAGCAATTAACAAATGTGAGAGCTGCAGGTAGTGATGAAGCTATAAAACTTACCCCACCAAAAACAATGACTCTAGAAGATATGATAGCGTATATAGATGATGATGAATTAGTGGAAGTCACTCCAAAATCTATACGCCTACGCAAGAAGTTTCTTGATCCAAATGAACGTAGACGTGCAGAAAAGGCAAAGAATAAAGAGTAGATAGAGGTTGAAAAATTGCTAATAGTAGTGTATAATTATTAACATTTCTTAATTGTATTTAATTATGGCTTTTTCTAAATTTCTAGATCCAAAAAATGATGTAGCCTTTTGGTGTATCTTTGGTACTGAAAAAAATAAGGACATAGAGTTTTTAATCACCATAATGGACGTTGAGATTGCCTCTAAAAAGCAAAATATTGTCGATGTACTCTATAAAGATGAAAATGAGGTGCAAGTAATTGTCAAAATACAAGCTGCTAAAACTAAAGGCTTCAAGAAACGTGCACAACTACATGCTGCTAAAGCTTACTCAAGACAATCAAACAATTACATAAATTTAAAGAAAGTCTTCTTTATTGCTATTTCCAATAGTGCGCTATTTCCTGAGGAGGTTGAGTATATTTCTGCCCATAGTATACGAGATATAAAAACCAATGGATATCACTTAAAAGACTTTCAATTTGTCTTTATTGAGTTGCCAAAGTTTACAAAAAGCAAGGTAGAACAGCTAGAGAGTACAATAGAGAGATGGTACTTCTTTTTTAAGTATGCAGAGAACACTACTGATAAAGACCTAAGAGATATAGTAGAAAAATTCCTAATGCTAAAGCTAACATATGATGAATTGGACAAATTTAGCTGGAATGAAAAAGATCTAGTAGTCTATGAAGAAAGAGTAATGGATTTGCAAAAAGAGGCAGCCATCCTTGAATACAAACTTGATCTTGCTAAAGGGGAAGGTATCAAAATTGGGCAATGAAGATAGCAAAAAACCTACTTAAAACTGGCGTTTCTATTAATATTATCTCTCAAATAACTGGCCTTTCTCAGGCTCAGATTAAACAACTTCAGGAAGGAATCGTCTAAAAGACTTATATGATCAATGAAGAAGTTGTAAAAGAGAACTTGAAAGAAGTCATAGAGCGAAAAAGTGGTAAAGATGTGATCGCTCTTGGCATAATATCCTCAATCGTTATTAAAGGTAAAGATATTGGCTTTGTGCTTGAGATTTCTGGTGACACACAAGCAAATGAGGAATTAAGAAAAAATTGTGAAAAAGCTGTTAAAGCTATACCAGGAGTGGGAAAAGTGACCGTGGTTGCTGCTGGACGAAAACAAGCTGGACAACAAAGAGCTAAGCTGCATATCGAAGGAGTGAAAAATATAATTGTCGTTGCTTCCGGTAAAGGAGGTGTTGGCAAGTCCACGGTTGCACTAAACCTTGCTTTCTCGTTGGCAAAATTAAAACATAAGGTTGCACTGGTTGATGCAGATATATATGGTCCTTCAATTCCCAAAATGCTTGGCGCTGAAAAATTAAAGCCAAAGATACAGGGTAGTAGGATAATACCTATAGAGAAGTATGGACTGCATACTATTTCAATTGGCTATTTTATCGATAAGGACTGTGCAGCAATGTGGCGTGGGCCTATGATCACGAAGGCGCTTTACAATTTGCTAATGGGAACGAAATGGTCAGATATAGAGTATTTAGTAGTTGATACACCACCTGGAACTGGTGATGTGCACCTAAGTTTGATGGAAAATTTTAACTTAACTGGAGGAATAATAGTTTCAACTCCACAGGAGCTTGCCTTGGTTGATGCACGCAAAATTTATAATATGTTTACAAAGCTCAGCGTACCGATCTTTGGCATTGTAGAAAATATGAGCTATTTTATTCAAGACAACTCAAAGATATATATATTTGGGAAAGATGGTACAAAAGTAATGTCCGAGGAACTGGGAATCAAACTCTTAGGCAGAATTCCTCTAGATCCAAAGATATGTTACGCTTCAGATTGTGGAAACCCTTTAATGCTAAGTGAAGATTTAGCAGGAATTTACGAAGACTTTGCTAAAGATATTAGGTCTTTCATATAGAGTTCTATAAGGTTTGTTTAAACTATTTTCAAAATAGATAAAATATAATTTTAGGATTGGTATAAATAAAATGAGTTACGACGTAATCATTTCAGGTGGTGGGTTACTTGGCCTTATTACTGCTGTTGGCCTGAGTAATAACTCTGTATCCGTAGCCGTGATTGAAAAAAACAATTTGCCGCGTATAATTGACGATAATCGAGCATTTGCTATTTCCCAAGGCTCAAGAAAAATACTGGAAAAGTTAGGGATTTGGCAATTTATAGAAAGCGAGGCTGAGCCAATACTTGATATATGTATATTAGATGAAAATAGCCCAATCACTGTGCATTATAACCATAAGATGGTTAGTGAAGAACCGATGGGTTATGTTATCAACAGCACTGTTATATGGAACGCGATCAATAACAATTTTTTAAATAAACTAAATATATATTCTCTGCACTCTTATAGAACAATTACTTGTGATGCAGGATACGTGGAAGTTACCCTTGGCAATAACCAGAAATTAATATCATCGCTACTTATCTGTGCTGAAGGCAAAAACTCCAAACTACCAGGGTTATTTTCTATGTCAATAATAAAATTTGATTATAAACAAAGTAGTATAGTATTTAATGTAAAGCACGAGCTGCACCACCAAAACTTAGCTGTGGAGCAGTTTTTTCCTGGCGGTCCGTTTGCAATTCTGCCGATGAAAAGTGGCTATACTTCTTCAATAGTTTGGACAGAAAAATCTGAAATTTCAAAAATGCTAATGAATCTATCTGAGGAAGAATTCATCATAGAACTTAAGAAAAGGTTTGGCTCTTATTTAGGAGAGGTTAAACTAGATGGTGAAAGAAAATCTTATCCTCTGAGTTTTGCTTCTGCAAAAAAGCTGTATAAAAGCAGAGTTTTGCTTATTGGTGATGCAGCACATTCAATCCATCCAGTTGCAGGTCAAGGGCTTAATCTTGGCATTAGAGATGCAGAGAGCGTTGTAAGGCAAATAACTGCTGCAAAAGCATTTGGTATTGATGTTGGTAGTAGTTACTTACTAAAGAAAATTTCACGTGATAGATGTCTTGATAATTTTACGATGGCGCTTGCAACTGATGGATTAAATAGGATATTTTCCAACAGAATATTCTGCGCTAAAACACTAAGAAATTTTGGCTTAATGGCAGTTGAAAATTCAAAATTCCTTAAAAAACGCTTCATCCGGCACGCTATGGGATTTGTGTAAACTAGTTTTGGACGTCAAATTAACCCTGGGGTGTAATTCGTATCCATTCAGCTAAGCGGTGTGAGAGACGATAGATAGGAGATTATGGAAAGGATTTAGCTCCTTTTGTTTCCATGTTAAGTATAATGAAATTACCCATTCAAAAAATGCATTTCTTTGTCCCGATTATGTAAAATATGGATTTTTGTATAAACGATATAATGCAGTGTTTGCCGTTCAGTATGGTTGTTCGTTAGCAGAATGTTTCCTGGTTCATCCAAAAATTTCCACATCGTCCTTTCAACTTCAAAATATTTTTTGCAACTCGAGAGGCTCCAATTGTTTTAGGTAACTGGGATATCTCCTTCAAGTAATACCTTGTGCACTTTCACAATTTTCTGGTACGCCTGACAAATCTTAAAATATCTATCTCATTCTTTAGTAAGGCTCTTTTAGTGCAAATAACTCAGCAGCAACGTTTCTTAAATAACAGGCGAGAACTTTGACTTCTCTGTTACAACTATAGGCTAATCTTTCAAAATCTCTTGATAAATGAGTCCAACAAATCTGTCTCTTTTTATCAGTAAAATAACCGTATGCTGCATACCTGTTAGTTATTACTAAGCTATGACAATTGCAGAATTTACTATTTTTTTAAACTTTCATTCCTCTTAACTCTGTCAACTTTACAAAACTTGCCGTATTACTTGTAAACATCCAGCACTAACTAAGCTTACCTTTATTGTAATGGCTGGTTTCGTCAATATAAAGAACTTTGCTTGTACTTACTTCTTGTTTAATCTGCTAATACATTTCTTCACATTTTGAAGCTATTCTATGTTCACTGTTTGATATGCTACCAACACTTATGTTCACATTGAAAATGTCATTATAATATTCGCTATTCCATATTTCGAATTTTTATAAAACTTGCTGAATGCTGCAATTATCAACTTAACCCTTGGCCTAAATGTGTCTGGTATAACACCTTCCGGTAAGTTGATATTCCATTACATAAGACTCGATCTTCGGAAGATCAACTTGGTGGATGTATGGTTTATCACATAATGAATTTTTTGAATTTAAACCGAGCTTTTCCTTTAACTCAGCATTTTCTATCTTCAAAGTCTTGTTCTCTGCCTTTAGACTTTCATTCTCTCTTTCCAATCTTTCTATTTTTGTTTCTAACTTTGCTATTTTCTGCTCCAGACTTCTGTAAAGTTCTAAAAGATTTACCATATTACCTCACTTTTGCTCTATCGTTATCTTTTATACTACCTTGTCTATCTTATTTTGCTACTCCGCTGAATGGATACTTTTAACTTCACGTCTAAATGGCCGAAATCCCTTTCAAAAGTTACAGAATCTGGTAACTGTCGCTGCTTAGTTCTTTACCCATTCCTATAATCTGTAAACAGTTACAGCTTCTTAATTTGTAGCTAAAAGTTATGTCAAGATCTTCTACAATTCGATGGATATAACTCTGGAATAGTATGAAGAATCAAATTATTATCTCCTAGAGAGAACTTGCTATTTGTATTTGTTACTATGTATTCTTTTTCTATATTCATGTCGGAAGAATTATAAATGTTGCACCTATTCCTTCATGGTAATTGCAATGCTTAAACTGAATATTTTTACTGAAATAATCAAATTCATTAATTAGTTTAACTATTTTTAACTTTTTTACTACTTGTTAATTCGAACACATTAGCTAAATGATAACCATGAAAAACTGGTTCAGCGGATCCTTCCTTAATAAAAAACGGTGGTCGGTGACTAAATAACTCGCCGAGATTCAAACTGTATTTTTTTCGCACAATTTAAACCTATGAATTTATTCTTATCCGAAATGTTTGAATACTGTAGGTCGTATTTTTTATATTCAAAGAACTCATTTCCCAGCGCATTGTAAAAGGTCAGTTTATAATCATCACTAAATTTAACGGCTTTTAAAAAATGGAAATCCCTGCTAATAACTACCTTCTCTTCTGTAACATGATTATGCATAACTAATTGGTCATTGAGCATGTGGTAACCTATTTTTGGTAAAGTAGCCATTGTCTTATCATTCAAAACAATATTTGCTTCATAGACATCAGAAGATAGTTCTTTTCCTTTTTGCAAAGTAAATTTCTGCTGTGATTTCCAGCCTTGATTAAGCTATCTATTGCTGTAAATGCATCACTTTGTTATATTGACACTGTGATAGGACCGTTATCACCATACATTGTGACATAAGCACCATCCTTGTTTGATATGCAGATAGTTTGAGAACAATCGTCCCCTGTCAAGTAAAGCCTGCCTGTTTCTTCTTTGATCTTTTTGCAACACTAGATTATTTTCATCATAAAAATTAATGAATTTTAGTACTCCAGTTAATGGGTTTCCAGAATTGTAAAATAATAACCCAACACCAAAATCTTGACCTTCTATGTTTTTCAATACAGGGCTGAACTTCCTTTATGTAAAACTATTTTATCGTTTTCCCACCTTAATTTTACACCATTAGTATTGTTTCCTATTTCCAATATGACATTATTGTTTGAATGGATATTATGCTTGTTGCCATCATGCTTTAACCTGTAGTATGCAGTAGGAAGTTTAATCAGCTTTTTATAGAGTGGATCTTTGTTATCTATTCTAAATGTGTATTGTTTCATACTATTTTACCAAAATTTACTTTAACAGTTTTTCACCTTAAATAGCCAGCAGTCTCCCGGATAATGGCACTGAGACTACTTAGAGGAGTAACATCATCCATAAAATTTTTGGTTACTTGTTGCTATTTTTTTAGCGTTAACAAAACCTCTTTACTGTTCGTTGCTTTCTAAGTCCTTTCCATGCAATCTTTTAAAATAGCCAAAAATCTATCAGTTTGTTTGTAATGAGGTCATGGTTTTTTTGCAACTGAGCATGAGAGTTTCAACAGTTTGTTACGGGTCTTCATCATTAGATAATGACTTACTCACAATAGTTGACTGTAGTTCTATTGGATCAAAGTTTAAACTTTTTTTGAAATGCTGCATTTTGGAGCTGTTTCTGCCAATACTTTTGCATCTATCATTTTGCCACTTGATTGAGCTCCTGTATTTTATTTTCTATTTTATATTCATCTTGTTTTACAGAAGGATAAGAGAAATTTATTACTTGAGATATAAGTGAGATTGGTCTACTTGCCACACTTGCTACTAGGCTGTTAAAATTTTCAGCTTTTCTCCTTCTTCTACATGCAATACAAACTTGATCTGTAGGTTTTGTCTTACAAAATATATCTTTTTCTTTATTTAAAGTTCCTTTGTTTCTTGTTTAAGGGTTTTAGTACTTTGTTTTGATAGAAATGCTTCTCTAGCAAAATCTTCGGCATTTTCGCTTGCGGTTTCAGCTTTTTTTGTAAAATTCACTACTTTATCGTGTAGTTCTGTATTCTTATCTTTAGCATTTTGAGCGAAGCTTTTAGAAACATTTCTAGCTGTCTCTGTTGCTTCTTTAGCATCCTGAATTTTAATTTTCGTTTGATTCATCTCACTCAAAAACTGATCAGCCACTTCAGCACCTAATTCCATCTTCTTCCTTTGGACTTTGATAGACATAACCTGGTTCACCTTTAGGACCAGCTGGACCTGGATAACCTGTGAACCAGAAAGTCCACTTGGTCTACATCTAGCCGTAAAGTATCAACCATATTTCCCAAAGGGTTTAACTCACTTTCTAGTCTTTCAACCCTTTCTTCAAACCTATAAGTTCTCTCAGTTTCACATCAACCTCTAAAAAGTTACCGAAATTTTCTAAGTTATAATAATAAGGATATAAACTTGAGTTATTACCAGAGTTATATTTTACAAAATTGAGTTTTAAATCATAAAAGTTTTTACATTCACCATTTTCACTTGATATGCAGCCAACGTAGTTATTACCTGGCTTTTCCATTGCAAAATTACTATCTTTTTCTTCCAAGCTCTCTATTTTATGAGAAGGGAATAGTTTGAAGTTACCATCTCTCCTGTCGAATGTTGGGACAGCATTGTTCAGTATATCAATCTTATGCCAATATAATCATGTATTTCAACGTTCTTATAAGCTTTGTATACAAATTGCGATTCTTTAAAAAAGTTCTCTCCAATTCGTACCTCAAGTCTATTATTAGGCAAAAATTTAAGATTTTTAAAAATAGAGCTTATATTTTCACTACTCGTTATATTGTTTGAATCTATTAAAATCTTACTGTTTTCCAGTAATTCGTAGGAACATTACACCTTTCATGATCGAATATATAAACATATTAACTATTTATCTATTTTCAGATATACGACCAATAGTAGCTATATTATTAAGAGATTATACCATTACAACTTTCATTATAGTAATAATAGTAAGGTTCATCTGAGCTAGTAACTAAAGCTAACTTATTATTATTTTTTATTGTTTTTAGCTTTAGTTGTAGCCCTTGAGAAAATGATTCAGTACCTTATGTACCCCGCGACTATAGTCAATCATAATAAAACGCTGATCTGTAAGCTCACCGATAGTAACATAAGATACAGTAGGAAAACTAAGTGTCGTTTTACTATTTACTCTTACTTTAGTAGTTATCACATAACAATTTGCGTTACTGCAGACATTACCTTGGAGCATCTTCTTTTTCTAATTCAAAACGCACTTTTACCTCCTTCCACGTTCTATATTTTAGATGTAGTTAATTTACAAATACTAATTATTTGTTGATAATGATGTATAGCTATAGTTACGAGATTGTGGATAATACTATAACACTTAAAATGAGTTATATTATTAACGCATATAGCAGACTTGAAACCCCTATGGTTAGAGGGGAAGGAGTATATCTTTTTGATAGAGACGGTAAGAAATATTTAGATTTTGCTGCGGGTATTTCTACAACCTCTTTAGGACACTGCCATCCGTACATTGCAGACAAGCTAGAAGAGCAATTGGGTTAATTGTGACACTGCTCTAATATTTTCACTATTCCTAAGCAAGAAAAGCTTGCTGAGTGTTTAGCAGCACTTACTTTTGCAGACAAAGTTTTTTTTTACTCAAGTGGGCTTGAAGCAACAGAAGCCGCAATTAAATTTATTCGCCATTATTTTTATTCAAAGGGACAAGAAAAGCGTAATCTTATCATTACAATCGAAGGAGGGTTTCATGGTCGCAGTATTGCTGCGATTTCTGCTGGGGGAAATAAAAAATCACGCGAAGGTTTCGCTCCGCTTCTTTCTGGCTTTGATAAAGTGCCAAGGAATGACGTCAGAACACTAGAGGGAAAAATCAGCAATGAAACAGCTGCTGTGTTTTTAGAGCCCATACAAAGCAAAGGTGGAGTGTATACACTTGATGTAAGGTATCTTCAAAAAGTAAGAGAAATAACAAAAGCTCAAGAAATAATTCTATGCTTTGATGAAGTGCAATGTGGATATGGACGTATCGGTTCTTTATTTCATTATCAAAATATAAAATTTGAACCTGACATGTTAACTTGTACAAAGGCTATGGGTAATGGGTTTCCTCTAGCTGCATGTTTAGTAGAAGATTATATAGCGGAGGCGATTACTCCAGGAACACATGGATCAACATATGGTGGTAATCCACTTGCTATGACTGTTGGTAATGCAGTGCTCAATATAATGCTGGGAAAAAGCTTTTTTAATCATGTTTAAGAAATTAGTAAATATCTAAAAGAAAAACTGTTGCTTTTAGCTGAAGAGTTTTCAAAGATAATTTCCGAAGTTCGTGGAAAAGGTTTGTTAGCAGGAATAGAACTTAAGGACCCTTTGGCTGATAAAATTGTCAGTCGATCTCTTGATCAAGGTTTAACAATGACTAAAGTTTTGAATGATAGGGTAATAAAAATAACCCCTCCACTTATCGTTGAGGATAAACATATGGACGCAGCATATGATATACTCTATAATTTATTTTTTAAGATTAAAGCTATATAAGCATTTTAAACATATAAAATCCACCATATAAAACTTCAAACTTGCAAATGCTTCTTGTAATATATAAAATTAGCTCTGTTTTTAGTCTCAATAACATCATACTTTAATGGATTGGTTATTGGTTTCAATATTATCGATAATTTTTGTTTTGTTGATTTTATCGTTTTTATTTTCAGGAGCAGAAATAGGTTTAACCTCTGTTAGTCGTTCTCGAGTCAATAAGCTAAAACTAGACGGCAATAAAAGGGCCAAGATAATAGACCACTTATTAAATAAAAAAGAATTAACAATAGGGACAATATTACTTGGGAATACGATTATTAATATTACTTGTTCCGTTTTATTTACAGCAATATTTATAAATCTCTTTGGAAATGAAAGTGTTTTTCTATCAACAATTGTAATGACGTTTTGTATCTTACTGTTCTGTGAGGTGCTACCAAAAACTTATGCTATGCAAAATCCTGAAAAGTTTACGTCATTCTCTGCTTATTTTGTACTGTTTTTTGTCAAGATTTTTTCCCCATTGACGTTAGGCATTCAGTTTATTGTTAATTTCATTTTAAAATTATGTGGGTTTCATAAAAACAGGGAGGCAATATCTGCAGCGGATGCAATGCGTAACATGATTGCCCTTCACCGCAGTGAAGGAACAATGTTACAACAAGATTTGGATATGTTAAGCAGCATACTTGATTTAGCTGAGACAGAAATATCAGAAATTATGACCCATAGGAGAAACCTATTTTCTCTTGATATAGATCGAAATAAAGAAGAATTAATAAAAGAAATTTTAACCAGCAGTCATAGTAGAGTGCCTTTATGGCAAAAGGAACTAGATAACATTGTCGGAGTAGTTCATGTGAAAAATCTAATAAATGCCTTGCGTGAAAAGGATAATAAAATAGAGGAGGTTGACATTGCCCAAGTTATGTCAAAACCTTGTTTCTTACCGGAAAGTACACCGCTCAGTGTACAACTTCATAACTTCCGTAAAAATAGGAAACACCTTGCATTTGTTATTGATGAGTATGGAGCGCTGCAAGGAATTGTAACCCTTGAAGATATACTGGAAGAAATAGTTGGAGAAATTTCCGATGAACATGACCTGATCACGGAGAATTTTATAAAGAAGATGTCTGATAATGTGTATCACATAGAAGGGAAATCTACTATTAGGGATATTAACAGACAGTTACACTGGGATCTTCCTGACGAAGAAGCTACAACTTTGGCTGGTATGATTGTAAATGAGATAGAGCGTATTCCTGACGAGGGCGAGGAATTTTCCATGTTTGGTTTTTACTTTAGGATTTTAAAAAAAGATAAAAATATTATTACTGTCATTGAAGTACAAGTAAAAACTGATAATACTGTAACAGCAATTGATTAATTGGATTTTATGGGAGACGCAGTAAAAGTAATAGCTGAGGAGTTAAAGGGTTATATAGAGAGGATTGAAAAACTTGAACAAGAAAAGAAGAATGTGCAAGATCAGATTCATGATGTATATGCAAAAGCCGCAGATAAAGGTTGGAATATAAAAGTGATGAAACAAATTATTAGGCTGAGAAAAATGGAAGATGGTGACAGAGCAGAACAAGAAATATTGCTTAATACTTATAAACGTGCATTGGGAATGAGTTGCGAAGAAAACTAAGTGAATAACAGAATTGTAATTGGAATAAGTGGAGCATCTGGTTCTATTTATGGTATGCATATTTTGAAGGCACTAAAAGGTGCTGATTGCGAAACTCATTTAGTAATAAGCCGTGCTGGAAAAACAACTATAGCTCATGAAATTACAGAAAGACTTGAAGATATTACATCACTTGCAGATTTTTACTATTCTGAAGAAAAAATAGGAGAAAAAATAGCAAGTGGCTCATTTAAGACTTCAGGGATGATTGTTGCTCCATGTTCTATGAAAACAATGTCCGAAATTGCATCAGGTGTTACTTCCAATCTGTTAACAAGAGCTGCAGATGTAACGCTAAAGGAAAGAAGAAAATTAGTTCTCATAGTGCGAGAGTCACCGCTACACCTTGGTCATTTACAAAACATGCTGAAATTAACGGAGATGGGAGCAATAATTGCTCCACCAATGCCTGCTTTCTATACTAAACCAAAATCATTGGAGGATATTATAAGTCACTCTATTAGCAAAGTATTGAGTTTGTTTGATATCAAATTACCTGACTTCAAAGAATGGCAAGGAGTATAGCAAGTGACAATTATCATTGACGGTAAAAAAATAGCAAGTGGCCTGTGTGAGAAGTTATCGCAAAGAATTGATGTTTTAAAAAGAGAGCACAGCATTTTTCCTTGCCTTAAAGTAATTTTCGTGGGCAACAATCCAGCAAGTCAGGTTTATGTTCGTAATAAACAAAAAAAAGCAGAATCAATAGGTATAAGTTCTGAGACTATTGTCTTGCCTGATAATATTTTGGAAAATGAATTAATTGAAAAAATTAATGAATTAAATAATGATCGATTTGTAAATGGCATTTTAGTACAGCTACCTTTACCAAATCACATTAATGCAAGCAAAGTGATTAACACAGTAAGTGTTGAAAAAGACGTAGATGCCTTTCATCGTGAAAACGTTGGTAAATTAGTTAAAGGTGAAAAAAATTGCCTTGTACCTTGCACTCCTAAAGGTGCTTTACATTTAATTAAGTTGGTTGAAACTAATCTTTCAGGTAAAAATGCAGTGGTGATTGGCAGATCAAACATCGTGGGTAAGCCAATGTTTCATCTATTGTTGCAAGAAAACTGCACTGTTACCATCTTGCACTCACAGAGTAAAGATTTAGCTGAATATTGCTCTAAAGCGGATGTAGTAGTTACAGCAGTTGGAAAGCCAAATTTTGTCCAAGAAGGCTGGATAAAGGAAGGAGCAATAGTGATTGACGTTGGCATAAATAGTGTAAGTATAGAGGGAAAGACAAAACTTATAGGTGATGTTGACTTTGATAGAGTGAAAGAAAAAACCAAAGCTATTACACCAGTACCCGGGGGCGTTGGCCCGATGACCATTGCATTCTTGATGATAAATACTGTTATTGCTGCTTGCTTGCAGAAGAAAGTTGATGCTTCTGATTTTGTAAGCTAAGGTCTATAGTTACAATAATGTGATTAGGTGGGATTAAAGTTATTGAGATGATGGGGCTGAAAGCATGGTTAATAACAACTTTTCTTTTGCTATACCCGAGCGCAACTTTCTGCGATGATTGTAATTTTAATTTACCATACCGTGGACTCAGTTGTAATTTGGATCTATCACATAAAAATTTAAGTAATATAAAAAAATTGCTAAATAACAGTGACAAGTTTGTCGCGCTTACATTTGATGATGGGCCATCTAGCAATAGAGTGAATAATATTATTAATATTTTAGAGAACTATAAAGCAAAAGCAACATTTTTTCTTCTTGGTGAACGCATAAATAAAAAAACATCTGAGATAGTAAAGAAAATCTATAATGCTGGTCATGAGCTAGGCAATCACTCCTGGTCACATAAGAAATTGACATCACTCTCAAGTGAGAAACAATTGCAAGAACTGGAAAAGACAAATATGGTAATTAAAAATGCAATAGAACGGGATGTGAAATGGTTTCGTTCACCTTATGGATGTCATGACGATAATCTAATCAAAAATACTAATCAATTGAACATGTGTTCAATATTATGGACGGTTGATTCTCTGGATTGGCAGGGCGATAAACCAGAGATCTTAGTTGATAGGGTTGTGGGTAACGTACATAATGGAGCAATCATACTGTTCCATGATCACGATAATAAATCAAATACAGTTGAGGCTTTGCCTCAGATTATTAAAATACTAAAAAAATTGGGTTATGAATTTGTTACCTTAAGTGAATGGGAGGAAAGAGTTTGTAAAGCTAAAGGTGTATCAATGGGAGAGGGTGTATTTAAAAAAATTTTATGTGGATAAAAAACAAAGTCTTTAATCGTAGGGCATTTATATTAGGCGGTATTCAGCTTACCATTTCCACAATTTTTAGTTGTAGGTTATATAGTTTACAAATACGAAACAGACAAAAATACGAAAAGCTGGCTGACAATAACAGGATACGAGTTGCTGCTATTATGCCTAAGCGTGGCAGAATTTTAGATAGGAATGGCATTGAACTTGCAGTAGACAAAATTTCGTACATTGTTTTGTTCGATAAGCAAAAAATTTCTAGTGAAGAAGTTGATTGGGAAACATTATCAGAAATTGAATCTAATGTAACAAAATCGTCAGAAACAAAAATAACCGCTCTTTATAAACGTCACTATCCGTTCGGTTCAATATGTTCTCATACACTAGGATATACGAAAAAACAGCAAGGCATAAACGAAGCAGGAATCAGTGGTATTGAATATACATATGATCATATATTGAAAGGCAAGCCAGGGAGATCTGAGCAGGAAATAAATTCTAAAAAACGCATCGTGAGAGAATTATCAAGCATACCACAACAGGACGGACAAGATGTACAGCTAACAATTGATATTGATCTGCAAGAGAAAATTGCAGAGATATTTAAAGGTCACAAAGGTTCTGTAACGGCGATTGATGTAGGTAACGGAGAAATTTTAACATTATATAATTCACCTTCTTACGATAATAACCTTTTTGCTAACAAACTATCAAATGAGGCTTGGGAAGGTTTAAATACTCCTTCATTACCACTTGTAAATCGTGCATTATCGTATCAAATTCCACCTGGTTCGATATTTAAAATAATAGTTGCACTTGCGGGTCTAAAGGATGGAATAATCACTCCAGAAGAGAAATTTTCATGTGTAGGCTATATGAAAATAGGTGAGCGGAGGTTTTGTTGCTTGAAAAGCAAAGTCCATGGATATGTATCTTTAAATGAAGCAATGGCTTTATCATGTAACACTTACTTTTATAATATAGGAAAAAAAATAAGTGTAGACTCTCTAGTAGAAATGGCAAGAAAATTTGGTATCGGAAGTGGGCCACTAATTGGAGCATTTAAAGAAGAAGCTCCAGGATTGTTGCCTGATAAAGATTGGCGTACACGAAAGCTATATTCGGAGTGGTATTTAGGTGACACTGTCAACTTAGTTATAGGGCAAGGGTATGTGCTTACAACACCACTGCAGCTTGCAGTTCTTGCGGCAAGAATTGCAACAGGAAAGGAGGTGATTCCCCGCATTGAAATGAGTAAAACGATGCAAGATTTTCCTGATATTGATATAGCTCATGAGCATCTCAGTATAGTTCGAAAAGCTATGTTTAACATGGTGAATATTAAAGCTGGAACCTATAGAAAAGGGCTAAGCAGTATACGAATTGCCGGCAAAACCGGTACACCAGAGATAAACTCTAAGGGTGAAAGTCATAAATTATTCATCGCTTATGGCCCTTACCATGACCCGCGCTATGCAATCTCTGTATTCATAGAGTACGGCAAAGCCCCACGCCAAGATGTTGCTATGGCCAATGAAATATTGCGGTATATGCTTAAAGGGTGAATATTGTATGGGCTATTGCTGGTCATATATTATCTTACACGAATGTTAATTTATCTATAAATTGTTGACAATCATTGATAATTTACTATTATTAATGCTATATTAATAGTGAGGAAAAAAATGCGTATATCTAATTTTGGACCTTTAATTGCTATTTTATCATCATCTGTATTGAGCTTCACGGCTGGTCAATATTTTTCTTATGTTATTGCAGCAGTTTCTAGTTCCAGTGCTGTTACAGCAGCTCCGTTAGCAATTTTTGCTGTTTCTATGGTTATTGCACTGGTTTCAGCAGCATACCTTATTAAACTTGCCGTTTCTATAGCTGGTAATAAGAAAGAAGCAGGTCCCAGTAGAGAAGCACTTGATCGATCTGGCCAGCAGTGTACTGTATCTTATGGGCTAACACAAGAATCTGTGTGTAAGGATGGTGCTCTGAAAAATGAACTAAATAAACATATTTCTTTTTCATCATCTTCGCCAATATGTGGTACAAAAACTTTCTCATTGTCTGCTCCGCTTCTATTAAATAATGCACTACCTCCGCTACTATCACTTCCATTATCACAAGATGCAGGTGCTGCACCACCCCCCCCGCCACCTCCTCTGTTTTCTCAAATTTCATTAACTCAACCGAGTAGTGCTGGTTTATTTGCAGGGGTGAAAAATACAAAACTAAAAAAAATTAGTGGTCCTGTAAAGACACCTGAGTATGATGATAGCCGTAATGCTATGCTTAAGCAGATAAGGCAAGGGACAAAACTCTTAACCAAGGAAGAACGCGATGAGAAGTTAAAAAAACAGGCAGCAATGAAAGATGATAAAAAAGAGCAATCAAGCGATAACGTAGGTGGATATTCTAGTACTGCATTGTTTGAAAAACTTAAATATCGAAGATTAGCAATTGAGTTCTCAGATAGTGAAAGCGATCGTTCTAACTACAGTGATAATGGTGATTGGAGTGATAGGAGTGTTGATAAACAGAAAGAATTGAGAGAGAAAAAGCTGACAAAACGCAGGGGAAAATCTACGTCTTCAAATTCTCAGCCATACGATGAAAAAAGCAGTGCAACTCCTAGCAGTGGTTATATATCTGATGATGATGCAGATCAACAAGAGCCTGAAACTGCAACTTCTTCAAGTTGCTGGTCAAACAAAAAGGAACCACCACCGGTGCCGCCTAAACCAAATTTAAAGTGTGTTAATTTACAAAAGGAACCACCACCGGTGCCGCCTAAGCCAAATTTAAAGTGTGTTAATTTACAAAAAGAATCTAGAGCTTTTCTTATAAAACAATAGCTAAAAGATAAGCACCGCAAACTTTCCTCCTTTTTCAAAATAAGTTTACCTATAAGTCTGATTGTATTAAGATTGCTTAATACAATCAGATTTATTAAATGCGTCTATCTCAATATTATCTGCCAACTTTAAAGGAGAAACCTGCTCATGCTAGAATTATCTCCCATCAATATTCTTTACGTGCAGGTTTAATAAAACAGATAGCATCTGGCATCTATACGTGGTTACCGCTCGGTCTGCGTGTGCTAAAGAATATTGAAGGCATCATCAGGGATGAGATGAATAAGTCTGGTGCAATTGAAGCGTTAATGCCTTGCGTACAGCCGGCAAGTCTTTGGCGGGAATCAGGACGTTATGACGATTACGGTAAGACAATGTTGCGTATAAGGGATAGGCATGAAGAAGACATGCTTTTTGGTCCAACGCATGAGGAAGTGGCAACTGATTTAATTAGAGATATAGTAAAGAGTTACAAGAATTTACCACTTTGTTTATATCAAATTCAATGGAAATTTCGTGATGAGGTAAGGCCACGTTATGGTGTTATGAGAGGTAGGGAATTTCTGATGAAGGATGCGTATAGTTTCAACGTAAATTATGAAAGCGCACTGAATTCATATAATTTGATGTACAAAACTTATATAAAAATCTTCAAACGCATGGGGCTTATTCCAATTGGAGTGAGAGCGGATACAGGGCTAATCGGAGGAAATTTGAGTCACGAGTTTCATATATTGGCAAGCACTGGCGAAAGCACTTTATATTATGACAACAAATTTTTTGAATTACTAGAAAGTGAGGATGTTAAAAGTTTAAAGAGTATATATGCAGTTGCAGATGATATACATGATCCTAAAACTTGCCCTGTACCGCAAGAGCAGCTAAATGTTAGTAAGGGCATTGAAATAGGGCACATTTTTTATTTCGGCGATAAATATTCAAAGCCAATGAATGCAAAGGTTACTGCGCAGGATGGAAAAAATGTCAATATACATATGGGTTCGTATGGTATTGGGGTTTCAAGGCTCGTTGGTGCAATAATAGAAGCTTTCCATGATGATAAAGGAATTACCTGGCCAGAAGCAGTGGCTCCTTTCAGGGTTGGGTTAATCAACTTACAGACAAAAACGGCTGAATATGTAGAGATTGCAAATAAAATATACAGTACTTTAAAAAGTGACGAAGTGCTTTATGATGATACAGAAGGAAGTATAGGAGTAAAATTTGCTAAGATGGACCTCATAGGCTTGCCATGGCAAATAATTGTTGGGAAGAAAGCAGTAAGTGAAAATATAATTGAAATAAAAAATAGAGCAACTGGAAAGGTAGAGGAAGTGCAGATTGAAGAAGCAATAAACTACTTTAACGTAAAATGATACGTGGTATCGGTACTGACATAGTATATATACCAAGAATACTAAGAATATTACAAAAATATGGGAAAAAATTCCTCAATAAAATCTATACCGAGCAGGAAATAGAGATAAGCAGAAAATACAACAGCCAAGAAATGCAAGCAAAGTATCTTGCTAAACGCTTTGCAGCAAAGGAAGCCTTTGTTAAGGCACTAGGTGGATTCAGCCATGGCATTATAATGAAAGATATAGAAATATACAATGACGTAAGAGGAAAGCCGCATCTTACTGTTAGCAAGAATTTCATCTTCAAAGACCACATGATTCATCTTTCTCTCAGTGACGATGGAGATTGCGCTACTGCGTTTGTTATAATTTGCAGCTCACTTCCGTAACTGCGCAAATATTTGCTTTTCCCTATGCGACAGATTTAGTATTAAATTTCGAATTTAATGCACTCAAATACACGATTATTCCTAGCAGAGTCATAAATATTGAAAGCAACTGTCCCATGGTTAAATCAAGCCACAAATAACCAACTTGATAATCTGGTTCACGAAAAAACTCAACCACAAAACGCACTGTTCCGTACCATATAACTGCAATACCAGTTAATGTACCGTGATATAGTCTTATTCTAGTCAAAAAAAACAGTGAATTTGCAATTGCGAAAAACAACAATCCTTCAAAAAACGCCTCGTAAAGCTGACTTGGATGGCGCAGTAAATTATCACCACTCTCTGGAAATACCATGCCCCATGGCATAGTTGTAACCCTGCCAAACAACTCTCCGTTTACAAAATTGCCTATGCGGCCTAAAAACAAACCTATGGGAACTCCACAAGAAATTAGATCCAGTGTGTAAAATATAGGAATATTATATCTTCTACATGAAATTATCACCGCACACAAAACTCCTATAGCACCACCGTGAAATGACATTCCTCCTTTCCAAGTCTTCAATATCTCAATAGGGTTGTTTATGTAGGAGATTGGATCGTATATTAATACAAAGCCAAGTCTGCCTCCAAGAATAATACCTATAATAGTGGCTGTTAACAGTGAATCATAAAAATTCTTAGTAAATATTTTTTGCTCGTCCAACTTATGTAAATGCCAATATGCAAAGACTATACCTAAAACATATGCTAAAGAATACCAATGTATAGAGACAGGACCGATGCTAAAAATTGCTGGACTTAAAGACATATTTTACTATAGGTTATTTTTAGACAATCTACTTTTTGCACGATTCCACTCTCTCTGCTTTATGGTTGCTCTTTTGTCATAAAGTTTTTTTCCTTTCACAATAGCAATTCTAGTTTTTACTAATCCTTTGTCATTAAAATAAATTGAAAGTGGCACAATAGTAACTCCAGCAGTCTTGATCTGACTGATTAATTTATTTATCTCTTTTTTATGCAGAAGCAATTTACGTTCCCTTTTCGGCTTATGTTTTTTTTTGTTTGCAGCTTTATATTCTGCAATGTGCATATTGTGCAGCCATATTTCACCATTTTTTTCAGTGACATAAGCATCAGAAATATTTACTTTTCTTTCTCTAAGAGATTTAACTTCACTACTTAAAAGGACCATACCTGCTTCAAACTCTTCTAGGATAAAGTATTCAAACCTTGCTTTTCTATTTTCTGCAATAACTTCCATATTTAAAAACATTCCTCAGACTTTAATATATACAGGATTTTTAGCTCTTGCAGCAATGTTAAAAAAATAATATTCTAAAATTCAAAACTCGTACGTTCAAGGCCTATCGGATAGGCTAGTGTAATCCGATATTTTTTGAGGTACAAGACATAGTTGATCTTTAGTATAACTTTTAGCTGCAAATATTTAAGGAACTTACCAAGCAGAAAAAAAGGCAAAAAAAATCCAGAGTAGCTAGTTATCAACTCTTTACTTTAAAAATTTTGACGTTGGGTAATGCCTTAAGTGCTTTATAAGCGAGTTTCAGCTTATTAATCTGCTAAGATTAGAAAATTATATAAAATAACTCCATTTTCATGATAAGAGAACTAGCAAAATGTGTCAAGTAATTTTTGCATTTCTATGAGCTACTTGGATTCCTGAAATTACAATATTCATATAGTTGTGGGATCAGTGCTCTAATTGACATCCATAGGTTATTAACATAATCAATTTATAGAAGCGGATGTTATAGAAAAGGAAATATGTTATGGAAAAAATAGAAAATCCTAGAGAGAATATAGCTTATGAGTTAGTAAATAATGGGAGTAAATTAACAAATGAAAATAAACAAAAAATTCTTGAGCTAGCAAAAAAAATAAAAAAAGAAGAAAATATTGCTAGTATATTAAAGAAATCTGGTAACAACGCAAAGAAAATTTTAACAATTACGGTATCTTTCAATGATCAAGAAGAAAAGTAGGGGTTTTCTCTGCTGTACCCTGTCATATGCCATAAAAATATCAGGCTGTTAAAGATCTTTTAGAAGAAGCTAAAAAACAAGAGCTTTTAAAGGAAGTGCTGAGCGAGAAAATGACCGTAAAATTTTCAGGTGGTACCAATAGGAACTTATACTCCGCTTAATTGTACCGGGAGAGAATGGTTATGCTCGAGATAAAATTTTTAATAGCAGCTAAAGATGAAAATATTTTGTTAATATTTTTAGTATAAAAATAACTGTAGAGCAGCAAACCGTTTCCACTATTACCAAAAAAACTGCTACCAATACTGTAACTATTCCAGCTAATAACCCAGCTTCACACGAAAACGATAAAGATAGTCTTGATACAGCAACTGTAAAACATGACTGCATTCCGACTACTTCGCAATTGATAATACCGAAACTACTGATACGTCAGCTTGTGAAAATATTAAAGAAGTTCTTGAAGAACATGAAAATAGCCTGAATGCAACAAAAGGTACTGCTGATCCTGTACTTCCAATAGAAAATATTAGTGATATTTGAGCTACTAATGAAGAAAGTAAAAAAGATAATATCACTTACTTCAACAGAAACTGCTGATCAAGAGCTAAACACTTTCAAGGTCTCCTCTTCTACTGGAATAAAGCCATGTTTTGATAGTGGATCTAGCAAAGGGAATCCCACAGATGAAGAACCATAAACAAAAGCGACTCAGTAAAGACAGATGCCTCAGGTTGGTAGTATTGGCGCAGTACTGTTATAGTAGTCAGCGGTGTTGTATCTTATATTCTAGAAATGCTTATAATAGCAGTAATTGGGGAAATTATTGGATTAGTTTGTATGGATTTTGCATTGTATAATGTTATAAAGTCTAGTACCAAACTCGAGAGTAGATGGTATAGAACATCCTCCAAAAGTCGCCAATTACCCCTAAAACGTGGTATTACTCTTCTTTCTTGTCACCTTTAAGCTTTTCTTGATTAGCCATTCCTTCGCCAATCTCTTTTATTTTTAGTATCAACGACTCTGGTACATACACATCAACTATGTCTTCTACTGTTGCAAATAAAGCCTGATAAGAATACGAATTTATTATCCAATTAGGCAGTATATCTTCCGCTTCTATTTTGGACTGTTCTTCTTTTTTGTCATGCACTGTGTAGCAATATAAGTGCATAGCAAAGAATAGTACATAGGAAAGCAGTACTCCTCTGAGTGCTCCAACAAAAGTTCCAGTAACTCTATCAATTAATCCCAGCCTTATAGGTGTTAATATGTACATTAGCCAGTTATTTACTATCATAAATATAAGATTGAATATGATAAATACAGAAATTGTAGAAAATATGTTCTGCATAGCTTTAGAGTTAAAATACTTACTATAATTTATAGTGAAGAAATCATAATGATTAGCTGTAAGAAAGGCCGACAAAAATAAAAACATTAGCGCGCATAGTTCTTTTATAAAACCTCTAGTTATTGAGATTATTATGCATACAACGATAATGAAGATAATGAGACAATCGAAAAGCATATTATACACTATATGATTTTCAAAATATAATAATTGCAAACAACAAAATTGTAAAATTAATTGTATTTATACTGTATCAGCTGGTCTAAATACCGAGCAATCATGTCAACCTCTAAATTCAGATAATCATTTACTTTGTTATATTGAAAGGTTGTATTTTGCCATGTGTAGGGAATAATGTTTACGGTAAACTCTCGACCAATAACTGAATTTACTGTGAGGGAGACTCCATCTAGAGTTACAGATCCCTTTTTTGCAACGAATTTAATTAATTCCTGTGGGCACGATAGCTTGATTTCATGAGAACCCAAATTTTGATTAATTGTTAGAATTTTCGCTGTTTCATCCACATGACCATGAACCAGGTGGCCATCAATCTTATCACTCAATCTCATTGCTTGTTCTAGGTTTATTTTTTTTCCTACCTTCCACGCACCCAGGTTAGAAACCTTCATAGTTTCTTGAGAAATTTGGACTGTAAATATATCATTAATTATGTCAACAACAGTTAAACACACGCCAGAGCAAGCTATTGAATCTCCCTCATGTATAGAGGATAAATTTTGTGCTTTAATATGAAAGATTTGGTCAGAATTAGAACGGATGGTAGTATTAATTATAGTCCCAATATTCGTAATAATCCCTTTAAACATATAGTGAAAATAAAATCATCTTATCATGAAAAATCTTTTAAACAGCTTATTTCTGTTTTTTAAAGCGCGAGAAAAAGGATCGTTTTTACTTATCTTTTTAGTAAATTCTACTGAATATTCAGAATATATAAAGTAAGCCACACTCAAGATACATAATATGATTAATATTGGTGATTCTATGTTCAACACTAATCCAGTACTTTCTGTTTTTTCTGGTTGCACTAATCCCTTTAAGTTGACACTATTTCCTAATGATAAATGACATGATAAGCAGAGCATTGAAATAGAAGGCGCTATCAAAAACAAACAAAAATAAGCCTCTTTTGAGGAAAAGACAATTTTTAGTGGTGATTTGAGAGCGGTATTAGTAACTAGAGAGTTTCAACTTTGTTTGTTTCCGGTAAAGGATTTATGGTTTTTGTTTGGTAAAGAGTTCTTATTTTCATGAGAAATGTTTGTAAGTTGTGGAAAAAATTGTTGTGTGGAAATGCCTGAAACTATTTTGAGTAATTGCTCTTTTTTTTCTACATACTTGCTTTTGTAGGTATTCTTTTAGAAAAAAGGACTTACCAGATGGGTGTGGTATTTCTAGTATTTCTAATACTTTTGATATCTCACCAGAATCTAATATTTCATGTAATTGTTTATCTTGAAAATAAACAATCTTGAACACTGAGTCGAAAATATCGTCAAATGTTTCTAGATCATGATTTTTATATCCACTTATCACTTCAACAAATATTTTATCAAGTTTTTTTCCCTACACTCAGTCAAGTTATCTATCATAGTTAACCTGATATTAATTTGAGCTTGCTTTATGATAGATTGTTTTGCCTCTTCTGATAGTTCTTCGGTCTGCTTTTTCGACTTCTTCTATTAGCCTTAAAATATTCTGTGTGTAACCTAATTTGATCTATATCAGAAAGCTCTGTAGTTTCATCTGTTTCTCGTTTGTTGATTTCGTCTTTTTGTATTATCTCATTCCTTTTTGTCTCTTAAGGTATTAGGCAGTAAGTCAAAGCCTTCTGCTTTCGTGTAAGAGGTTTTAGTGATTGCCGAAAGAAGAATTGTATTGTGTTTAAAAATTAGGTATGTGAAGAAAAGGCCTAAACCAAGAGACGTGTCACACATTGCAGCGATAACTACTGGTGCATGTGTAATTTGCTTTCTGTGGCTTGCTACACCTTAGCCAGAAGAACCTTTACTTATACTTACCACAGTTTACTCAGTTTTACTCTATTTCGTGCAAGTTATTCTGGTTAATGTTTTTTAACTTCTGTTTGTAGAGTTATTCCCTGTAGGAGGAATTAATGCAGAGCATTACTTATAAATTCTTTTACAGTTTCATAATTATTAGTTTCGCAGCGGTTGTCACATAATTCACTATTTTCTTTTGGTATTTTTATGTTAACTGTAAAGTTCTTTTCTTGAGAAAGGCAGATTTAAAAAAATCAATTAGATGCCTTACCTTAAAATCCATATACTATGGGTGTCTTTATCCACTATAGTTAATAGTCTTAGTTTAAACGAAAATTCTTGCTCGTCACTTGTAACACTTATTGAGCGAATAATACTGATCTCCACTACCTTATTAGAAAAAGCTTTACCTATCTCTTTAGATTTCTCCTTAAAGAATTTAGGTAAATCATCTATTTCATGCTTTTTCTTAGTTTCATCATTACTACTGTGCATATTTTACTTATTAATTTTTTAATGTAAAATCAAATAAAAAGAATAATTAGTTAATAGGTTAATAATTAAGATAGAGTAGTTTTTCGGATTGTTGATAATATTTGAGATCTTACTATAATTAAAGTTTAAGCTAGCGTTTCTAAGATGAATGAAGAGCTACTGAATGAAATACCTTTACTTGAAGATAAGGCTGTCTTCGAAATTGAGAGTGCTTCTTCTTTGCAAGATTTGGAAAAAGTTAGACTGTCATATTTGGGAAGAAAGGGCGTAATTAAAGCTTACTTTGATGACTTAAGAAAGGTGGAAGACACAGAAAAGAAGCGTGATTTAGGTGCAATTATCAACGTTTTGCGCAATAAGCTAGATCAGCTTATAATGAATAAGGAAAGTATACTAAAGGCAGAAGAAGTTAATTTTAAATTGCAAAATGAAGCAATTGATATCACGCTGCCTGTTAGACCAGAAAAAATTGGTAGGGCTCACCCATTGAGTAAAGTCATGAATGAAGTGAAACTCATTTTTGCGCATATGGGCTTCAGGGCAGTTAATGGTCCTGACATTGAAGATGAGTTTCATGTATTTGATGCACTGAATACTCCGAGTCATCATCCTGCGCGAGAGGAGCAAGATACCTTCTACTTAAAGAACAAAATAAACGATAAAAGAATGATGCTGCGCACTCATACCTCATCTATGCAGATTAGAGCCATGAAAAAAGCAAAAACTTTCCCAATTAAAATAGTAGCTGCCGGCAGGGTATACAGAAACGACTTTGATGCAACTCACACTCCTATGTTCCATCAGATGGAAGGATTATATGTCAATGAAAATGTCAATATGGGCCAGTTAAAATTTACTATTCATCACTTCCTCAATAAGTTTTTTGGAGATAAAGAGCTAAAGATACGTTTTCGTAATAGTTTTTTCCCTTTTACTGAGCCTTCTGCAGAAGTGGACATAAGTTACAAAGAGAGTAAATGGATAGAAGTACTTGGATGTGGTATAGTGCACCCAAATGTCTTTCAAAATGTTGGGATAGACCATACTAAATACAGCGGTTTTGCGTTTGGTATTGGCATAGAAAGGCTTGCAATGTTGAAATATCAAATTAGTGACTTAAGGAACTTTTACGATAATAAAATCAGCTGGCTTAGCCACTATGGCTTTCATTTTTCATCTTTAAGATAAGTGATAAATAAAGCTTGCATGTTCATTATACTTGCTGCCGGACATGGCAAGAGAATGAATTCTGGTTTGCCTAAAGTTCTGCATAAAATAGGTAATTTTTCCATGCTTCAACATATCATTTATAATGCGAGACAGTTAAATCCTGAAAATATATCTGTTGTAGCCAATTTGCCTTTAATTGAGAGATTGAAGTGCCTTGAGGATATACAATTAATTACACAAGAATCAACGCTCGGCACAGGAGATGCGGTCAAGACTGCGGTGAGAAATATGAAAGAATTATCAGATTCGAACATAATTGTTGTGCAGTATGGAGATACTCCACTTATAAAAAACAGCACAATAACCCAAATGGTTAGTTGTTTAGAAGGTAAGGCTCTGGTCTGTCTTGGTTTTAAAACCAGCAACAAAGAATATGGTAGGTTAATTATTGAAAATGGTTCCTTGAGAGAAATTGTAGAGACGCAAGATGATGAAAATAGTGATGAAGAGTTTCTTGCTAACGCTGGAATAATGGTTGCATATGCAAAGAATCTGCGTGAATTAGTGGAAAAAATAGAGTGTAACGGCTCAACTTATGAGTATTACTTAACCGATATAGTTTCCATTGCAGTAAAGAGTAATTTAAATGTCGGCTACGTTACCACTGATGAAGAGGAGGCAACTGGCATAAATAGTAGAAATGACCTTGCAAAAGCCGAGTTTTACTTTCAAGAAAACAGGAGAAAATTTTTCACCGATTCTGGAGTGACACTTGTTGCTCCAGAAACTGTTTTCTTTTCTCTTGATACACAAATTGGCATGGATTCGATTATTTACCCATATGTTTTTTTCGGCCCTGGAGTAAGAATAGGACCTGGTGCTAAAATCGGTCCATTTACCAAATGCGAGGACACAACAATTGGCGATGGTGCAATCGTGGGAAACTTTGTCGAAGCAAAAGCAAGTGATATAGGTACAAATACTAAAATAAAGCACTTAAGTTACATAGGAAATACCGAAGTAGGGCGGGAAAGTAACATAGGTGCAGGTACTGTTGTTTGTAATTACGATGGGAAAAAGAAACATAGAACGAATATAGGAAGTAATTGCTTTGTTGGTGCCAACAGCTCATTGATTGCACCACTTAATGTTCACGATGAATCTGTCATTGCGGCTGGTAGTATTATAGTGAAGGATGTACCAAAGAAAAGACTTGTAATAACAAGAAGAAAACAAATGGTTAAGAAAATAAAGTAATTTAATCTTGCTCGGGAATGTTTAAAAAAGTGTGTCAAACGAGAAGTAAAAATATAACAGAAGTAAAAAATGGAAGTTTGATAAATGAATCAAAAAATAGGGAACAGAACTACTGGACTGGTAGATTATAAAGGACTAGAAACAAATATCCTGTCATCTATTAAGAGAAGGCAGGCCATTGACTGGAAGAGATAGGGTATTAACATCATTGAGAAAAAGTTGCTGGAAGCAAGCCTGGAAGGTGAAATAAAAAATCACTTATCCTCTGAAAGTGAAGAGAACAATCGAAAGAATGGGAAAATTCAAAGACTTTACGGACAAGTGCAGGTTCATTTGAGCTGTTAACACCAATAGATAGAGAGAAAAGCTTTGAACCTCAAAAAGTCAAACAAGCCTGTATCCAGAACTTGAAGCAAAGGTCTTAAGTACATACGCCAGTAGCATGAGGTACAGAGATATAGCATTGCATGTAGAGGAAATTGGTATGATCGCAAAATATCTGCAGCGGAGGTATCAGTATTACTGACAAATTATTACCTATAATCAATGAATAGCGTAGTTGTCCACTACAATCTATATATCCAATAGTGTTTATAGATGGCCTATTTTTTGAGGTCAAGGAGGATGAACATTGCGTGAGTAAATGTGTGTACAACATATTAGGAATAGACCAAAATGGCAGAAAAGAAGTTTTGGGCTTTTATTTGGCTGAAAGCAAGAAGCTAGCTTCCGGTTGGGAGTACTAAATGACCTAATAAAGAGAGAGGTGTAGAGGATATTCTAATAGCTTGTGTTTTGATGGTCTAAAAAGCTTTTCTACAGCCATGAGTAGCGTATTTCCTAACGCAGAAGTACAGTTATGTGCAGTACATCGGATAAGAAATTCACTGAAATATGTATCGAGCAAAGATGTGAAGATTTCCATGAATGATCTAAAAAAGTATATCAGGCTTCAGGTGGAGAAATCACGAGAATTATTTGCTTAAGCTAGAAGAGAAATGGGGAGAAAAGTACCCGTTAGTTGTGAAGTCTTGGCAAAATAATTGAGAAAATTTATCTAATTATTTCAAGTATTCTGGTCTAGTAAGGAAGTTGATTTATACCATAAATCCTATTGAGAGATTGCACAGACAGATCAAAAAATTTACTAAAGTCAAGGATTCATTTACGGCACAAATGCCTTGTACAAACAGGTATATTATGCTATAAAGAAGGCAGAGTAAGATTGGACTATAGCTATACCTAATTGAGTTTAACTATATTTCAACTTGATATCTTTTTCTTTGGTGGATTAAAAATCGAGTTGAATTAAAAAATGTGGTTTAATATACTTCTTTGAACATTACCTCTTGTTCTTTAATTATCTTTTAACTTTTATATGTTATTTAATATAGATTGATACCTTAAGTTCAAGGTGAGAAGATTATTTATTTTAGTTGTATTGTCTAACTTTTCTTCAGTATAACCGTGTTTTGGAGTTAATTGGATTAAAGATGGATCTTACTACACTTTATTGTCTTATTACTCTGGCAGTGAAAAATACGTAGGCCATCGCACCGGCTATCACTATACAGACAACATTAAAATTTTAGCTGCGTATATGATGTTATCACTTCCTGGGTACTCTTTTACAGAAGGAAAAAAAGTGGACTTCTTATAGAACTCCATTACCATCACAGAATTGAGTACATAGATATCACTCTCTATCACTTATAATATGGGTGTTTCTGATACTGCGTCTATCAAATATCCTGGCATGGAAGAAATTGAACTTTGTAATCATATAACGATTATACAAATGTTTATCTACCGCTTGAGAGAAGAGAAATTGAGTATTTTGGTTTCTCTTTCTCTTGTCAGATGAGTTTTGGTATTGATCTCCGCTTTCTTCAAGAACAAGCCTCTTTGCTGGTTGCAGATTATAATGATTTCAAAAATTCTCTCACGTAGTCGAATTTGGAATAAAGATTTAACCTGTAAGAAGGTGTTACAATTATGCAACACCTTCTCAAGAAGAGTATTATTTAGTTTACTGTCATTAACGTCCCGTTCAGTGGTTTTGCAGTACTAGCTAACATCTACATAAAGTTTTGTGCCTGGTGTGTTTGATTCATCAAGTTTTGTGCTGATATATCTGACAAGCTCCTTTGTCTCTCCCTTCCACTTTTAACTCCCTGATAGATACAAAATGTAATAAAACTAATCGCCGCTAATGTAATAACACTTGCTATGATACAACAAGTCAACATTATTTTTTCTTGTTCTCCTACTGTTTCTATGAGTGTTCCCGCTTTTTCTTCCAAACCTGTAAATTTCTTCTGCAAGCCATTTAAGTACTCCTGCATACTTTGAAACTGCTCAGTGCCGATCTTTTCCTCTAATGCACTAAATACCTTTTCAAACTGCTCAGTGTTAACCTTTTGAGCTTCTTGCCATTTTTTTAATGCACTGAATATCCTTTGAAACTGTTCAGCATCGATTTTTTGACTTTCCTGCAATTCTGTTACACCTAACCAATCGCATAAAATTCCTTTTACCATTTTCATCCCCTAGCTAATTAATATACTATAATTTTACATTTCAAATGTTTAAATTATTATTAAATTGACTATTTACAAAATATAAAGATCTTTATATCAAGAAACGTCATTATGACCAACTCTTTGATTATCGATTTCCTGTCCCTGGATAAGGTACTCACTTCCATTTTTAATAAAATTAACATCACATGATTGAAACATATCTCTTAATTCACAGTTAAAAGTAAGTTAAGCGATGTTCTGTTCGAAGAGATAAGATTTATCAGGCTTAAAATAGAATACTATACACATTGTGTCTTTATCAGGTCTAGCTTAGATTAGTCTTCGATCTTTTCTTTCCCTAGCTTCTTCAAATCTTGCTTTTATTTCGTTCTGATTAAGTATATTCTGCTTATACTTATCACAGATCTTTTTAATATAAGCGAATCTATAATAGCAATTATATCATTGCCATTTTTATTAGCTAAAACCCCATTTAGGTAGTGTTATATCACTTCCTATTGCCTTTTTGTTCCTCATCTTTTCCATAAAGTTTTTTTCTCTGTTCTTTATATTTATCATTATGAACTACTCCTTCTTCCGTTTGAGATCCTTTTTGCTCACATAGCATATAATAAGTTGCAATATACCTAAAGATGTCAACCTCAATTGCAAAATATATCCTTCCCTCAGACTTCTTACTGTGCATATCATGAAAATAATCTTGAATGCTTATTATATCCTTTCCACCTATCTTTCACCCTTGATCAATTTCTTTCCAATAAGAGTCATATTCAAGGGCATATAGATCAATGACATTTATTCTCATCTACCCCTTTAAATTTATCCATCAATTCCTTGATTTGGCCTGATTTAAACCCTGGTCCGTTTATAACCGAAAAAATATCTCTATCTTTGCTAGTTCCTTATTTATATTTAATTAATATATTAACATAATGAATTTGCTATTCTTGTCATCCTGCAACATTTTTTCGGTGTCTTTTGGAACCAACGTTACAATAATTAGCACTTTGTTAGGTAAAATTTTTAATTTTTTATCTATGCTCATAAAATTTCTAATAATACTTACTATACTATATAATATAATAAAATTATTAATAGTTAGATGTCCAAGAAAAACAATAAGGCGTAAGTCTTTGGGAGCAGTATTGTATGCTCCCATACTTGCTTTCAGAAGCAAGTTTTGAGAGAATTCTAGTTTGCTTTCTTACTCAATACAAAAGAATGAAGTTTGAAATAAATATTTTTGTGTTATATTATTACTAAATCATCCTAAAAGGATTGGCTGAATAGGAGTAATCAATGACGCAACAAGAAATGATAACAATTAACGCAGAATTGCGTGATGTAACAAAAACAAAAGCAATACGTTCTCTAAGAAAGAAAGGGAACATACCTGCAGTTGTATATGGTAAAGGGCATAATAATGTGAATTTAACATTGTCTGCAAAGGAATTCACGAAGCAATATAAGTTAGGTTTCCTTTCTGCACATGTGATAGAACTTGATATTTCAGGCAAAAAGGAATATGCCCTCGTTCGTGATATTCAATGGCATGTAGTAAAAGATACTATACAGCATGTTGATTTTCAATTTGTTGATAAAGGTAGTGAAATTAAAATAGACATACCTCTATCATTTGTGAATGAAAGCAAATCTCCAGGAATCAAACTGGGCGGAGTACTCAACGTTTTATGTCGCTCTATCACTGTTAAATGTTCTCCTGACAAAATACCTCAGGCTATAGAAGTAGATTTATCGGGTAAAATGATTGGCCAGTCTGTACATATAAGTGATGTAAAATTGCCAGGAGGTGTTAAACTTGCAGCGCACGAAGAAGAAAACTTTACCGTTGTCACAATTTCTGCTGCTGATAGTGGCGTTGAGGAGTCTCAGGTGGAAACAACAGAGGAATAGTGCATCTGATAGTTGGGCTTGGTAACCCCGGTAGTCAATATGAGCTGACTTATCACAACATTGGTTTTATCATTGTTGATGCAATTTGCAAGCATTGGAATTTTCAGTCTTTCTCTAAGAAAGCAGATTGCCTGATAACCTCTAGCGTAATTAATGATAATAAAATTATGTTAATGAAGCCTTATTCGTTTATGAATAATTCAGGCATTCCTGTTGCAAGAATACGAAACTTTTACAAATTTTCGCTAGATAACGTCATTGTTATACATGATGATGCTGATCTAGAACCTGGCAGAATAAAAATAAAGAAGGGTGGTGGTTCTGCTGGACATAATGGACTTAAATCTATAGATAGTTCTATTGGTAACGATTATTGGCGCTTGAGATTTGGGATAGGCAGATCTGACAGTCAAAGAAGTCTAGCAGATTACGTATTATCAAAATTTTCCAATCTTGATGATGTTATTCCCTTAGTAGAAAGAATAGCTCAAAACATACACTTAATGCTGCAAGGAAATAATATAGCTTTTACCAACTCAATTGTATGATATGACAAGGTTGTTTTGTGTAATTTAAACAACACTTTATTGTATCAGGCTCATTTCAAGTATAGATACTTTCATCTAATTAAAATCTTAATTATTATTAATATTATATTAATAAAAACTTAATAGTAATTCTTAATAATATAAGAATTAATAAGAATTAACATGTTCACAATTTTATATTATAGAGGAAACAGAAGAGTATTTTCTTAGAATAGGAGTGCAAAGAAATAGAGCTAAGTTCAGAGTAACTTAGAGATTCTAACTATATGTCAGGTTTACTTTCTGATATTATAGGAAGGGAGAAGGAATGGCGAAACTAGGTAAAACTATGCAATTATAGGTAACTGGAGAGTTAATTAAGAAATTAGTTGATTTAGAAGTAACCCTTAATGCCCGTGGTCAAGATGGGCATACCCCTTTATATGTTGCAATTTGGGAGGGCAATGTCAAAGTTACAAAACCACTGGTAAAGTACAGTGTAAACGTTAATAGTAAGGATGAACGTAATTGTACGCTACTTCATATTGGAATCGGGTGTAAACAGCTAGAGATAGTGAAGTTGCTAATAGAAAATGGAGCAAACGTTAATGCAAAAACTAAAAATCATGGTAAAGATGATTTAACACCAATACACCTTGCAATCTTTGTAAATACGCTGGAGTTTATAGAATGACTAAGCAACAATGGTGCAATAATTAGTGAGAAAGAAAGTACTGAAGGACATACCCCTCTTCACCTTGCTGTTTTATACGGGAATAGAGGAATAATACAAGCCTTAGTTGATAAGGAAATGTAGATAAAATAATGGGTGCATAACTCTATACTTTAGCTGTTAGGCAATATACTGAAGTAGAAAATGACAGCAGAATAGAA
Source organism: Wolbachia endosymbiont strain TRS of Brugia malayi (assembly GCF_000008385.1). Classification (NCBI taxonomy): domain Bacteria; kingdom Pseudomonadati; phylum Pseudomonadota; class Alphaproteobacteria; order Rickettsiales; family Anaplasmataceae; genus Wolbachia; species Wolbachia endosymbiont of Brugia malayi. Next base: position 115,515 of record NC_006833.1, read on the forward strand.
GTTATCGAGTATCTGATAAACGAACTCAAAGCAGATATGGCAAAGTAAAGGTAATAACAACAATATAGCACTTTTTCTTGCTGCTAATAATTGTCCTGGGAAAGTAATAAGGCTTGTCATCGAACAACATTATAGAAAGTTTTGGTAGGGATCAATTGGAGAATTTTATCAACTATAAAAATAAAATTGGAATAGGTGCTTTGGACATTGCACTCAATAGTGGGAACAAGAAAGCTATTGAAGTATTGAAATCATATGGAGCAGACATTGAGAATAGGGTAGACGGCGAGAGCCGCTTACTTCGTGCATTGAAAGAAGGTAATATAGAAAAAATGGAGCTTCTTTTAAGCTAGAGGGCAAACATTAATATAAAGAATGAAAAAGGGCTTACTTTTTTAGGTCTTACAATACAGAAAAACGGTCAAAGTATGGTTCAATTTCTAAAAGAAAATAGAGCAAAGAGAAGTTTAGAAATAGATAGTACAGTAATTACGCTAGCTATTATAACCCTCAGTTTGGCACTAGTGGTATATTCTGTTATAAAAGGCGTTCAAAAAGTTGCTGCAAAAAAAACAGATAACATTCTCAGTGAAGTAGAGAGTCAAAAAGTAGTATCTCCAAGGCAAAAAGTATAAGGTTTTTTATAAAATAATCAGTAAATCGCGGAAAGCCATAGTGATTTATAGATTTCTTATTGCCATGCTTTTGTAGTATGATATACTAATATTAAAATAGATGTGTAATATGTTAATAGGCGAAAATAATGATCAACAGCAAAATAGGATAAATAGAGCAAATACCATAATGGAAAAATATGAAACGCTTATAACAATACTGGTGAAATCAAAAAATCTATCAATATAATTTTGCTAGTAAGTATAATTCCTCTACTTTTTCTTCTTATATAGTTCTTTTTATATTAAGGTTAGCAAATTATTTTTTAAAACAGGAAGAAAATGAAGCAAAATTATCAGCCTGGTCAAAAAATGTCATTAGGGTAATATTAAAAACTGTTTTAATCATATGCATTATTCCTTTCTATGTGTTTTTAGCATTGCCTGCATTGTTCTTGTGGTTGCTGAACTGGACTCTCGTTAAAGAAATATGGCGATTTAACGACTTAATGCAAGAAGCTCCAGAAGAAGAAAGGCAGCTTATCATATACAGGTTAGTTGATACCCTTCCTTTTATTACACAAACTACCTATGATCTAAGTGCAGTTGCTAGTGTAAATTTAAGTGTTAATAAACTAATAGAGAAGTATGGAGAAAATCTAAGCAAGGATGGATTCTATACACAGTTAAATAGAGAAAATACAACTAACATTGAAGGATACATTAAACAGTCAAATGAATTTAAAGCAGAAGAAAAGTCTCATGCACTAAAATGCTTGGGATTTATCAATAGAATAGAAGATAAATTTCAAGACAATTGTAGTAAGTTAACGCTAAAGCAAGCAGATATTTTGTATTGAAAAGCCTACAACGATAGAGACACAAGAATAGCAGAACAAGGAGTTCCTTTAAGTGATGAAAATGTAAAAGATAGGAAGAATATGTTTGTTAAGAGGTTTAATAGATGCAGCAACAACTTATGGTGATCAAGGTCAAGGTTGTGCCGGTGGGACATACAATAAACTGTTTAAGTCTTTGTCTGGTTTACATCCATTAGTAGTTATCACACTAGATCGACAGGAGGTCAGTAAATGACAAAAGAGGCAATTACTCTGGGATCTTCTGAAATGGCTAGGGAAAATCTTGGTAATTTTTCTAAAGAAGAGCAAGAAAAGATTAGTATGAATTACCTAAATTATCGCCTGAAATAGTAAGGCATATTATAGCCACATGCTTAGCTCTTAAGGAAAAGTGTCAGAGGTTTAACAACAAGCTGGATAGTGATACAAGAAAGGAGATATTAGAAACATGTATGGGTAATTTGCCCTATATTCCACTAGGTAATCCTTCAAATGAAATGACTAGATAAATTATATTTCATTCAAGTTATTCATCTTGAAGCATAAAATAGGGTTTTGCATAATTATTTTAATTTGGGCCTATGTATTAAAATAACGTGCGAAATCGCAGTATGCAGGTAAGTTAATATGCTTCTATACTTACACGTCACAACCACAGCTGTATGAACATTTATTTTGTGAGATAACTCACGCAACAAAGGCGTCATTCCAGCACGTGAAGCTGGTACAGTTCGTCATATCACGATTCATTTGTGGTATCTCTAGATTCCGCTAACAAGCAGCTGTTGTCAGTAAATTTTCAGCTACAAATATTTAAGAAATCCACCAAGTAAGAAAAAGACAAAAGAAGCCCTAGTTAATATCTATTTAAAAACACTAGCGTTTTTTTATGTTTTAAATACTTAGTAATCGCGACTTAGTTGTTTTTTATTGCAACTAACCTTTAGTCATAAATGTTTTAGAAATTTACTAGGCAAAAAAAAGGCAAAAGATATATTATGGTGATAGTATTTACTCTCTAATCCTGCAAATTAGTATATTATACTGTCCTAAACGCTTTATAAGCGAGTTTCAACTTATATAGGTAAAAAATTAGAAATATTGTGAAGACATAAGGTACATATAGTGCAAAAAATTAAACATAAGATGCTAACTATATAACACTTTATTATTTTAATCTGCACAGATTGAAGGTAACTTAATACCTCCAGTATCGGGATAAGGGGGCTAGCGAGGTTTGTCAAGTAGTTTTTTCGGCTTACCTAAATGATGGCCAGGCAAAAATTGTATGGTTTGCAAGAAGTTTAATCTAAACTTGGTTTGTAATGCTGTATTTACACACCAATTTCTTTACAATAAGCTCCATACACAGGGCTTTCAGCTATAACAGACTGCTGGATTTTAATTTTTTTAATAATTGTACACTACTAACTATATAAGTTCCCATTTGCAAAGAGAGTAGAAGATGATTTCTAAGAATTTAGAGGCAAGTTTAAATAGAGTATTATTGATTGCCTCTGATTTTAATCTTAAATATGCAAAAGTAGAGCATTTATTACTTGCATTAACTAAAGATGTGGATGTAAACTACGTTTTATCAAGGTGTAATATTAGGGCTGATAAAATCATCAATATAGATAGCATTCTATATGGCTATAGTAGTGATATAAAAGTTTTTTTACAAGACAATTCTGAATTGACTATCAATGGAGTTGGGCCTAATTCGCTATTTCTATGCCTAATACATAGAGCCATAATACGTGCTCATAGCTTAGGAAAAAAGAAAATAAGTGGAGTAAATATTCTAGTAGAAATTTTGTCTGAACAAAATTTCTACATTGAAGATTTATTGTAGAGGTAAAACGCGAATGATTCCAATTTAATTTATCATATATCTAATATGAAATACTCCAGTAATATAGATGAATACACTACTAATCGTAAGGTAAAACTCGGTAAAAATAATGATATTTCTGCTGCAGTAAATAAAGGTGAGTTGTTAAAAGATGAAAAAGTTCTACAAAGTTATTGTAAAAATTTAAATGATTATGCAAGAAGTAAAAAAATAGATTGCGTTATTGGTCGTGATTATGAATTAAACCGCACTATAGAAATACTACTAAGGCGCAGAAAAAATAACCCTTTATATGTTGGGGACCCAGGTGTTGGCAAAACAACAATAGTTGAAGGTTTAGTATTGAAAGTAATCGAAGGCAGTGTTCCAAATGTGCTTAGGTCGAGCGTAATTTATGCTTTGGATTTAGGATCACTTCTTGCAGGAACACGCTATAGAGGTGATTTTGAAGAGAGAATAAAGTCTATAATAAAGGCAATTGAGGCAAAGCCAGGTGCTATTCTCTTCATTGACGAAATACACACTATCGTTGGAGCTGGTTCAACGAGCAGTAGTTTTCTTGATGCTGGTAATCTGCTGAAGCCTGCACTTGCAAGAGGTACATTGCGTTGTATAGGTGCAACCACATACAGAGAATACAGCAGTAGTTTTGAAAAAGATAAAGCGTTAGCAAGAAGGTTTCAAAAGATTAACGTGCAAGAGTCTTCCGTTAATGAGACAATAAAGATATTAAATGGTATAAAGCACTGCTATGAAGGATATCATGGAGTATATTATACAAAACATGCCATTAAGTCTGCAGCTGAACTTTCACATAAGTATATTACCGGACGAATATTACCTGATAAAGCAGTTGATATTATAGATGAAGCAGGAGCATATTGTAAGTTACTGAGAAACAGACGCAAAATTGTGAACAGTAGAGATATTAAAAACACTATCACTAGAATTACAAACGTACCTTGTAGGTCTGAGCTTGAAGATATGCAAAGAGTAAAGGCCCTAAGAGAAAATCTTGAGAAAGTTATTTTTGGCCAGGAACAAGCAATAGAATCCCTTGTCAATTCTATTAAAATTGCTAAGTCTGGGTTGAGAAATTATAATAAACCCTTAGCAAATTATCTTTTTACAGGGCCAACAGGTGTTGGCAAAACTGAACTTGCAAAACAGTTAGCAAAGAGTATGGGCATGAACCTCATACGTTTTGATATGTCTGAATATATGGAGTCTCATTCTATATCTAGAATAATTGGTTCTCCTCCTGGATATGTGGGTTACGATCATGGTGGACTACTTACAGAATCTGTGTCTAATAATCAGTATAGTGTTGTTCTTCTTGATGAAATTGAAAAAGCTCACAGTGGTATTCACAATATATTACTACAAATCATGGACTATGGTTGTGTTACAGACACTTATGGACGTAAAATTAATTTTTCCAATATAATTTTAATTATGACAACCAATGCAGGGGTATTTGAACGCAGTAAGAACTCTATTGGCTTTGGATATAAAAATTTCAATATTAGTGATAGCGAAAAAGTAATGGAACAGGTTTTTAGTCCTGAGTTCTGTAATCGTCTTGATGAGGTTATTTCTTTTTCTGACTTAAATATGGATGTGATTTTGCATATTGTGGATAAATTCGTTCAAGAATTGAAAAAACAACTTGCACAAAAAGGCATAAGCTGCTTAGTGGAAGGAAAAGTAAACTCTTATCTTGCGCAAATCGGTTACAGTAAGAAAATGGGAGCACGCCCAATAGAGAGACTGATTGAAAAGGAGATAAAGAGTTACTTAGCTGAGGAAATACTGAACCGTCGACTAATTAAAGGAAGAAATTTAAGGGTTTATATGAATAGGCAAAAGGATAAAATTTCCTTCGATATAACTTAAAATTCTTGTGTTGAATTTCATCTTTGCTATAATTTATAATTTAAGTTCAATTTGAGTTATAGTGATAATAAGTGATAAAGTAAGACAAATCCTAAGCTACTATGAGAGTGAAAATCCTGGGGTGAGAGCAAACCTCACTCGTATTCTCATGCATGGAAAGCTTGGTGGTACTGGTAAATTAGTAATTCTCCCTGTAGACCAAGGATTTGAGCATGGGCCAATAAAGAGCTTCGAAGTTAACCCTCATGCTTATGATCCGCATTATCATTTTCAGCTTGCAATTGATTCAGGAGTGAGCGCGTACGCTGCTCCACTTGGTATGATTGAAGCTGGTGCTTCAACTTATGCTGGAATGCTTCCACACATTTTGAAACTTAATAGTTCCAACTCTTTGCATTCAAAAAGTTTGACTTCCGATCAAGCAGTCACTGCTTCTGTAAAAGATGCACTACGTTTGGGCTGTACAGCTGTTGGATTTACTATATATCCTGGTTCTGCTAAGTGTTTTGATATGATAGAAGAAGCTCGTAAAATCATTGCTGAAGCTAAGTCTTATGGGCTTGCAGTTGTATTATGGTCTTATCCACGTGGTGAAGGCATTTCCAAAGAAGGTGAGACGGCAGTTGATGTTATTGCTTATGCTGCACATATAGCAGCTTTGCTTGGTGCTAATATAATAAAAGTAAAACTTCCAACTAACCACTTGGAAAAAGAAAAAATAGAAGCTGGAAATATTAAGTCATTATCCAAAAGGATTGAATATGTCAAAAAATCTTGCTTTGCAGGAAAAAGAATAGTAGTTTTTTCTGGTGGTGAGTCGAAGTCAGTAAATGATATATATAATGAGGCAAAAGAAATTAAACAAGGTGGGGGTAATGGTTCAATTATTGGGCGTAACACTTTTCAACGAAAGAAAGAAGAAGCTTTATCTATGCTAAAAGATATAATGGATATCTACACATAAAAAACGGCTGGGTGGCAGAATGGTTTATGCGGAGGACTGCAAATCCTTTTATACCGGTTCAATTCCGGTCCCGGCCTCTTCTATAGCTTGTAAAGGTTGCTTAATTTGACAGTAACTTTAAGTATCTATTTAGGAGTGCGGCAGAGAGAGTTTTCAAGCAAGCACGACTAAGTAGGTTAAATGTAGCAATAAAAAACAAGACTAAAAAACTACTTGACAAGCTTCGCTAGCCTTCTTACCACAAAACTGGAGCTATTTTATATAATTTTCCAGTCGCGCAGATTAAAATGACAAGAAGATCTTTTATTTGGTGTACTATGTTACCGTATGTCTTTAATAAAATTTTTAGCTTCTTGCCTATAAAAGCTGAAGCTCGCTTGTAAAGCATTTAAGATATCACCCAACGTCAAATTTTTAAAATGAAGAGTTAGTAACTAGCTACTTTGGATTTTTTTGCCTTTTTTTTATTTAGTAAATTTCTTAAATATTTTTAGCTACCGCCATCCCAATTAATAAAATAAAAAATATTTCTCCTGTCTTTGAGAAATTTGTTATATTAGCTGTGGCTACTGGCTTTCATTTTTAATAGCATATTTTTTCTTAAGTAGTTAAATGGCCATTTTACAATGAATTTTGTCAGTAACCACACTAAGTTTCTTGGTTGCTATGCAACAAAGTTCAGTAGCTATATATAACTTGAATTTATCTATGGTGTGCATTATGAGGTTGTCTTTCTTAGATTCAAAAATTACTGTCTACTTTACTCCATGAGAAGATTATGCTCAGCAAGTAATTAATACAATAGATCAATCTGAGAAATCCATTTTGGTTCAATAATACAAATTTACTCTTGAGAAAGTGGCTAATTCTCTAGTTGAAGCAAAAAAACGTGGCGTTGATATTAAAATTATTCTAGATAAATCACAGCACATTCAAAACATAGTGTTATGCACAAGTTATTTGAAGAAGGAATACCAATTTGGGATTGATTACAAGCCAGAAATCGCTCATAATAGAATATTAATTATGATGACCACAAGGTTATTACAGGGTTGTCCAATCTCAGTGATACAGCTGAAGAAAGAAATGCTGAAAAATTACTAACTATTGCGAATTATCCTGAGATTACTGGGTAATATAGAAAAAATTGGGAAGTGTAGCAGTTATAATCTCACAGTACCCATTCCAGCAATTGTGTAGGAAGTTAATAGAAAAATATTGAAAAAAGTATCCGTTTAGAGGTGTAAGCAAAAAAAACCGTCAAACAAACACAGGTGTTAAAATAAGGTAGGCTAAACATAAAAAAAATATGGTTTCTAGTATTTTTGGGATAAAAAATGGACTTTTAAAACCTTCATAGTAGGCCTTTTATCTACACTCCTGAATAGATACACTTTAAGCATGTTTGATAAGCCTAAGTTTACTTAGCCACATACGAGTTTAAAAATTCAACTCCTTTGATAAATCGATAATTCTTTCTATCGTTTTGGTTTATAACTATTATATTCAGTATTACATCTGTTATAAGGTTACCAGAAGGAAGATAATATAATTTATTTGTTACCTAATTACACTACCATTTTCGTAGAAGAATTGTTCGTTTAGAAGCCTTGCCATATGATCTCACCTCAACAATTTTAGCGCGTTTATTATTCTACAAAGCAGCAGCAACTATTTCAGATGCAGATGCAGATTTTTCATTAATTAATACTATTACAGATAATCCAGAAAATATATCTCCTTTGCTTGCTTTGTAATATTTTTTCTCTTTACTTTCCTCAGTAACTGTTTCTCCACCATCAAAAAAACTATCGCATATTAATACTGCTTGAAAAAATAATAAGCCGTAATTATCTCTCAAATCTAGAATTATATCTTTTATGGTACTGTTATTTTCTTTAATGTTGAACCATTGCTTTCTGAAATGATTGTCAGAGTTTTCATTAAATTCAGAAATTTTAATGTAGACTATATTGTCTATAATCTTATTTGAAACAGTATTTATTTGAAGTTGCATTGTCTTGAATTCTTCACTATCAAAATAGTAAGAATATGAATCTAGTTTAGAAAATATTTCATCTATTGCATATTCAAAACAAGAGTTTTTTGATTAATGGGCCAGACATACTCCTTTTCTATTTTTTGATTATGTTCTCGAATAATTCAATATGGTCTATTTGTTGAGCAAATGAACCATAAGTAAATAAGGATAAAATAATAACAATAATAAATTTCATGAAGAGAGTTTATCTATGATTCATAAGTAGAATCAACGAAAATGTCTTCTTTTAAAGTTATGGTTATACTCTGCATTTTGTGGTAGAAAATAAGCTAAGAGTAAGTAGAGTGTTTTACAAAAATGATACTACGTAATTTACTGTTTTTGCTGCCGCCTGAAATTGCTCACTCCTTAGCGATCATGATGTTGAAAAGGATCTCTTATAGAAAACCTATAGAACTACCAGAATCTTTAAGTGTGAACTGCTTTAATAATAAATTTAGGAGTCCTGTAGGTCTTGCTGCAGGTTTTGACAAAAATGCAGAAGTTATCAGGTCCATGCTTTCATTTGGTTTTGGGTTTATTGAAGCTGGTACTGTAACTAAGCATCCTCAATATGGAAACGCAAAACCGAGAATTTTTCGGTTAATTGAAGATCAAGGAGTAATAAATAGATTGGGATTCAATAACAAGGGAATAGACTATTTTTTAAAGCAAATAAGTGAAACCAAGCTTGATGACTGTATTTTAGGTATAAATATAGGGAAAAATAGTGCATCGAAGGACCAAGTCAGTGATTACATTGACTTAATAAAGATGGTGTATGGGAAAAGTAGTTATATAGTGCTAAACATCTCGTCTCCGAACACACCTAATTTACGCAATCTGCACAATAGGCAAGAATTATCAGAGTTGTTAAAATCCATAACCCTAACCAGAAAATCAATTGATAATTCCGAATCTGTTCCAATAATGTTAAAAATTTCTCCAGATATAGATCAGCAGACAAAGGAAGATATTGCTGGGCTTGCGTTAGAGTATAAAATTGATGGCTTGACAATAAGCAACACTACAGTCAGTCGAGATAACTTACATTCTCACCATAATGAAAGTGGTGGATTAAGTGGCAGACCATTGTTTAAGCTTTCAACAGAGTTATTGAGTGACATATACAAACTTACTCAAGGCAAGATATTATTGATAGGGTGTGGAGGCATTTCAAGTGGTGCCGATGCATATAAAAAAATAAAGGCAGGGGCATCTTTAGTGCAATTATACACTGCTCTCATATATCACGGACCTCGAGCTGTGAATAAAATTAATCTGGAACTTGCAGAGTTAGTGAGGAAAGATGGACTGAGTAATATTGGTGAGGCAGTGGGTTGTGATTGTAGATTCTAGAAGCTTGTTTTAATAGAATAAAACTAATTTTTTGGTATAAAGATATGATGGGTGATACTCCTTTTAAAGCAACAAGCATGGAAGACTTGAACGACACTATATCTAAGATCATTAACTATAGATTTAAAAATGATGCGATATTAGAGGAAGCATTAACTCATCCAAGCTTAAATAAAAGAAATAGTAAAAATCAAATTGAAAATTACGAAAGGCTAGAATTTTTAGGCGATAGTATTTTGAATATGATTGTATCTGCTATACTGTTTAGATTATTTCCTAAAGAAAAAGAAGGGGCGTTGGCAAGAAGAAAAACGGATTTAGTTTGTGGTAATACCATTGCTAATGTTGCTAAAGAAATAAAGTTGGGTAACTTTATTATCATGAATAACAGTGAACGTTGCAATGGAGGAAAACGTAACCTAAAGAATTTAGAAAATGCACTTGAAGCACTAATAGGTGCAATTTACATTGATGGCGGATTCGCAAATGTTAAAAAATTTGTTACCAAGCATTGGGAAGAGCGGGCCAAAGGCATGCTCAGTCTCCCTCAAGATCCTAAAACTTCACTGCAAGAGTGGACTCAGAAAAATAAGTTACCCTTACCAGAGTATGAGCTTATGAAACAAACTGGACCAGCACATAGTCCTGAATTCACTATATCAATTTGCATAGAGAATTATGGTAAAGTTTTTGCATGTGCTTCTAGTAAAAAGGTTGCTGAACAAAAAGCTGCTGAATTAATGCTAGAAAAGATTAATAATAGTGAAAAGACAATTTAGCTTGAACAAAAACGGACAAGTTTTAAGAAAGCTAAGACCACAAGTTTTAGTATTTAGCGTTGCTGCTGCCTGATGAAAACAAAATTAAATACATTTTTAATATTTTTATAGAAACCTATTAGAATGGTTTTGTATGCTTTTTCTAATGGCTATTTTAAAATGCTTGATGCTTCTTTTTATCATTTTTTGTGTATGCCTACCTACTCAAGGATATGATAAAAGCCTTACTGAAATAGAAGGTGAAGATCATCATGATATAAGTGAACACGGCTGTTCGGTAGAGCAATGTAAAAATGAAATCTCTCTTTCAGAAGGCAACGGACCAGCAGTACCAGAAATTGTGCCTTTGCCTGTAGAGTTTCCTGATCTTACAGTCAGCAGTCAACTTATTTCTATTAATGTTAGTGAAGAAGTGTCAGTAAAGGATTTGCTGATTGAGATAGGAAAACTCTCTGATATTAACTTGGATATAAACCCCAAAATATCAGGTAATATTATTTTAAAGCTAAAAGATAAAAATATAAATGAAGTAATCCAGAGTATAGCTGATAGCGCTAAACTGCGTTATTCAACAAGTAATGGTGTGATTAAAATTGAGCAGGATTTACCATACGCACAAAACTACTACGTAGATTTCATCAATATTCAACATTCTGCTCAGAGTAGTTTTATTGTTAATAACAATATTACTAGCGGCAATAGAGGCAACGCTGATGAAGATTGCAATAGTGTTATAAAGTCTCAATATAGCAGTGATTTGTGGAATTCATTGGAAAAAGGTCTTAATGCAATAATGGACATTAACGGGGTGGATAATAAGGAATTTCTTTCATCCAACAGAGAAACAGGTGTTATTATTTTAAATGCTAGAAAAAGTATCCATAAAGCTGTTGAAGAATATATTAATAAGGTTAAACAATTGGCATCTTCTCAAGTGATGATAGAGGCAAAGATAGTTGAGGTTGTGTTAGACGACAAATACCTTTCTGGTATTAACTTAAATGATTTATGCAATGTAAATAAACCTGTGGTGAATCAAGATAATTCTATTATTGATCTTGCGGTAAATTTCGGTGCAAGTGACCTAGGGAATTTAGTGAAAAGTTTAGACAAATTTGGCACTTCAACTATAATTTCAAGCCCCAGAGTACATGCCATAAATAATTAGCAGGAAATGATTTCATTCACTAAAAATCACATTTATTTTACTTATGACATACAAAAAAATACTAAAAATTCAAATCAGATCTTAGTGACCAAAATGAATAGCGTGCCAATAGGTGTCGTGTTAATAGTTCATCCAAGCATTAATACTGATACTAGTGAAATATTCATGAATATACACCCAACTTTATCAAGAATTAACGGCTACACTAAAGATCCAAATATAGAGTACATCGCACAGCAGAGTAGAACAAAATTGAATAGCAATATTCCAATTGTTGAAATTAGAGAAATGAACTCTATGTTAAAGATCAAGAGTGGTGAAGTTATGGTAATTGGTGGACTTATAGAGCATAGAGAAGATAAGCAAAGCTTTAAAGCCGCATTAAGTCAGAAGTCAAAGAGACTAGCAGACAACATGAGAACAGTAGAAACTGTCATCTTTTTAAAAGCAACAATTGTGCCAACATTTAATTTGTTGGATAAATAAAGATAATAAGACTTGTATATACATTGAATCGTTACTAAAAATTAAATATTAAGCCAATTTCAATGTTATGGGTTGATATGTCATCTGCAATAGGTATCGGAATGCTAAAATAACGGTAGCCGAGGAAGGTTTTAATTTCTGGGATTATCGAGTAACTAACACCAAGCTTTACTTGATAAGCAAACCAAGGAACGTTCAGTGGCATCGAGTTTTGAGGTGACCCATTGATCTTTCTTAATCTAAAAACCGTTGGTCCTATACCAAGGCCGACGTAAGGAGCAATTTGTGTATCTTGAATACTGGGATTATAGTAAAAGTTTAACAAAAATGCAAATATACCAGCTGATCTATCAAATATCGGAAAAGAATTGCCATTTTTAATGTTGACCTTAGAATACATGGTTTCGAAATCAATACGGCCGTTTTCTCCAGCATAGTAGCCTAAAGATATACTGTTAAGCCACTGGAAATCAATTTCATCATCAAACTTTTTTACGCTTTCAATCTCATCTGCTACCATATTTTTTATTATAGTACCATAACGGCTCTCAACTAAAGTAGGAACTCTTTCTCCAATTGCTTTTATACCATTCACAAATGTTTCTGAGTTATCAGAGTATATTTTACCGCTATTAGCGCTAACATAAAAATCAAGTTTTTTATCCTTTACTGATATAACCTCTCTTCCATTATATTTTCTAGATTTGTGGCATGTAGATTCATCTGCAAGCATTAAATTTTCCACAAACTGTCCATCATTTGAACAACTTTCATTAGCATGAATAGGAAAAAAGCTAATACATAAGATTAGTAATGCATCAAAAACAATAGATCTTTTCATCATAAACAAGTTTACAATTTATAGTGCTTTCCTCATATCAAAAAATTAGGGAATAATACTTCCAACTAAGTAACCACTTTCCATTCCTATAATGGTAGCTTTTACAATACTTTTAGCTTGAATCTTTGATGTAAACTTTACTAATGCAAAATTTTCTGCTCTACCAATATTATTTTGCTCAACTAGAACACTTTGTTTAGTGCCTATCAAAGATTGATAAAAGTTACTCATCATTGCTTTATTTATTTTCCTTAAGTTTTTTACTCTTTCTTTACGCACATTCTCTGGCACTTGTGGCATTCGTGCAGCTGGTGTATTTTTCCGCTTCGAATATGGAAAAGCGTGTAGATAAACTGTATTTGTTTCTTCAAGTAGATTAACTGTATCCTGAAACATCTCATCAGTTTCCGTAGGAAATCCAGCAATAATATCAGCACCATATGCTATATTAGATCTCAAACTTTTCACTTTATGACAAAATTCTATCACTTGTTCCCTACTATGACGACGTTTCATTCTTTTTAGAATTAAATTATTACCAGATTGTAAGCTTAAGTGTAAATGTGGCATAAATCTTGATTCATTAACTATTAAATCCATTAATTCATCATCAACTTCAGCAACATCAATAGAAGAAAGCCTGAGCCTCTTTAGTTCTGGCACATCCTTTAAAACTCTTCTGACCATTAAACCAAGTGAAGGTTTGCCAAATAGATCTGTACCAAAATCAGTAATATCAACTCCTGTAAATACTACTTCTTGATAGCCATTTGCTACGAAAATCTTGATTTGCTCAATAATATTGTTTATTGGTACGGATCGGTTATTCCCTCTTGCTTCAGTAATCGAGCAAAATGTGCAGCTATGATCACAGCCATTTTGAACTTCAATGAATGCTCTTGATTTATCTTTGAATTTATCAATTAGAGCAGGTTCTGACTTACTTGCCTGGTTATCGTTAACTAATATTTTATTGTTACTTAATAAGTAATTTTCGGTCTTTAGCTTATCTTGATTACCTAACACTTTACTCACACCAGGAATATTACTATACGATTCAGGGTCTAATTGAACGGCACAGCCAACTACGATAATTTCTTTATTTGGGTCATTTTTATAAATCTTACGTATTTTTTGTTTTACTTGACGTTCTGCTTCATTTGTCACTGCACAGCTGTGTACCACTACAACATTTTCTCTCTCTGCTTTTCTTAATGCTTCCTTAATTAACTCACTTTCGTAAAAATTTAGGCGGCAACCAAATGTCACTACTTCATTCATGCTAGGCTTTAATAGGCTTTACAATTTAATTATTATATCAGACATCCAGGTAAAGTCATTAAACCTCTTAACCATAACAAGTGGTAACCCTATGTTTCTATAGACCTGTTCTTCTACATAAACCCTGAACCTATATCAATCCACTCTCTAAATCTTTCTTTGAAAAATGAGCCTTATTTTAATCATTTATAACCTTTGGCACTACAAAATACCCATGCTCAGATTTTGTATTAGATAGTATCTCCTCTTTCATGCTCTGGAAATTGACAACGTCGTCGCGTACGTGAATATCCTTATCTATACTGCCATAGCGTATAGGGGAAACGTCTTTAGTATTAACTCGCAATAAAATGTCATGTATCCAATCTAACATTGTCAGTTCTTTGGAGTAATGCTCTATTTCGTCATTTGATAACTTAATTCTTACAAGCTGTGCGATTTTAAGCATTTCTTCCCTAGTGATTGTTACTTTTCTCTTATTTACAAATTCTATTAGCGAAGTGATGACATCTTCTGCTGACCTAGCTGGCATCTTTACCTCCTTGAATGAAATGAGTCAAAATATTTGCAATTGAAACAATTTCTATTTTATCAGTCTTTTCAAGCTTGTGAAATATGGTATCTGTAGTCACTAATTTATCTAGAGAAGAGGAAGAGATTTTTTCAATTGCATTCCCTGAAAGTACGCCATGTGTTATGCATGAAATTACAGACCTTGCTCTACGATTTTTTAAAGCGAGAGCTGCATTACATAATGTTCCACCGGAGTCGACTATATCATCAACAATGACACAATTTTTATTTGTGGCTTCTCCTATTACATTCATTACATGAGATGTGCCTGCTTTCTCCCTATATTTATCTATTATGATAATCTTATCACTCAATTTTATCTCGTACTTTTTCTCTAAAGTCTTTGCAAAAGCACGTGCTCTACCGATTGCTCCAACATCAGGTGCAACTATTGCCAAGTTTTCTATATGTATAGAGTCAGCGAATGCTTCAAAACAACTCAAATTAGTTAGTGGTACATCAAAAAACCCTTCAATTTGACTTGAATGCAAATCAATGACTGCAACACTGCTTGCACCTGCAGTCTGAATAAGATTTGCGACTAATTTGGCGTTTAAAGCAGATTGCATGTTGTTGTTTTTAATGATTCTGTCCTGCCTACTATACCCATAGTAGGGAATAATTGTCGTAATTCTTTTAGTTCCTGACCTCTTTACTGCATCAATTATGAACAGAAGCTCCATAAGATGGTCGTTCACAGGGGGAGAAATGGACTGTATTATATATACCTCTTGACTGCAGAGGTTACTTTCCACTTCCGCATTTATCGCACCATCGGCAAACTTTGATACCTGAGCGGAAAATGGCTGAACATTCAGCTTGTTAGCTATTAATTTTCCTAGCTCTTTACTAGCATTACCTATTATTATCTTCATAATATACCAATTAAACTTGTAAGATTATACAGAAATTATGAGATGATAGAAATTGAGTTTCTTTATTTTAACGTTCTTGTCAATGAATTAGTTGCATAGCTGTCGATCGTTCAGTAACTCACACAGAAATGCAAAAACTACTTGACAAACCTCGCTAGCCCCCTTATCCCGATACTGGAGGTATTAAGTTACCTTCAATCTGTGCAGATTAAAATAATAAAGTGTTATATAGTTAGCATCTTATGTTTAATTTTTTGCACTATATGTACCTTATGTCTTCACAATATTTCTAATTTTTTACCTATATAAGTTGAAACTCGCTTATAAAGCGTTTAGGACAGTATAATATACTAATTTGCAGGATTAGAGAGTAAATACTATCACCATAATATATCTTTTGCCTTTTTTTTGCCTAGTAAATTTCTAAAACATTTATGACTAAAGGTTAGTTGCAATAAAAAACAACTAAGTCGCGATTACTAAGTATTTAAAACATAAAAAAACGCTAGTGTTTTTAAATAGATATTAACTAGGGCTTCTTTTGTCTTTTTCTTACTTGGTGGATTTCTTAAATATTTGTAGCTGAAGCAACTTATGAGCAAACGAAAATGGTACAATTCCAGCGCGCGACGCTGGAATAGCTTTGTTGCATAGCACACGAAAAAAATATGGTGGTTATCGACAAAATTCATTATAAGATGGCCACTTAACCACTTAACAAAAAACATGCCAGTAAAATGAAAGTCAGCAACCAAAATGAATACAATAAATTCCTCAAAGAGAGGAGAAATATTTTCTGTTTTATCAGATGAAGCAATTGACAATTGATATGAACAAAAGTGCAAGGTGGTAACTATGTTTACAGTGATAAAGTCAGTAGGAATTGGTATTAGTAATAAATTAGTAAAGTCATATTAAAATGTGACTGAAATTTGACTTAAAAATTTTTTAATACTTAATAGGTAACTCATATTCATAAATAACAAGGAACCCATTTTATGCACTACAAGCTGAAGCAGAAAATTTCTCATTTGACAAGTAGTGACTGATAAAAAAGATAATGCTAAAGCAAATTCTGGTAAGATAATGTACCCAAACTTTTTTGAAATAGACTTTATTATCAACGAAAAGGAAATAGATTGTAATGTGACTCGCATGTTAATTGAAAAAGCTAAGAAAGGTCATAAATTTGGTGAAACATGGGAAGATTATTATAGATCAATTTCTGATAATAAAAGAATTAGCATATACAAAAATGTTTGAGTATGCTGATCATTATGGGATAGTACCTAATGAGACCATTACAGGGGAATTAATCACTAATTGTAATGACGCTGGTATTTTAATAGACTAATTTTTAGCGATTCACTTAAAACTCGGTTTGGGTTACGACTTTATGATTGCAAGAAAATGGTAAATATTCATTATGATGGTACTAATGTTATAGCAGTGAGATCCAAAATCGTAGCAGATGTAGAAGACCTTAATCCATCAGAAGTGCTTAATCAAGAAAAGAAATGGGTAGTCAGTTAGATGATTCACTTGAATCTGTGCTTGAAGCCAAAGTTAATGAAAACACAAGCGATATAAGAATATAGAATGGCAAACTATTGCTCATTGTTCCTAAAGAAATGAGGGATTACACTATAGGAAGTGGCAGAAGTTTGCTCGATATTATTACTGAGTATTTCCAAGAATTATGTGAAAAATCAGGATTTATTAAGAAGGAATATAGAATAGAACGTAATGTTGATAATACTTTCGTGCTAGATAGAAGAGTAAATGAACCTGCTGTTACTAATAACAGAAAAGAAATAAGCTGAGTGTAGCGAGTAGAAGACTTTTTAATAACAGCTCTGGATTAGAAGGAGAATATTTAAAGATAGGAAAAGTATCTATTCTACGCTGAACAGATAACTTGAAGAAAACTAATTTTTAATTTGCGATATAGCAACCAGCCCAATTAATGCACAAAAAATCATACAAAAACTAGCTGAAGTCTCTTGTCCTGTAACCCCTTGATAACTGTTGTGCATATGAATGGTGTACCAATAATCCATCAGATATATTTCTTGATAAACTAAATCCGCTGTACTGCACCTTTGTTGGAAATAATCGCACATAAGTGCACCGACAGGATCAAGCAATGCGGCTATTGGGATTATAAAAGAATGTGTACCATTATAATCAGCAAATCATTACCACTTAATATTATTGAAAAAACTGGATAACTTGCTATTTACAAAAGTTATGAATACAAATTTCATGACTTTTTCTCTTCCTATCTTGTCGAAAGTATTGCAACTAATATAGTTAATCCTCCGAACGCAATTTGGCTCAGTATTTTTACTATATGGGTAAGAATGAGTATTTATTGTTAATGTAAGCACATTGAAAAATACTAGGTACATGTAAAGGGACGAATTTTCAACTATGTCGACCCCTATTGATACCAGAAAAGTTTTTTATAGCAATTCAATAGTTCTTTTAATGGTAATTCAGGTGGATTTTTCTGCTTTTTATACTCTGGGCTCTCATCAAGTATATACCTTGGTATTATGCTGATTAATCCCACTACTAAATTAAAACTAAAAGGTAACCTCCATTCCCAAGATTTGAAATCAGATACTTTTTTGCATATGAGTACTGCTATAAGACTCAGGATTGACCCAAGAATTGCGCTTAATACTTCAATACTGCCAAAGAATTTCTTCTTGTTTTTAGGAGCATGCTCTAAAAATGGAATATTTCCTGCCTCTCTTCCAAAAGATATACCCTGCAATAACCTTAAACATACCACCAGTATTGATGGCAAGTATTCCGAGATTTTGATACCATGGCATAAAAGCAATTAATACGGTTGATAGAGTCATCAATATAATTGAGAGCAATAGGGTAAACTTTCTTCTATGTTTATTGGCCAATATGGCTAAACATAGCAGCACCGGTTGTCCCATCAGGGGAAACCCACTACAAATATTCCAAAAGCCTTTGGTAGGCTAACCAACTGATCGCATAATGAAAAAAATATCGCCGATTATGTTTACTAGATGACCAAAAAGCATGTGACATACCACAGTACAGTGTTACAAATTAAACTTGATAATATTACTTTTGTAATTTACCACACAATTTTCTACATTCAGAATGTGAAGGGTAGGATAAAATAAATTAGGAGATTTTTCTACTGATTACATATAACTAAAAGGAGGTGAGAGTTTTGAGTCTTTTTGCATAATTACAAACCATAACAAAGTCGTAGATTTTGAATTGCTGATGCGACTGACTTCCTAACCGTAGCACCTTTTAAAGTTTTGTTCATATGCTCAACTTGCTAAAGGCAAGAAAATTTGACATCTCTCGATATTCTGGCATAATTATATATGCAGAAAAAATCTGAAAAATTTTTGTCTAGTACAGTTTTTTTAAAGTAGAATATTTTCCAAATATAAAGAAAGATTTGTATCTAATAAACAGATAAATTTAATGAATATCATTGAATCTGACAAACAAATGTTTCAAGACTATTAGAGCATTTGATAGTATTGAGAAAAGAGATTACTAGTAGATAATTTAATCAAGAAAGTTAAGGATATAGTATTGCTTCAGATGGAATAAATTATCAGGAACGGGTGCAGGAAGTAAGCAACAGTTTTGATGAAATAAAAGTTTTTATAGAGCAGAAAAAAGAAATACTAAAATATATTGTGTCTTGGCTTAAAGAAGATAAACAAGAGAATTTCTTAAAAGAGTTTGAACAAATACAAATAGATTTCTCAGAAAAAGCAAAAAGATTAACTTCTTTAGCAATGAAAAAGCTAAAAATATTAACTATAGCAGACCTAAATCTAGCAGTAATAAGTCAAAATCAGTATATGAAAATATCTTATAAGTCTGTTATAAGTCGAAATTCTGTACATATTATGCTAATAAAGAAAAATTCAGATAATAGTTTTGCATTTTATGATCCTAATTTATGGTGCAGTTTTTGACCTAACAGAAGAACAGCTATGTGAGGTTATAACTCAATCATTTTATGGCTACTAAGAATGAGCAAATTATATATTGTCGAGCTGTTTATCTTATTTACCTCAGTTGTTGCTAGAATTGTTGTAGCAGTATATGGTTATAATCCAGCGTATCGCTTATAATTTGTTTAGTAGATTTGTCAATTTTGTGTTGCTTAAACGAAAAATTAATGCCGCAAATGTATAACACTATTATATAAGCTGATAGTATAACAGCTTTTCGTAGAGAGCATGAGGCTGAATTGGAAAATCTTATAGATAAGTATTGCGGTAATGATAGCAAATCAAAGGATGTAGCTATTATAATCGACCCACAAGTAAAAAGTATAACTGAGGAAAATTTAATTTTGGACAACGTTCATAACTTATATGCGTCGAGTTAACCCATAACTCCTTTTTCGGTGGTATGATCTTCTCATTTATTATACCATCACACTCAGGGACTATACATCACGGTTTGTTTTATATCATAATGGTATGTTTTATTTTTCCAAATATGGAAAGAAAATGTGAGCATGACATAAATATTATATTAATAACAATATTTTATTAAATCTTAATATTTTTATATTATTGCCCATGTATTTCTATAGTATACTATACTTAAGTAAAAAAGTTATTTTTATATATATACAAAATCTTTCAATAGAACGCTATGGCACATATTCCAGTCTTATTAAAAGAGATGCTATTACAACTTTCACCACAAAATGGTGGTATATATGTGGATGCTACATTTGGAGCTGGAGGATATAGCAAAGCAATACTGGAATCAGCTGATTGCAAAGTGTATGCGATTGATAGAGATAAAACTGTTATTAAATTTTATGAGGATTTAAATATTAAGTACCCCAGTAGAGTAAAGCTATTTATTGAAAAATTTAGCAATATAAGAAGTATATTAGATAGTAATAGCCTTGAATACCTTGTAGAGCCCTCTGCTGTCTCAAAACTCTCTTCCATTATCTCATCTGGGATTCAGAAAAAAAATATATGGATCTCAGCGTCAAGCACTGGAGTGACACCAAGTAATACTGTAGATGGAGTTGTATTTGACATAGGAGTTTCATCTATGCAGCTTGATGACGGAGATAGAGGATTCTCATTTTTACATGATGGTCCACTTGACATGAGAATGGATAACTCTTCTCATACAAACGCTTCAACATTTGTTAACGCTTTACGCGAAGAAGAAATTGCAAACACTATATATAACTATGGAGGCGAGCGTCATTCTCGTAGAATTGCAAGAGCAATAGTAAACGCACGGAAGAAAAAAACTATCAAAACTACATTTGAGCTTGCAAATATTGTGCGTTCTGTAGTGTTTCGTGGAAAAAGTAAAATTGATCCTGCAACTAGGACATTTCAGGCAATTAGAATATGGGTAAATGACGAACTGGGAGAACTTGAAAAGGGCATTAAAGCAGCATCTGAAATTTTAAATAAGAATGGCAAGTTAATAGTTGTCACTTTTCATTCTTTGGAAGACCGTATAGTCAAAACTTTTTTTAAAAGTTTATGTGAGCCAAGATCTATCGATTGTAAGGTATTCTCTCTCCTAAATAAAAAAATGATCAAAGCAAGCGCAGAAGAAGTAAATGCAAATCCACGTTCGCGTTCAGCAAAGCTAAGAGCTATACAGAGGTTATCGTGAGAATTTTCTGTATTATCTTAATAATTATGTTTTTTTAATATTATAGACCTGTTTAAGGTAAAATTACATGTTCAGTCATTAAATAAAGAGCTAATAGAAATAAGAAGTGAGATTAGTTTGGTGTGTAAAGCGATATAAGAGTTCTACAAGCAGAATGGAGCTATTTGAATAATCTGAAAAGGCTTGTAAAGCTTATGAAGAAATATTTGAGAGATAACTCTTTAGTGTTAGCTGGTTAGATTAAAAACCTTGACGCTATAAATGGTCGCAGTGTATCAGCCACAACTTAAAAACCCAGGTTGATGATTTTGCGACTCTCTGCTTAAATGTAGAGCAAGTTTTTCAGCATAACCTTAATTTTTTTATATATTTTACTTCTTTGCACTTACTACGTAGCTCTTTTAGTGAAGCAACAAAAATTTGCAAAAATTTTTATAATTTTTTTGATGTCTTTTGTGCTATTAGCTTTGCTGATAGACATATCTATTGCAGTGTAGCCATCATTGCACTTAATGCTCAGGTTTGCTCCCTTTTCTATTAGCAGTTAAGCTATATCAAAAAATCTCCTTAAACAGCAAGATGTAGAGGCATATAACCCTGCTGCTCACAAATATTCATATTGGC
The DNA here is from genome assembly GCF_000008385.1 of Wolbachia endosymbiont strain TRS of Brugia malayi. Classification (NCBI taxonomy): domain Bacteria; kingdom Pseudomonadati; phylum Pseudomonadota; class Alphaproteobacteria; order Rickettsiales; family Anaplasmataceae; genus Wolbachia; species Wolbachia endosymbiont of Brugia malayi. The sequence goes on from NC_006833.1 coordinate 137,416, forward strand.
TTTAATTTTCAATAACATTTTTACAACTTTTGTATGGTCTTTTTTAACTGCTAAGTGTAAAGGGACTCTGTTACATCTACTGACAGCATTGATCTACTTTAAGCTTCAATAGGAACTTAACTGCTTTAGTGTTACCACTATAGCTAGCCTTATGTAACCTGGTGTCATCATTAAAATCTTGATCATTTGTTTCTATTCTCTTTGAAACAAGAAATATTACCATCCTCTTAATTATTATGCTCAATAGCATAATCTAATGCATCAAAACCATGATTGTTTTTTGTACAAATAAATCCTTTAAAGTTAGCTTTTGCTTGCTGTTTCTTTACAATGGGCTTAAGTATTTGCATTTTATTGTTATATCCTGCTAGGAAAAGCGTAGTATTATTTTTGTATCTTTTGCTTCTATGTTTGCACCTCTTTTTATCAGATATTCTATAATTTCTGCTCTACTTTCGTAATACGCAATGCATTGATAAATAGTCAAAAATAAAGGAGTGCGGAAATTATTATCTTCACATTCAAGATTTGCTTCCCTATCAATTAAAGTTTGAACACTTTTTTTAGAAACGCATAGTGAAGCTATATAAAGAGGAGTATAGCCTTCTTAGGCATCTTTTTCATTGATTTTTGCGTCTTTTCTATCAAAAAACTTATTAATTCTGTATCATCTTGTAGTGCGCGAAGTAAATCCATTTTTATCCTTAGAATTAATTGTAAGTTGATTAACAAGGAGTTTATCAATTTTCTTGTGCCCATGCATAATGGTATGGATTTCTATTTTCATAGTCTATTACATTAAAATCTGCTTCGTGCTCTAATAATGATTTTACTTTAATTACATCACCTTCTTTTGCAAATTTACGCAAAAGAGTGATTTCATTTGCATCTTTTTAGTTAATAATCAAATCTACTTTTCACTAATTGGTTTATATCTTCCTCATGTGCCATATTACTTAAATCTCCAAACTCTTTTCCTTATTAATAGTACTCCTACTTAATTGAGTTTAGATGAATCTGTGAGAAATATATCATAGCTGAGATATTGCACATGGTTGTACGAGTGCCCTTCGCCAAAGCGAGGGTATTTTCAAGTAAGCTGGCCAACATCTAGGTTCTTTAGCAAAAAAAATGGATTAAATGCAAAAATACTTGATAAACTTTGCCAGTCTCCTTATCATAGTAAGCTTAATTATTTATCTTTTCTATACAGGTTAAGTAACAAAAAACTTAATGTATTTAGTATTTCGCATTTAATTTTCTGCACTATGTGCACTTTATGTTTTTTATATTGTTATCTATTACCAACTAGTACTGTAAATTGCGCTTGCTAAAAAACGCCAACTGATAAAATGATAGTGAACAACTAACTGTTCTAGGTCTTTTTTTCTATCAGTAAGTTTCTTAATATTTATAATTTAGATTAATTGCAGCTCAAAAGCAACCTAGTCATGATTATTAAGTGTTTAGAATAAAAAAACGCCATATTTAAAAATTAAATATAAATAAGTAGTCACTCACTAGGTTTTTTTTACCTTTTTTCTACTTATTAAATTTCTTATAACCGTTCACGGAGATAAGGGATTTACAAAGTGATTGTAAAAGTGTAAAGACATGAGAAGCTAAGTATAGAGTGGGTATGATAACAGGGCTGCAGAAAAGATTGTGGCGTACAAATCAAAAAACGCTAATCTCAAAGAAGAAATAAAGGCTCTGATTATAGAAAATGATGGCTTAAAAGCAAAAATAATTGAGCTAGAAGATAAACTGGGTCTGAACTCAAAAAGTTCATCTCTACCACCATCGCAAGATATATATCGCAAAAAAACAAAAAAGAAAAGTGATAAAAAACCAGGAGGTCAGCCAGGGCATAAGGTATATAAGTGAGATTTGATGGTAGCAAATATAGTAGTAGACTATACAATTTTATCAGGTTTGTGTGTGTGGAAATAAGGTTGTTTTAGAAGATGAAATTGTCCATTAAAAGGTAGAATTACCAGAAATCAAACCAATCGTAACTGAGTACAGGTTGCAAAGAAACTATTACAGAGCTTGTGATAGGAAGGGTTCAGCTAGTTTAACCATGGGGGTTTCAAGAGGTCCTCTAGGGTTCAATGCTAAAACAACAATTAGCAGCCTAAGTGGCTTTTTTATTAACTCGAAAAGAAAAGTACAACAAATTTTAAGCAGTATATTTAACCTCAATATAAGTCTTAGTTTAGTATCAAAGACTGAGCACAGAGTATCAAAAGATGCGCATCTGAATATGAGAAAATGAAGGAAGAATTGAAAGAAACCTGCATATAGATGAAACATAGCACAGAAATCAAGGAGAAAGAGGCTGGGTTGGGTAATAACAACAAAGCGCTCTGACACTTCTAAAGATGACCGAGTCTCGTGGCAAGAAGGTGTTGCAAAGTTTACTGCCAGAATACAATGGCATAGTTGTAAGCAACAATACGCTGCGTACAATTATTTTAGTTTGAAAATAGATAGATATGTTGGACACATTTGACAAGAGATTTTCAAAGATTTGCGTATAGTAAAAATATTGAAGTGAGCAAAATTGGCCAGGCGCTCAAGTCACTCAATAACAGAGTATTTGTGGTACAAAAGCAAAAAAATAAAATTTGGTAGATGATTTACGATTTTATCAACTAATGTAAAAATTTTGAAAAAGGGTAGAACATCTTTTGTGTAAAATGACTAGGGTTATAAATGGTACTCAAACTTTGAGGATGGCTGCCAAGATGTTAAGATCTGAGGATATGGAAGTTTTTACGAAAACTTGAAGTGATAGATACAACCAATAACCTTGCAGAACGGTAAATGAGGCGCTATGTAATCTATTGTAAGAACAGCTTTTTCACTTGGTCAGAACGTGGAGAAAGATTCATAAAGATGTTGTCGATATTTTAACTTCGCGTCTAAATGGCCAAAATTCCTTTCAAAAGTTACAGAATCTAGTAACTGTTACTGCTTAATTCTTTATTCATTTCCACAATTTGTAAACGGTTACTACTAGATTAGTAACTACTCACTTGAGCTATACCTCCAAAACTAACCTGTTTGGATCTTCTATATAATTTTTTATTTTGACGAGAAAAGTTACTGCTCCTTTGCCGTCAATTATTCTATGGTCGTAGGAGAGGGCAATGTACATCATAGGTCTAATTTCAATTGAGTTGCCCACAGCAAATGGCCTATTTTGTATTGAATGCATTCCAAGTATTCCAGATTGTGGAGGGTTTATTATCGGAGTGGAAAGGAGCGAACCGTATACTCCACCGTTTGAAATAGTAAATGTTGCATCTTCCATTTCTGATACTTGTAGCTTACCTTCTCGTGCTTTTTTACCGAGATCAGCCAAAGTTAGCTCAATTTCAGCAAATGACATCTGATCAGCATTTCGAATAGCTGGCACAACAAGACCTTTGTTAGTGCCAACGGCAACACCTATGTCATAGTAACGTTTGTATATGATTTCATCACCTGAAATTTCAGCGTTAATTTCAGGAATTTCTCTCAGTGCTTGCACCGCTGCCTTTATAAAGAACGACATGAAGCCAAGCTTTATTCCATATTTCTTTTCAAAGGTTTCTTTATATTTTGCCCTGAGATCTATAACATTTTTCATGTCAATTTCATTAAATGTGGTCAGTATCGCAGCTGTATTTTGTGAAGCTTTTAAACGAGCAGCAATTACTTGCCTTATTTTGCTCATTTTTACTCGCTCTTCTCTCCGTTCCCCACTTGCTGCACTTTTTGGCAATTCATATTGTTTTATAGTAGGTTGTTCAGCTTTTCTCATATGATCTATCACGTCTGCTTTGGTTATCCTGCTTCCCATACCAGTCCCTTTAACACTTTCTGTACTGATTGCATTTTCCTCCATAATTTTACGAGCTGATGGAGCGTCTCTTTTAGCAAGGTTCTCACTTTTATCTTCTTTCTTCACCTCTCCTACGGAAAGTTTTGCCAACAATTGATCAGGGCTTATCACATCGCCTTCACTTACAAGAAATTCAGTTATTTGTCCTGAAGCTTCTGCAGTTAGTTCGAGTGCTGTTTTATCAGTTTCAATTTCAAAGATTAAGTCATCTACTTCTATTGCTTCGCCAATACTTTTCTTTATTTTGATTACACCTTCTGTGATCGATTCACCACCAAGAGTCTTTGGTGCTCTAATTTCTATAATCTTGTTCATAAAACAACCTTTCGTACAAACTTGCTATAAATTTATACATGAAAAGAAACATATAATAAACTAATAAATTTATTTAGGATTAAAAAGGGGTTTACTATAACTCACTTTTAATTAGCCTGGCCCACACGCGCCAATCTCTCTCACCAAGATTGTTTTCGAAAGACAAAAGATCCTTTACAGCTTTTGAGCAAACTTCTTCACTTAGAATTGATAATTTCCTATTCACTTCTAACGCTAAACATTTAGTTTTACACGCTTGCTCTAAGCGATACGTACAAAACATTGCTTCTTGCATAGTCCAACCACACGTTATAGATCCATAATTACGCATTAACATTACAAAATTTTCTTTCAGGTCAGTTATTAATCTCTTTCCCTCTGCATCATCAAGCGCAAGGGAGTTATAATCATGGTAAGGCATCTTGTTATAAAAGTGTATTGCCCACTGACTTATAGGAAGTATTCCATCTTTAAAAGAGGAAACTGCTACAATAGAAGATGTATGCAAGCGAAAAATTGCTTAAATGTCCTTCCTTACTTGATAAATAAAACCATGGATTACATAACCAGTTCTATTGTATTGATACTCTTTGCCCTCAATTGTACTTCCATCAAATGATACTTTCATTAATGAATTCTCATTCATTTCATTAAAGTGAATACCAAATGGATAGATATAAGATGACTTTTGATCCTCAGAACACACTGAAAGGTAAGTATGTATGGCCATCTAGTTCTAGGTAAGAGGCAAAATCTGATAGATATATACTAAGTCTCTTTTTACCTTGCTCTTTGTTAACAATGCAATTCTTAGTCAAAACCTTCTGAAGGTTTATACAAGAAAAGAGGTTCATAGTAAACTTATACTTTTAGTTTGAAATTAAGTATATCAAGAAATAAACTGTTAATTCTTAGTAAATAATCCGTTGCTACATAATCTATGAAGCCTATATAGAATTTATGCTCTCAAATGCATAATATCTTAACCATAAAAATAATTTTCTATATAATATTTTAAATGTTTTAAAGCTTAAGTTTCATGTTATTATGAATATAGATTTTAATATTATAAATAATATGATAAACATTAATACAAAGAGACAGATAACAGGATTTTTCGTATATATTATTGGCTTTTCAGGAAGTGGTAAGCTCTCTACAGCAATAGAATTATCCAATATGATAGATGCATTGATTGTAAACAGCAACTTTTCCAACAATACTCAAGTTTGCTCCATATATGATAATGTTTTTGAGCATAATCATATCCCTGAAGAAGTACAAGATAGAATATATAACATTGCACAAATTATGCTCCAGGCAATAGAAGCTTACCTAATTCACTCAAAAAACTATATATTTATCGATGAGCTAATGAAAAATAACGACCACAACACAAAGATGTATAACTCAGTAGTAGAGCTTAGTAAAAGGATGAACACACAAATTCTCCCTATAGTGCTGAGGTGTGACTTACTTACATTACAAAAGCGCATTAAATTAAAAAGGCAAAGGGAAAACAAGAAAGCCACTAATATAAGCAGCATTATAGAGAACTTTAGGACTCACGATTCATTTATACCACCAAATGCCATAGAAATAGAAAATTCGAATATGAGTATAAAAGAAGTAGCCGAAAAAATAACAAGTCAGATGCATAAACTTAGCCAGATTAATAGCATTTATACAAAAGGATGATCTATAACAATTTCATATACTGAAGCTCATTTAAATATAGAGCTTCAACTTCATTTAATTTTTGTTTATTCTTTAGTCTATAATGGACTAATAGCCCTGCATGGCTAGCATCTAATTTTGGTAGATTGCAGTCCATATATGTAATGTAGTTATTGCCTGATGTCCTAGTGCCTAGACACTGGGCGTCATGCGTTGTAGTTGGATCTGATAATGGCAATAAATTGCAATCAAACAACTGCATATAAAATCCCTGAGAACTTTTAATCATAGCTCTAATATTTTTTTTGTTATTTGCACAAAGCAAAGACATTGCGTATGCCTGAACTTCTAATGCATTAACTCCATACAATGGCTTATTCGTAACGAGATTTATACCTTTCGCAGCTGATATACCAACTCTAATTCCATTGAAACTTCCTGGTCCAACTACTACCGCTAAATGGTCTAACTTACTGTAGTTATAGTTGTGCTTATTGAACAGAGTGTTCAAAATTTGAAAAAACGATTCTGCATGACTATTGCTGATGGAATTGTGTTCTACAAAACAATTACCATCGTGATCAATGATCGCTATTGAACTACCACCAGTACCTACAGTATCAATTGCTAGAATAGACATTATCTGAGTTTATCATAGAGTTTTGTAAACCTTATAGTAAGGCACCACTACTCATAATATTTGCTGAAGTTATTATTGAGTCAAACACTAAATATAATGCTGTGACTAACGAGAGCATTTTCGGAAAGAACTTAAAGTACTTTTTAAGCACAGGCAGCATTACCATGATTCCTCCCGCCGAACTGCAACAATAGCAAATTTAAATAACAAAAAATAGAGAAGGAAAGTTATATAGTACATTATATACATAACCGGAAGTAATTATCATTGATAATATTATAATAAAAACAATTCCCATTAAGTAAAAGCCAGCAGTTATTTGGTACAACAGATAATACAAGATCAGGTTGCTTTACATTTTTTTGCTCTCTTCAAGAGTAAAGGGCATAGTTGCATTACTAAACATTGCACTTATTACGATAATAAATGCCGGTATCATATTGCTTATGCTAATTATCCAGCTCGTGATCTTGAATGAATTTGCAGCTCCATATAAGAGAAAAATATAAAAGGTAAGTTGCGAATGTAATAACCACAAAAATTATTGAGCAACCTTTAAATACTGCAGATATAATCTAATCATGCTGCATTTTTAAAGTAAGCCCAAGTGCAAATACCGGAATAACCGGCGTCAAGAGTACTTTCAGAATAAACAGAGCTAAACCTGACATTTTGTGCGAGAGCTCTTTGCTCTTTTTGGGTAGCAAAACAGACACCACTATGCCGGATATAAGTTCACAAATGAGAGCATAAAAGTTAGAAAGCAGTGCAGGTAGTGTAAGCAACCATAAGGGAATAATTGTTTCTTCATACGTTATATCTTGTATTGAATAAGTGTTTTGTAGTATAAAATACCCAATTAAATAAGCTATTGAACTTGAAGCCAGGTTTGATAAGAAGATTGTCATAATAAGTAACAATATAAACTTTTAAAGATTAACATAAAAATAATAAGAGGCATTATAAACAGCAAAGTTTCTTTGATGCTTAAGCTCATTGAGTACAAAAAGGCTTTCGTTTCTACTGGAACCAAATGACCAAAAAATACAACTGAAGTGATAATAATAAGTAAGGTTAGTAGTTGTAACAAGCCCTAATACAGCGATATTCTACAAATAGAATGCGGCAAGTTATTTTTCAAGTAAAGCAAAACTATCTGAACTGCTGCAGAATATTATATCTATCTTCATCTTGCTCAAATCTTCCTGATGTAGCCTATGCATCACAAGCACAATTATTCCTTTTTTCTATTGTTGAGCCTAGTTACTAAAGTCTGATCAAACCAGCTTGTGGCACGCTTTCTAAGCGTTTCGCTTAAAGCTTGAGCGGAACTCAGTTGGTCGTTGACAATAATAAAATCACCTTCTTTGCTGGTTAATGTTCCCCCAACAGACGTTGCAATTTTGTATTCTCTCCGCACTGTTTGAAATTTATACTTAGTATTTTGTTCTATGGATAGTTCTACTTCTAGAAATAGCTTTTTATACCAATCAGACTACATTACGCACCTAGTATCGAGCGAGTGCTTTTCGCTGGGAATAGCTCACAATTATTACTCTTACGCATATGGGCTTCTTCGAGCGTGAAGGCATACTAAATATTATTCGTCTCACTGCACCAGTGCCTGCCGCTTCAAGTCTGTTCGCTATGACTTTTATATATTAGTAATCATTATATTCACATCCCGTACTACCGTTTTGAAAGCATAACTCAATGAGTTTGAGAAAGTTTATATTTTCTATGTTAGTGAGCGTTCTTGCTGTTTATTCCACTCCCCTCTTTTTGTCATTCCAGTGCTCCGACATTGGGATTCAACACACTGGAATGGCAATTCCTCATCATACTCCACAGTATCTTTAGATCTCGCTAAGGAACGACGGTAGTTACAAATATTTAAGAAATTTTTTAAATAGAAAAAAAGGCAAAAAACCCGTTGGTGGCGAGTTATTTATATTAACTTTATAGTTAGCATTTTTTTATTCTAAACGTCCAATCTAGCTCCTTTTAAGTCATAGCTGATCTAAATTTAAACGTTAGAAAAATTACTAAGCAGAAAAAAGGTAAAAAACCCTGTTAGCTAATTATTCACTACCTATCTTTTTAAATTGGCATTTTTTACTGTGTCAAATGCTTTAACAAGCGCATTTCAATTATATTAAGTAAAAACCTGAAAGGTTATAAAGATATACGGTGCACATAGTGCAAAAAATTAAATATGAGGCATCAAGTACATTGAGTCTTTTGTCGTTTAAATCTGTATAGAGAAGATAAATAATTAGCTTCAATGTTACAATAAGGAAGCTGGTGAAGTTTGTTGAGTAGTTTTTTGTAGTTCCATTCCCTGTTTTCAAATCATAATATTTATATAGTTGTGAAAGAATCTAGTTATAAGGCGGAAAATGCCAATTTTTAGGTGATAATGTGAATATTTCAACACCATCCTCTGTTACTCCAAGCGTATGTTCAAATTGTGCAGAGAGCGAAAGATCGCGTGTTGTTACTGTCCAATTATCAAGTCTACTAAGCAGAGTTTCATGTTTTCCAGCGTTGATCATTGGTTCTATTGTAAAAAACATCCCCTCCTTTAATACAAGGCTTTCACCTTGATCATAGAAATGTACTACATTAGGCGGCGCATGGAAGACTTTTCCTATACCATGTCCGCAATAGCTACGTACTATAGAATAGCCAAAATCTCTAATATACTTTTCTACAGCAAGCCCTATCTCGTTCAATTTATTACCAGGCTTAACTTGTTTTATTGCTTCCATCAATGCAACATAAGTAGCATCACATAAGCGTTTTGCTTTTATTGATGGTTTGCCAGCCCAAAACATGCGGCTTGTATCACCATACCAACCATTTAAAATCACCGTAACGTCGATATTTAAAATGTCCCCATCTTTAAGTGGTTTATCATCAGGAATACCATGACATACAACAGCATTTTTCGAAGTGCAAATCGACTTGGGGTATCCTTTATAGTTTAATGGTGCCGGAATTGCACCTGCTTTGACTATAAAATCATGACATAGATCATTTAATTTATTAGTTGTTACTCCTACCTTTACGTATGGTGCAATGAAATCAAGAGTTTCAGCTGCTAATCTTCCAGCTTTACGCATAAATTCAAAATCTTTTTGTGAATGTAAAGTTATGCTCATATTTTCTGTATATTATTGTAGTTACCATACACATTCTTATGCAAAATTAACAGCCTTGCTTATAGCTCGTCAGTTATCAAAGTAAGTCCCATAGGCTCCAGTGTCAAGCGTGTAACTGCACGAGCATTGCAATATGCTTCCACTAGACCAGAAAATCAGTGCGTAACGCATAACCATACGTATCAAATTAATGACAAATGCTCAAAATTGTAAGTTAAAAATCAGATTGAATATTTTGTGTAATTCATAAACTTCTATGAATTACACATCTTAGGCGTATCTTTACAGATTTGATAAAACTACTGAGGTTTTTATGGGACTCTCAAATCCTGTTAGGGCTCTTATGTTGCTTCTATAAAATCTTGTCCATAGGGCCTAGACTGTGACTTTTGATTTCACCCAGTGGTACAATTTACTTATTTTACCATCCTGACCCAGCATATCAGGATTATTTTTATAAAAAGTGTCAACTATTAACTTTATAGAGCCTATGGCAGCAGAAAACACAGGATTCTTATTATATTCACCATCAAGACCACCGTACGACTCAGGGCACCCAATACGGACTTGTTTATTGAATATATAGCTTGCAATCTCCTTCATACTTGCCAGCCGACTGGTGCCACCTGTGATAACCACTTTATTAATTGGATCTTTCTGCTTCCTAAATTGCTCTTTCACCAACTCAAGTATTTCTTCAATCCTTGGTCTTATGATGTCAACAAGTTCAGATTTGGGTATTCGAGCCTGTTCATCATTCTCATTACTTTGCACTGTAATGTATTCATTCTCATCTATTGAAGTTACAACAGTGCTACCGTACAGTATTTTTATACGCTCTGCATGTTCTATGCTTGTACATAGTCCATAAGCTATATCTCGAGTAATATGAACACCACCGATTGGGATGCTGTTTGCATATATAAGTTTGCTTCTTTTGAAAATTCCAATTGCAGTACACCCACCTCCTATATCAACAATAGCAGTTCCAAGCTCTTTTTCATCTTCACTAAGACAAGCAAAACCTGCAGAATACGCGGAAGCAATGCAACCTGCCATACTTATACCGCTATTATTGGTTATGCAATTTTCAATGTTGGTAAGTGCCGGACGCGAAGCAGTGACAACATTAACATCAGCAGATAATCTCTTTCCATACAATCCACTAACTTCCCTTATATCAGTCATATCATCCAAGTGGTATCTCAGCGGTATATTGTGAATAATAACATTTTCTTCAATATATTTCTCAAACGTTTGAAAAATTACACGTTTTATATCCCGGTCAGAAATTTCATGATTAGCTGCAATAATCTCATTGTGCACATTGAAAGATAAGATTCCACATCCGGCAATATTAACATATATTTGGTCTATAGTTTCCTCTGACACTTGCTCAGCTAAACCTATAGTAGATGAAATAGAGTAACTTGCATACTTTATGTCAGTTATTAATCCACCATTTATACCTTCTGCAATCTTATAACCTGTGCCTGTTATTTTATAGTTGAAGTTGCCACTTACCTTAACAATTAGACAGATAATTTTCGTTGTACCTATATCTAAAACAGCAAAAACATTTCTCTTGGGTTTTACTATTACTGCAGAGTACATTAGTTGACCTTATTATATAATTTCATTTAGGCAGCTTCCTTTAATAATTTATATTTCCATTACAAAAATACAGCAACATTTTAATATATCCAAATACTGGACAAAGGAAAAAATAAAACATAGAATTATAATTTTATGCCTAAATTATCAATTGTAGTTGCTCCCGATGAAAGGTTAACTACACGTGCCAGTGAAGTAACAGGTATAAACGATAAAATTAAAGAACTAGTAAATGATATGTTCGAAACTATGTACAATGCAGAAGGTCTTGGTCTTGCTGCGGTGCAAATTGGAGTGCTAAAGAGAATTTTCGTCATGGATATCCAGCTAGAGGATATTAAAGGTGAACCAGTAGGATATGAATCCACTGGTAAATTTTGCATGATTAATCCTGAAATTACAGAATTATCAGATGAACAAGTCATTCTCAAAGAAGGATGCCTTTCAATTCCAGAGCAAAGTCATGAAATTAGACGCCCAAAATATTTAACTGTGAAATATAAGGACTTAAATAACAAAGAACAGACACTAAAAGCTAGTGGTTGGCTTGCAAGGTGTATCCAGCATGAGCTAGATCACCTAAACGGCATATTATATATTAGACATTTATCTAAATTGAAGTATGATATGGCTATGAAAAAAGCAGAAAAGTTTAAGAGACACTATGAGAGATGAAGATTTAGAATTACTAAAATTTTACTATGAAGTGGGTATTGATTGTACACTAACAGAAGGTAACGAGGAAAAAAAAGTGGAAAAAGAGAAAAATAGCAAAGCTATCCAATCTCCTACCATTCAAGCTGAAGTCCAAAAAAAAGAACAGCAATCCATGTTTCCAAGTGACTGGATAATTGAAGCAAGGAAACTCGCAAGTAAATGTAACAGCATGGATGAACTAAGAAGTGCAGTTAAGTCATTTGAAGGTTGTGAGATAAAAAAAACTTCAACCAATACTGTTTTTTCCGATGGTAATCAAAGTGCAAAAATTATGCTTGTTGGCGAAGCTCCAGGAGCAAATGAAGACCTTAAAGGCATACCATTTTGTGGTGCAAGCGGAATGTTGCTAGATAAGATGCTTAGTGCAATCAATCTTGATCGCACTAAAGTATACATAAGCAATACTGTATTTTGGCGTCCACCAGGCAATAGAAAGCCAACTGATCTAGAACTCGACATGTGCAGACCATTCGTTGAGAAACATATCGCACTAATTTCACCACACATCCTCATTTTAGTTGGAGGTATCTCATGTTATAGCCTTCTTGATAACACAAAAACTATATCAACTTTGCGTGGCAGATTCCATACGTATACTAATCAATACTTATCCTATTCGATTACCACAGCTGTTATATTTCATCCAGCTTACTTACTTCGTCAACCAGCGCAAAAACGTTTAGCTTGGGAGGATTTAAAAAAGATTAGGGAGTACCTTAATAGTACCAATAACTGTACAGGCGTCTAGCAAACTGATAAGATAATGGACTCTTATATTATTCACTCCTCAAGCACAGCTATTATAGTAGTCATTCAAATAGTTTACCCAGAAACGCAAAAAATTACTTGACACACTTTGTCAGCTCTCTTAACCCTAGCAATAGGGCTATTTTATATAACCTCCTAATCTGTGCAAATTAAAATGACAAGAAGGTTTTGTATTTGATGTACTATTGTTTAATTCCTTGTACTACGTACGCCGTATGTCTTTATAAAATTTCTATAGTTCTTACCTAATACAAGCTGAAATATACTTATAAAGCGTTTAAGACATCATCTAACATCAAAATTTTTAAACAAAGAGCTAGTAACTAACTACTCTGTTTTTTTTGCCTTTTTTTCTGCTTGGTAAATTTTTAAAATATTTATGACCCCAATTAAGTTGCATTGAAAAGCAGCTAGACTGCAGCATTTAAGACTTAAGAAATGCCAATACTGAAAATAGATACTAACCAGAGCTTTTTTATCTTTTTTTTATTTAGTAAATTTCTTAAATATCTATAACTAAAGGCTAGTTGCAAAAAAGCAGCTAGCGTTTAGAATAAGGAAACGCTGAAAAAACATAAATACTATAGAGTTTCCTCTGCCTTTTAGGCTAAGTCATACAAAAAGTCTACTAGTTATATAAGAGTTCAAGAAAGATATCATGAAAGTACTGGAATCTTGCTCCAATGTTAAACAACACAAAGTTGAAAAAGCAGAGCAAAAAACGTTACTTACAATTTAGTAGTTCTCCAAAGTCAATTATGTTTAAAAATTAATCTCTGTCTATAACATCATCACTTGTCCATTAATGTGAATAAGGACTGGATGGCATGAAAAGCCTTTAGGATGCTTTAGTGTATCTATTTTCTTTTGTACTTCTTACATTATTGAATGACCAATTCTATTTTTTGAAAACTTGATTTCGCAAATGTAAAGAGTGTTAAATTTAGTTCGAATTATATAATCAATTTGATAAATAGCACTATTACCTGTCTTCCTCTGGAAAAATAGATTTTCGCTTATTATTTCATCAATTCCTAAGATATTAGGTATGCTCTTTCTATTGTTAAGCATCAAATTTTCAAATTGAAGTCCGATGATTGTATGCCCCTCTGGTAGAGATGCAAGTAGTCCCATAGAGTAGTGCTAAGATTAATTTTCCTAGATTTTTTTAATATATTTCAGATAAAACCTTAAATAATTATCTTGAAGTCTGCAGCTCCTTAATCGTGAATCAGTACCTGCTTGCATATTCCAAGTGTGATCCTTTGCAATAAAAAACAGGCAAGCTCAAGCTCATGTAGATACTTAGAAATGCGTCCATGTTGCAATATCTAAACTAAAAAGACACCTTTTGTAAAACAAAGCTTTTTGATATTTTCTTTAGCACAGTGTTTAAAATTTACCTCTTCTAAATACTTCATAATTCCACCAATTACTGCAAGTACCTTAAATTTTTCATATGCTGAAATATTTTTTGGCCAAAACCTATTGCAATCAGAAAGTAATAACTCCTTAAGCGTTATAGTCAATAATATCCTTCCTACAAAACTAGCACTATTAAGTATATTTTTTTCGATCCAGGATGAAGCCGATCCACAAATAACAAAAATTAGCTTGGTATTATTTTTTAGCTGTGTATCCTAAAAATTCTTTATTTATCCTAAAAAAGTTGGATCTTTTGAGCCCATCCAAGAAATTTCATCAAAAAGTAATAACATTTTTCCAGATAGTAGATATTTACCAACTGTTCACAGTAAATCACTCCAATCACCATATCTAGCAAAAGACGTGCTAAATTGTCTAGCAACTTGTCTAGAAAATTCATTAATTTTGTGGGATACTATAGTATACTTTTCTGTAGCAAACCTATAAATGAGTAATACTACTCAAAATGCTTACCAAACTCTTGAATTAAATGACTTTTTCCCATACGACGTCTTCCTTTAACTACTATAAAAGACGCAGCATTTTTTTTCTGCAAGCTCCAGCAGTTGCTTTAACTCAGCTTGCCTACATGAATAATGGAGAGATAGAACGTAAAATACAAATCTTTATTTCCATTATGCATGATAAAATCGGAGGTGTAAATAAATAAATTTTGATCTTTGTCTCTATAATGCTAAACCGACTGTTAATATCTTTTTTATATCACATTTTTAATTTACAATAGTTAGCCAGCGTTTCTTATTAAACAAACCTTTCAATCGACCATTGCTAAATTCTGTAATCCAACTCTCACCACACTCACTTTCACGCAATATTGGTTGTCTTTAAAAAGCAATCTAACGTTTTTTATTCCTTGGTTACGAAGCTTTGATGCAGCTGATTTAGCGGCCTGAGCATTTTCAAAAAATGCAATATATCCCTTACTTTCCGCATTGTCTTGTTTCGGGTGACGTTTCTGCATTTCTTTTTCATGCTGCTTTCTATAATGAGGAGTTCTTTGTATTAATTGCTCTGATATTTTCCTTAAATATTGCACTTTTACTTTTGCAAGCCCAGCTTTATGAAGCCCTAAAATTTTTGCCGCCTTTTCCGATAAGTCTATTATTCTACCTTCAACAAATGGCCCTCTGTCGTTAACTCTTACAACAAGCTTTTTCCCATTTTCCAAGTTGGTAACGAGAACAAAGCAGGGTAGAGGCAAAGTCTTATGCGCCGCAGAAATCAAGTGACGGTTAAACACTTCACCATTTGCTGTAAGTGTACCATGATCTTCTATTCCATACCATGATGCTACTCCTATCTCTTCGTAATGGTTACAGTGTTTGGGATGATAGATTATACCATTTATTGTATAGCTATTACCAATTTTATAATGACCTGCAGTATCATTACACCTGCTGCAAAAATTGCAACTACTTATCAAAATAAATGTTAGGCATAGAAGGGCTAGATTTTTTATCATTGTATTTAGTGAAAGGGCTCGATACCATGAGGATTTTAAATTATACTATAATAAATTTAGTAATAAGTAAAAGTCTACTGCTAAATATGAATGGTATTAAGAAAGGAATAATACATATAATTGGTATAGGTGGAATTGGAATGAGCGCGATTGCTGAGATTCTCCATAATTCTAATTATAAAGTGCAAGGTAGTGATGCTCAATCAAACAACAATGTAGATAGATTACAAAAGCTAGGTATAGAGATCTATATTGGTCACAATGCCAATAATATTAAGCAAGCTCAAGTAGTTGTATATTCTTCCGCCATAAAATCTGATAATGTGGAGTTAGTTGCAGCGAGGAATAACAATAAGACTATTTTGCATAGATCAGGCATACTTGCTGAAATTATGAAAGATAAGTATGTGATAGCAGTTTCAGGTTCAAGCGGAAAGACGACAACAACGGCCATGATTGCTTCTATTTTTGATCATTCTAATACTGATGCAACTGTAATTGTGGGAGGGATATTAAACTCCTATCAAAATAACTCAAAACTTGGCAAGAGTGACATTCTTTTAATCGAAGCTGATGAATCTGATGAAACTATGCTAAAAATTCCTGCAAATATTGCTGTTATAACAAGTATTAATAATGACCATATAGACCATTATGGAACATTTGATAATATCAAAAATGCATTTTCTCAATTTATAAACAGTGCAGATTTTGCAATTTTGCCTGATTCTGTAGGAATTAATGATAGCGAAAGTGTTTCCATAAAGTTTGGGTTTGAAGGTGTTTATCCCTTTGTCATCCAATCCCCCTTTGTCGTCCCAGTGCATGACATTGGAATCAAGAAAAAAAAATCGGCGTCATGTTCTATAAAAGCGAGTAATGTCAAAGCAAATAACATCAGGCAACATAATAACAGCATAGAATTTGATGTGTTAATTGATGGTTGTAGTATAGACAGAAGTCACTGGATCCCAGCATCATGCACTGAGACGACAGCAGTTCTTCCTTTATCGTCCACTCAAATAACATCACTGAGATCCAGAATTATAAAAAATGTAGTGCTATCAAACGCAATAGGAATGCATAAAGTTAGTAATGCTCTAGCTGCAATATCGGTTGCAATAAAGTTGGGAATCAATGATGTGGACATTAAAAAAGGCCTTTTGGAATTTAAAGGAGTTGCAAGAAGATTTTCCTTAGTGGCCGATATTAAAGACGTTAAGTTAATTGAAGACTATGCCCATCATCCAAGTGAAATACAGGCAACTTTAACAGCAGCACGTTCAATCACTAAAGGGAAAATAATAGGCATTATCGAGCCGTTTCGTTTTGCTCGTATTCGTAATTTTTTTGATGAATTCATACGGATTTTCATGATGTTTGACTATGTAATCCTTGTTCCTGTTCATCCCCCAGAAGATAAGCCCATTCTTGGTTGTAGGATTGATGATATACAAGAAGCTTTAATCAGTAACGGGTTTAATAATGTAAAGATTATGAACGATGCTTTGCTCATTTCAAATTTTATCAGTGATTCGACAAATTCAGGCGATATTGTACTATTTATTGGTGCTGGTATTAATGTAGCTAGACTAGCAAGAGAAACTGTAGTGTTTATGTCAGGAGTGGAGATTTAATATGACAAAAAGAATAATTAATAATGTATTTGCAAGAGAAATTTTAGATAGCAGGGGGTACCCCACTGTTGAGGTAGAAATTGAACTCTGTGATGGAGCAACGGGTAGAGCATCTGTACCCTCTGGAGCTTCAACCGGCAAACTAGAAGCCTTGGAATTGAGGGATCAAGACGAAAAAAGGTATTGTGGTAAGGGAGTGCTGAAGGCTGTTAAAGCAGTCAATGGAGTGATAGCGAACGCAATCATTGGAATGGATGCAGCAGACCAAAGTACAATCGATAAAGCTTTAATCGAGTTGGATGGAACAAGAAACAAATCTAAGCTCGGGGCAAACGCAACTTTAGGGGTATCTCTTGCATCTGCAAAAGCAGCAGCAAACAGTTTCAAAATGCCGTTGTATAGGTATTTGGGAGGAGAGCAGGCAAATGTTATGCCGTTTCCACTAATTAATATAATTAATGGTGGAGTCCATGCAGACAATAAACTTGACTTTCAAGAATTTATGATTCTCCCTATTGGAGCTGAGGCTTTCAGTGAAGCGATCAGAATGTCTGCAGAGGTGTTTCACAACTTACGTAGTATTCTTAGGAAAAGAGGTTATAGCACAAATGTAGGAGATGAAGGTGGTTTTGCACCAAATATTGAGAGTACTGAAGAAGCACTTGACTTGATTGTGCATGCTATAGAATCTGCCAGTTATTCAACACAGAATCATTTTGCACTAGGCCTTGATGTTGCTTCATCTACTTTTTATAAAAATAAAATTTACAAATTTGCAAATAAGGAGCTTACTTCAGAAGAACTGGTTGAATACTATTATAACCTCGTAGAAAAATACCCGATAACCTCCATGGAAGATGCGATGAGTGAGGACGATTATGAGGGTTGGAAGTTGCTTACTGCAAAACTAGGAAGTAAAGTTCAATTGGTTGGAGATGATTTGTTCGTTACAAATTGTGAGCTAATACGTAAAGGGATAGAGGAAAAAATGGCAAATGCTGTACTAATCAAACCAAATCAGATAGGGACGTTAACAGAAACTTTTACTGCTATTGGAATGACAAAATCAGGTGGCTATAAAGCTGTTATTTCTCACCGCTCAGGTGAAACAGAAGATACAACGATATCTCATATAGCAATTGCGTCAAATTGTGGGCAAATAAAGACTGGTTCGCTATCGCGTTCTGATAGGCTTGCAAAGTATAATGAGCTAATAAGAATAGAAGGCACATTAGAAAGAAATGCCAAATATTATTATGGGTTAGCATGGACTTCATAGACGAGGTTAAATTATATTTAAAAGCAGGTGATGGCGGCGATGGTTGTGTAAGTTTTCGTCGAGAAAAATTTGTTGAATTTGGTGGTCCAAATGGTGGTAATGGAGGAAAGGGTGGGAACATAGTTTTTGTTAGCGATGCAAATCTCAACACTTTGCTTAATTTTCGTTATAGGAGGCACGTTAAAGCAGGCAGTGGAAAAAGTGGTGCGAGTAGAGATAGATCTGGTACAGCAGGAAAAAACATTGTACTTAAAGTGCCAGTCGGCACACAAATAATTGATGAAGAAAGTGAGAAGATAATATTAGACTTTAATAAGCCTGATATGGAGTTTTTAATAGCGCAAGGTGGAAAAGGTGGACTTGGAAATACTAATTTTAAATCTTCTATTAACAGGGCACCAAGGCATTTTACTTGTGGCCAGTTTGGTGAAGAAAAATATGTAGTATTAAAGCTCAAAGTTTTATCTGATGTTGGTATTATTGGTATGCCAAATGCAGGTAAATCGAAGTTTTTAACTCGCTGTTCAAATGCAGATACAAAGGTAGGAGACTATCCGTTCACTACCATAAAGCCTCATTTAGGTGTGGCAAAAGTGGATAATAGCGAAGTTGTAATAGTAGACATTCCTGGAATAATCACTGATGCTCACCTTGGAATTGGACTCGGGCATAAATTTTTAAAACACGTAGAAAGATGTAAAATTTTATTGCATTTAATTGATGTAACTCACGATAATGTCGTTTCAGCTTATAATTGTATGCGCAATGAGCTGGAACTTTACAATAGTGATCTTGTTAAAAAAGAAGAAATTATAGTATTAAACAAATGCGACTTATTGAGGAAAGTAGAAATTTTTGAAAAAAAGAATCACCTAGCCAATTATCTTAATAAAGAGGTGCTGTGCTTATCGATTGGTGAAGATTTACAGCCCATTCTAAGGTTATTAAACGAAAAATTGAAAAAGGGTAGCTCTAAGAAAGTGGATGTATACGATCCTTTTAAGAGATGAATTCCATCTAAATAATTGATATTTTTCATTTATTTTATCATATAACTGGAATATATGAATATGACTGCTTTAGCCATACTATATTTGCCTTTTTTCACTTAGCAAAAATGAATTTAATACTTCTAATTCTTTTCAGAGTGCTAAATATTTGATCTACATCAAAATTCATCTTAGGGTGCCAAATAGGGCCATCTAAATGCATGTCAATATAGATCGGACTACTATGACCTGGTAGAATGAAAAAGAATCTGACTAAAGAAATTAAAGCAAAGTTGGGTAAAGTTAAATTAGAAGAGATAGACCCCGATGCTTGATCAATTCTAAATTGTAAACTGGTTGAACATACGCCATTTTTAATATTTGCTTTTCCTATAACATTTTCAAAAAGCGTACTGCCATTGTATATATCATCATGAGCAAGTGTGGAAATTTCAGATTTATTCTTACCATTTAATAAATTAGTGATAAATGAATTAAAATCCACATTAGTAAATTCTATTTCTTGTGCTTGCAAGTTGATTTCTCCTGACAAATTATTAGCCCAACCATGAAAACTTTTTCCTTGAGCTTTGATTTCACCGTTTAAGCTTATCCGACCATCTACATTGTCAATTCCTATAGCTTTACCAATTCCTTTAGCATCCAAATTTGTAATAAGAAATTTTGTATACATTGAGTCTGATCTTAGATAACCCTGAAAAAATACTTGTCCATGTTCTAGTGCATAACTTACTTGTCTCATAGTGACAGTGTTATTTCTCACCACTGCATCCAAGTTAAAGTCCTTCAAAACATTCTGCCCAACCCTAAATTCTATAGCATTGATTTGCACATTTGCATCAAAGCTTTCTTTATTGTCCAAAAAATCAAACTGCTTTGTTGACCATTGAATTTGATTTATCTTATTTCTTGAATCCCTTTTCACCTCTATAAAACTCGGTAATTTAAAGATATCTCCATTAAATTTATTTCCTGTAAGGTTTACCTCTAGCAAAGGTTTAGTATATCTCTGATCTACTAATATCTTTGTGCTACCGTTAATATCGCAATCTTCTCCAGATAGATTAATTTTATCTACAACTAGCTTACCCTTCTCCATTTTCAGTAAGAAATCCAGATCTTTAATTTTCGTATCATTCAATTTAAAATCATTAGCATTAATCTTTATACTTACATCATACCTCAGATTTTTTAGCCATCCCATTTTGGACAAACTACTAAATAATGAATAATCGTACTTATCTGCATCAAGATTATGTACACTAAATCTACCACCAACCACATTGTGTTTTTTTGTGTGACTTACCTTGATTGACCCTTGTAAAAACTCTTTATCATTTAGAAATCTGATATTGGAAATAGATAATATCCTGGGTGCAAAATGTAATTCAGAACTTAGTGTAAATTGATTTTTCTGGTTTCCCTTTATTTTTATAGAAGGAAAGAAGCATGAAATGAACGACTTAAAATTGTCCCCTTTTACCAGTAAATTACCATTAAATTCAGATAGAGTACCGCTATTTGAAACTTTTCCTGATAAGTGAGATACATTATTGGTTCCAGGAAATTTAAGTAACATATCAACTTTTATTTCACCATCAGCAAATTTTAATATAGCGTGAGATTTATCTAATATTTTATTTTGGTATTGAATATTTGAGGCTTCTATATTAAAATCTAAGCTCAAGTTCCTTGGCACAACTTTTCTAAAACATTCCAGAAGATCCTTTATATCTATTATTCTTCGTGAGCTATTTCGTATAGAATCTAAATTAACCTTGCTGAAGCTGATATTGATATTAGTGTGATTACTTTTTCTATCGTTTTGTATTATACCACTAGCCTGCATGCTTTTGGATTTTATTTTCAAGTCAGTTGCTGTGAAATCATTTCCATTGAAGTCAATATTAGATGATATCTCGATGTTTTCACCAGGGATGACATAAGCAAGAAAGCTAAGATTAGTAATTTTTGCCAAGTCGTTTATAAAATCAGAACTATTATTAATTGTTAGCGTTAACTTACCCTGTAGCCCTGCTTGATTCTTTTTACCTGTAAATAGCAGATTTATAAAATTTGATTCTACACTGATATGTACATTTTTTTTTGTAATATTAACTTTTCCTGAAAAATCATAATCATTACTATCTACCCTTATTTCACCAGAGAATTGCTTACTTTTTCCTATAGCAACTTTCTCTATGTTAACGATATTGTCATAGTCAGTGAAATTATTGTTTAAACTCACTTGGCTGCCTTTTATTACTATATCAACTGCGTTACTACTGGTTTTTGCATTTATAATGTTAATAAAATTTTCTCTGTTGCTTTTCATACCAAGCAACGTAATTGACTTTGGTTGTAGCGAAAATAAGAACAACGATAAAATAGATGGCCTTACTTCAATTTTATTTACGCCAATCAAGGTTGATAATTTTTGCTCTTTATTGTTGTTGCATTGCATGTATACGTTATGAACAGTGAGCTTTGGAGTGATTAATGAAACTTCAACTTTCCCTCCAATGTGTACTTTAGCGTTATACGTCTTTTCCAATCCTTGCACAATGTACTCCTTGTAACTATCCCAGTCCTTAAAAGTTACAGTAACTTGCAAGAGGATTAGCACCAAAGAAATTGATAGTGTAACATATATAGAGAGTTTCATAATTTTGTACACTTAAAATCACCCATAAACATTAAGTAAAGAGTACCAAAATAAATAACAGCACTTAAGACTACTAAAGCTGCCAGATAAATAACACGAGCAAATATTCTATCGAAGAATAATCCTGCTGATAAGGAACTAGAAACATAAAGAGCTACTGACATAACTGCTGTTGCTACAAGAATTTTTGCAATATTTAATAATAATACTTGGTTAGCTTTGTACATTTTGTTTATTGTTAAGTAATTAATCAATAGAATAGAATTTATCCAAGTGGAAATGGAGGTAGCGATAGCAATTCCCGTATGCTGATACTTATTCATTAATAGGAGATTTAGTACCACATTAATCCCAAGGCACGCTAGTGAAAATATAGTTGGTATTTTTAGATTACTTTTAGCAAAAAACGTGGGTAGCAATACTTTATTTATAATGAATGCAGGTAAAGAAAGAGAAAGTGCTATCAACGTTGGAGCGGTCTGTTGTACTGCATAGTGATCAAACTTACCGTAAGAAAAAAGTGTCAGTAAAATTGTGTTTGGAATAATAATAAAGGCAGCAGTTGTTGGCATAATTAACATTAATCCTATGTTAAGAGCCCTGTTCTGTATTTTGACTGTATTTTCAGTATCATTTGCCTGTTTTGAGATTAAAGGAAGAAGCACTGTACCAATCGCAGTACCAACTACTCCTTGCGGTAATTGATTTAGTCTATCAGCATAATATATATAGGACACTGCATTTGGTATAAAACTTGCCATAATTGTATCAATCCATAGGCTTATCTGAATTACGCAACTGTTGATAATTGCTGGTATCACACGCTTAAAAAACAACTTTACTTCATTACTCAATTTCATGCTAAAAAAAAAGAAGGCCTTTAATTTGTATGCACCAAACAGCATCAATAATAACTGCAACATTCCTCCGATTAGAACAGCTATAGAAAGATTATGAGCCGGTGTTTTTATGTAAGGTACAAGCAAGCTAGCGATTAAACAGAGGTTTAAAATAATCGGCGCAATAGCTGTTGAAGCAAAATGTTGCTTAACTTGTAACATCCCTCCAATGAGGGAAGCAATTGAAGCAAAAATTATGTAAGGCATCATAATTCTTGACAAAGTTACAGCAAGAGCAAGCTTGCTTTGGTCGAATCCAGGAGTAAATATTTGAACCATATAAGAAAAGAAAGTTTGCATTATGAGGCAAAAATTTAATACGATAATAAACGTAATGGATATTACACTACTTGCAAAATTAAATGCTCTTTTGCTATCACGTGATTCTGCCGAATACAATGGTACAAAAGAGGTAGCGAATGCTCTCTCTGCAAAAAACGCTCGAAATAGGCTGGCGAAGCGAAACGAAGAAAAAAATACATCTGCAAGAGAGGTTGCGCCTACAACCATAGCAATTAATATGTCTCTTATTAATCCTGAGATTCTTGAAACAGCCGTAAAAAAACTAAATGTGAAAATACTTTTAAACATTGCTATTTACCACTACTCTAGATTGTGCTTAGTGTCAATATAATTGACTGTAATAGCTTAAGTAGAAATAACGGGCCTGATAGGTGACTTTATACCGTTGTTAAAAACCCATATGCTAAATACAAAGCCTAAAAGCCCAGTTAGTGCAGGTACTGTTAACTTTTTTACTGGCGCCCAAAAAGGATACAGAGAAAAGTGGAAAATGCTTCGATGCTGCTATCCATTCACTAGGGTTTAGGAAAAGTTTAAGTGTGTTAGGAAAAAATGATATAATTGAGTATAGAAGTGAAACGCTAAAACCAAGAATAAGAAAATGCTAACAGAAATAAGTATTGATGACTCAGTAAGAGCAAAACCCATGGCAGGCAAAAAAACTGTTGTCAGCTTTATCTGAACGAGAAAATATAAGAGAAATATCAAACAAGCCACAGAAACATAAGTTTATTGCAAATGTTATATTAGCAATACCAGTATACAAACAGGAGATTGCATATTAAAATCCCAGCCCGCTGCATAACCTATATCATGCAATGTCAATAGCGTTAAGTATAATATCAACATGCTAGTCAATGCTCCAGGATGTAGGCTATTTCATTTAATTTCAGCTTAAATGAGTCGCTAGGACCATTAATTATTGCTGCTATTTTTAGAGAAAGAACAGGAAAAACATAAGGCATAAAGTTAAGTATCACACCACCAATAAACGCGAACGCTGAATTTATTAAAAACCCCACACTTTACATATAATGAGAACTACAACACAGTCTGAAGTAAAAGAATCTGCTTAAATAGTCAATTGACTTTTTTTGCTGATATGTTAGATATTTTATATTTCTTGCACTTATGTATTAGAAGTTCCATACTTTTTGGCGGGCGTAGCTCAGTTGGTAGAGCGTCAGTTTGTGGTACTGAATGTCGCCAGTTCGATTCTGGTCGCTCGCCTCAATAAATTTTTTTTGCTTTACGAAGGTATGAATACTAAATCAGTGTGCAATTACACAGTCGGCAAAAATTCTCTAATCGTCTGAAATAAAAATTCCAACGAACGGTTGTCAGACGTGTTATGTTCTACTGATTTTACCAGATATACCTCAACATTGGTTGACTTGACCTTTTTTGCTAAATTTAACGAAGTTTGGCAAGGAATATCTTTATCATCAATGCTGTGCAATAAACGCACAGGACAGTTTATATCTATTGTCTCTTTATTTAAAAGAAGGTTTTTCCTGCCATCTTCTATCAAGCTTTTAGTTATTTTGTATATACAATGCTCTAAAGTAAAATCTATTACACCTTTAGAATCTAGTTCTTCTTTTTGCTTATCGGATAGTTGATAGAATATTAAATCCTCAGTAAAGTCAGGAGCAGACGATATGCCAATTAGTGCTGCAATTCCTTCTGAAAGTTGAAGAGCAGTGAGCAATATCAGCCACCCTCCCATGCTTGAACCTATAATTATTTGCTTGCCGCTAGTTAGTTTACGGATTACTCTAGCACAATTCTTTTGCCAATCATTCATCGTGTAATCAGTAAAATCACCACTTGAATAACTATGACCAAAGTAATCAAATAACACAAGTGCTATATCATTTTCTTTGACAAAATTTGTAAACAGCAGTTGCTTTAATTCCTTTCATACTGGATACAAATCCACCGAAAAAGACTATGGAAAAATTTTCCCTTCGTAGCTTGTAATATGCTATGTATTTACCGTTTTCATCAAGCAAACTGCTGTAATTCATGTTATTTTGGTAAAGCAACCTGATTATCGCTTAATTGACGCAAGTAACTGACTAGATCTGCAATTTCCTGCGGATTGGAAATACCTGCAAATGCCATACGCGTACCTTTTATATAGTCTTTTGGACTCTTTAAGAAGGCAAATAACTCCTCATATCCCCACTTTCCGCCCTTTTCAAGCATTGCTTTTGAGTAATTGAATGAGTCACCGAGATGTGCTTTTTTATTTCCAACTATGTTCCATAAGTTTGGTCCTACTTTATTGGCTCCACCTTTGTCAAAACTGTGGCAAGCTATACATTTTTTCGCTATTGACTTGCCTTTCTCAAGGCTAGCACTCTGCATGAGCGCTCCAATATCAAGCGCCACTTGTTCAATTTTTTTCTGAGGTTCATTACTACCAGTAGCTACCATTGTTTGGTGCTCAATTTTATACTTCTCTGGATTGTAAAGCATATCAACTACGTTACTGACTATCATAATGATTAGCCCAGAAAGTAAAATCGATGCTGCAATCTTATTAAGCTCCATAGTTAATCTTTATCAGTTAATGTTGCTTAAATTATGCGAATATTTTTACAGACGGCAAGCAATTACCTTAGCCCACCAAGGATAAAAATTTCTAATAGTTAGGTCACTGTTTCCATTCAGCCAAAGTAACTTGTGATCCAATCACATACTTATCTGGAATAACAGCTCCAATATACCTTCTGCAAACATTGCTGTAACAATCGTTCCCGTAATAATCACCTGACGGCAGCACAATAGCTACTATTCCTGTACCCGCTGCTATTTCTCACCAAGTTGCAAATACACCAAGAAGAGCAGCATTTACGGTTGCAGCAAGGTAAACTCCAGTTGCTACACTTGAGGCTGACATAGAGATAAAGAACAGCATCAGTGCTGCTATTACAAGTTTTTCTATAATAATTTCCTTCCCTTTTTCTTTGTAATCTCATTGCGATAGTAACAGGGCAATCCTATAGCTACAAACACTAGCAAAGCTGGAACCCGCAATTTCACCTATTACTAAAAGTGACAGGACTATAAAATTGAGCCCTAACCCTACAATAGCTCTATTACATTATCCACTCCTACAATAACTCCTATAACTACCCTTGCATCCCACTGAAATTCATAAGATTGATCTATTTGCTCATTAAGATCACACTTATAATTTCTTTTTCTCATATAATCTCTCTAATGCTTTGCAAAAAATTTTATCATAGCACTTTTATGTTTAATTTGCAAGTTATTTACTGGAATTACGCCATGCTTCAAAAAATGGTAAATTGCAATTGTAGAACAAACTTAAAAATTCTGGTAAAATAGTTTTGTTTATTTGCAAAATATGCTACTTGGTATTGAAAAACGCGGCATAACAAATGCACTATGGAAGTTACAAGAAGCAGATCAAAGGGAAGTTTTAACCCTCACTCAGAGATTTGAATTACCAGAAATACTAGCCAGAACACTGGCTATTCGTGGTGTCAATATAGAAAATGCGGGCAATTTTTTATACCCACTAATCAGATCGCTATTACCAGATCCCTTTCATCTTCTTGATATGGATAAAGCTGTTTTTCGCATAATACAGGCAATAAACAATGATGAAAATATAGCAATATTTGGTGACTATGATGTTGACGGTGCAACGTCATCAGCACTGATTAGTAGGTACCTAAGAGCAATTGGTATACACTCCATAATCTACATTCCAGATCGTGTTGATGAGGGATATGGATTAAACTCAAATGCTTTATTACAGCTCAAAAAGAAAGGAATTGACTTATGTATTTCCGTTGATTGTGGTACGCTTGCATATCAGCCAATAGAAGATGCAAAAGGTTTTGGTCTTGATGTTATAGTTATTGACCATCACCTTGGCACAGAGAAATTGCCAAGTGCTATAGCAGTTGTGAACCCAAATCGTCTTGATGAGAGTTCCCCTTACAATAGCCTTGCAGCAGTTGGAGTATCATTTCTGCTAACTGTTGCTCTTAATAAAAGCTTGCGTGAGCAAGATTTTTTTGCCGGCAAAAAAGAACCAGATTTATTTGATTTACTAGACTTAGTTGCTCTTGGAACTGTTTGCGATGTTATGCAGATTACTGGCTTGAATAGAGCATTCGTCTCACAAGGATTAAAAGTTATGTCAGCAAGAAAAAACGTTGGCTTGCGTGTTTTGTTTGATGCTTTAGGAATTCTTGAAAGACCTAATGTTTCTCGGCTGAGTTTTAATATTGGGCCGTGCATAAATGCTGGAGGGAGAATCGGAGAAGCATTGTTAGGTGCAAGGTTAC
Source organism: Wolbachia endosymbiont strain TRS of Brugia malayi (assembly GCF_000008385.1). Lineage (NCBI taxonomy): Bacteria > Pseudomonadati > Pseudomonadota > Alphaproteobacteria > Rickettsiales > Anaplasmataceae > Wolbachia > Wolbachia endosymbiont of Brugia malayi. Next base: position 165,235 of record NC_006833.1, read on the forward strand.
TCTCTACAGATGATAAAAAGGAGGCAGATTCTATAGCATTAAAACTGATAGATTTGAATAATGCAAGAAAGATGATGGAAAATGAGGCCCTTTTAGAGGCTATAATACAAGTGGAAAAGTCTACGCAGTCAGGTGCAAATTTTATAATGGTAAGCGGCAATTGGCACCAGGGAGTAATTGGTATAATTGCATCAAGACTGAAGGAAAAATTTCACTTGCCGACAATAGTAATATCTTTAAACAATAGAATAGGGAAAGCAAGTTGCAGGTCAATTCCTGGAGTCGATATCGGTGCTGCAGTTCTTTCTGCAAAGTGCATGAATTTAATTATTGAAGGTGGCGGTCATAGTATGGCAGCAGGATTTTTGATTAATGAAGATAAAATGAGCGATCTACATGACTTTCTTACTGAAAGGTTTGCATACTCTACAAATGATAAAGCTTTAAAAGTTGACGGTATAGTAACTGCTAAGGCAATAAACTTATCCCTGTGGAACCAATTGCAACGCCTCGAGCCATTTGGTGTTGGCAACCCTGAACCTAGGTTTATCATTCAAGGAGCAAAGATCAGAAAGCCAGAAATTGTAGGAGTTGACCATATAAAATGTTTCATCGTCGATGATGACGTTATGGTCAGAGCTATTGCATTTCGTTCTGCAAATACCCATCTTGGTTCTGCCATTATGGAGGGCAATATTGAGGCTATTTTAGGTAAAATCTCTATGAATTATTGGAACGGCAATGAGTTTGTGCAGTTTTTAATAGAAGATGTGTTGACCATCAGTTGAGTTACTGTAGCTACCTGTCAATCTCTCCGAAAACTATATCGAGTGAACCAATAATTGCTGCAACATCAGCAAGCATATGTCCTTTTGCCATAAAATCTAGAGCTTGCAAATGTGCAAAGCCAGGTGCTCTTATTCGGCATCTATATGGTCTATTAGTGCCATCTGAAACTATATATACTCCAAACTCGCCTTTTGGTGCCTCAACAGCTGCATAAGCCTCACCTTCTGGTACATGATACCCTTCTGAATAAAGTTTAAAATGGTGGATCAGAGCTTCCATAGATCTTTTCATCTCGGTCCTTGGTGGTGGAGAAATTTTTCTATCTTCAGTTTTTACTGGCCCTTCAGGTATTTTCTCTATGCACTGCTTTACCAAACTAACAGACTGTCTAATCTCTTCCATCCTCACTAGATAACGGTCATAACAATCACCATTTTGACCAACAGGTATATCAAAATCCAATTGATCATATATTTCATATGGTTGACTTTTTCGTAGATCCCAAGCAAGCCCAGCAGCACGCAGCATTGGTCCACTAAAGCCCCAGTCAAGTGCCTGTTTGATTGATATTTCACTGATTCCTACAGTGCGTTGCTTCCATATTCTATTTTCTGTTAAAAGCTCATCGACGTCATCTATATACTGGGGAAATTGTTCTATAAACTTTGCAATATCCTCAATCAAACCTTCTGGGACATCTGCTGCAACTCCACCTGGTCTGATGTAAGCTGCATGAAACCTTGCACCTGAAGCTCTTTCATAAAATTCCAATATCTTTTCCCTCTCTTCAAAGAGCCATAAAAGAGGAGTCATTGCGCCGACATCAAGTGCTTGGGAGGAGATATTGAGTAGATGATTTAGTATCCTTGTCAGCTCACAAAACAAAACACGCAAATACTTTGCTCTAATTGGAACTTCACACTGCAGTAATTTCTCCACGCATAGTGAATACGCATGCTCTTGCGACATTGGTGATACGTAGTCAAGGCGATCAAAATAAGGCAGAGCTTGGAGATAAGTTTTATGTTCTATTAGTTTTTCAGTACCACGGTGCAAAAGCCCAATGTGAGGATCAGCCCTTTCAATTATTTCACCATCCATCTCCAAAACAAGACGCAACACCCCATGCGCAGCTGGATGTTGAGGCCCAAAATTTAACATCATTGTCTTTAGATCTGACATGTCGATAGTTTAAGGTATTAGAGTTGTATAGATTAAAGTGCGGAAAGTCAATAGGCTTCTCGCATAACAAGCTAATTTTTGGTAGAGCATGGGCATTGAACTGCCGTTAATAGAAACTAAAAACTACTTGACAAACCTCGCTAGCCCCCTTATCCCGATACTGGAGGTATTAAGTTACCTTCAATCTGTGCAGATTAAAATAATAAAGTGTTATATAGTTAGCATCTTATGTTTAATTTTTTGCACTATATGTACCTTATGTCTTCACAATATTTCTAATTTTTTACCTATATAAGTTGAAACTCGCTTATAAAGCGTTTAGGACAGTATAATATACTAATTTGCAGGATTAGAGAGTAAATACTATCACCATAATATATCTTTTGCCTTTTTTTTGCCTAGTAAATTTCTAAAACATTTATGACTAAAGGTTAGTTGCAATAAAAAACAACTAAGTCGCGATTACTAAGTATTTAAAACATAAAAAAACGCTAGTGTTTTTAAATAGATATTAACTAGGGCTTCTTTTGTCTTTTTCTTACTTGGTGGATTTCTTAAATATTTGTAGCTGAAGCAATTTAGAAGCAGCAGCGCCACAAAAAATGTTAATATTTAAAATAATAAATATCTGCCTTTTTTCTAGGTTATGCAAAAAGTCTATTTTCTACATAAGATCTGTTGAAAAGGAAAGAATCTCTTTTTTTGTACCTGCTTGAATGAGGATTTAAGAAACAGAGATTTTGACTTCTTGTCCAATTATGGTAAGTAATTGGGGCCAGTTTGAAAAATGGCATTCATCTATAATTCAATAGTTTTGAAATAATCAATATAGTTACCAAAATTATTTTGATCTACATCAGTTATCCAGGCTTGACATCGAATACTTAACATCTCTTCTATTAACACTTTTCTATAATACTTATCCAGGTGAGACATTATATCATCAAGTAGAAGGAGAGGTGCCTTATTGTAATGAATACACCTTGCTTTTACACTAGATAAAATAATAGAAAGCAGTAATAACTTCTGTTCTCCAGTAGAACACAGATTTATTGGTAAGTCTCTTCTTTGACAAAAAACCTGAAATTTATCGTTATTTACACAAAAGGTTATCCTACCAGTCAACGAGTCTTTTTCTCTATTTTCCCTTAAACGATTCTGAAAATATTTTGCAGTATCGCTTAAAGTTAGCTGGCTGTTAAATTTCAAACTCACCTTTGGAAAAAATTGAGTAGAATAGCTATTAATTGTGTCCTGCAACATTTTTAAAACAGATAATCGCATATCTAAGATATTAACTGCATTAACAGCCATGATATTCTCAAGGCTAGAAAGCCAACTCTTGTTTAAAATGTTTTCCCTTAACAGTCTACCTCGCTCGCGTTTAGCTTTTCTATATCTCATATAGTAGCAAGCGTAATTTTCTTCAAATAGTGAAACTATACGGTCTAAGAATTTCAACCTATCACTTGGAGAATTAAGAAGAATATAATCCATTTGTGGAATTAGCCATATTACATTGGATATTCTATATAGAGATGAGTAACTTGATTGCATTTTTCCACCAATTTGTATCAGCTTCTTATTGAAACTTTTTGCAATACCGATTGAGTTAAGGTCTGCTCCATTAAAAAAATCATAGTGCACTGCCCAATCTTTATTACTGAATCTATTTTGCATCTCACTGGCTTTTGCTTTTTTCATCCCATTGCTTTTAGCAAGCAACGAGATTGCTTCAAGTATATTAGTTTTACCGATACCATTTTTGCCAATTATCACAACTGAACTGTCATCTGAGTCCAGTTCAAAATTTAAATGGTTACGAAAATTACTTAATTTCAACTTTTTTATGTAGCAATGGGCAGCCATTAGCCTATTCTTTAATTTATATTTTCTTTACTGCTTCCAGAACCTCATTAACATGTCCACTAACTTTTACGTTCTCCCAGATTCTCACTATCTTATCTTTTTTATCTATTAAAAAAGTAGTGCGTTCTATTCCCATATACTTTTTGCCAAACATACTCTTTTCTACCCAAACACCATATTTTTCCAACATTTTAGCGTTTTCATCAGAAATTAAATAAAATGGTAGAGAATATTTTGCCTTGAAGCTAGCGTGGCACTTAATACTATCTCTTGATGCACCAATTATCACTGTATCAAGGGAAGAAAAATCATTTATTTTATCTCTAAAGCCTTTTGCTTCCAGCGTACAACCTGGTGTATCGTCTTTAGGGTAAAAATAAAGAACTATATTTTTTTTATCAAAAAAATCACTCAATGATAAATTTTCACCAGAATCTGTTGGTAAACTAAAATCCGGTGCATTATTTCCTACTGCCAATTCCACATCTCCCTCCGTTAATAATACTTATAATAAATTGTAGTCAGAGTTTTCAAGAATTCTAGTTAAAAATCAATCAAATCTTCACATGTCTGCTCTTCATAAAAGAAGTTTAACGTTATTGTAGTACCAAGTTTTGCTTCGCTTTTGATGTTGAAAGTGCCACCCATTAATTCTACTAATTTTTTACTAAGTGGTAATCCAATACCAGTACCTTCATTTCTATATCCTGAATCTGCTTGGCCAAAAACAGACATAACTTTATATATGTCTTGCTGCATTATCCCTATCCCATTGTCATGAAATTCAATAGTCAATAAGTTTTTTTCTATGTTTTCCTTAATCACCATTCTTATTAAACCATCCTTAGGAGTAAACTTGATTGAATTTGATAATAAGTTTATTATAACTTGTTTCATCCTCTTGGGATCTGCGATAACTAGTAATTGTCTATTAGGTATCTCCTTCTCTAAACTAATCCCGGTTTCTTTTAATTTAGGTGACAGCATATTTAAGCACGAATCTATTATCTTGTTCAGGTTAAACTTCACTTTTTCTACTGTTAAACTACTTGATTCAGCCTTTGAAAAATCTAATACATCATTAATTAAAGCAAGCAAGTGTGTTCCTGCGTTATATATATCGTCCACATACTCCTTGTATTGATAGTTATCCATTGAACCCAAGGTTTCATTTTTGATCAATTCTGCAAATCCAATAATAGCGTTAAGAGGTGTGCGCAGCTCATGTGTGACACTTGCGAAAAACTTTAGCTTATTCGTATTCTCTTGCTCTAATGCTTCTTTCATTTGTTGTAATTCAATATTAGTTTTATGTTGCTTGACTAGCATTTGGGTATTAGAAAAATGCAAGTAAAGCATTACTAATATTAAAATTATTAATAATAATCCTAAAAATGTTAAAAACAGGCTATATACCATAACGTAAAAGTTGTCGTGGTTTTGAATAATCTTCAAAAAAAATGATGGCTTAGTGTCATTTTCATGAAATATGGGAAAAATAGAAATTAGTGTATGTCCTATAGTGTAAAATATCTCTTGATTATTTAGTAATTTATCAATTTCATCGTTTGTAAGTAACTGCTCATAATCATGATCTTGAGTGTTAAAGTGACTGAATATTATTCTACTATTTTGATCATATAGTATTAAGCCCAGGTCCTTCACTTCACCAACTGATTGTAACAATTCAGCACGCAGTTTTACCAGTTGGTTTATATAATCAAAACTTTTGTATTTAATGTGATGTTTTTCTATCAGTAGGTAATGGTACTTTTTTATTATGCTATTTTCCAGTACACTTTTTAAGCTTACACTTGAATCACGGTAAGAAGAAAGAAAATTATCCCTTAGCGAATAATTACAATATATCACGCTAAATAAAATCACAAAAATTGATGAGAATAATACAATAACTTTTGTATATTTATTCGCCTTTAGTGCAGAAAGTATTAATTTACTTATCTTATACATATCCTTCTCATTGTGAAATAACGGCTTTTATGTTATTAATTTAGAATTCAGCGTATCATACTTTTATGACAATTTCTCCTATCTTGCCAGTTTATTCTCCTATTAATATAAATTTTTCTTATGGAAAAGGCATTTACTTATATAATATTGATGGTAAGCGCTACATAGATTTTCATTCTGGGATAGCTGTCAGTAGCTTAGGTCACACTAATTTGCAATTAACTAGCGTTCTTAATTTGCAAGGAGAAAGGCTATGGCATATATCAAATACCTATAATATACCTACTGCTAATAACTTTGCAGAAAAATTAATAAACAACAGTTTTGCTGATACTGTATTTTTCGCAAATTCTGGATCAGAGGCAGTAGAGTGCGGGCTAAAGATTGCTAGGGTTTACCAAAATGGAAAAGGTAATAAAAACCGCTATAGAATTTTAACATTTCATGGTGCATTTCATGGAAGAACCTTCTTAACTTGTGCTACAAACGATAAACGGAAATTTTCTGAATTACTGAATCCCTACATTGACTGGTGTGATAACATCGAGCCCAATATCGAAAGCGTAAAGAAAGCAATTTCTAATGATATAGGAGTAATGCTAATAGAACCAATACAAGGACAAGGCGGTATTAAAGTAATGAACGATGCCTTTATGAAAGAACTAAGAAAGCTGTGTGATGAGAATGACATATTGCTATTTTTTGATTGCATACAATGTGGTACTGGTAGAACAGGAAAATTATTTGCATACGAACATATAGGAGTGAAACCTGATATATGTGCTCTTGCAAAAGGAATAGGAGGCGGTTTTCCATTAGGAGTTTGTCTTGCAACTGAGAAGGCTGCACAATATATAACAGTTGGCATGCACGGTTCCACTTTTGGTGGTAATCCACTCGCAACTTCAGTAGGCAATGCTGTACTTGATAAATTACTCAGCCCTGGCTTTCTAGGAAATGTTGAGATCAGGGGTAAGCATTTAAAAAATAAACTAGAAGACCTGGCAAGTAAATTTCCAATAATAGAAGAAGTAAGAGGGAAGGGGTTGATGCTTGGAATAAAAGTGAAAATGGATAATCAAAAGTTTGCAGGCGAGCTAAGTCATCGTGGCTTGCTTACTGTTGGAGCAACATCAGATAATGTTGTAAGGATTTTTCCTCCACTCATTATCACTGAAAAAGAAATTGATGAAGGCATTGAGATTCTGACTCAATATTTGTCTGAGAAATCTTCCGACCCATATCAATATGAAAGATAATTTAGTATGCATGGGAATCATTACTTCTCCTCATGGAATTAAAGGAGCTGTTAAAGTCAAAATTTTCACTGAAAAACCTGAAAATATCTCATTATATGGTAAGCTAATAAGTGGTAGTAAGAATTATGACATAGACTCAGTGTCTGTCATAGGTGAAAATTTAGTAATCGCTACAATAAATGGAGTAAATTCTCGCAACGAAGCAGAGTTTTTAAGAAATAAGAAACTATACGTAGAAAGAAACAAGCTACTAAAGTTAAATGATGAGAATGAATTCTACCAAAGTGATCTTGTAAACATGGAAATAAGGCTGGAAAATGACGAATTATATGGCTACATAAAATCTATATATAATTTCGGTTCAGGAGACATATTGGAAATTTCAGTTATCAGTACAAAAAAGAACATTATGCTACCATTTACTAAAGAGATATTTCCATATGTAAACATAAAGGAAAGGTATATTACGCTCAATATGCCGGAGTTTATTGGTTAATAAAGGCTTTGATATTTATATAAAAGCCATTTATAATCGTAAGATCAAACTGAAAATGTAATTATGGCAGAAAGAGCTAATGATATCCGGCCAGGTCAAGTGTTGGAACATAATGGTGGATTATTTTTGGTTGTAAGTATCATGCATACTCAACCCGGTAAAGGTGGTGCATACATACAAGCCGAAATGAAAAACATCAAAACCGGAGCAAAACTCTACGAAAGGTTCCGTTCTGATGCAACAATTAGAAGGGCAATTTTAGATGAGGAAGAATATATTTATCTCTTTACTGAAGGAAATATTGTGAATCTTATGCATCCAAGTAACTACGAGCAGATCACTATAAATTTGGACTTATTGGAAGAAAAAAAGATTTATTTACAGGATAATATGAGAATTAAGGTAGTAACCTACCAAGATAAAATAATCTTTGCGCATGTGCCAGATTATGTAAGATTGACTGTAAAAGAAACAGAGTCTTTTATTAAAGGGCAGACTATTACTTCCTCTTATAAACCAGCAGTTTTGGAAAATGGAATGCGCATTAATGTTCCTCAATTTATAAAAGAAGAGGACAAAATTGTAGTATATACTCCAGATGATAGCTATTACGAAAGAGTGAAAGAGTAAAAGGAAGAATGTCCATTTCATCACCAAGGATTAACGTGATGCTTGATTCTGTGCGCAGTGCTTCTAAGCAGCTTATGCGTGATTTCAATGAATTGCAAATTTCCAATGTTAAGTCAGCAGACTTTATCAATAAAACTTACTCAAGATCTAAGCAAACTATATACAATTGCTTGCATGATTACAAACAAGACTATGGTTTCATCTTTGAAGACGATATTGATCAAGAAGCAAAAGAGAAGGATTATACTTGGTTTATCATGCCTATAGAGGGCAGGGAAAATTTTTCTAGTCGCATGGTTTATTTTGCAGTATCAGTTTGTCTTGTTCACAAAAATAAAGTTGTGGCAGCTGTAGTTAATACTCCTGCTCTTAGAGAAACTTTTTGGGCAGAAGAAAAGAAAGGGGCTTTTCTTGAAGACTTTAGATCTCGTCATATAAAAATGAGAATGAAAAGTCATGAAGGGAGTTTAATAGATGTAAGTGGTAATTTGTTAAATAAATTACTTCCAGGTAACAGTAATATACGTTCTGTCGGCTCAACAGTTTTAGGTTTTACATACCTTGCTGCAGGAAGATACAGTGGAATAGTCTACTCTGGAGTTAACAAATATAAGGCTTTGCTAGGTAGACTTCTTCTCCAAGAAAGCGCTGGCAGACTAACGGAAGACAATGGATTTATCATTGCTGGAGATGTTAAGCTAACATAAACAAGCTACAGAAACAGACAATTTCACAAAAACTTTTATAAGCGACTCTGTTAAATGTTCTATCATTTCATCGGTATGATAAGGTGTAGGAGTAATGCGAAAACGCTCAGTTCCTCTTGGAACCGTCGGGTAATTTATATGTTGAACATATACTCCATACTCATCAAATAATAATTTTGATGCCCTTTTGGATAACTCTGGATCGCCAATTATTATTGGAATTATATGAGTTTCTGTTGGAATAAAATTAATTCCCACACTGCTCAGCGAGTTTTTTACTTTTTCAACAACTTGTCTTTGCTTTTCCCTTTCAACATTGCTTGATTTTAGATGTTCAACGCTTGCCTTTGCCGCTGCTGCTAAAACAGGCGACATAGCAGTAGTGAAAATGAATCCTGGAGCAGAACTTCTTATTACATCCACCAAGCTCTTTGAAGACGCTATATATCCACCCATTACTCCAAACGCTTTTGATAATGTACCTTGAATAACGGTCACTCTGTCCATTAGACCTTCTCTTTCCGCAATTCCACCACCGCGTAGACCATACATGCCAATTGCGTGTACCTCATCCAAGTAGGTAATTGCATTATATTGATCTGCCAGGTTACATATTTCTCTTAGCGGTGCTATATCGCCATCCATTGAATATATGGACTCAAACGCTATTATTTTTGGCGTTTTTCTGTCTACAGACTTTAACAATTGTTCTAAGTGGTCAACATTATTATGCTTAAATATATGTTTCGGTCTTTTTCCTGATTTTATGCCTTCTATCATCGAAGAATGGTTTTTCTCATCTGAAAAAATTACTACATCAGGAATAACAGACGATAAAGTGCTAAGTGTAGTTTGATTAGCAAGGTAGCCACAAGCAAAAGTTAAAGCAGCCTCCTTGTTATGCAAACAAGCTAGTGATTGTTCTAGTTCGACAACTTCTTTCGTTGTACCAGATATATTTCTTGTTCCCCCTGCACCAACTGACGAATTTTGAATAGCGGCAACAACACTCTCATTTTGTGACATCCCCAAGTAGTTATTACTGCACCAAACGATGACTTCCCTATTTCTTTCACAATCCATAATATAGGGAAGCCTGCCAGGCAACGACGCAAAATGCGTGAATTCACGATAGCGCCCTTCTTCTTTTATATCTTTGATTTTGTTTAAGAATATTTCTTCGTAGTCTACCAAGTTTTTATCTATTAATAATCAATACAATTATAATAAGTTATTCAATGGTAGACTACTATATTTATTCCCTAGTTTACTATTGTACAGCAACTCCCTCTTTAACAAAGAGATCGACTTTACCTTCTTTTTAAAGCAAACTTAAAGGCTCATTATAATAGTATATAATTACAGCAGCAATTAGACACAACAAGCTGCAACTAATATTTTCACTGCCAACATCTCTAAGTGATAAGATCTGAAGAGTCATCACTAAGCTCACCATCATCTATTATAAAACTCTGTGATAAAATTAGCAATGAAAAGGATTTAAATAGTGATGAAGGCGGTAGTAAACTTTATTTACCATCTTTACTTTCAAGTTGACCAATTACTATCCCACATATTTGCTGTAGTTACCACAGGCCCTTCAGTTGTATGTACATTGTCAATATTTGAAGAAATACTAGATAATGGCACTGAATTTCCCGGCTATATATTTTGCATACTGCTGTTACTTTCGAGTGCGGAATCCTCCTTAACTATATCCTCAGAAGAAATTTCAACACAGTCACTATTGCTATTTTCAGTATCACTTTTAGGTAATTTGACGAAACTTGAAGAACTGCCATTGCTCCCAGCATCATTCGCAGAACGCTTTTATGAAAGTCGTGGTGAATCCCGCAGATCGGGTTTACTGCCAAGCTCTAACTTATCATCTATTTGCAATATCACCTGTTCAGTAGGCTTACCAGTAGCTGGTTTTTTCTTTTTACTACTTGTAGTAGCACCAACATCTTCATCATCCACTGATGATGCAGCAATATTATCACCTATGTTCTTAAGCTTTTCTTCAAGAAATTCTCTAATCTTATAAGCTCCTTTTAGATTTCTTATCTTTCTTATCAACCTCTACCTGATGCAGCTTCTTCTAAAGCTTTACTTAAAATAAGTTGTATTATATCATCGCTCCTTGTTTCACTAAACGTTTCACTTTTTTGAAATTGGTATTCTAGATAGCATCAGACAGTCTTTCTTTTATGCTTTTCGTATTTTAATCATCACTATGCATTTTGCTTCCCTCATGGTTATTGCCTATAGGCTTCTCCTTTTGAAGCACCTTCATTGTTCACAATATTTTTTCTGCTAGCAGCCGTCAGCACTTTTGGGCTCTGGGCTTTGCAATTGTTCATCATCCGCCTCATCCACTGCTTGGTTTAGGGTTGCAGGTTTATCTACTAAGTCACTATCAAGTTGCATATTATTAAATTTACCCTCAAGAAAGCCTAATATTTTAGTAAGAACTTGCTTCTCACTTTCCAATCCACCTGGATATTCACTTATATGACTTTTATGTTTCACGTAGTATTTTGCATGTTCTATAATTTCTTCAGTTATAACAGTATCTTTACTCACAAAAAATTTTACTATTTCAAAACTAGTTGTTGCAATAGCTTCTTTAAGTTCCTCCTCACAATAGCTCCCCTTTCAAGAAGTAATCTTTAACTACTTCCCATGTCTGACCGTTCTTGTATACTCTATCTCTTTGGATAGCCGAGGATAAGTGAGTATTATAACCGTTCTGGATTTCAATATTAGCACTAATATCATGATTGAACAGAAGTATTAGAAAGTTCAAATCACTATTTGTAATAGCCCTGCTTAAAGGTGTCTTATCGCTATTCTTAGTATTAATATCAACACCTTTTACAAGAAGCTTTTTAGCTGTGTCATAATTTCTATTTTCAATAGCATAATACAAAGGTGTTTTACTATTTAAAGCTTTAAGGATTTTGTAATCTCTGACTCATTAGTAGGCAGTGTGTCACTTTCACGACTTGATTTTGGCCTTGTTCCTATCAAATCTAAAGCTGTCTTACCATTTTGATCTTTAATATTCCAATCAGCTCCCTCTTTCACAAGCAGTTTCATTATTTCAAACTTACCATTGTAGGCAGCCCAACGTAAAGCTGTTTTACCATATTCCCTATCTTTATATCAACCTCAACACCATTCTTAATAAGCAAGCTTACTAAATTATCGCGTGTTACAGCATAATGCAAAAGTGTATTTTCTAAATTGTCTATACTATTAATATAAACAACTTCATGGTTAATAATAATCTTTGTTACATTAAATTTACCACAGTGAATCACAAAATGTAAAGGGATCGAGCTATAGCCTGGGTAAATATAATCAAAGTTTAATATTTTGAAGTAATTCCAGTACTTTAATCATACATTCCATATTTTTAATAGACAACGCTCTCTCTAATATAGAGAACACTTCAAAATATTCCTTTGCATTACCTAACTTATTTCTTAAATCTTTTAATAAAATATCAATATATACTTGTCCACTAACACTAATAAGTAGCCTACCTAAATCTTCATCTTTGCATGAATAATATATCCTTATTTGCATTTGCATACTTTTCTACAAGTGAATCATCAGCTGCAATTGCTAATAGTACAAGTTTTTTCACTGAATAATAACTTCTACCATTTTCCTCGTTAAAAATTTTGCTTACCAGCATTTCATGCATAGATCTATGATGATCTGTTCGTGCTGTTAAATTAAGTTATTCAGAGCAAAAATTCCTCAAATTATCACGATCAAAATCAGTGACAGTTCTATCATCTTTCTTACCTTCTCTTATACTATTTATAACTTTATCTAAATCCGTGTAATTATTATGATTTTTTGCTTTATTTATGACATCTACTAACTCATCAAAGGTAAAACTTTCAGCGATGATAGAAAACTCCTCAATATCATGTCTTAGTTCTACATTACTTTTGGTCTTGGGGCCACACCCAATCAGTTGCCATCCCTATAGGAACTTCTACAATACCTGCTAATGTGCCTACAACATTGTTAACAATACCCTGGATCAGCAACTGCTCTTCTGTTGTACCACCATACTCTGTGCTATCAAGTATTTGTACTGGAGCATCATCATCTTTATTGATAATAGATGAACCATCGACATTTAAATCTTCCGGATTTATAATAAATGACTTAAGGCCATCAGCAATTTTGTCCACAAGGCATTCAACAACTTCATTATCAGTATCTTTAAAATGTTCATTGATATCACCTAGTAAACTTTTGCCATTGGCTTTGCAATTCTTTAATTGCTCAGGAATAGTGAGTGTTACTTTACTGTTTTTATACTCTACTTTACCATTTTGAAATTTAAGTGTGAATTCTAGCTTACTACTAGATTTGTATTGTTCCAATTGTTCTGGATCTAAATTTTTTACAACTATAACATCACTATATTCAACACTTACAGAATCTGCACTATTATAACAAAGATTTATCATTTTTTCAGGAATTGTCATTATTAAATAATATTGAGCAAGTATAAGCTAAATTTATTCATATATTGCAAATTCATATCCCGCTTGATTGCAATTGATAACTAATTTTTCCAGTATACGGTTATTTGGAACTTCTGCTTTAGCATATTCAAACATTCCTGTAAAAACTCTCTTAGCAAACAGGCGGTAATCTTCGCTTCCATTTGGAATTAAGTAATTGTTCTCACCATATAATCTGATAATATACTCTTTATCTACTATTTTTCCATTAATCATAAAATTCATTCTGTTCAAGTCAAATCGTGCTTGCTTGCCAGAATTTGCATTTTTATTATCCTTATTTACCTTTACTCTACTGAGCAAAGATTGTGTTAGTTGAAATTCTAACGTAATTGCTGTGCTAGAACCTTGATCAGGTTAATCTTTGTAATGGTAATGTTCTTTAATTTCAGCTGTTCCTTGATTTATACCTACTTTCTCCCAGCTTGAATCCAGAGAATTTGTTGATTAGTCATATTTACCACTCACTATAAATTAGCCTAATTTAGAATAGCACTAAATTATAACTTTGCCAAGCAAGTTATTTAACTTCTTAGCAAACAGGCTTGCGTCGTCCATCTCTTCGCCCTCCACTATGCAAGCTTGATAAAACAATAGGTGGACCATATCTTCCAATGTCGGGTTTTCACCGTTCTCAGCGTAAGATTTTATTATGCTTTTTATTACAGAATGCTTAGTGTTGACCTCAAGCACCTTTGGTGTGCGGTAATTTAGCTGATTTTGTTCGCGTAAAAAACGCTCCATTCTAAGATCCATAGCACCCTCATCAACTGCTAGACATACAGGACTATCAGTCAATTTTTTAGAAATTTTTACGCTTTTCACTGCATTACCAAGAACTTTGGTGAAATACTGCAATATAGAATCCGTATTTCCCTCAGCCCTTTCTTCATCTGATTTATTCTCTTTATCCTTTTCCTCCGGAGAGAATTTTTCCAGATCAACATCCGCACGAGTCACAGACTTAAATTTTTGACCTTTATATTCATGAATCACACTAGTCCAGAAATCATCTACTGGATCAACAAACAGAAGAACCTCCAGTCCTTTGCTGATAAATCCTTCAAGTTGTGGACTATTTTTTACTGAATCAAGGCTGTTTCCAGTTAGATAATAGATATAGCCCTGCTCAGGCTTCATTCTGCTTATATAGTCGTCAATGCTGACTAATTTTTTATCACCAGTGCTATGGAACCTGCAAATTGAGAGCAGCGCTTCTCTTTCCTCAGTTGGCATAGCTTCACAGAGACCCTCTTTTAATACCGCACCAAAATTGGTCCAGAATTTCGTGTATTCCTCTAAATTCTCTTTTGCCTTCTTACCGAGCTCTGATATCACACGCTTAGTGAGGGATTTTCTGATTTGCTCAACAACACGATTATTCTGCAGTGTTTCTCTGCTGATATTAAGGGGCAAATCTGGTGAATCGACAACACCTTTCAAGAAACGTAAGTATTGTGGTATGATTTGTACATTATCTTCAGTAATAAACACCTTATTTACATATAATTTTACAGAGCAACGTCTATCTGGGTGAAACAAATCGAAGGGTTTAATAGAGGGAACATAAAGCAAATTTGTATATTCTATCGCCCCTTCATTTTTATTATGCAATATCATCCAAGGCTCTCCGCCAACATGTGCAACACCACGGAAAAAATCATTATGCTCCTCTTGAGTAACGTCATTTTTTAGCTTAGTCCAAATTGCAGCCTTGCTGTTTAGTTTTTCACTTTTTCCTTCTTCATCTATAAATTCAACAGGAAAATTTATGTGATCCGAATAGGTAGTAACAATGTTTTCAATGCGAAATTTGTCTAAAAACTCATTCTCTTCAGGACGCATAACCAAGGTAATTTTCGTTCCACAAGGGATTTGATTATCCAACTTACTGATTGAATATTCTCCATCTCCTGTAGATCTCCAGACCCAAGATTCCTCTTCCCCTGCCTTTCGAGATTCAACTATCACCTCTGAGGCAACCATGAAGCTTGAGTAAAACCCGACACCAAATTTTCCGATCAGTTCTACAGCTTGGCTTGAATCTTTGCTATTCTTAATTGCATCCAAGAACTTTTGCGTACCAGAGCTCGCAATTGTACCGAGATTACCTATTAAATCCTGTCTGCTCATCCCTATTCCATTGTCGGTTACATACAGCTCATTCTCATCTTTGTTAGAGCTAATAGTGATTTTTAACTCACCACTTGAATCTAGCAAATTAGGGTTTAGTTGAGATTCATAGCGCAATTTATCGCATGCATCTGATGCATTTGATACCAACTCACGCAGAAAAATATCTTTATTAGTATAAAGTGAATGAATTACTATATTCAGTACTTTTCCTACCTCAGCATCAAATTTTAAATTTTCAGTTCCTTTTACATTATGCATTTTGAGCTCCATCATTTGCCTACTACCCTAATGATTTAAGTATTGAACTATGACCTTTCAAGGTCACATACACCAAAATTAATGCAGCTATAATTATTGTGATACCCAATCTATAGAATTTCCTTGCATAACAAACTTGCGGCAGCACGTTAAAAAAACTACTTGACAAACCTCGCTAGCCCCCTTATCCCGATACTGGAGGTATTAAGTTACCTTCAATCTGTGCAGATTAAAATAATAAAGTGTTATATAGTTAGCATCTTATGTTTAATTTTTTGCACTATATGTACCTTATGTCTTCACAATATTTCTAATTTTTTACCTATATAAGTTGAAACTCGCTTATAAAGCGTTTAGGACAGTATAATATACTAATTTGCAGGATTAGAGAGTAAATACTATCACCATAATATATCTTTTGCCTTTTTTTTGCCTAGTAAATTTCTAAAACATTTATGACTAAAGGTTAGTTGCAATAAAAAACAACTAAGTCGCGATTACTAAGTATTTAAAACATAAAAAAACGCTAGTGTTTTTAAATAGATATTAACTAGGGCTTCTTTTGTCTTTTTCTTACTTGGTGGATTTCTTAAATATTTGTAGCTGAAGCGATTCAAGAGCACGCGACTTAATGTCAAGCCTTTAGTTCAAGTTATGCAAGAAATCTGTTGTATAATTAAGTACTTTTTTAAATTGTAAAGGTAGGTTATCTTTATATGGCTTGTATCTAATTCGTTTACTTTAGGAGTGTTAATAGAAGTTATCACGGATTCTCAAGTTTTGTTACCTGCTCTAATCCTTTACTTATGCTTTAATCTTGACTTCAAATTTTATTGAAGTGCTTGCTCCGCTGATAGCCATTTACTACATCAATTTTTAAACCAGGACTTCCGTAACTAAAAGATTCACCAGGTTGAACATTATATTTTTTACTATTGATATTTAAGTTGACCACATTGACAATATTAAAGAGAGGTTATACTTTGCTGCAGGTTTTACTTTATCTCAAGGTTATTGTATGCAACATTAATGTTAAGAGCTTTATCTTGATAATAAAAAGCCTCTCCTGGTCCTAAATTGAATTCCTTTCCTTTTATACTTATGAAATAACTCTGATCCATACTCTTTTGTTGCACTTCATTATTTGACATATCTCTTTGAATACCTTCTTTCATGCCACGAGCATTCTCTACACTCCTTTCATCTTCACCTAAAAGTGTTTTTCTAATACTCTCTTAACAAAGCGCTTCAGAAGACTCAAAAACCCTTCTTTCTTTTTGATTTTCTTGTGGCTGAGGCACACTATCCCCTTCTCACTCGACTTAGGTTTATTGCTGGATTTCTTTTCTGTAGAACCTTTACCTATTGAAAAACTAACAGCTTGTGATTTAGGCTTTTGTGAGGTTCGAACTCCCGTATTTACTGATGACTGTGTCTCTGTTTGCACAGAAGTCTCTTTTTGTCTACTTTGCTCAAAGTCTTTACCTTCTATTGTGGCCTTCTTCGGAGTGTCTTGGAGATTCTCTGTTACTTTTTGGTCATGCAACTTTTCCACTTCTGAAAATACCCTTGCCTTTACACTGGTGGTCAAGCTCAACAATCCTTTCAAAACCTTGATGTACTTTTTCAGCTGAATGGCTCTTTCGACTTTCAAGCTTCTGATTCAATTCAGCAATGGTCTTTACTTTACCTTCTAATGAAGCTCCTTCTGGAAAAAAGGACCTGGAGAACACTTAAAAATATCTTTAAAATTTTTCCATACCCTTTTGAGACGTGTTTTTAACCTTAACCATATCTACCTACTAATAAAACATATAATAACTAGTATAATAGCCCATTATGCAAAATGGTTAACACAACTTGCAATAAAGAGTGTTTCTTTCAAACCACCAAGGGCATCATATTTACATTTTTTTCATTAAAATGTTATTTACTTATTAACTTAAAATACGTAACAATGTAGAAATGAAAAACAGCCCATTAGCAGTAGTATTCGATTGGGACAACACCTTAGTTGACACCCAAGACAATATTTTTAATGCCATCCAGCATACTTTAAACTCAATGGGGCATAGTAATAAAGCTGCTGATAGAAACTCCCATGAGTCAAGAAAAAGCTATATGGTCAATTTATTTGGCGATCAGTGGAAAAAAGCAAATCAGATATACCAACAATACTTAGATAATGCACTATTGCAAAACATTACTCTAAATCAAGGAGTAGAGAAAATGTTGCAGACGTTAAAAAGCCACAATATTTATCTAGCAATAGTAAGTAATAAAAAAAATATTAATTTACGTGAAGAAGTTACCTATTTTAAACTAGATTCTTACTTTAAAAGAGTAGTTGGTTCATGCGATACCGCAGAAGATAAACCATCTGCAATCCCATTGTTGTTTGCACTAGAAGAGAGTAGATTGCCTATAGATAGAGAAAACGTGTTTTTCGTTGGTGACAGCATCACGGATATTCTGTGTGCACAAAACGCCAATTGTTTACCTATTATATATGGCCAACCAATAAGTGGTTATGAAGATTTGTTATGTTTTCAACATTTTGATAAACTTACAGATTTCATAATGAAGTATTTGAAAGATAGATAATGAACTCTGTTATAGAGATTACCAGTATAAAAAGGCGCTTTTGTGCATATTTAATAGATATGGCAGTTTTATTAATTCCAAACTTATTGATTATAATATTGTTAAAGAATTTTCCATTAATTTTAGATCTATTATATATGTGTGTAAATTGCAGTTACTTCACATATTTTATATCCTCAGCAGCTCAGGCAACTCCCGGTCAGCAATTAATGAACATACATACCATAAGCCTAGACGGTTCTAAAATAAACTTGAGTTTAGCATTCGATAGAAGCATTTCTCAATTTTTTCTTCATCTATTAAACAACGTAATAGCTATCCTCATCGAGCTTTTCCAAGAACAAAACGAGTTAGTAAGTGCTTTAATCATACTGGGAGTAATTATGTTGCTACTCACTATCTGCTGGTATTTGGTTGCTTGCTTCTCTCAGGAAAAACAGACATATCACGATATGCTATTTGATACGATTGTTGTGAAAGGAGCCATCAAATGAATTGATATCACCCTCATTATTATATAGATTATACTGATAGATTAATTATAGAAGATATCAATAAAGGAGATAGTAAAGCATTTGAACAAATTACTAACCGGTGAGTTGACTTCTTCTGTGCGCCAGTATCTCCCGCATTCTTTAGTTCTCAAAGATCATGGGATTAATAAACTTGCAGAAAAGATGAAAAACGAACTTAATGAAGAACTTGAGCACGCAAATAAGCTGGCAGAAAGAATTTTATTGCTTAAAGGTGTACTAAACTTTCAAGACACAAATGAGATCTCAAAGTATGATAGGAAATTCATAAAAGATACAATACGGAAAATCTTAGAAGATAACTTAAAATTAGAAAGAGAAGGAATAAAAGATTACAAGGAGGCAATCTCTGTAGCTGAAAAGGAAAGGGATTTTGTCAGTGCAATCTTATTAGAAGAGCCATTGAAAAATGAAGAAGAGCACTTCCCATTGGATTGAAGAGCAGATTAACCTCATTGAGCTTATAGGTGTTGAGAATTACCTAAGAATGCAAACAAATATAGAGTGTTAAAAAAAATAATATTTATTTTAATTATACCTTGCTTACTTCTTTTTTTATTAGGGTTGTGGCAGTTGTTTAGGTTGAACTGGAAGAATAATATTATCCAAAATATGAGTCTTCCAGTTGTTCATTTATTGCCTAATAATGACCTTGCACAATTTAACTACAGGCATGTCAAAATTGACGGGATTCTAAGTGACATAGAACTATATGTCTTTGCAGGGCAGAGCGGCTATCATGCACTGTCTCCCATGCTACTCACTACTGGACGTTATATGCTAGTGAACAAAGGAATAGTCAGAGAAAAAGAAGAGAAAAAAGCAAAAATTGCAAAAGTAGTCGCTGATGGAGTTTTATACTGTGATAGCAGTAAAAGCAAAAGTTGGTTAATTAAGAATGATATTGCTTTGAATACGTGGTTTACTCTAAGTACAGAAGAAATCTCCAACGAATTAGGTATTGAGCTAGAGAAGTGTATACTATGGCAGAAAGGTTTCAGCGGAAAATTAGCTATACAGCCAATGAAGCATCTGGAGTACGCGATAACTTGGTTTGCGCTTTCCTTGATTTGGTTAATTATGTGTATAGCTTATTATAGACAAAATAAATGCCATCTAAGTAGCTGATCTCACTTGGTTATAAACTGAGATAACAGAGAAGAATTAAAGAAATGTCATTCATCCATATCACTGCTAATGTCCTTTATCATACTATAATTACCTTTCCTAAACTTACTCTTTAAAGATGCAACTCCACTTTCACTAATTCCACTTAAGCTCAATGCTGCTCCACCTAATTGCAACCCCATCTCGGATGTCTCAGGAATAATCTTGCTAGCTCCCAGATCTTTATACACCTCTGCATTACTTAGATCCGGTAAACGTATTATAATATTTACATGTGGAAAATTTGTTGCAACCAAAGAAACAATCTTCTTTATAGTAACTTCGTTCTTTATTGAGATCACAAGAGCCTGGGCTCTTCCTATTCCTACTGATTTTAAAATTTCATATCTTGTAGCATCTCCAAGATATATAGGAAAGCTGTCACTCTTTCCTTCCTTAACTATTTTTGATTGAATATCCACAACAACGTAACTTAAATGCTCCGCAGTAAGCATTTTTGTTACCATATATCCTACCCTACCAAACCCAGCAACTATTACATGGTTATAAAGATCTTGTGTATCTGTCTCAACAGCTTCATCATCTAGTATTACTTTTTCAGTGCTAAATGAATTTACTATCCAGTCTCCAAGTCCTGACAAAAGAGGAGTGAAAGCCATAGTTACCGTAGTCACCATCATAAGCACTTGAGCGATTTCGCTTGGTAACACATTTAATTCATCTGCTAAACGAAATAGAATAAATGCAAACTCACCGCCTTGTGCAAGCAGCAACCCAGCTTGTATAGCAGGGGCACGCTTAAACCCAAAGAATCTACACAACATATATATGATAGATGTTTTTAAAACTATCAGGATAATCGACAACAAAGTAATTAGTGGCAACTTATTGAGCAAAAGATCTATATTGATAGACATGCCAACAGTCATGAAAAATAAGCCGAGTAGCAAATCTTTAAACGGCAATACTGCATGTTCTACTGAGTGCCTATGCTCTGTTTCCGCAACTAATAATCCAGCAACAAATGCCCCTAACGCCATCGATAAACGAAATTGCTCAGTAATAAATGCTGCCCCTAATATTATTAAAAGCGTAGTTGATATAAAGACCTCATTACTTTCCATTCTAGCAATAATCGAAAATAAAGGCCTAAGTAATAACCTACCAGTTATAAATATCATTACTAATGCAATAGCTGCTTGTAATAATGAACCTGTTAATGAACTTATCAGACTATTTTCAGAGTTACCAGTAAGTAGAGGCACTAATACTATTAACGGTACCACTGCAAAATCTTGCATTAATAGCACTGCTATTGATAACCTACCAACTTGACTTGCTTGAGAACCTTTTTCCTGCAGAACCTGTAATACTATTGCTGTTGAGGATAATGCAAGTCCGCCACCAATAACTGCTGCCATGTTTGTATTCACTCCAAAAGCAAGAGCAATGCACCATATTGCTACCATAGTGACTATAACTTGAAGGGAACCGAACCCAAATACATGAATGCGCATGGCAATAAGGCGTTCAAACGTCAATTCAAGACCTATAATGAACAACAGAAACACTACGCCGAATTCTGCAAAGTTATCCATTGCCTTGGCTGAATGTATTAGATTAAAACCATGAGATCCAATCAATGCGCCTGCAACAAAGTAACCAAGCACTGGGCTGATATTCATTTTCCAAAATGCTATGACTATAAAGACAGCAGCGGAGAGTAAAATTATAATATCAAACAAATGCTGAGAACCGCTGTGCATGATATTTAACCTGTAGAATTAGACCATTTAATTGAGCAACCAATACTTGATTTTTGGTTAATGGGAGAATTACCAGTTTCTGCAATAAATTTCATAGCTTGAAATAAATTACTACTCCCTATCTCATAGTTCTGGATTTTTTCTTTTTTTGCATCGTTAAAACGTCCACGATAGCAGAGATTTAAATTAGCATTAAAGCCAAAGAAGTCAGGAGTGCAAACAGCACCATACTCTTTAGCTACTTCCTGTTTACTGTCAATCAGATATGGAAATGTAAACTTATTTTCCTTGGCAAAATTAATCATATTTTCAAAGGAATCTTCCGGGTATTCATTTACATCATTTGGCATTATTGCAATAGTATTCACCTGATAATCCTTTTTTAACAAATCAACATCACTTATCAAGTTACTAATAATTGATTGAACGTAGGGACAGTGGTTGCATATAAACATTACAATAAAACCATTTTTTCCACAACAATCACTTAATGTATAGTATTTGTTATCCACCCCCAGAAGATTGAAATTCTTTGCAGTGAAGTTAAAATCTACCTTAGGAGTATTCAGAGTAACCATAGCTTAGAGAATATTACAATCTATAATTTACGATCTTATTACTTAAATGTCAAACAGTTCCTGTGTATAATATTTGCGTCTCCTTTTTTAGTATTACAATTAAAACTTATGTTCATAACTTTTGAAGGAATAGACGGCTCTGGTAAAACAATACAGTCTGAGTTGCTTGCAAATTATTTTAAGCAAATTCACGGTGAAAACAATATGGTATTGACTCGAGAACCAGGTGGCACTGACTTTGCAGAAAAGGTAAGAGGGATACTGCTTAAGGACAGCATCGATCCCGTCTCTGAACTCTTGCTACTCATCTCAATGAGATATGAGCATGTTAAAAAAGTAATACTGCCAGCTCTAAAAAAAGGAAAGATAGTGATTTGTGACCGGTTTATCGATTCAACTATTGCATATCAAGGATACGGACTTGGTGTTGACCTAGAGCTAATACGAGACCTACACAAGTTAGTAAAAATTAAATACCCAGATACCACATTTATCCTAGATATTGATGTTCAAATTGGGCTGAGCAGAGCAATGGATAAAAACAAATATGAAGAGATGAACATTAGTTTTTACAATAAGGTTCGAAAAGGATTTCAAGAAATAGCTATAAATGAGCCTGATAGGTGTAGTATTATAACTGAAATTGAAGCTAAAGATAACAATCAAGTTCATGTTGAAATTGTCAACAAAGTCACTGCAACAAAGCCGGTTTTGCTAAGAAAATGAAAAGTAAGGCCAACTTCAACACCGTTTATAGAAAATAACCATCTGTCTACACTTAAGTCATTCTCCACACTTAAACTTTTCCTAATTTGCCTTTTCTTTTTTATCTTTTTCAAATAATGCTGTTTCAAATTTTAAATTGTTAACAACCGCACTAAAACATCTATACCTGATACATATATTTATATGTTTGTTTATGCAATAATTAATGCCCACTTTTAATTGATATGCAAGCTCTACTGATGCTTTTCTAAATATTTTCATCTTTGTTGCACCAATTCTAGTTCCAACATAAGAAGAAAAAGAAAAATCATCACTTTTCCAATGACGATAAATGTTTGCTATTACAGATTTGCTTTCAACTAGATTGTAGTCAATAGGAACATAATAAAGAGCTGCTCTTAAACCACCTACTGGTTCTTGAAGTTTTTTCATGCAATATACAGTCACCCCTTCTGTTCCAGGATCAATATTGCTCACTTTATATTAGAAGAATATATTTCTTCTAATTCAGTTTTGTAGTTGCATTAAGTAGCCAAATGCCATACTTGCAGCAAAAGGTGGACTATAGTTCAGCTATGTTTATCCAGGTGATACAATTCTTCTGGTGTATCTCTACCATCATTCCAAAAATCTGTTGCAATTCTATAATTAACATCTTCAGATCTTAATTTTAATTTACCCATGCTGGCAAAAAATCGACTATAATATCTGCCACTCAGGTAAAATCCTTTTGTTTCACTTGCACCAGACTGTCGTGACAACAACAAAGCAAGAGTTGTTATTAACAATGTTTTTTATCAATTATTATCATTTCACTATTAAATAAATTATGTCAATCCTATTATTAGCTAGACAAATAAAGAACTTGCAAGATTACTCAAAGCTGCAGCTATAGGCAACAAAGCAATTTGTTTTTCTACTTTTGAGAATTGGTATTAGTTTAACATTAATTAACTGAAAATTGTTTAATATAACCTATATGGAAAAAAGTAGAAAAATGGAAGGTATGCTGTAGAGAGCACATTTAGAGAGAGGATTTTCTTACTTTTTCTTTGCTTTCGTTGTCATTTCTAACAATCTTTTTTCCGCTTAATATATCTTTGATTTCATCTCCTGTTAAAGTCTCAAACTCCAGCAGGTTTTCAGCAATAAGTTCCAGATCTTTGCAGCGTTTAGTTAAGATATCCTTTGCCTTTTCATAACATGAAGATACAACTCGTTTTACTTCTTCATCTATAAGTTTCAGAGTGTCCTCAGAAATTATGTCAGAACTATGTACATTTTGTTCACGATTGTGATATACCGGTCCTATTTTGTCACTCATGCCCCATTTTGTTACCATAGCACGTGATAAATCAGACGCTTGTTTTATATCCGAAGATGCACCGCTTGTAATTTTATCATAACCAAAAATTAGCTCTTCTGCTACTCTTCCACCCATGGCAACAGTTATATCTGCTATCATCTTTTCTCTTGTATGGGATACTCTATCTGTTTCTGGCAACCTCATAACTAAGCCTAGAGCTCTACCTCTTGGAATAATAGTTGCCTTGTGTATTGGATCCGAGGCAGACATGTTAACAGCAACTATTGCGTGACCGGCTTCATGGTACGCAGTAAGTTTTTTTTCCTCCTCTGTCATCATTAGAGACCGTCTTTCCACACCCATCATCACTTTATCACGTGCATATTCAAAATCATCCATAGTAACAATCTTCTTATTTCTTCTCGCAGCAATGAGTGCAGATTCATTCACTAAATTTGCTAGGTCAGCCCCCGAAAAACCAGGTGTTCCTCTTGCAACCGTTTTCACATTTACATCTGGTGCTATTGATATTTTCTTTATATGTGTATTTAATATTCTCTCACGCCCATTTATATCGGGCAAAGAAATAGTAATCTGTCGGTCAAAACGACCAGGTCTAAGCAGTGCTGGGTCTAAAACATCCGGACGGTTAGTCGCAGCAACTATTATCACACCTTCATTAGACTCAAAGCCATCCATTTCAACTAATAACTGATTTAATGTTTGCTCTCGCTCGTCATTACCACCGCCAAGACCAATACCACGATGCCTACCCACCGCATCTATTTCATCTATGAAAATTATACAAGGAGCGTTTTTCTTGCCTTGATCAAACATATCACGAACACGACTTGCACCAACGCCAACGAACATTTCGACAAAATCAGATCCAGAAATACTAAAAAACGGCACATTAGCTTCACCTGCAATTGCACGAGCAAGCAGGGTTTTACCAGTCCCAGGAGAGCCAATCAAAAGGCATCCTTTTGGTATTTTCCCGCCTAATACTTGAAATTTTTGTCTCTGTTTTAGAAAGTCAACGATTTCTACTAACTCTTCTTTTGCTTCATCAATCCCAGCAACATCATCAAATGTCACTTTTTTTCCACTAGTCATAAGCCTAGCTTTTGATTTGCCAAAGCTTATAGTTCTGTTACCTCCTGTTTGTGTTTGTTTTAAAAGGAACAGCAACAAGCCAATGAAGATAAATGTTGGAATCCATTGGATAAGTAATCTACCAATTATGCTCATTGCAGAATCTCCAGTCGAAAAGGAGAACTTCACTTTTTTGTCATGCAAGCCCTTTATCAAGTCACTATATATAATACCACTTGAGTTAAAGTTTGATCCATCCCTAAACTTGCCTTCAATGCTCTGGTTTTTTATAACAATGTTTTCTATATCATTGTCTTCTAGTTTAGTTAAAAATTCTGAAAAAGGTATGGTTGTTTTACTTTTACCTATATTTCCACTAAACTGAATATAAGCAACAGAAATAAGCACAATAATTACTAACCAAATCAATAAGCCTTCTAAAAACTTTTTCATTGTTACTTCTAACTAAATACCAGCTAATATTACCAAATTTTGTTTTATTGTGCTATTAATAATGCATTGAACCTCATCACCATTGATATTTTTTCTATCATGATTCAGGTGAAGATAAGCTAACACTTTTCCATCTTTTAACACTACAGGTAAAGAATAAAAAACTTCAGGGCAGCAATCATAATCTTTTAGAAATTTAGGAATCTTCTGTGTTTTTTTTAGCGGAGCAATAGTTACTGAACACTCCTGATTTCCAAGTATTGTACAGCTAAATCTGTTATCCCATTCAATAGGAGCATTTAATGGCAAACTTACAGATATTTCCTGTATTTTTGACGATTCTCTAATTATTAAAATACTCTCTCCATATTTTCTTATTTTACATCCAGAAAGTGTGCAATGAACATCATTATCCTTTTGCAGTACTTTATTAAATATTGCAATAAGACTGTTATATCTTGGTTTATAGTGTTTACTGCTGATCACCATTATAGAGTAAAGAAGAAGCCTCAAAGCTATTTCCTCTGGTAATTTATAAAATTCACTTAGTTTAATTTCGATGTAACCAAGATCATGAACATTAACGCAATCATTGAATGCGAGGCGTGTGTAGTGCATTAACGCTTTCGTGGCTCTTTTTATATGAAGAGTTGTGAGACATATTCGCTCTGTTAAAATCTCTTGATTACCACTTGCTTTAAGTAAGTTGCGGTATAACGTGCGCTTATATTTTAAACTTTGATTACTTCTATCTTCAACCCACTTCAACCGATAAAAGTCGGCATATTTTTTTATTCTACTACGGCTAAAACTTAATAATGGTCTCAGCATGCAAACTCCATTTAAAGAGGATTTGTAGTCCATAGATGACAACCCATCTAGACCACTACCGCGCTCAAGTCTCAGTAGAAACGTTTCTGCTTGATCATCTTTGTGATGTGCAATAAATAGATGCTTAACATCGTTATTTTTGCACCATTCTGTTAGCAGCTCGTACCGTGCCTTTCGTGCCTGTGATTGGACATTACCTTTGATATTTTGCCTTTTCCAGTTTAATATGAACGATTTCTTTACTCCAAGTTCTTTTGCATAACTTACAACAAACTCAACTTCCTCCTGAGATTCTGGACGCAATCCGTGATTTACTGCTAATGCTATAGGGGGTGGACATTGTCTTTTTTCCGCCCAACTGGTTATTAAATGCAATAAAACTATACTGTCTATACCACCTGATACTGCAACTGCAACTTTATTGTTATAGACAGCAAAACCGTCCATTATATCTTGAAATAACGACTCTAATTCCATTTCTTATCTCAGTGTTTAAACACTGAGATCCAGAACTTTCTTAACAACTGAACGCCATAGCTATAAGTAACTCAAAATTACCGTTGTTCCACTACTTGTAAGCTAGATTTCATACTGAGATACCGCGATAAATCGCGGTATGATGTGGGACTACACTAGCTATAGTTGAAAAACTATTTTTTCATTCCAGAAAATGAAAACTCTACCCTACGGTTTTTAGCATGCTCTTTTTCATATTTGGAGTTCTTAGAATCATCTGCTACATAAACCAAAGGTTCAGTTTCACCCTTAGAAGCAGTTTTTATTCTATTTTCTAAGTAAGGTGTACAACTAACCATAAAATTTTTAGCTGCATCTGCCCTTCTAGCACCCAGCGCAACATTATATTCATAAGAACCACGATTGTCAGTATGACCAATCAAAGTAACTTTCACATTAGGATCATCTTGCAACACTTCCATTACATCAAGTAATGTATCTGCACCTGCTTCGCTGATATCAGATTTATCATAATCAAAAAAAACCCTTTTTTCTTTCATCTGTTTAACAACAAAGTTCATTTTATTTATTGCATTCACTCCTCTTTTTGAGCAAGAACTTACACCAGTAAGCAGTAAACAAAAACAGCACATTGCAACCAATCTACTCCACATTACTAAACCTCCATAAATTTTAAAATAGTGCGTAACTTTAATTTTAGTAGTTAATAATCTCTCTATATTGCAATATAGTCAAGAAAAATAAAACACTAAACACCTTTTCTACAGTCTTACAGTTAATTTTCTAATAAAATGCTAGATTTTCAGTAGAAAAATCCGGTAAAGGCACAATTTTTTATTGTGCTTTAAGTAAATATACTTTTAACTTTATTATTAATCTATTACGATATTAAACAGATGTTTTCTAAAAAAAATGAACAAATATGAAATCTTACAAGTTTCTAAAAGAAGTATTACATAGGTTGAAGAATATTGAGAATACGCTAAAAGTACTAGATCAGAGTCAACTAAACGTAGAAGATAAAGTTGAGCAAATGGGTCTTCTAGAAGAAATTAGACATGAGATTATCTCTCACAACATAATAAAAGAATCATTAGCAGAAGCAGGTACTCCCAGTAACAAAAAGAAAGGTGATAGTTGGCAGCTAAAGTTAATAGAGAGGATGCATAAAAGCAACAGTGCTATTCCCATTGACCTAGTAAAATCCTTGTCCAAAGTTAAAATTGAGTGCCAAAATTTACGGAGGCTATCTCAATCTGAACCCAGTAGCTTAGAAAAACTAAAAGAACGCTTTGCCGACTTAGTTAAACTCATTCGTGGAGTAGTTTCTATAAAATCGCAGCAATTAAAATGTTCAAAATATGATTCACTGCTTGCTGACTATGACTCTGATATCACAGAAAAAGATGTAAAAGAAATATTTCCTAAGTTAGGCAAATTTTTCAGCGACAATATAGATAGAATAATTGAAAAACAGAAGAAAGACAAGATTACTAACACACAGAAGATTGCTACTCAAAAGCAGATTGAACTTGGCTCATTATGCTTGCAGCAAATAGGTGTTACGTCACACCATACTTTTTATCACCACCCTATAGATTATGATGAATCTGATTTCTGTTATGGTTTATTTTTACTTTTACGGTACAGTGGTCATGAAATTTATCAAAGATGTTTAGCACAAAATTCTATAAGTAGCTCATTTACAAGATACATCATGTGTGAAACTCAAGGGTTATTTATGGAAAGAATGATTGGAACATCTAGGGAATTTATTGAGTTTATTCAACCATATATAAAAGAGAAGCTCACTATAAAAGGCAAAGTTAATGCAAAGATCAACAGTGTTGAAAATCTGTACTTGATTTTCAATAAAGTGAATCTTTCCTCTCCTTTAAAGAAGGCAGATGAATTTAGTCTATTAGCCAACATTATGTTGAGAACCAAGTTAGAACAGGATATAATAAATGGTACGCTAGAGGTTAAAGACTTGCATGACGCATGGCTAGAAGGCATGGAACATTATAAAATTCCGGTAAAAGCTAAAAATGAACTAGACACTTACTTTCAAGATGAGTATTGGGTAAGCGGAACTATGGGCTATTTTCCCATTAAAATTATAGCTTTAATTATTGCTGTACAGATTTTTTCTTTCATAAAAAAAAATCATTACGAATTTTTGGGTGCTATAATAAAAGGAGATTTTGGGTTACTCATTGGTTGGTTATCTCAAAATGTATGTAGTGCAAAGTGTGGTTTTTTGGATCTGCTGAAAAAAGTAACAGGCAAAGGTTTAGATGTTGAATGCTGTAGTAGCTACTTGTCTGAAAAGTATGATTTATCTCAATAAAATGGTTTTCTTGAGTTGTGCATGAATTTTTTTCAAAAATTAACCGGAAAGTTTTGTAACTTTTTCACTTTCAAAGGTTTATTTGCTAGTGATATTGCTA
Source organism: Wolbachia endosymbiont strain TRS of Brugia malayi (assembly GCF_000008385.1). Lineage (NCBI taxonomy): Bacteria > Pseudomonadati > Pseudomonadota > Alphaproteobacteria > Rickettsiales > Anaplasmataceae > Wolbachia > Wolbachia endosymbiont of Brugia malayi. The sequence goes on from NC_006833.1 coordinate 195,035, forward strand.
TAGACCTTGGCACTGCAAATACTTTAGTCTATCAAAAAAATCAAGGAATAGTGCTTGATGAGCCTTCGGTTGTAGCAAGAATAAAGGAGAAAGGAAGTTATATTCCTTATGCTTTTGGTAAAAAAGCTAAAATGATGCTCGGAAAAACGCCAGGAGAAATAGAGGCGATTAGACCACTAAAAGATGGTGTCATTGCCGATTTTAAAAGCGCGGAAGAGATGCTAAAATATTTTATACGCAGTGCAAATACAAAGCTCACTGTCAATAAACCTAACATTATCATATGCGTTCCATCTGGATCCACCCCGGTTGAAAGACGTGCTATACAAGATGCGGCAGAAAGTGCTGGTGCAAATGAAGTATTTTTAATTGAAGAACCAATGGCCGCAGCAATTGGAGCTGGACTTCCGGTTACTGAACCTGAAGGTTCCATGGTTGTTGACATAGGGGGAGGTACAACTGAAGTCGCAATTATTTCTTTAGGTGGAATTGTTTATTCACGTTCTGCTAGGGTAGGTGGCGACATTATGGATGAAGCAATAAGATCATATATTCGTGAAAATCATAAGTTGTTAATTGGTGAGACAACAGCTGAAAAAATCAAGAAAAGCTTAGGTTCAGCAAGCCTGCCGGATGAAAATAATAAAGAATGGATGATGGTTAAAGGCAGGGATCTAGTGAGCGGCATGCCAAAAGAAATGCTTTTATCAGAATATCAAGTCGCAGAGAGTTTAATAGAGCCTGTGCATCAAATAATTTCTGCTATTAAAACAGCACTAGAGAGTACTCCTCCTGAACTTTCTTCTGACATAGTCGATAAAGGAATAGTTTTATCTGGTGGCGGTGGGTTGTTACGCAATTTAGGTAAAGTCATCAGTGAAACAACAAAACTACCAGTACATGTTGCAGATGATCCACTTTGTTGCGTTGCCCTGGGCAGTGGTAAGGTGCTCGAAAATATGGATTATTTTAGCCATGTTTTATTTAAGCAAGATTAAGTATGGCAACTGTTTTGAAGGTAGTTTATCGAATCTTTTCGATGAATTGTACAATATAAATTAGATTACAATACAAGCACACAACTATTATAGCTGTCATTCAAGTAGCTTACAGGATAGATTAAACACAAAAAAAACTACTTGACAAGCTTCGCTAGCCTTCTTACCACAAAACTGGAGCTATTTTATATAATTTTCCAGTCGCGCAGATTAAAATGACAAGAAGATCTTTTATTTGGTGTACTATGTTACCGTATGTCTTTAATAAAATTTTTAGCTTCTTGCCTATAAAAGCTGAAGCTCGCTTGTAAAGCATTTAAGATATCACCCAACGTCAAATTTTTAAAATGAAGAGTTAGTAACTAGCTACTTTGGATTTTTTTGCCTTTTTTTTATTTAGTAAATTTCTTAAATATTTTTAGCTACCGCCATCCCAATTAATAAAATAAAAAATATTTCTCCTGTCTTTGAGAAATTTGTTATATTAGCTGTGGCTACTGGCTTTCATTTTTAATAGCATATTTTTTCTTAAGTAGTTAAATGGCCATTTTACAATGAATTTTGTCAGTAACCACACTAAGTTTCTTGGCTGCTATGCAACAAAGCCATACCAGTGTCAGTTACTCTGATGACAATAGAAAGTTGCAATCATCCAAGCAGCTAACACTGGGATTTAGACTTTTTTACACTGAATCCTACTATAGGATAAAGAGGTGGCAAATCTCACCTATTTACTACATTTACTTATAAGTCATATGCTAAAAGAATTTGAAATTGAACCTCTGTTGAAAGATAAAGTTCCACACCAAACCAAGGCTGTGGTCGCAATGTCCGGTGGGGTTGATAGCTCCGTTGCTGCAGTGTTGCTACATCGCCTTGGATATCAAGTAATTGGTGTGACTCTTCAGCTATATGGTGCCGATGGCAACTCTAATACAAGAAAAAAAGGTGTATGCTGCGCTGGGCAAGATATTTATGATGCTAAGCGCGTAGCTGAAGGTACTGGATTTCCTCATTATATCTTAAATTATGAAGAAATATTCAAAAAGGAAGTGATAGAGAGCTTTGCACAAACCTATATCCAGGGAAAAACTCCTATACCATGCATAAAATGTAACCAAACAGTAAAGTTCCGTGATTTATTACAAGTTACAAGAAATCTTGGTGCAGACGTGCTAATTACAGGACACTACGTGAGAAGATTAGAAAAAAATGGCGAGGTAAAGTTGTGTAGAGGCATAGATAAAAGTAAAGACCAAAGCTATTTTCTGTTTGCCACAACAAAGGAGCAGTTGAAGCTTTTGAGGTTTCCACTTGGTGGGTTCTATAAGTGCAATGTAAGGAAATTAGCAAGGTACTTTAGTTTGCCAATTTCTGAGAAGCCAGATAGTCAAGATATATGCTTTGTTTCCGAAAACTATAGCAAAACAATAGCTAAGCTAGCTCCACAATCTATACAGAAAGGCAAAATTGTGGATGTAAATGGAAAAGTACTGGGCGAGCATAATGGTATAGTAAATTTCACAGTAGGACAAAGAAAAGGTTTGGGCATCGCATACAGTGAACCTCTTTATGTTGTGAGAATCAACACAAAAAACAATGAAATAGTAGTAGGCCCGGTTAACGCACTAATGCAAAGGAAAATATTGGTCAAGGAGTTAAATTGGTTAGAACAGCCAAAGAAAGGTATGGAAGTAACTGTGAAGCTCCGATCATTACACTCGGGAAGTTTAGCAAAAATATACCCAGCCAAAGAACAAAATAAAGCTTATGTCATTTTGAATGATGATTATTTTAGCATCAGCCCTGGCCAAGCCTGCGTAGCATACAAAGATGAACAAGTTATCGGCGGTGGATGGATATGTTCTTAACTAAAGATTCATAGTGTTAGAATACTTGCGGTACGATGTTTTCATGGGCTAAAATAAACGCTCTAACATTCCTTACATCTACTTCTTTTGGTTGAACTAAGAAAGGTTGGTCATAGAAGTAAACGGGGCGCCTAATGCTTTTAAAAACCTTGCAGGCACATCACCATTTTTCTTATAACCGTTCACGGAGATAAGGGATTTACAAAGTGATTGTAAAAGTGTAAAGACATGAGAAGCTAAGTATAGAGTGGGTATGATAACAGGGCTGCAGAAAAGATTGTGGCGTACAAATCAAAAAACGCTAATCTCAAAGAAGAAATAAAGGCTCTGATTATAGAAAATGATGGCTTAAAAGCAAAAATAATTGAGCTAGAAGATAAACTGGGTCTGAACTCAAAAAGTTCATCTCTACCACCATCGCAAGATATATATCGCAAAAAAACAAAAAAGAAAAGTGATAAAAAACCAGGAGGTCAGCCAGGGCATAAGGTATATAAGTGAGATTTGATGGTAGCAAATATAGTAGTAGACTATACAATTTTATCAGGTTTGTGTGTGTGGAAATAAGGTTGTTTTAGAAGATGAAATTGTCCATTAAAAGGTAGAATTACCAGAAATCAAACCAATCGTAACTGAGTACAGGTTGCAAAGAAACTATTACAGAGCTTGTGATAGGAAGGGTTCAGCTAGTTTAACCATGGGGGTTTCAAGAGGTCCTCTAGGGTTCAATGCTAAAACAACAATTAGCAGCCTAAGTGGCTTTTTTATTAACTCGAAAAGAAAAGTACAACAAATTTTAAGCAGTATATTTAACCTCAATATAAGTCTTAGTTTAGTATCAAAGACTGAGCACAGAGTATCAAAAGATGCGCATCTGAATATGAGAAAATGAAGGAAGAATTGAAAGAAACCTGCATATAGATGAAACATAGCACAGAAATCAAGGAGAAAGAGGCTGGGTTGGGTAATAACAACAAAGCGCTCTGACACTTCTAAAGATGACCGAGTCTCGTGGCAAGAAGGTGTTGCAAAGTTTACTGCCAGAATACAATGGCATAGTTGTAAGCAACAATACGCTGCGTACAATTATTTTAGTTTGAAAATAGATAGATATGTTGGACACATTTGACAAGAGATTTTCAAAGATTTGCGTATAGTAAAAATATTGAAGTGAGCAAAATTGGCCAGGCGCTCAAGTCACTCAATAACAGAGTATTTGTGGTACAAAAGCAAAAAAATAAAATTTGGTAGATGATTTACGATTTTATCAACTAATGTAAAAATTTTGAAAAAGGGTAGAACATCTTTTGTGTAAAATGACTAGGGTTATAAATGGTACTCAAACTTTGAGGATGGCTGCCAAGATGTTAAGATCTGAGGATATGGAAGTTTTTACGAAAACTTGAAGTGATAGATACAACCAATAACCTTGCAGAACGGTAAATGAGGCGCTATGTAATCTATTGTAAGAACAGCTTTTTCACTTGGTCAGAACGTGGAGAAAGATTCATAAAGATGTTGTCGATATTTTAACTTCGCGTCTAAATGGCCAAAATTCCTTTCAAAAGTTACAGAATCTAGTAACTGTTACTGCTTAATTCTTTATTCATTTCCACAATTTGTAAACGGTTACTGTTCGTACAGCTATATGCTTGACATTGCGATGACAAGAGGAAGAACATTGGATGATATTCTATATTTTTATAGCTTGTGAATTTACGTGCTCAACTTTATTTTCTTCCATCTCTCTATAACTTGATAATGTAGAAATTATTGCATGTAGTATAGTAGTTATCACAACTAAAACAGCTATAATACCGTAAATTACCGCACCAACTACAGATGGAACCATCACAGCAGCAGTGATAAATAATCCTGTAATCACAACTCCAATAGCCTCATTCTTTAATGAGGTATAAAAATACTCCTTATTTTCTTTATATCTAGTTCCTTTTTCATTTGGTAATTGGTCAGCATTTGTTTCTTTTATTGATATAGGAGACACTGGTTTATTATCAGCATTTTCACTGGGTTACGGTTTATTTTCTTCTATATTCAGCGGTATAGTAGCCTGATCAGTTTCTGTTATTACAGGCATCCCACCCCCATTTACTGCTGATTCATGCGATGCAATTACTTTCTTAATCATTCCGTACTAGCACCATTGCCGCTATAGAATTACGTTCCGAAGTAGCAGTACAAAATGCATCATCCCTCAATTGTTGGTATAATACGTACAACTCACTTTCAAGATTTAGTTTTAATTGCTCTGCATTAATATTTTGCAGTAGCGTGCTTAGAATTTCAGTATTACTGTCATTAATATCAGGAACAACAGAGCATAATATAGACTTGTTCTCCTCAATTTATTAACATAATATCTTCCTTCTTGGCCGATTGCATTAATGGTGGTCACCCCATCTTCTAAGAGAAACTTTATAACTTTTGAATGCTTTTGATTGTGTTTAATTGCATGATCCAATAATCCATTTCCTAACACAGCACCTTACTCACACTTACTTTGAAGACTAATTCTTTACTTACTTAATTTCAGTTGTAAGCTTTCAGAGCTAAGGTCCCATGCTATAGAGTTTATAATTATCTAATAAAATCGCCACTTAGCACAATAGTTTTTACACTATCTTTATTACTACTGCTGGATTCTGCCCCATTTTCTTCTGCATCAGATGTGTTTTGCTTCTCCTTTTGTTTATTGCTGATCTAAGCAGTACAATTATTACACGGTTTGAGAGGTATTTAGAGTGTGATCAAGAATTGTCGAAGTCAACTTTAAATTCAGAGTCTATTTTAAGCTCTTTCTTAAGCGAGAATTTACTTTCTGTAATTATTTCTAGAAGATTTTTATATTAGTTCTGATATATTTATCATATACTTTAAAAGTAGCCTAACCTTTGGTAGACTATCATCTATAAAAGTATTACCCAGAGCATTAATCTTTTCTCCCTTATAAATCTCTTGTTATCTAAAAGCACCTTCATAATGTCAATTTTTTCATTGCAAGGAACTATATCGAAGGACTCTAGTATTTTCGCATGATCTATATAATCTTAAAATACCTTAAACTCTTGAACATTTCCCTGAACAGTAGCATTATTCAAAGCATATAATTTTTCCTCTTCATCAAATTTACCACTTTCTAAAAATATCTTTACAACTCCAGGCTGTTCATTTGTTACAGTCATGTCCAACCATAGTTCTACTGCCAGGGCTTCTCTTAACTTGAATGTCTAACTGTGCAAATAATTCAATAACTCTTAGAAAGATACCATAATCGCTTAAAATATCTTGCCTTTTTAAACTGATGGAATCTACAAGTGAGTCAAAAATTTTTTCATCTGTTACTTCTCCTTTTTTTTAGTTCTCCATAAAACTTTTAAGCCTCTATTTCAGGGCTTTTGGCTATGAACTTTATCTTATCGTATAGCATGGTAAATTGAGCATCTCTGGAGTCATCAGGATCTGCCAAGTTAGTTTCCGCTTTATTTCCTGCAATATCAGATATGTTTTGCTCCTCTTCCTTGGTTAACGCTGCAGTTATTTGCTCTTGTTGAGAGGAGAGTAAGTCTGTTGTTAAGGAGAAGATTTTTAATACGTGAGTTTATCATTTTCAGTTGCATGTTTTAGTTAGTAAATCTTCTAATGAATGGCCTCCTTACAATTAGTCAAGACATCTTGCAATCTCAAATGGCATGATATATACTGAATACTTAGTTCTCGAGTAAATGATGGAAAATCTAGCATATAAATTAATTAAAGTAACTGAAGCTGCAGCACTTGCCGCATATAAGTTGGTGGGCTTAGGTGATGAAAAAAAGGCTGATCAGGTTGCAGTTGATGCAATGCGGACGGTACTAAATTCGATGGAAATAAATGGCACAATTGTAATTGGTGAGGGTGAGAGAGATAAAGCACCGATGCTATATGTTGGAGAGAAGGTTGGCACTGGAAACGGTCCTGAGATCGATATTGCTGTTGACCCACTTGAAGGTACTACAATTTGTGCTCACTATAAACAAAGTGCAATGTCCGTTCTTGCTGCAGCAAAAAAAGGTGACTTTTTACATGCACCAGATATCTATATGGAAAAAATAGCGATAGGAAAAGATCTTCCAATAGGTGTAGTTTCACTAAAAAATAGTGTTGAAAAAAATTTTGACAATCTAGCCCAAGCAAAAAAATGTGAAGTAAATGATCTTACAGTAACTATACTTAAACGTGAGAGGCACAATAATTTAATATTAAAAATCAGGAAGTTAGGAGCAAGAGTTAAATTGATAGATGATGGTGATATTGCTGCTATAGTTTCATTAATTAATGGCAGCCACGATATATATATTGGCATAGGAGGAGCACCAGAAGGAGTGCTTGCAGCTGCAGCGTTAAGTTCAATAGGCGGACAAATGGAGGGAAGATTAATATTTGACACACATCAGTCAAAAGAAAGAGCAAAAATTTTGAATATTGATGACCTAGAAAAAATCTACTCTATAAAAGATATGGTAAAAGGTGAGTCAGTGTTCATTGCAACTGGAGTAACAAGCGGAGAGCTTGTAGATGGGGTTAAATTTGGTTATAACATCTGCTCAACTAGTTCTTTAATAATGTTGCATAATAAGGTGATAAAGTTGCAAACAATACAAAATTTATGCTAATTTCCTTAGTTTTAACACACATAAATTTTAGCATTTACAATGCACTAGCATTAAGATATACTATTTTAGTAAAATCGAAAGAGGTATGATATGGGATTATTTGAATGGTTCAAGGGATTTAAATCTTCTGTGGAAAATACAGATGTCAATATTGCTTTACAAGAGAAACTGATCATACAAGTGGTTTCTTAAGACAAGCGTAAATTTGATAATAATTCTGAGATATAAAGCATACTATCAGGTTTTGACAATTTAGATTTCTCAAGTCGACCATTTAATTATCCTTCGTATGACATGAATTATGATGAAGGTAAAGAGGCAAATCCATTTAACAAAATAGCAAAATACTATGGAAGAAATAAGAATGTTTCCCTTTTTATTGCCACGCTGGTGGTAATGTTCAAGCTAAAGAGAAGTTTATAGAGAAGATGAATATATATTTGGATAGAGTTAATAAAGGAGAGCATGATGCAAAAGAATTTTTAAATAGTGATTTGGCTGCTTTCTTTAATAAATATCACGTAGTATACTCAGGACATAATCGGTAATATTTGTAAAGAGTAAAAATATACAGCAATGGTAAAAGAATACTAATAATTGTGAAGAATGAGAAACAGGAGAAAAACTACTCTTTCGTAGAACTTGCAATATGTAACATTGAAATTAGTTAGGGTGCAAAAGATAAGTCTGGAAAAGGCCTTAACTATTTTGCTGTTTTAAATATAAATCCTGATCAAACTAGTATTAGGAAGTTATCCATCGACGGTAAAAATATTGACTAAAGGACATTTTAGAACTAGCTGAGCAAAACTAGGCTGTGTTTATAAAAGGTAAAGCTTTACGTGAAGTTTTAGAGAATGTCTAGTTTAATAGACACTGTATGAGAAAAAGAAGGACACACAGCCATATGAGAATATCATCATCGGTATATCTAACTCTATCATTGATGAGAAAATAACTGTAGAAAAAGGAGTTTCTTCCCTTCAGCAAGGGGCTGCTACACATTAAACCTAAAGTGCATTATATCACCGTCTTGTACAATATAATCCTTGCCTTCGAAGCGAATTTTGCCTGCGTCTTTGCAAGCCGATTCGCTTCTATATTTTACATAATCTGCAAAACTTATCGTTTCTGCTTTTATAAAACCTTTTTCAAAATCATTGTGAATTACACCAGCTGCTTTATCAGCTGTTGACCCTATTTTTATTGGCCACGCTCGTGCTTCTTTGAGGCCAACAGTAAAAAAGGTTATCATACTTAGCACTTCATACATAATACGCGCTACTCCATCAAGTCCCGACTCTTGCAGGCCAAATTCTGATAAAAAACTCTGTTTTTCCTCCTCACTTTCAAGATTTGCAATATCTGACTCAAGTTTTGCTGAGATACAATAAAATTTATTTTTGTTCTCTTCTGCTATTTTTTTCACCTTTTGAGATAGTTTATTACCCGTTATAATATTTATATCTTCAACATTGCAGACGTACATAACAGGCTTTGCCGTCAGCAATTGAAGTGATTTCATTTCATTTCTATCACTACATTCTAAACTTCTTGCAGGTTTACCGAGTTTTAAAGTAGCTAAAACCTCATGCATCAAATCAAGTTGCCTCTTTAGCTCCTTATTACCCTGCTTTGCTTTCTTTTCTAATTGAGGTAGCCTCTTTTCTATGCTATCAATATCAGCCAAAATTAATTCCATTTCCACTACCTCAGCATCTGATATTGGATCTATTTCATTATGCACATGGTTAACACCGTCGTCCATAAAGCACCTAAGCAGATGAACGATGGCATCAACTTCTCTGATATGACTCAAAAACTTATTACCGAGCCCTTCACCCTTACTCGCACCCTTTACCAGACCTGCAATATCCACGACTTCTAGCTGATTGTAGATTACCTTTTCTGAACCGGCAATTGCTGCGATTTGTCTCAAACGCTGATCTCTTATTGGCACCTTGCCAATATTTGGTTCGATTGTACAAAAGGGGTAATTTGCAGCTTCAGCTGCACTTGATTGTGTAAGTGCGTTAAATAAAGTTGATTTTCCTATGTTTGGTAACCCAACTATGCCACAGTTAAAGCTCATATTTACCATATAAAACCACAATTGTTACATGATTTAAGAATTTTTGCTATACTTAATTAGTTATTTATTAACAACTTTACTGATATAGTAATATATAATTAAGGTGAGAAACTATGACTACAGCTCAAAAACCGGAAACTACTAAGTGATTTTCAAGACATTGAAAGTGCGAAAAGGTTCAAGAGCTCAGGGCAGGAAATAACTCTTTCAAGTAGTAGCCCCTACCCTGATAATTTCCATGTAGGGTAGCAATTGGTAATGGAAATTGTTTTTTAACCTCATTCAAACAAAGCTTGAGACAGCAGAAGGGAATCAAAAGTTACTGTAGAGCAGTTGTGAAAAGACTATAAAGAATTTGCGCAAAAAAATCTGCAGAATGGTTTCAAAGTACAATTGCAAGCAGCTACGATAGTAGTGATAATATTCGCATTGAAATTGCAGATAACTATGTAAAAAACATCTTGGATAATAGTAGATGGGATGATCCTGAAGTTGAAGGTAGAATATTTTGTGGAAAGTATGGCATGAAATTGCACCTTTGAATCAAAAATCGGTTATATTTTAAGTTTTTGCAGAGATGGATATTTCAGGATGAGGATGGGTTTAATGCAAATGTTAAACAAGTAATAATGGGCTCTAAATTCTATGGAACACTTGCTAAAGAGCTTTAAAAAATTAACTCAGATTGAAGCGAGTAAATCGCTAGAAAATATGTGAGGTCTTGGTAACATAGGTCGCACACATAGCCTTATCAGTTCTTCAGGTAGTACGTAAACAGGTAGTCTAAACTATAATAATCAATCTACCATGCATATAATAAACAAAGGTGATGCTCACTTTGAACCATTGCTTGACAGAAGTAAAAGTTTAGCAAAGCAAGAGTAAGGAGATTTTCTATTAGCAAAAAAACTTCAGCTAGATGAGATCTCAGAATATTACAACTTTTCAAGGGGTAGCAGTCAGAAAGCAGGGGTTGAAAGAAGCGTTTGATAAGTCATTAACAGAAAGTTTAATGGAGAAATTAGTGATGTTATAAAACGGGTAGAGCAGTACATGAAACGCTCTGAAGAACAAAATCCTTTGGCTTACCAAGATATGGTATGAAAGAAACAAGGATAGAAAAAACATTTCATCAGCAGCAGTCTGTAAAATCTTGTTAACTCTATATGTTTTTATATAGGGCTTTTTTGCAAAATCTCAGTAATATGAGTACAATACGCACAACCCAAATGCAAGTTGATCATAAAACTAGTTTAATTATTGATGCCGTAGAGAAATTTGGTGGTGAGGTGAGGCTTGTTGGTGGGTGCGTGAGAGATTCAATTCTGCAGCGTAAAGTTCACGACATTGACTTAGCCACCAATTTACTGCCCAGTCAAGTAATTGAAGCACTAAAATTTCACAATATAAAAGCTATTCCAACCGGCTTAAAACATGGAACTATCACTGCAGTTTTAAATCAAAGGTCCTTTGAGATCACAACGCTAAGGCATGATGTTAAGTGTGATGGTAGGCATGCAAAAGTAGAATTTACCGATAATTGGCGAGCTGATGCTTCGAGACGCGACTTTACATTCAACGCTCTATACGCAAACAAGTACGGCCATATATATGACTACTTTGGTGGTACTCAGGACTTGAAAGCACGAAGATTAAATTTTATAGGCAACGCTGAAGATAGAATTAAAGAAGACTATCTGCGCATTTTAAGGGCGTTTCGTTTTCATGCAAAAATATGCATTGGAGATATGAGTGATAAAATATTGAATGTATGCAAAAAGCACGCACACAAGATTTATAACCTCTCTGGAGAGAGAATAAGAGATGAAATGTTTAAATTGCTGGAGTATGATGCTCCGGTTCCAACACTTAAGAGTATGCAAAAATCTGATGTTTTACAAAAAATTATCCCAAAAGAGGTAAAATGCGAAATTCTGTCTTCGGCATTTCTTTTTGGCACTGATGCACTAGTAAAATTAGCGTTACTTCTTAGGACTACCGAAAAAAATGACAGGTTGAGCCTTGGAGAATACGTAAGTAAGTTTTTACGCCTTTCAAACAAGCAAAAGAAAAAGCTATTATTTTTACTATCCAATAATATCAAAACAGAGCTTACAGAAAAAGAGCAAAGGAAATATATATCTTTACTTGGCAAGGAATTATATTGCGATTTAGTAAAAGTTTGTGGTGTTGAGTCCGGAGCAAATGTTGATGAGTACATTTCACTTGCTCAGGTGCTTAACATCCAGAAATTTCCTTTATCTGGCGATGATTTGATAAATATAGGTTACCAGCCAGGAAAAAATTTAGGTAGGAACTTGAAATTACTAAGACAACATTGGGAAGATAGTTCCTACACTTTAACAAAAAAGGAGCTGATGCTTTATGCTAAAAGTTTACTCTAATTTTTGCCTGTCACAATTTTTATTATCCATGTCCTACAACTCTTATATTACTCGGTGACAGCACAAATATACTAGTATGACTCATAGAAGAGCTAGGCACGTTGTTTGGTAGCAAATTTATCTCTCTAACTTTCTCTAAAAAGATTTTCACCCTAGCATTTGCTAACTCTTTTACAACAATCTCTTTAAGCAGGATTGATGGATTTTTACTATTACTTCTTTCGTTATAAAACTTATTCATGCTAGAATCAGCTATTATTGCTATGTCTTTTATATTTAATCTTAATCTCTTTATATATTACTTAACAGAGTGCAGCAATTTGGTTTTTAATTTACTCTTGCACATGATACCATCAAGTAACTCTTTATCTGTGTTTTTGCTAACCTGATAATACTTATTACCCTTGTCAATCACTACTTCTTTAACCTTACCTTCTATAACTTCCCTTATTAAATTTTTTAAACAAATTAAGTAATTCATTATCTTGAGGTTTATTGTCTTGTTTATTTGAGAGGAATTTTACAGTTTCTCTCAAGAAGTTGAGAAGAAAATTCTTTTCTCTCAATTCAGGGAAATTCTTTTTTAAATCCATATTTCGGTCAGACAAGAAACGTCCAAGACCCTGCAAAGGCTTTTTTAGTAAGTTAAACGGATCAGTAATTGATTTCGTGATAGATACTTTATCCACATCCCCTATACTGGCTTTTGAACTTCTGTTTGTCCTTGTGTATCTTTCCTTTTACTTCCCATCTCGTTGTGCATCTTTAGTTGGTGAACTTTCAATCTGTTGATCTTTTAATATCAAATTCTCATGAAGTGCCTCTGTATGTGCTGCAATAGATGATACTACAACATCTCTTGCTTTTTTCTGCTTCCGGGTATTTAAGCAACCTTTCTTGCTCAGCAAGTTTTCCTCTGGCTTCTTGTAATTCCTCATCTGATTTCTTCTTTAATGTCTTCAACCTTTCTATTTCCTCAGCTTTTTTCTTTGAATCTGTCTCCCATTCTTTTTTTTGATTAGACGAAGCAGTTTCAAACTTGCTAATATCTTTTTTACTTTTTGCCAGATCTACACCCTTTTGGCTAGACATTTTAGTCAATCTTTTTTGCACATTTTTTTATCTTCCTTTAAAGTCTGTACTTGTTTTTGCAACTCAGCAGACTCATTTTCTAAGTCCTCTTTCTCTTTTTCAACAGCACTTAATTGACTTTCTAAATTCTCCAATTCGCGTTCTAACTCACGCTGACTTTCCTCACACGTTTTGCATGCTTCTTCCATAGCTTTTAACTGCTTTTCATGCTGAGCTTTTTCTTTTCGCAATTCACTTACTTTACTTTCTAATTCAGCATTCTTGCTTATAGTCTATCGTAACTCTGTCACTTTTGTTGCTCGAAATTACTCTTTTCTTCCTCCAATGTTTTTACTTGATTGATTAATCTGCGTTCATATTACGCTAATCTTTCATTTTCTTTATTCAAGTTAGCTTCTTGGCTAATATCTTTGATTCTCTTCCTTTACATAGCTTAGTTGATTATTTAAATCTCTATTTCCTTCTTCCAATTACTGTTTAGGTTCTTGAGTACTTTGCAATTGAACAGTCAGTATATTCACATTTGATTGATAGAGCTTCTTTATTACAACCTAAGTTACTAATTTTACCTTCTAACCCACTAACTCCATCTTCAAGTTCCGTTATTTGTATTTGTAGACTTCATTACCCTTCTTAACAGCCTCATTTTCATCAGCAAGTGATTTAATCAAAGCATCTTGCTCTCCGACCCTTTTTCTTGATCATATATAGTTTACTGTTTGTTCATCAACTTTACCCTTTATTGTTTTCTTATCCTGTTCTAATTCTTCATTTAACCTTGTTAAATTACTTTATTTCCTGTCTTTTTCCTCCACTCTACCAAAAGCTTTCTTGTTCTGTTTACAAGTTCTGTGTTGTATTCAATTAGTTCCTCTTCTCGTTTGTCTGCAGCTTCTGTCAATTCCTTATAACCCTTTTTAAACTTTTCAATTATAGACTACAATTCTCTATTTTCCTCTTTTAAGGAAACATTTTGCAAACGTGTTCGAGTTCTAGTTCCTGACTCATATCCCCTAGCTGTTCTTCTAATGCTCCATTTTTCTCTGTACTCACTTCTCCTATATTAGAATAGTCATCATCAATTAGCCCACTACCCTCAGTACTGCAAAAATAGATTCCACCAGTAAATTCGTTACTTTCTTCAGTTTTAACCCCTTCATCTTTACTCATTACTTCACTTTGAAGTATCAAATCAACTTGAACACCTGCATTTACTGTTGTAAGCTTATCAGCTTAAACTCCATTATTTGCAGTAGCTTTATTATAGTATAGAATATTTTCTGCTCATTTATTCCATCTCTTTGGCAATATCTGCCCAATCGTTTTTTAGGTATAGATAAGCAAACACGGTAGATCAGCTATATCCTTTTTCCTCCCTTTTAATATTAATTTCATTACTTGTGCCAAGCATAAAATTACCTCACCTTTTTTCAATTCTAAAAACTTTCTTCAAGCTAAATTTTACTAACAATCACCAGAAATAGTAACTAAATTATATATTAGTGTAAAAATTAAATAAGCATTAATGCAGATGTTAAACTTGACCTGAACGTTTTTAATGTTAAGTAGACAAAGTTCTACCCATTTAACAAACCTTAAATAGAAATATGCATATTTGTAAGCACATCATTTGCCTTTTTTTATTGCTCCTACCAACATTTCTTGTCCATTACCCTGACTTTTTACGTCAACTACCTGGCTAAATTTGCAAGAAAGGTGATCAAACTGACTTCCTGTAGTTCCACTTGTTTCAACACCAGAGCTCTGCTCTCATGGTCAATGTTATATCTTACGATATAACCAATCGAAAGTCCATTATTAATTACCCCAGTCTTAAGTATTAAGTAAGCCTCTTCTGATTTTTGAATACCTAGGAGCAAACGCACAGTTATATACAACCCAACATCATTTTTACAAATTTTATAATATTGCCTATAGGCTCACCAAGATTGTGCTGCCAGAGAAGCTTTATCTCATTTTTGTTCAAATTCTCTTTAAATGCTCCAAACAAGATTAGGTCACTTATTTATCGACTATATTAAAGACACTCGCATAACCAGAAAATACGCCGTTTTCTCCTATATTTTTTATTAACAATGGGATGAACAGAGAAATTTCTTATCCTCATAAAGCCTCCTTGTAGATTATGCTATTGGGGATTTTATTTGAAGTAACTTGCAATATACTGCGAAACAACCTTATTATATACAGTACTCTAAAAGAGGGAAGCATTTTTAATTACAAAATAGAAACTATGGAAGCAACAAAGCCATCCCAACGTCACACAAACAACTTATGAGCATTTGTGATTTGATAAGCTAAAGATAGCTCACAGAAGTACAAAAAATTACTTGATAAACCTTGCTAATTTCCATAGTACTGAAGGTATTCAGTTATCTTCAATCTATGCAGATTAAATGACAAAGTATCACGTAGTTAGCGTCTTATGTTTAATTTTTTGTACTATATGTACTCTTATGTCTTTACAACATCTCTGGGGGGGTTTTTACCTATATAAGCTAGAACGTGCTTTATAAAGCATTTAAGACAGTATAGTGCGCCAATTTATAGGATTAGAGAGTAAACACTATCTGCCAGGGAATATCTTTTACCTTTTTTCTATTTAATAAATTTCTTGCTACTTGTTAGCGGGGTCTAGAGATACCGCAGATGAGTTGCGCCAACGTCTCCGCTGGAATGACATAAGAAGGAGGCTACTTGAACGATAAGAAAGGAGTACTGGAATGACAATAAATTTCTTCGAAAAAAAGTTACTTGAAATGGCAACTGTATAAAACTGTTACTTCCAGCCTATCTCTATCAGTTTTTTTCTCCTTTTGCTTCTTCCACTTTAGAGTTGTAGTACTTCATCTGTAACACAATCATCTTGAATCTAAGAGTTCTTTAACTCCTTTAAACAGCATAAAGGGAATACCTATACATACTTATAACTAAAGCACTGGTTACCGCTATTTTTGTTATAGCTATAACTGCTGTTAAATAGCTATATCGATAGTAGTTTCCACCACTAAACTTAATAATATCTTGATTATCATATACCATAATAAAAAAGTCAAATCCATACGCTAAGGTTGTAGCTTTACTAAATACTAAAAAACAGTCACAATGAAGTAAGCAAACATTTACAAATTAAATTTAGTGTGCAATCAACAAACAAGGGTGTTGATATCAACAATTCTCTGTAGAATCGCAATATGGTATGATCACATGCTCTTTATTGATCTGGTTAACATAATCAGTAGAGAGTTTTGTTCTGCAAAAGATGTCTACTACAACATACTGCAATTGTTTGGAATTGCAGGGCTGGGTGCTATGGTAAGGCCACTTGGCGCATCTGTATTTGGTCACATTGGCGATAGATATGGAAGGAAGATGGCATTAACAATTGCTATTTTGCTAATATCAATCCCGTCTAGTCTCGTTGCATTTATTCCAGGCTATAGTCGAGTAGGTATAACCTCTACTATATTGCTTTTTGCAATCCATGTAACACAAGGAATTGCACTAGGCGCCGAACAAGGAGGAAGTTCTGTTTATCTCATAGAGCATTTATCCAATAAGAAAAAACTAGGAATGTTTTTTGGGATAATAAGTTTTGGTCGCTCCATTGGTGTCCTGCTTTTTGTAATGATAGTGATCATATGCAAAAAAATCACTGATTTTAACGCATGGGGCTGGAGAATGCCGTTTACTTTTTCGGCCATTTGGGGATTAATGAGTGCATATAGTATATACACATTAGGAGAAACTCCGGCATATGAAAAAAATCGAGAACAAAGAAATTTGCCTAATTTACCAATAATAGAGCTTGTAAAGCGCTATAAGAGAGCTCTGATACTTGCCGTTTTAATATCCGTACCTGTTAATGTTGCTGTTGGATTTACCATATTTCTTCGAACAATTGCAAAAGAAATAGTGCAAGTTGAGATGTATGTAACAACATATGTCAATGAAATTGTGTTGATTATAACCAGTATATTAATACCGATATCTTCAATAGCGCTCGGAATGTTAGCTGATAGAGTAGGGAAAGAGCGCATTGCAATCTTATTTATAATAATTACGATAATACTGTGTTGTCCTATGTTATCTATTGCATATTACTATAAAAGTTACCTTATAATTATGTTGAGTGTAATGGCTCTCTCTATAATAGAAAGGGGTATCAATCCTATAGGAATAGTTGCATCTGAACTTTTCCCCCCCAATGTTAGATTTAGTGGAGTGAGTTTATCACGCAATATTTCTTTTGCCTTGCATGGTGGATTTACCCCCATGATATGCACTTGGCTTACTATAACGTTCCCTCAAATAAATTTTGTTGCTGGGCTTTATATAATCTTCTGCTTATTGATCAGTTTGATAGCAATACTGCAAATAAAATCACAAGATAAAAATTTTGATTGGTAAAAATCCCGGTATAAGCCACACACATTAAGTTAAGCTTAAAATTGTAAGTTAAAAAATATAGTTGAATATTTGGAAAAAATAGTGTATTACTATTAATACCATTTAAGTTAATTTATTATAGCACTTTCTAAATTCCTTACCAAAATTGGACCTGACTTTCAAGAAGATCTTTGGCACGGAAGAAATAAGAATATTCTTGTCCATTTTTGAGCGATGTTTTAGGGTATACTGAAGTTAATACTATGCAAGAAATAGAATTCATCAGCGTCATTATGAATTCTAAATTTGCTTCTGAGAAACAAAGCATGGTTGGTGTTCTCTGCAAGGATTCTGTTGGTAATAAGTTTGTGGTTGAAGTGGAGCTCACTCGTGACAAGGACTTTGAAAAACGTATTCAATATTACGTTGCCAAAGCTTCTCAAGGCAATCTGGTGGATATCATAATTTACACAAAAGATTTTCTTTATTACAATATCAAATTGTACTTTATTTCCCGATGAGTCCAATTATATATCTAGCCATACCATAAGAGACGATGAAACTAATGAGCATGATTTACAAGATTTTCAATTCGTATTCATTGAACTATCTAAATTTCCTAAAGGTAAAGTAGACCAATTAACAAGCATAGTAGAACGCTGGTGTTTCTTTATTTAAGTATGCAGAAGAAACAACAGATAAAAATTTAAAGAAGATAGCAGGAGAAGTATTAATAATAAATTAAGCATATGATGAGTTAAACAAGTTTCACTGGGATGAAAAGGACCTAAACAGCGTATGAAGAAAGAATAATGGATCTGTACAAAGAGGAAGCTATCCTTGAACAGAAACTTGGAAGGTATAGAAGAAGGAAAAATTGAAGTAGCAAAGGCAATGCTGGCTGATAATGTTGACACCAACACTATTGTCAAGTTTACTGGTCTTTCCATTAGTGAAATTGAAAGGATTGCAGGATTAGAAGACGCTCATCAATTAACCTAACGCGGGCAGAATGACAGAATGCTATTAGGTGTATGGTTATACAAGAAATCTAATAATAATTGGTAGAGTCCCTCAATTTCTCAAAAAAATCTTTTAACAAAAAAGAGCACTCTGTTTCTAATACCCCACCATAAACTTCAGGTACGTGGCTGCAAAATTGAAATATTTTAGCACCATTTTCAATTCCTCCACCTTTTGAATTATAGGCTCCAAAGTACAATCGTTTAATTCTTGCAAAGGAAATAGCTTGAGCACACATCGGACATGGCTCTAATGTTACGTACATGTCAGCATTACAAAGTACTGACGTTGAAAGCAATTCGCATGCTTGTCTGATCACTAACATCTCTGCATGTGCAGTTGGATCATTGGATATATTATGTGCAAAAGAAATGATATTGTCTCCACTAACTATCACAGCTCCTATGGGAATCTCATCATTTTTTTTGGCAAGCTTAGCTTGCTCTACGGCAAACTCCATATATTGACACTTAAACACTTTCCCTTGTTAACCTTCTGTTTTTTTAACTTTATTAACTACTGCCTTAATGAATGATACAAAGAGAGGATGAGGAGAAAATGGCTTAGATTGGAACTCTGGGTGAAATTGAACACCAATAAACCATGGATGGTTTTCTAACTCCACTGCTTCTATATATGTTCCATCTTCTGACATGCCACTGCATATCAGTCCATTCTTTTCTAAATCATCTTTATAATCTAAATTAATTATGTATCTATGCCTGTGTCTTTCTGAAATAATAGTATCGCTATATGCACCCGCCATTTTAGAATTTGGACTTATATTACATTTGTATGCCCCAAGTCTCATGGTTCCACCAAGATCAACGTTTTTATCACCAGCTAGCTTAATGATTGGGTGTTTACAAGTATAAAACTCTTCAGAATGTACATCTTTAAACTTAATAACGTTGCGAGCAAATTCAATAACCGCAAGCTGCATACCAAGGCATATTCCAAAAAATGGGATATTATTTGTGCGAGCGTAACTTATCGCTAACATTTTACCTTCTATTCCATCGTCACCAAAACCCCCTGGAACAAGAATTGCATGAGAATTCTTTAGTTTATCCCCCATAAACTTTTCATTTATAGGTTTTCCGCTCTTCTCTCTTGAGTTAACCCAATTTATCTTTACTTCGATTCTATTACTAATTGCACTATGACTTAATGCCTCAACTAGTGACTTATACGTATCAGGAAATTCAGTGTATTTCCCTACTATAGATACAGTAACTTCCTGCATTGGGTGCCTCATAGAATGCACTATTTGATTCCACCCAACCAGACTTGGTTTTGGTTTACTTAAATGAAAATGTTCCAAAACTTGTGTACCAAGTCCACATTGATTATATAAGACAGGTAGCTCATATATATGACTTACATCAGGAGCGGATATTACATTAGATAAAGAAACATTACAAAGATTGGCTATTTTCCCTCTCTGATTATCAGAAATTTCTTTTTCACTACGACATAATATAATATCTGGCTGTAGCCCTACAAAATTTAGCTCTCGAACTGAATGCTGTGTTGGTTTTGTCTTTAATTCTTGCGCTACAGCAAGATATGGCACCAAGGTTAAGTGAATAAGAATAACTCTTTGTTTTCCGAGTTTATAGCTAATTTGGCGTATGGCTTCCAAAAATGGTTGACTTTCGATATCACCTACAGTCCCGCCAATTTCACATATCACAAAATCTAAGCCTTCCGTACCATTAAAAATAAATGACTTGATTAAATCCGTTACATGAGGAATGACTTGTACAGTTTTGCCCAGGTAATCACCACGTCTTTCCTTTTTCAATAACTCATGATACATCTTACCAGTTGTTATATTGTCGTCTTTAGTTGCTTTAATTCCAGTAAAACGCTCATAATGCCCAAGATCCAAATCAGTTTCGGCACCATCTTCGGTAACAAATACCTCTCCATGCTGGGTTGGGCTCATTGTTCCAGGATCAATATTTAGATATGGATCAAGTTTTCTAATGCGAACTTTAAAGCCGTGAGCTTGAAGAAGTGCACCTACACTTGAAGCGACTAAACCTTTGCCAAGTGATGAAACAACCCCACCTGTTACAAAAATAAATTTAGCTTCTTTCATCAATTCTCAAAGGGAACAGAAGTAGATTCATTTTCTTGTTGTTTTTCCAATATAATTTTCTCTGCTATCGATTTTTTATGTACATCTTTTGAACACAATCCTGACAATAGTAATGTATTCATAATAAACAATCCAGCAACTATGGCTGTTATTTTGTTAAGCGGATTCGCAGAAGATTTTACTGGAATTATTGAATTGAATCCTTGCTGCGAATTGCTAAAGCCGCTTAGTGAGCTACTTCCTGGTGGCTGCAAGAGTACTAAAATTACTAATATAACAACCAATATTATTTGAAATACACTTAATACCATTATTAACATTATAAATAGGGTTGAAAATAAAAATTCTAGGAACATAAAGCACATAAGTCAAGTTCTTATACGCACCTGTCATTCAAGTAGCCAGCATTGTGCGCTGGAAGAAATTTATTAAATATTTTACTTATAGATCTAATTTCTTATTATAAGAGATACGCAATGAGCGATTTATTAATGGTTAAAGATTATAAAAAGGGGCGCAAAAAGCGCCTGAGAGAGAAAATTGTTTTAGATAATAGACAATCACTACTCGACTACTATGAAGTTTTAGAGTACATTTTGTACTCAACATACAGTAGAATTGACGTAAAGCAGGTAGCAAAGAGTTTGATAGAAAATTTTGGCAGTTTAAAAAGGATCTGCCTATAATCAATAATTAGAAAAAACTGCTTGATTACTTAAGAATAAGTATAGGAAGCCTCAATGAGAAAAACTTTCATGTCATTTACACGAATAAAAAATACCACCTAATAGCGGAAGACCTGCAAAACATTAGTACAATAGATCAAACTTCTCTCTATGTCAAAGATATTATCAAGCGTGTTCTTTTGATTGGTTCAACATCCATAGTAATATCCCACAACCATTCAAGTGGAAATACACAACCTTCAAGTAGAATATATCCCTCACTAGGTAGCTAGCAGAAGCTTGCAAAAGCGTAAGAATAGAACTAATAGACCACATGTTGTTACATTCAGTAGCTACTTTAATTTCAAGGAAAATAGGTTATTGTGAAAAACTTTTATAGCTACAGTAGCTTAATTATCGTCATTCGCTATCAGTAGTGTAAACTCTTCAAATAACATAAAATGAAGTAGATGGCTGTAAAATTACTTGACAAACTTTGCCAGCTCTCTTACCATGGTAGTGGAGCTATTTTATATGGCTTTCCAAGCTTGTGTAGATTAAAATGACAAGAAAGTTTTGTATTTGGTGTATTGTTGTCTAATTTTTCGCACTATATGCACTGTATGTCTTTATAAAATTCTAGGTTTTTAGTTATACAAGCTGAAACGCGCTTATAAAGTGTTTAAGGCATTACCCAACGCCAAATTTTTAAAATAAAGAATTAGTGATTAGCTACTACAGGGGTTTCTTGTCTTTTTTTTCTGCTTGGCAAGTTTCTTAAATATTTAAGCCCCAATTAGTTGTTTTGAAAAGCAGCTAAATTGTAGCGTTTAAGACTTAAAAACGCCAATAATGAATAATGACCGGGGTTTCTTTTGCCTTTTTTCTGAATGGCTAAAAATTCAATCTACTTCGTTATGGAACTTCTTGCCTGTCATGAAAGTAGCAGACAGAGCCGTTACGTGTTAGCGAAATTTATGTGAGATACGGCAGCAACTAGCTATTCATCACGAATGACAAACCAATTATAGTGTATACTAAATTTTTAATAATTTATTAACACAGGTACTTAAAACCCTCTTCACATACTCAGTAACTTTTATTATTGAAAAATTAAAAAAAATGCTATATACTAACTATAGTAGTAGATTTTGGTAAAATTTATAGCAGATTCAAGTACTAATATAGCTTTCAGCAAAGAAATTTTACAGCACCTTACTGAACTATCTGAACTTACCAAGTAGTCTGCTCAAGAATTAGCAGATAAATTACTCAGAGAAGCAGTTAAGCATGAAGAGGAAGGTATTTTATTATCTGTGGTTGCTGATGAATATGATATTGGAAGTGCAAAAAAGACTAAAAGCAAGGACGTAGATTGAAATACACTATTATCTTCTTAGACAATATTCTTAAGAAAGATCTTCTAGATCTTCTGAAAACAGTGGTTAAGGGTTGTAGATGCAATAAATGAGCGGCCTATAGTTAGTCCTACTAATCTTGGTAAAGCTTTCACTGCAGCCTCAAAGGATGGAGAAGATTAAGAGTTGGTGATTACCGCATATATATTATGTAAACACCTTAGGATATGAAGTAACCATGGTTACATTAGGTGCAGAGATAATATTTATGAGAAGGCTAGGAAAATACTTCATAGACATTAAATATATAACTAGTAGCTTTAAAAAAAAGAAAAATTAATAATGCTCGTAGCACATACACCAACTAGCAAGGCTTCAATCACATTCTCTTGCAATCAAGTTCCATCAAAAGTCAGATTGAATGGTTAAATCTTCCACCCAAATAACCATGCACTCTACCTGCTTGTTTGGACATATCTCTTGTACTAAGGTTTTATAGATCAACATCTGTTTTTTTATTTCATTTAATGAGGAAACAGAAACATTACGGTGTGATTTATAGTCAATTATAATTGCTTTATCCTGCGTTATGCATAGCTTATCTAATCGTACTAATACCGGTTTGCCATTGATTGTTCCACTCAGTGTAATTTCTGACTTACCATCTAAGTCAAACAGGTAATCATATTTTTCATTAAAGGCTAATATTTTTCTGTAAATTTCATCCTTATTTTTCCTGATGTTTATATTATCAAGATATTTTCCTATCCAATTTTTTCTCCTGTCTTTCTCTATCTTAGGCATATACTGCAATATGCTATGAATTATTAAGCCTCTTGTGTAGCCATCTGTCATCCAGGTGTTCCTTTTTTTGTCATCCCAGTGTGTGACACTGGAATCTAGTGGAGAAAAAGAATGGATCCCAGTATCAAAGCACTGGGGTGATAGGAGAGGATACTGGGATGGTGAAGGAGAGTGCTGGAACAAAATTGATAAATTCGGTGGGGGCAAAACAGCAGGAATGTTAAAATAATCACGTTTTTTATAAATGTAAGGATAGTTTGCATTTACACATAATACCTCAACTTTTTCTTTAAATATTTGGTGTAACTCCATGTATTTCTTCTCATACGGCTCTCCATATTTAGTGATTATATCATACCAAGAGCCCTTTTGTACTGGCTCTTTACCTAAAATGTATAACTCATCCTCAGCACGCGTGAGTGCCACGTATAACAAACGCAAATACTCGTTATAATCCTCCAGTTTTTTTTCCCTTTTCACTTGGTCACAATAAGCGTTGTTGTTTTTTCCACATAAAAATGGTGCTCCCATCGCATCAAGAACAATGCTTTCACTGTTTTTTGGTACTGTATTCGTATCAACCAAAAATACTATGGGAGCTTGCAGACCTTTTGATTTATGAATTGTCATTATTCGCACAGCATTGCGTTCTGATTGCATATCATTTTTAATCTCTGGGTTATTTTCCTTTATCCACTGAACAAACGCTTGAAGAGATGGGTTTTCAAATTGTAACACAAGGTTCATAAATTCATCTAGGACCTCAAAGCATTCAAGACCTAGCCTTGCAGCGAATTTCTTCTTACCTGTACGAAGTATATGTGTGAATAACGTAAGAGGTGATTCTATGTGAGATAAGTTAATGAGATCGTTTAACTTACTATAGATATCTTCAGAATAATTCTGGAGTCTTTCCCATAACGACTGTTCTTTACGATCATATGCAATATTAAATAAATCATCTTCAGTGAAATTAAATAGTGGCGATTTTAAAGCATTTGCAAGAGCCAAATCATTTGTTGGAAGAAGTAAAAATTCAGTCAAAGCTATCAAGTCTTGCACAGCTATGTAGTCCATAATTCTAAAATAGTCCCGTCCTACAACTGGTATATTTGCTTTTTTAAGTTCACTTATTACGTAATCAACTAGCATATTTCGCTGTCGTACCAGAATCATAATGTCTCTTGGTTCTATATGGCGATTTTTAGCGACTAAAATTCGCCCCTCATTTAACCAGTTGTGAATTTTGTGAGCTATTGCCTGGGCAAGCAATCGATCTGTTATTATATAATCTTTCCTATGCATCAAATGAATTTGTAAAGCTTGCTGTTCTTCCTCTTTACATCTTGGCAACAACGGCCAGATTTCAACGTATCCCTGATCGTTTTCTCTATATGGAATATGTTTTATTTCACTATCAACAAAAGATATCTCTTCACGGAAGTTGTTAAATAACCTATCTACAAGTGTTAAAGTTTCCGGAGTTGAGCGAAATGACTTTTCAAGCTGACATGATATCCAATCTTTGCCACCAGATTTTGTATGAAAGTATTGTTGCATGCAGTTGAATAGGTGAGGATTTGCCCCCTGAAATCTGTAAATGGATTGTTTTACATCACCAACAACAAACAAGGTTCGTTTTTCATCATTACGGATAAAAAATTCATCGCAGAGATTTGCTATAATTTTCCATTGACTGATGCTATTATCTTGTGCCTCATCAACAAGAATGTGATCTATTTTTTGATCTAAGTTAAACAATACCCAATTTTTATAATCTGGATTGCTGAGAAGATTTGTTGCTAAATCGATTATATCATTATAGTCAAGCAGTGCATTCTTTGACTTTTCACTATTATATAAATCAATATATACTTTAAATATATCCAGAAAACTACTGGTTCTTTTGAATATTTGATAAGAGTTTATATCTCTTACATGAGTAAATACTGCATTCTGAATATTTTCTATTACTTGCTCTGCACCTGGAAATTTCTCCAAAGTACTCTTCGTTATAATGGATGATATGCTTTTTTTCTCGCACGATTCTGACTTTAAAAACACTTTGACTAAGTTTTCTATACTGATGTCATTCCAGCGTGTGGCGCTGGAATCTAATTTTTGAATCCTAGTATCAGCTACTTGGATGAAAGAGGAAGATGTAAGATCAAGCATCTTGCTATAATTCCGATCTCGTTTACTGCCTTTACTTAATATTTCGGCTAATCTTTCTATTTGCTCAGTCGCTTCACTCTGTAAACCATGAATTTCATCTGGAGCACTCAGTTTACCTTTGACATATTCTAGATTGTTTGCTGACACAGATCTTTTTATGCACAAAGTATAAAGCAAATCGCGTAACTTATTTTCATCAACTTCAGCTGCAATAAATTTTATACTATCTTGCACAGCTTCATTATGAAGTAATTTATCAAATACAATGGAGTGTAATTCCTTACATTCGCTCAGCGTACAATTTGGAACAATGCCAGCTTCTGCAGGAAAGCTAGAAATTAACTTATAACAAAAGGCATGTACAGTCTGTATAGTTAAATCAAGATTTTCCAGTTCAGAGAAAAGCCTCCTTGCTTGGATTAAATAATGATTAAATACTTCACTATTTTTTGTCTGCGGCCATCTAGATCTCAGTGTCAAGCACTGGGATGATAGGAAAGGATGAGATGGCGGATAGTGGTGCTGAAGCAACAGTAAAGAGAGGTCTAGCTGTTCTAAAGATGCGATTAGTTCGTTATCTGAACAAACTGCCCACTTACTGAGTATATTATGAATGCGACTTTCCATCTCATTTGCTGCAGCATTGGTAAATGTTAAGCAGAAAATATTCCTTTTATTTTCTAATAAAAGTCTTAATACTCTATCTATTAAGATTTTCGTTTTGCCTGTACCAGCGGATGCATTCACCCATACAGAAAAATTAGGATTTATGATATCTGGTTTCATCAGAAGTATGAAAACTGTAAAAAGTTGACTAAAATAGCATTATACGTATAATATTATAAGGTGTTAGTGAAGATATATAAATGAAAAGTTTTTGTGTAAAGGCTCCTGCAAAGATTAACCTTTTTTTGCATGTTGTAGAAAAAAAAGAAACAGGGTATCATTTGATCGAAGGCTTATTTGTCTTCGCTAATCTTTCCAACTTCTTGGAAATAAAAGTAGGTGAAAAGGATTTCAGGTATGACAATCCTATAGTCGAATTTGTAAATTCTGAGCTCAAAATAAGTAACAAATACAATACCGTAATGAGAGCAGTTAATCTATTACTTAGGCACGCTCCTGTACGTACTAAAGTCACTGTAAAGGTTGTAAAAAACATACCAACTTCTGCAGGCCTAGGTAGTGGTTCTTCAGATGCTGGAGCTGTGATACGTACGCTAGGAAAATTATGGAAAATTGATAGACCAATCCTAAACGAAATAGCTTTAAGCGTTGGTGCTGATGTTCCTGCAAGTATAGATAGTAAGCCAGTTTTGGTCAGAGGTATTGGTGAAGAATTATGTTATATTAATAAATTCTCCCTGCCTACAAATATAGTACTTGCAAAACCGAAAAAAAAGTTCTTGAGTACACCAGAAGTATTTTCTAAATATGGAGGGAACTTTTCCAAGCCAATTGAATGGAGAGATGACACTGAGAAAGATTTGTTAAAACTCCTTAAAGAGACAGAAAACGATCTTCAAGAAATAGCAATAAGTCTTGTCCCTGAAATTAGAGATGTGATATTAGCATTAGAGTCACAAGAAGGTTCCATACTTTCTCGTATGTCAGGTAGTGGTGTAACATGCTTTGGAATATTTGATAGTGAAGAAAATGCAAAAACCGCTGCAGTTAATATCAGAGAAAAGCAGCCAGAATGGTGGGTATGTGACGCTCAATTAATAGTTTGATTTATGGATATAACTCCTTTAGTTTCTAAGAGTAAAAACTTTATAAATGGCTACAGCGAAGGAAAATTTTTGGTGAATGATCAAGAATATCATAGCTCAATTATAATTTTTCCTGAAAAGGTGATTAAGTTAAAAGAAAGTGGTATAAATAGCAAGGAACATTTTAAATCTTTTTTAACAGAGGAAATAGAAATTTTGTTAATAGGTACTGGTAAAACACGCAATATACCAAATTCTTCAGTGAAGTCCTACCTTATAGAACAAAAAGGTTTAAATTTTGAATTTATGACAACTGACGCAGCATGCAGGACCCATAATGTTTTGATATCTGAAGACAGGTTTGTTGTTACTTATCTAAAGATAATATAGCATGTTTGAAATATTTACACAGGACTTCTTCATCAATAGCCTAATTGCGATAGTAATAATTAGCTTAGTAACAGGTGCTTTAGGGTCATTTATGATATGGCAAAGATTATCATATCTGGGTGATAGTTTATCTCATTCTTCATTGCTTGGCATTGCATTGGCTTTAATCTTTAAGATTAGCCCATCAATAAGCATAATGCTTATTGCAATTGTATTTGCTATACTACTTTCCCTTAATTTTAATAGGCTATATTCTGTTGATACAATATTGAACATCGTTACTAATGTAGTTTTATCATCAAGTTTAATACTTATGTCCTTTCTTCCATCAAGCAATAGTAGCATTATTAGTTCACTATTTGGCAACATATTAACACTGGAACAGAGTGATATAGTATTAATTTCTTTAACCTCAATAGTAGTCGTCCTGATATTAATATTTAGATGGCGTTACTGGCTAATAATCTCAATTAACCAAGATTTAGCAATAGTTGAAAAAGTTAATGTAAATTTGGTTAGGCTAGAATTTTTAATTACTCTTGCCATATTTATAGCAGTGTCTGCCCAACTAATAGGAATACTACTCATTGCTGCGTTCTTGTTGATACCAGCAGCATCTTCAAGGCTTATCTCAAAAACTCCAATGCAGATGATTATCGTTGCAACAGTTTTTTCTTTGATCTCTGGAATATCAGGACTTATATTATCTGCAAGTTTTGACTTATTGACAGGACCTGCAATTATACTTACTGCAACTACATATTTAATTATTGCTTATTTTATAAGGTTAATGTTAAATAGATTGGCTTAATTTCATTTTCAAGTATTGATGATTTTGTAATGCATTAGTTATATGATACGGCTACTTTAGGATTAAATAGTTTTTGCTATATTATCCTTAGTATGATAGTGATAAATTTTTAATTTTATGGAGTAAACAATATGGCTGAGGAAGGTTTTTTTTCAAAGTATGTATCTCAACCTATGAAAAAGTTTTACCGCAAGTATATTCTCAGGGAAATAGATGTATCAAATGACACTCAGAATACGGAGTGACACACATAGTGCTGTACAAGAAGATTCAGAATCTTTAGCTTACATACAGCAAAATGAATTAGTCACTCATACACATGACAATGATATTATATAGAGTACATGAAGGTCACACCGTCTAAGGTCAAAAAATTCCTAGAGAAACCAGATATTTTAAGTGGTGTGTTAATTCATGGAAATGATAATAGCAAAGTTGATTTTTTTACGCAAGAAATAGTTGCCAGTCTGAGTGAGTATTCAGTTCAGATGATGGATTTTGCAATGGTGAATAAGTCACCTGGTCTATTATTTTCTGAGTTGGCAAACATTTCGATGTTTACTAGTAAGAAACTAATTAAGCTAATAAATGTAACTGGGAATATATCCAAAGAGTTAAAAAATGTATTGGATTACAATGCAGGCGGTCATTATGTAATAATGATAGCAACTGATCTTTCATATAATTCCACAATTAAAAGTTACATAGAAAGCTCAAAAACTTTCGGCGTAATTGCTTGTTACAAGAATAGTGGTAGTAACCTTTACGATATTATATCAAGCTACTTGAAACGAAACGATATAAAATATACAAATGAGATAATTTACCACTTACAGTCCTACTTCAATTATAGCAATCTACCTATACATTCAGAACTTGAGAAATTAGTTTTATATCTAGGAGAGAGAAAAGATCTCAAACCAGCTGATATAGAGCTGTGTCTTTCAACTTTTAGCAATGATTATGTTACACCTGATAATTTGTGTTCTGCTATAGCAAACAAAGATATGGCAAATTTCATCAAAATTTCCGATACATTGATATTACAAGAAAATTTCTCACCAATAGGACTAATCCGTATTATATCAAATTATTTCCTAAGCCTTGAGAAGGTCTTGCTGTCAATACAAGGTGGAATGAATGAACAGGTTGCGATTGATCAGCTAAATCCTCCGTTATTTTTTAAACAATTGCAAAGCTTTAAGTCCCACCTGAAAATTTTTCAACTTTCAGAACTCAAGAAGATCCTAGAAAGCTTAATAAGCTTAGAAATTACCTGTAAAAAAACTGATTTAGATCATAGAATGATTTTTCAACATGCACTACAAATGGCTGACATTGGAACCTATAGCTAAAATAAGTAAGGTTTCCCTCGTCATACTGCAATTCATTCGTGGTATCTCATCATAGATTCTGCTAACAAATAGCAGAATGATGGTTGTCAGTGAACCCAAGCTAATTTAGTTATGTTTTTCTCTTATAATTTCATCAAAACATTATATTTTGACACAAAATAGCTTTTGTACCCATCAACTTCAGTGTGCTCTCTGCGTTTTATGCTATTACTAATAGGATATTTTCGGATACAATCGAATGCAATTAGATAAAAATACGAATAGTTTGACATTTCAAAAGTGTAATAATACCTGAAATGCTGAAACTAATTACTGAAATTGATGAATTTAAAGGAGCATGGCAACTATTTGGTAATTTAGCTCCAGAATGTTTACAAATGTTCAAGAAAATTGCAACGATCGAAAGCATTGGTTCTTCTGCTTGTATTGGAGGGGTAAAGCTATCAGACCATGAGGTTGAGCAACTACTATCCAAACTTGATACACACTCATTCCGTTCTCGAGATGAACGAAAATAGCCGGATATGCGTATGTGTGAGGAAAAGTATTTCAAAATTTTGAAAATATGCCATTTACAGAGAGCATTATAAAAACAGTTTCATATTTGGCTTTTACAATTTTCACATAAAGATCAGAGGTACATGGGAGAATGTAAGAAATTTTCCAATCATGTTAAAGCGTTTAATGAATCTGGAAAGAGCTTAGGCATAATTTTTGAAATAGCTTCTCCATTTAAACAGTGATACAAACGCAAGAACTTACTTATTGGACTAGCCAGCAATTAGAAGAGAAACCATTACAACCTCTATTAATTAGAGAGAGTCATCTTTATAGTTACTTTTTTAGCTATCCATCCTTTTCAAGATGAAAATAGCAGGTTGTCATGTACTCTTACAACTTTCTTGTTGCTAAAGTTAGGATATACCTACGTACCTTATAGTTCTCTTGAGAGTATAATTGAAAGTAGTAAGGAGAGTTATTACTTAGCTTTGCGTCGTACTCAACAATCTTTAAAGGCTGGTAGCTATGACTTTAACCCATGGCTTATGTTTTTCTTAAGGTCACTACAAAAGTAAAAATCTCACCTCGAGCAAAAGGTGTCAACATAAAAAAATGTTAAATTTCTGTTTACTGTCACTTTCAGCTTAAATATTGGCTTTACTTAGCAAACATGAACGTCTTACAATGCAGGATTTAGAAAATATTACTAAAGCAAATCGAAGGACCTTAAAGAAGCATGTATCCAGTCTTGTAAAGAGTAATCACATCACTCAGCATAGAAAAAAAAGAAGGCAGAGCAACTTGGTATTTAGCTCAATAAGAAAATTTTATATCTTATAAAAATGACAAAGCTTTAAAAAAAGCCTAATATAAGCTTTATGAAAATCAAGGTTGGAGTAATAGGCTGCTCAGGTAGGATGGGCAAAAGGATACTCAATGAATTAATTACAAATACCCAAGTCGAAATAGCAGGTGCTGTTGCCCGTTTAGGCAGTAAGTATATAGGTTCAGATATTGGGTCAGCTGTATACCACAGTTCCAATTTAGGAATCAAAGTTACAAGTTCTATTAGTGATGTATTTGAGTCATCTGACGTTGTAATAGATTTTACAACCAAGGAATGTATGTTAGCCTGCCTTAAGGCGGCTATGAAATTTAAAACACCTCTGGTTAGTGGTACAACTGGAATAGAAAGTATCAATTTAAAAAAGTATGCCGCTAAAATTCCGATATTATGGTCGGCAAACATGAGTGTTGGAGTTAATGTACTGCTGAAATTGGTAAAAAAAGCTGCTGAGTTTTTGGATAATGAATATGACGTTGAAATTTGGGAGATGCATCATAACTTAAAAAAAGATTCACCATCTGGAACAGCTATGGAATTTGGCAAAGCAATTGCCAACGCTCTAAAAGTGGATTTTCAACCCTACCAACATTCACATAATAGTTCAAACATAAGAGAAAAGGGGAAGATAGGTTTTGCAGTATCTCGTGGAGGTGGAGTGGTAGGAGACCATAGTGTAATGTTTATCAATTCCGATGAACGAATAGAGTTAAATCACAAAGCAATTGATCGCACAACATTTGCTAGAGGGGCTGTTCGAGCAGCAATATGGCTATACGAAAATAAAAGAGAAACTCCAGGGCTCTATTCAATGCAGGACGTGATATGAATAATACACACGCTTCTGTTAAAAATTTAAGTCTCTGGTATGGCTCTAAGCAAGCTTTATTTGATATAAATTTGGATATTTGCAAGAAAAAAGTTACTGCTTTTATCGGGCCATCCGGGTGCGGTAAATCGACATTTTTGCGTTGTTTTAATCGTATGAATGACTATGTACCGGGGTGCAAAGTTGCCGGTAAACTAGATATTGACGGACTAGGTGATATATATTCACGCAACGTGGATGTTGTGCTACTTAGAGCAAAAGTTGGTATGGTATTTCAAAAGCCAAATCCTTTTCCAAAATCAATATATGACAATGTTGCTTATGGGCCAAAATTACACGGCATGGTAAAAAATAAACAAAAATTAGATGAAATAGTGGAGAACAGTTTAACTAAGGTTGGTTTATGGGAAGAGTTAAAAGACAGATTGCAAGACAGCGCACTAGATTTATCTGGTGGCCAACAACAAAGGCTATGCATTTCCCGTGCTATTGCAGTGAAGCCAACTATTTTGCTAATGGATGAACCATGCTCTGCACTTGATCCAATGGCAACTAATGCAATCGAAAATCTCATACAAGAGCTGAAATTAAGATTCACCATAATTATGGTAACTCATTCAATGAAACAAGCTAAAAAGTTATCTGACAGCATAATTTTCTTTTGTAATGGCAAAATTGTTGAATCCGGAAGTGTTCAAGAGATATTTGAAAATGCTCGATCTCCTTTAACAAAAGAGTATATCCTGGATCATTAAAATCTACCATTTCCATCATCCAAGTGGCTGAACAGGAAAACGCATTGGTATAATACCTTATTTCTGTTATCCTAGTTTCCTTCTCCTGTTGTCCATACCCACTTCTTATCATGCTAGTGTGTGACACTATTTTCGTTTGCTCCTAAATTGCTTCAGCTACAAATTTTAAGAAATTTACTAAGTAAAAAAAGGCAAGAAAGCCCGTTAGTAACTAGTTATTTATATTAACTTTATAAATTGGCATTTTTTACTGTTTCAAATGCTTTAACAAGCGCACTTCAGCTTATATTAGGTAAAAACCTTAAAAATTTATAAAGACATACAGTGTATATAGTGCAAAAATTAAACATGGAACGCTAAGTACATCGAGTTTTTTATTATTTTATCTGCACAGACTGAAGCTAAATAAATATCTTTGATGTTACGACAAGGGGGCTGGCGTAGTTTGTTAAGTAAATTTTCGCTTCTATCAGCTACCATGACAGTTTAAGAATTCTAACTGCAAACGCATTTTGGCAAGTCCAGTTACTTTAGCTATACGCAAGAACTTTATTTTTGATAATTTCTTTTGCAATAGCACGGCTTTCAAGATCAATGTTTATTATATCGGATAATGAGTTAATGTCAGTGTAACTATCAAAATTCTCTACTGTTAACTTTACTACTTTTATTATCTCCAAAAAGTCAATTCGTGATTTTAAAAATTTATCAACAGCTACCTCATTTGCAGCATTAAGTACTATGCTATTTGTGTGTGGAGAGGAGGAATTTAACACTTCCATACTAAGCTTTAGCGCAGGAAAGCGCTTATGGTCCGGTTCTTGAAAGGTCAATTTCTGCTTTGTTAAATCTAATTTATAACTTAAAGCTGACCTTTCTGGCCAAGACAGAGCATATGAAATGGGAATTGCCATATCAGCCTCTGCAAGTACAGCAAAATTAAAACCATCCTTATAAATTACAATTCCATGTATTATCGATTCGGGATGCACTATTGCTTCAATTCTGTTTGGGCTAATATTAAATAAATTATGTGCTTCTATTATCTCCAGCGCTTTGTTCATCATAGTTGCACTATCAACTGAGATTTTCTTTCCCATGTTCCAAGTAGGATGACTAAGTGCTTGACCTACTGTAACGTTTCTTAATTGCTCAAGGCTATAATTCAAGAATGACCCACCAGAAGCAGTGAGTATAATCTTTTCTACACATTTATTGCCATTCTGCAAAACTTGAAAAATTGCATTGTGTTCAGAGTCAATAGGAACTATCTGTACGTTTTTTTCTTCGGTTTTCTTAAGTAATAGTTTTCCACCACAAACAATACTTTCTTTGTTTGCTAGTGCAATGACTTTAGTACCACTTTCTATGACGTGCATTACTGGCTCAAGGCCTGCAATACCAACTACTGCAACAACTGAGAGATCAACGGGCAGAGAAGCAACATTCATTAGACCCTCAGTACCAACTTCTACTTTGATGCCCGTACCAAGTAGACTTTCTTTTAAATCTTTATAAAACCTTTTATTAGAGATAGCAACATACCTTGCATTTAGCAGTTTTGCTTGGCATGCCAGTAGAGCAAAATTCGAACAGGTACTGAGTGCTTCTACTTGATATTCTTCTTTTCTCTTTAATAGTAAATCTACAGTCTTTTTTCCAATACTTCCTGTCGATCCTAAAACTGAAATCTTTTTCACTAAAACAAACTCGCGTTAATTATAACAAATTAAGGAAAGGAGAAGTGTCCCTTCTCAACTATTTACAGTTATTCAGCAATTTCTAAGATTAAATTCATTTAACCACCAAGTTCATATCCATGGTCGTCACCAACAGATGGTGAAGGACTAGGTGAAAAAGACTGACCATAGTGATCACCTGCATTATGCATGTTGTGTAAGCCATCAGCATCATTAGCAATCTGATCACTAGCATGTGGAAAATCATCTTGATGAGGTCCATCTTCACCATGAGCCATATCCATTCCTTCTGATAGCATATCTTCTTCATCTCCGCCTGAAAAATATTCTGCAAGACTCTCAAAAAATTTTATGCCAAACATATTGCCTGACTTTCCAAACAACGTTGCAAGATTACCACTTACCAAACTTTCAAACACGTTGCTGTAAGCAGGAATTGCTCCCTCATGAAAGTTGAACAACCACTTCATTCCATCTACAATTGTTGCAACAGAGTCACTGTGACCAAGACCAAAACCGCTCTTTTCTCCTTGGTGCTCTTGGTGGTGTTGTTGAGCTTGCCACTCTGCAATGTTTGTACCTTGAGCTTCAGTCATAAGTTTTTATTCTAAACCTTAGAATATTATTCTACCACAAATATCGCAAAATATCAATAAGGCTCTTGAATAACCATGTTTTAATGTATGTAGAAAACCATGACACTTATTGAGTGCTTGCAGCGTGTATGGCTTCTACGCAGTCAATATCAAGCAAAAAAATAACCAGACAAATTTCAACATAAAAAATACTTGACGAGTCTTGGTTACAGCATATTAACCTTAAGTTTTTGCAACTTTTGGGTCTTTATGGTAAAAAATGGTAATTATACATACAGGTATAAAGTATTAGTTGTATTATCAAGGACAACGATCATAGATTTTTACCTGATAGTGAACAATTTCTAGTTTTAAATTAAGAAAATAATTGCTATATATACCAGGAAATATGCGTTAAACTTTATTATGGACTTAAATAAATTTACCGAAAAAGCAAAAAGCCTAATTCAAAGTGCCCAAATGAAAGCATTGGGAACTGGGCATCAGGTTTTTATGCCTGAGCATTTACTAAAGGTGATGCTTGAGGATGAATCAGGTTTAGTTCAAGATTTAATAGGCGCTTGTGGTGGAAATGCGCAAAGTATTTCTGACGCTGTGAATAATGCAATAAAAAAGTTTCCAATAGTCAAAGGTCCAGGAAGCAATAGCCTTCAACTCTCAAGAGAAGTAGCAAAAGTCTTTGAAGATTCAATTGGTATGGCTAGAAGGAACAAAGATTCATTTGTCACCGTTGAGCGTTTACTGCAGGGATTGACTGCACAAAAAAATGATACTGTAGGTAAAATTCTGGCAGAGAACGGCATCACACCACAAAAATTAAATTCAGTTATTACAGAAATGAGAAAAGGTAGCAGTGCAGATTCGCCTAACAGTGAGGAAAATTTAAACGCAGCGAAGAAATATACAAAAGATGTTACGGAGCTTGCTATGCAAGGCAAGCTTGATCCCGTGATTGGTCGTGATGAAGAGATCAGAAGAACCATGCAAGTATCACTGAGGCGAACAAAGAATAACCCAGTGCTGATAGGTGAACCTGGTGTTGGAAAAACCGCGATAGTTGAAGGGCTTGCAAATAGAATTGTTGCAAATGACGTGCCACTTGGTTTACATGACGCAAAAGTTTTAGCCTTAGATCTTGGTGCATTAATTGCTGGGACAAAATTTAGAGGAGAGTTCGAGGAAAGACTAAAAGCTGTTATCAATGAGCTTGCAAAAGCAGAGGGAAAAATTATCTTGTTCATAGATGAGCTTCATACTTTAGTTGGAGCAGGAGCAACAAGTGGTGCAATGGATGCTTCAAATCTGTTGAAGCCTGCTCTTGCACGCGGAGAAATTCGCTGCATAGGAGCCACAACTTTAGATGAGTATCGTGAACATATAGAAAAAGATCCTGCACTTGCAAGGCGTTTCCAACCTGTGTTTATTTCTCAACCAACTGAAACTGATACCGTCTCTATACTAAGAGGTTTGAAGGAAAGGTATGAAGTACATCATGGTATCAGAATCACAGATGGTGCAATAATCGCTGCCGCAATGTTATCCAATAGGTATATAACAGATAGATTTTTACCTGATAAAGCAATTGACTTGATTGATGAGGCGGCAAGCAGGGTGAGAATTGAAATGGATAGCAAACCTGAGATTATTGATGAACTTGAAAGAAAGATTGTACAGCTAAAAATTGAGTCAGAAGTTCTGAAAAAAGAACGTGATGAAAATTCTAAGCAGCGCCTAAAGAAGATAAATGAGGAAATCGAAAACCTAAACAGTAAATTTACTGACTTAAACAGTAAATGGCAAATGGAAAAGAATAAAATAGCTAGAATACAAGAAACAGCTGAAAAACTAGATAATGCGAGAAAAGAGCTGGAGTTAGCTCAGCGCAGTGGAAAATTAGAAAAAGCAGGAGAACTGATGTATGGTGTAATTCCTCATCTTGAAAATGAATTAATGAATCAGGAGAAAGTTACCGATAGCTTCTTAAAAAAAGAAGTTACTGAAGATGATATTGCAAATATTGTTTCAAAGTGGACAGGAATTCCAGTTGATAATATGATGCACAGTGAAAAGGAAAAACTCCTTAGCATGGAAAATGAGATAGGAAAAAGGGTGATAGGACAAAAGGATGCAATAGAAGCAATAAGTAATGCAGTTAGACGCTCCCGCTCTGGTGTTCAGGATACTAATCGACCTTTTGGTTCATTCTTATTTTTGGGCCCAACCGGAGTTGGAAAAACGGAACTTGCGAAAGCCCTTGCTGAATTTCTGTTTGATGATCAATCAGCACTTCTGCGCTTTGATATGTCAGAGTACATGGAAAAACATTCCGTTTCAAAGTTAATTGGTGCACCCCCAGGATATGTTGGCTATGAGCAAGGTGGAAGATTAACTGAAGCAGTAAGAAGAAGGCCATATCAGGTAATCTTGTTTGATGAAATAGAGAAAGCGAATCCAGATATATTTAATCTATTGCTGCAGATTTTGGATGAAGGCAGGCTCACCGATAGCCATGGAAAATTAATTGATTTCCGTAATACTATACTAATTTTAACTTCCAACCTTGGCGCTGAGATAATGCTTAAAGGAGTTGCTGACTTTGTAAAAAGCGAAGTGATGCAAATAGTTAAATCAGCATTTCGTCCTGAATTTTTAAACAGACTTGACGAAATTATTATATTCCATAGTTTAACCAAGGACGACATTTATAAAATAATAGATGTTCAATTCCTCTATTTACAAAAAATAATTGTTAAGCGTAAGCTAAGTATAAGTTTATCGCAGGAAGCCAAAGAACTAATAGCACAAGCTGGCTACGATCCCGAATATGGGGTAAGACCACTAAAAAGGGTAATACAAGAATGCATTCAAAATAATCTAGCTAAGTTAGTTTTATCGGGAGAAGTAGCAGAAGGTGATAAATTAATAGTGTACGCTTTTAATAATGAAATCTTAGTTAAAAAGGTTTAAGTTCACTGTGTATTTACGTTAAAAAAATGTGTGTAGATTATAACGTTAACACTGAGTCTTTATTTAAGCTAGTTAATCAAGAAAACCAGAAAGAAAAGGCAAAAATTAAAGAATTTATCAGATACTTTTATAATTTTGTTTATAATAGTGACTTAAAGATCAATGATAAATTCCTTTTATACGTCGTAGAAGATGCATATAACTTCATTTTCAAAAAAGAAAAAGAAGAAAGCAAATTGATGGTAAGTAATGTAAATGACATACCGGGAATAGAAGGCGATTTTACTACAATTAAGATAATAAATAACGATATGCCTTTCTTGGTTGACTCTGTTATTGCTACCATCAAGTCGCACGACCTAACCATATGTTACTATAGTAATAGTGTAATTAATATCCAAAGAAAAAGTGGCCTTATCAACGAGATTTGTAATTTGGAAGAGAATAATGGTACCAAGGAGTCAGTGATATATGTAATTATTAAAGGCATAAGTAATAGTTTTGTTGATACACTAAGAAAGTCCCTGCAAAAAACATTAAAGGCAGTCAATTATGTTGTAAAAGACTGGCCATTGATGCTCAAGAGGCTTGATGAGGCAAAAGATCTTCTTTCCATTGCCCAAGCAGTTGACACTGAGATCCAACCAGCACCCTACACTGGAATGATATCAGGTAGAGATTTTCTGGTATGGCTGAAAAATAATAACTTCGTATTTTTAGGTTATCAAGAACGTATTGCCGACAAAGATGGAAAGCTTGTTCCTAATGATGAAGAAAATCTTGGGTTAATGAAAGCAAGCAGAGAGTATCAGAACTCATCGATTTCCTCTAAGGGCTTATATCCTTTATATATATTAAGATCAGATCTAACCTCAATAGTTCATAGGCGTACATACATGAATTGTATAGGTGTAAAAGAATCTAATAAGCAAGGTGATGTAGTAAAGGAACGGCATTTTTTCGGGTTATTCACTTCTGTAGCAGAGGTTCAAGACATTCGAACTATTCCATTAATAAAGGATAAAGTTAAAACAATAGAAAAGAGAGCAGGGTTTTTACCTGGTGGCCACAACAATAAAGCTTTAATTTCTATTTTACAAGCATTCTCCTGTGGTGAGCTATTCCAATCAAATGAAGATGAGTTATTTAAGGTTTGTATTTCAATTATGTCTCTTGCAATTAGGCCAAGAGTCAAATTATTTTTAAGAAAGGTAGGAGACTTTATTAGTTGCATAGTGCTGATACCGATGCGTTATGCAAGTGCAAGGTTAATGTTCAAGATACGCGATATATTAAAGGATGAAATAAACGCAGCAAGTTCAGATATTTACAACAATCACATTATCAATGAATATGATTTAATGAAGTTGCACGTAGTGCTAAAGGTTAAGGATGCTCGTGTTTTTGACGATGAAGTTTTGTGCATCGAAAACAAATTAAGAAATATTACGGAAAAATGGGAAGACCGTTTTATAGATAATTTATATAACACTCTTAGCACCGTTGAAGATATATTCATCCTTTATTGCAAGGCATTTCCGATAAGCTATCAAGAGAGTTTTGAACCTCACGATGCATATTATGATATGAAAAAATTGGAAATAGTGAGGAAGAAAGGAGCTAGTGAAGTTGATTTAAGGCTTACTCGTGATAATCTCAATTACCAATTAAAAGTTTACACTCCGGGTAATGGAGGCCTTGAATTGTCGAAGATATTAAGAATCACTAAGAATTTGGGAGCAAAGATTCTATCCCATAATGGTTATTATATAGAAATCAATGGTGGAATATGGATACACCATTTTGTGTTGTCAAGAGTCGACAAATTGATAGACAACATTACTCTAAAAGAACAATTTGAAATAACGCTTGCGAAAGTGTTTAGAATGGAAATTAAAAATGATCATTTCAACAGCTTAATCATTATTGCTGGTCTGGAATGGAAAGAAGTGCTTTTAGTGAGAGCGCTAAGTGCTTACCTAAAGCAGATGTCATTTAACTATAACCCAGAATATATTCAAAAAGTAGTCTCAGAATATCCAAAAATAGTAAAGTATTTGATACAGCTATTTCATGTAAGATTTGATCCTAGCATAGACATTGATAGAGCAGAAACTACAGACATTTTCAGAGAAAAAATCGAGGAACTCTTAAAAGAGATCAGTAACGTTTCACATGATTACGTTCTGCGCTCAATATTTAACTTGATAATGGCTATTTTAAGGACCAGTTACTATCAAGACGATAAACCCCGCTTATCTATAAAATTTGATTCAAGTAAAATAAATGGTCTGCCCGATCCGCGTCCATACCGCGAATTGTATGTTTATTCAAACCTTTTTGAGGGAATACATTTAAGAGGAGGGAAATTAGCACGTGGCGGTTTAAGATGGTCAGATAGGACAGAAGATTTTCGTACTGAAGTTTTAGGCCTTATGAAGGCTCAGATGACGAAAAATGCAGTCATTGTCCCTGTCGGTGCAAAGGGTGGATTTGTAATAAAGAAAGTGTATAGAGATAAAGATATCTTAAGAGAGAAAGGCGTTGAGTGCTATAGGGATTTTATCAGAGGCATGCTTGCTATTACTGATAACATAGTTGATGGTAAAATAATTCCACCAGAAAACGTAGTTAGATATGACGAA
Organism: Wolbachia endosymbiont strain TRS of Brugia malayi; assembly: GCF_000008385.1. Lineage (NCBI taxonomy): Bacteria > Pseudomonadati > Pseudomonadota > Alphaproteobacteria > Rickettsiales > Anaplasmataceae > Wolbachia > Wolbachia endosymbiont of Brugia malayi. The sequence continues at coordinate 235,813 of NC_006833.1, forward strand.
GATGACCCATATTTAGTAGTTGCGGCGGATAAAGGCACTGCCTCATTTTCTGACTATGCTAACCAGATAGCCCATGAGTATAATTTTTGGCTTGGTGATGCATTTGCATCCGGTGGATCAGCAGGTTATGACCACAAAAAGATGGGTATTACGGCTAGGGGAGCGTGGATTGCAGCACAGAGGCACTTTTGGAAGATGAATAAGGACATTTATCAGAATGTAGCTGTTGTTGGAATTGGAGACATGGCTGGTGACCTATTTGGGAATGGTATGCTGCTTTCAAAAAATATACGTTTAATCGGTGCATTTAACCATATGCATATTTTTGTTGATCCAAATCCTAGTGCAGAAAAGAGTTTTGCAGAACGTAAACGCCTTTTTGAGTTACCATTTTCAACTTGGATGGACTATAACAAAGATCTGATTTCCCAGGGCGGGGGAGTATTCGAACGCAGCAGCAAGCAAGTAAATGTCTCTCAAGAAATGAAAAAGTGCTTTGATATAATGGAAGATACGTTATCTCCGAGTGATTTGATTCGATATCTGTTGAAAGCAAAAGTGGATTTCATATGGAACGGAGGAATTGGTACTTTTGTTAAAGCAAGGAGTGAAAGCCACGATATGGTTGGTGATAAAGCAAATGATGAATTAAGGGTGAATGGTGAGAACATTAGAGCTTCTATGTTTATAGAAGGTGGTAATCTTGGTTGCACGCAGCTTGGAAGAATAGAATATGCTGAAAGAGGCGGATATATTAATGCAGATTTTGTTGATAATTCAGCAGGAGTAATATGTTCTGACCTTGAAGTTAATATCAAAATCGCATTCGTCTCAGTTATGAAGGGAGGTAGTATTTCTTTGGAAAAAAGGAATGAAATACTGGCTAGCATGGTGGATGAAGTTGCATCTAAGGTACTTGAAGACCATAACAGAATTGAAACAAAAGCATTACTTTTTGAGTGTTTGCAAGCTAAAGAGAGGTTGGAGCAGCACCACAGGTTACTACTCAGTTTGGAAAAATCTGGACTATTAAACCGAAGTGTAGAGTTTCTTCCAACAGATGAGGAAATAGCAAGAATGTTAACTGGAGCGGGAGGTTTTAGCTCTCCCCAGCTTTCCGTTTTAATGTCCTATTCTAGAACAGCAATAAAAAATGAAATTATACATTCTGACTTGCCTGAAAAAGATTTCTTGTGCCACGATTACTTATTAAATTACTTTCCACAAAAGATGGTAACGGAGTTCAAGGATTTCATATTAAAACACCAACTTCGCAGAGAAATCATTTCCACTTGTATTGTAAATGATGTAGTGAATAGAATGGGATGTATATTCATTAATAATCTAGTTGAAAGTACTGGAATTAAAGTGTATGAAGCGGTAAATGTGTATATTGTTGTTAACCACTTATATGGTTTAAATAGCCTATGGCAAGAAATTGATAAACTGGATGGAAAGATTAATATTGACTCATACTTGCAAATAGTGAGAAATGTACAGAAATTTATTGGTAGAGTATCATTTTGGTTAGTAAAAAACCTCGGCAAACTTAGCTTTGTAGAGCTAGATGATGTTACAAAATTTAAAGATGCAATTGAAACTTTAGGCCAGAATTTAACTGACGTTCTAGACGAACATCTATTAAAAACCTATAACCATGGATCTTCTTTTTTAGTAGAGCTCAATATAAATAAAGATCTAGCAAGAAAAGTTGCTGACCTATGCGTTCTTGCTTACGCACTAGATGTTATATCCATTGCTGAGCAAACGTCCTTATCTATCCTTGACGCCGGTAAAATATACTTTGAGTTAAAATCGCTGCTGAGGTTCGATCTGATTAGGACAATTGCTATTAAGATAAAAAGTTATTCTTCTTATTGGGATCGTAGTTTAATTAACGATTTATTGGATGATTTAAGCAATTACCACTATAAGCTAGCTGTCAAAGTTATAAGGGCAACTGATAATTACGAAAATAAGGTTCAAACCTGGGCTTGCAATGATAAGGATTACATAGAACGTTACAACAGTTTTTTAGATGAAATGATTGCTTCCAAACTTGATTTAAGCAAATTAATATTTATAATTAGAAGAATTAAAGTACTTGCCTTATAGGAAAAATGTTTAGTATAGGTCTTTCAGAAATTTTAGTTGTAGTTTTAGTTAGTATAATTGTTCTTGATAAAAATAAGGTACCTGTATTCATTGACCTTATTAAGAATATATATAGGTATCTTACGATCATAAAATCAAAAGCTAGAAGATTATTGAAAGATGCTGGAATTGAAGAGTTATATAAAGAGTATAACACCGAGAAAGTAAATTACATAATTGGTAAAGATGGTAAACTTTATCCTACTTACAATATAGATAATACGCCTAAAGATAATGACAGCGAGGATTCTAGTAGTAGACGACGTGCCATCTAATGTTAAGCTTTTAGAAGCTCGACTAAAAGCAGAGTACTACACGGTTATTGTAGCTCATGATAGTGAAGAAGCTATAGATTTAGTGGCAAAGCAACAGCCTGATATTATATTACTCGATATCATGATGCCAAAAATAAACGGCTTTAAAGTTTGTAAGAACTTAAAGAGCACCCCCCTGACAACCCATATTCCAATAATTATGGTGACTGCGCTGCATGACACTCACGATAGAGTGCAAGGCATTAACGCCGGCGCAGATGATTTTCTAACTAAACCAATAGATGAAACTGCCTTATCTGCGAGAATTAAGTCTCTCACACGCCTAAAGATGGTTATAGATGAACTACGTTTAAGAGGAGAAACTAATGCTGAGATTTGTGGGGTAGCAGGAAGCAGTATTATGGATTATTCTAATCAGATCTTTGACTCTAATATACTTGTTGTAGATGAGGATATCTTTCAAGCAGAGCAGATACATAATGTACTAAAGCAACGCTTTAAGTTAATTAACATACTGAACGATCCAATGGAGGCATTGAAGGTTGGTATTGAGGATAACTATGATCTAATTATCTCTGACATGCAATTTTCAGAAACTGATGGCCTACGCTTATGTTCTGAGTTTCGTAGTAAAGTAGAAACACGCTATACACCAATTCTAATCCTTTCTGAAGATTATAATAAAAACAACTTAGTAAAAGCACTTGACGTAGGAGCTAATGATTACTTAACAGTGCCCCTGGATGAAAGTGAATTAATAGCAAGAGTCAATTTACAAGTGAAACGCAAGAGATATCAAGATGCTTTGAGAATGAATCTATTCAACAATGCAGAAATGTCTATAAAGGATCCACTTACTAACTGTTACAACAGAAGATATTTTGATACACACTTAAGAAACATTATTAAAGACTCTGTAGAAAAAAATAGAAGATTATCTCTTATGATACTAGATATAGACTATTTTAAGATAGTAAATGACGATTTTGGACATAGTGCCGGAGATGAACTTTTAAAGCAGATACAGAAGAGAATTTCTGAAAATATCAGAGTGACAGACTTGTTAGCTAGGTTTGGCGGTGAGGAATTTGTTGTTGTAATGCCAGATACCAATATATCAGATGCATACATTGTTGCAGAAAGGATACGCGAAATTATTGCTACAGAACCTTTTATACTCTCGGATAAAAACACAACACACAATGTGACTGTAAGCATTGGGGTTGTAGAAATGCAAGAATCTGATCTTGATAATATTGAAAAATTTATAGTACGTGCTGATAGATATTTATATAAAGCAAAAAATAGTGGCAGAAATAGGGTGGTTACTAGCTAACTAGGAGTGCGATGTCATAGAATTACCATTAACGAAATTTACAATAGGCTTCTTGCAAACCATACAATTTTTGCCTGGCCATCATTTAGGTAAGCCGAAAAAACTACTTGACAAACCTCGCTAGCCCCCTTATCCCGATACTGGAGGTATTAAGTTACCTTCAATCTGTGCAGATTAAAATAATAAAGTGTTATATAGTTAGCATCTTATGTTTAATTTTTTGCACTATATGTACCTTATGTCTTCACAATATTTCTAATTTTTTACCTATATAAGTTGAAACTCGCTTATAAAGCGTTTAGGACAGTATAATATACTAATTTGCAGGATTAGAGAGTAAATACTATCACCATAATATATCTTTTGCCTTTTTTTTGCCTAGTAAATTTCTAAAACATTTATGACTAAAGGTTAGTTGCAATAAAAAACAACTAAGTCGCGATTACTAAGTATTTAAAACATAAAAAAACGCTAGTGTTTTTAAATAGATATTAACTAGGGCTTCTTTTGTCTTTTTCTTACTTGGTGGATTTCTTAAATATTTGTAGCTGAAGCGATTCAAGAGCACGCGACTTAATGTCAAGCCTTTAGTTCAAGTTATGCAAGAGACCTATTTATAATGGAGATTAAATTATGGAAGTACAGAGTTACAAACGACATAAATCCATAACAGGAGCAGAAGTTGCTGTAGGTATTAGCTCTTGGTTATATTAAATTTCATTGAGAAAGATAGGCATCTTATAAAAGCTTACAACAAAAATTTCATATAGTTATTACTATAGATAGCTATCTTATAAATAAGTAAAAAAAGGTTATGAAAAATAATAGACTATTATAAAATCTTATGGTAAGGTATATATTTATTTATATAAGAGAGCAATATGAGCAACTCTAATGATAGCGATGATAAGAAGCATTCTGATTCTTTAGGCTACAAAGTAGGATAAAGAGTGAAATATTGGAGCGAGGATATACTCAGAAGGATTTAGCAAAAAAGATCGGGGTAAAATACTGGAATAATAATTCAACATGAGAAAGGAAAGCGCAGAATACCAATTGAAAGGTTATATGACATAGCAGAGATGTTGTCAGTAAGTATTATGGATCTAATCCCTATACAAAGAGGGCCAAAAAATTGGCTTAAAGACAAAGGAGAAGAAATATTAAATCTAGTAAGAAATTATAAAAAGATTAGTGATCAAAAATTACGTAAGATATTTTATTTGTTAATTAAATCTGCCCAGCTTAGTAAAAAAAGTAGTAGAAAAGTAGAGATAATAGAAATAGCCAAGAATCTGTTCAAAGCAGGAATTTCTATTAACATTATCTCCCAAATAACTGGCTTATCAACTGATAGAATTGCATGACTTGAAGTGTTTAACTGTAAAGAAACAAAATTTAGTATGATCCAACCACGGAATAAACTAGTGAATCTTTTGAAAAGTATATAAAATTCAAGTTTGAGTAAAGAATATGGCAGTTAGGCTCATTCCAGACAATCTCAATATTAAATTTAGTAAATATAGAAAATTGACTGCATTAATTAGCATTATTCTTGTCATTTTTTCACTTTTTATTGTCGTGTTACGTGGAGTGAATTTAGGCATAGACTTCACAGGTGGAATTTTGATGGAAATAAAATCTTCAAGCGAAGACCATGCTGTCCTTAATATATTGAAAGAAAATGGTTTTACGATACAGAGTTCAAAGGCTGGTAATAATTTAGTCATGTATTTTAGAGAGGAAGGAAATGAAGGTAAAATTAAGAAGATCAAAAGTGTACTGGAAGAAAAGCTGGGTAGCTCAATAAGCTACCGTAAAATAGACTATATTGGCCCACGAATAAGTTCAACACAGATACTTGAAGGAATCTTGTCCATGTTTATTGCAATTGTTGGAATATTTTTTTATGTTTGGTTTAGATTTAATTGGCAATGTGGATTTGGTGGAACAATAGCACTAATTCATGACGTGATTTTAACTGTTGGTTTTGTCAGCCTGACTGGTATTAAATTTAATATTTCATCGGTTGCAGCTCTCCTTACTGTGATTGGTTATTCAATCAATAATTCAGTAGTTATATACGATCGGATTCGAGAATATCAAAAGAGTGGTAAAAATAGGCAGATGAGTGATATAGTAGATGCAAGTATTAATGTTACATTGTTTCGCACTGTCTTAACCTCAGGTACAACCCTTCTTGCTACTATTCCTTTGACATTAATTTGTACAGATACAGTCAGGGACTTTAGCTTGATCATCTTTTTTGGTATTTTAATTGGCACTTGTTCTGCAATATTTATCTCTGCTCCTATATTAACCTGTAAAGTCTTAATAAGTAGAATTGCAGTATAATATCAGCTTATTACCTCTTATAGTAAAATGAAAATATTTTAAAAAACTCATTCCAAGCAGTGAATGAGGCATAGAATGGGTGTTAACGCTGGCTTGTACATCATTAATCAAAAAATTTCCTATTTTAATTTGAGGTATCTGAACCACTCCAGCTCTTATTTGACCTTTTGCAGTTTCATATATTTTAAAATCCTGAATATCTTGCAACTTAATACCAGCATATAATGCATCTTTTTGCGATAGAACAATATCGGTTGCACCGGTATCTAGCAAAAACGTTATGTTATGACCATTAACTTGAGCTTGAATATAAAAGTGTCCATCATATGATTTTGTAAATTCAACACTTCTGCTATCTTGAATTCTTCCTCTATATGGTAAAAAAGTGCTGAGAAATCTGTTTCTTAGTCTGTCCTTTTGTGAATCAATAAACATTGCAGTAATGACTATTATTAGTAGCCAAATAACTAAATTTTTCACCGCGTTCATATCAGACCTTAAATAACCACTATTTGAACAAAAAGTTAATAATACATTTCCTGAAGTCATTTCAACTCATGACGTTGGAATTTAAAAAAAAGAACATATATCCAATATCAAGCTAACTGGATGACAGAGAGCAGCCTACTGTTAAAATTTGAAACCATTAAAATAAATTTTAAAGATTAGCGTTAAAAGTTATTATTAAAAATAAGTAAATTTTATTGTTTTGGTACAATATTTAGTATACCCTTTAAGGGGATACATTCAGCTTAAGTTTTATGTCAGAAGCAAGAAATCTAATTTTGGCAGCTATTCTTTCTATATTAATTATAGTATCTTGGCGCATTATTTACGATAACTTTCTCAATGCAGAACAAGATCACCCATTAATTGAAAATATTGAACACATAGAATCTTTTAACGATCTTGCTCCTGTAATACACCAAAGCCGTTCCGAAATTATTAATTCTACTCGAGAACAAAGGATTAATTTGACCAATAATATGGTTAAAGGGTCGATTTCTTTAAAAGGTGCAAGGTTTGATGACTTAATTTTAACTAATTACTGCTTAGAACCAGATCCTTCTTCCCCACAAGTAGTGTTGCTGTCACCTGCAGAATCAAAAGATGTATATTTTGCAGAATTTGGGTGGCTCGATCCAAATGGTAAAACCAAAGTTCCAGATTCCAAGACATTCTGGCAAGCAGAAAAAACTGAACTAACTAACCAAAAGGCAGTCAATTTATTTTGGAACAATGAAAATGGTATTGTATTTAGGATGAAAGTTAGCCTTGATAATAACTACATGTTTAAAGTTGAGCAAATTGTTGAAAATAACACAAAGGATAATGTAGTTTTGGTTCCTTATGGTAAAATTAACCGTAAGCGTGATAATATTAACGAGTCTTATTGGATATCACATGAGGGGATACTAGGTGCATTTGATAACAAACTAGAGGAGTGGACATATAAAAATGTTGCCAAGAAACATTTAATAAAAGCAAGTACAAGTAAAAAAAACTGGTTTGGTTTTGCCGATAAATACTGGCTTACAGCTATCATACCTGAAAAATTTGATAAAACAAATGTAAGTATTAAGCATACGAATGCTAACAATGTTGATAAATTTCAAGTAGATTTTGTCAAACCTTACAAGAATATACTTCCTGGTACTAGTGCTTCTAATGTAAATTACTTTTTTGCTGGAGCAAAAAAGTTGAATTTACTAGATTACTATAAAAGCACCCTCAACATACCTTTATTTGATAAAGCTGTAGATTTTGGTGTTCTTTATTTTATAACCAAACCAGTGTTTTTACTGCTTGAATATTTTAACTTCGTTTTAAAGAATTTTGGCTTAGCAATATTGTTGCTGACTTTAGTAATTAAACTTTTGATGCTTCCTTTATCCAATAGATCATATGTTTCAATGTTCAAAATGAAAAGCTTGCAGCCCGAGGTAGCTCGTATAAAAGAGTTATATAAAAATGATAGCTTAAAGCAACATAAGGAAACAATTGCATTGTTTAAAAAAAACAATGTGAACCCAATGTCAAGCATTCTTCCTATACTAGTACAAATACCGGTATTTTTTGCTTTATACAAAGTATTATTTGTTACCATAGAAATGAGACATGCTCCTTTTTGTTTATGGATTAAGGATCTTTCAACCTCTGATCCAACGAATATTTTTACATTATTTGGGTTATTTAATTACAATTTCCCTATTTCTATAGGTATCTTGCCTATAATTTTAGGTATTACCATGATAATTCAGCAGAAGATCGGTGAAAAAGGTCAGACTAACAAGGATGATATTCAAGCAAATGTTATGAAGTTTTTTCCTTACATTTCCATCTTCATTTTCTCTTCTTTTCCTGCAGGTTTGGTAATATATTGGATATTTAGTAATGTCATAACTTTAATTCAGCAATCATTAATAAAGTTGTTTTTAACAAGAAAGTTAGGAATAAATGTCGAAAATACTAATAGTTAATTCAATTTATTATACCGAAATAGCAAATCTTTTGCTTGAAGGTGCAACCGATAAATTAAAAGGCAGCAATGCTAGTTACAATGTAATTGAGGTTCCTGGTGCATTTGAAATACCAGCAGCAATTCTTTTTGCAGTCAAAAGCAAGCACTTTAATTACGATGGTTATTTGGCTCTTGGGTGTGTAATTCGTGGTGAGACGGATCATTATCAATACATTTGTAAAGGAGTAATCAAGGGCTTAAACGAAGTTGTTATGCATAACACAGTACCTCTTGGTATGGGTGTAATCACTGCTGATAGCAAAGACAAAGCTCTAGTAAGGGCTGATAAAGATAAAAAGAACATCGGCGGCCGTACAGCCTCAGCTGTTTTGCATATGATAGATTTATATAATAAATTAAGATAATGGAGGAAGAACCTGTAGAGAAAAAGTGGCGTATAAAAAGAAGTGCAGCAAGATTTCTTGCTGTGCAAGTTGCTTACTCAAATATTTTTATGGGTTACGACAAAAGCACTTTTGAGTTGGAAAACTGTGGGCTTAGGAACTATGTAGGTAAGTTAGCAGATATTTTTGAATGCGAAGAATTTGATTATCAATTCTTAGAAAAACTGTTATATAAAGTTATAAGGAGCGGTGGAGAATATGATAAAATAATAGAGTATTATTTACATCCAAGCTGGTCTCTTTTGCGGTTAAACCTCGTAAGCTTATCTATTTTACGTGTTGCAGTATGTGAGTTAGCTAATTGTGATACACCAGCTCCAGTTGTTATTAATGAATATACTAACATTGCATCTGATTTACTTGATAAACCAAGCGAAATTGGTTTCATCAATGGATTATTGGATAAAGCAAAAAGTGCAGTTAAGCTAAATAAAAATTCTTGACACGTGCCGATGCCTGGGTCACTAGTAACCAAAAGAGAAAAACTTGAGTGATAAAGAATAGTACAAAAGGTCTTCTGTATTCTTTAAGATCTATATAGACTGACGCAGATTATTGAATTTTTATTTAATAAATGGTAAAAGACGAAAAATCGAAAACACTTTTTGAAGTGGAAGGAGCGGTAACTGCTTTATTACCCGCAGCAGAATTTAGAGTGAAGTTGGATAACGAGCATGAGATCATTTGTCATGTATCAGGGAAAGTAAGAAGAAGTAAAATACGCATCATTATTGGAGATAGAGTGTTGGTAGAGATGAGCATTTATGATAGAAATGCAAAAAAGGGTAGGATAATCAGAAGGCTTAAAGGTACAAGTGATAGAACAATTTCTAAATAACCTTATTCTTGCTTCATCGTCAGAAAGGCGTATAGCTTTACTAAAACAAATAAATATTGAGCCAGGTTTAATTTTACCAGCGGATATAGATGAAATTCCTTTAAGAAAGGAACTTCCAAAAGATTACTCAATCCGCATGGCAAAAAGCAAAGCTGAGAAAATACAAAGTTCAAATCCAGATTATTTTGTGCTCGGTATTGATACAGTCGTTGCTTGTGGCAGAAGGATCTTGCTCAAAGCTAAAAACATCGAGCAAGCAGAAAAATATATTCGCTTATTATCGGGACGAAGGCATAGAGTATACACCAGTGTGTGTTTATTAACTCCCGATCGGTCCAAACAACATATTAGAACTGTAGTTACAATAGTGAAATTTAAACGCCTAAGTGAACGAGAAATTAAGTACTATTTAGCATCAGAAGAGTGGAAAAATAGGGCAGGGGGGTGTAATATGCAAGGCTTGGCTGGAATGTTCGTATTATTTCTACGTGGCTCCTATTCTTCTATTATAGGTTTACCACTACATGAAACCTATTGTTTGCTAAGTAATTACTTTAACCTCAATTTATATTGATATACCTTTACCTTTTTCTTGTTGTTGCTTAACATGTTTAGTCCAAAGTAATTTTCTGTTTTTGTTGCCTAATGTGATTCTATTTCGATCATAATTATCAGTGTGTTTTGCTGAAGCACCTTCTACTACTTTTTCTATTACCCTAACTTTCAGTTGTGTCTTATCTTTTTCTAGCAATTTATATAGCTCGCTATTTTTATCTGTAGTCGGACTAGTGTGAGCATTTTTTCGTTCTATCGCTTTTCTTATATCTGTTGAACTGTCTTTCAGCAGTTCAGCTTCCATTAGGTATTCTTTAGTTTGTGGGCTAATGTAGCGTACTTTAGAGCTGATTTTTTTTAACTCATAGTTCTTTTGACTTAATCTTTGCTCAAGCTCCTTAAACGAGGTTGAGCTGTTTACATTAGTTTTTTCTGGTGTACTAAGATTAGTCTCTTCTGATTGAGTGTGACTATTTTGTTCAGCATCCATATTTCCATCAGTACTAACTGAAGATAGAGGCTTGTTAATAGAGACACTTCCTTCAGCAACTTGTTGCACTGTTTTTTCTGATTCCCTGTCTAGTTTTTTCAACACTTTTTCTAGCTTGCCTACCATTTGGTTGGATGGGTTAGTAAATTGAATACTTTTCGACTCTTTACCAGCTGGTTTACTTGGCACCATACAAGTTTCACTATTATGATCCTTACTATTTTTTCCGTACTCCAGCTGTTTTGTATTCCTCTTATCAGTGCTGGTTGATATAGGTCTGTCACCATCTTCAGAAAGTGCACTAGGTTGTATACCTTTTACGTCTAAATTACCTTTGCTATCGGATTGTGGTCTAGAATGTGACTGACCTTGTTGCTGGATTTCAGGTTGTTGTTGATTATCAAGTTTTTGCTCATTTCTATGCAAGTCATCTGGTCTTTTACTTCCAGGTAAAGTGTATACAAACATAGCAAATGTATGGTTGTCATATCGTTTATCTCTTTGCCTGTTGTCTTGTTTATCATCACATAACCAATCTGTATTTTCGTAAATATGCTCTAGGTTGTCATTACAATCACAATTTTCATACTTCTCTCCTCGTTTCGCATTTTTATCATCTGATTGAGGGTTTAAAAGCGTTAGATACTCATCTTTGTTACCGCTCCTATCATCTTCGGGATCAGAAAGCCCATCACCACGCTCACTCTCACTATATAAGAATTCAATTTCTGCTCTTCTCGCAAGAATTGAAGCTACACCATCTTGCGATGTTTGCTTATCTCTCATATTGTCTGACTTCTTAGCATCTTCAGACTTAAATGTACCTTCAACTTTTTTTAATGTTACATCTTGTGTTGGTAGTGCAAACACAGCGCTTTTTACTTGCAGATCCTCCTCAGTAACTGTTTTTTTTCTTCCAGATGTAGTGTATCTAAACATAACGAACGTAAGATTGTCGTATCGTTCATCCTTTTGCCTATTATCTTGGCTCTGGCTTATAGGCTTGAAAGAAATATTCTCGCCTTGTTCATCGGAAACATTTTTTTTGAGTGAGCTAGTTCTAAGTGGTGAAGGTGTAGGAACTTCAAAAAGCGATTGAAGGTTATAACCCTGATCCCCCGGATTTTCTTCTTCACGGCAATTTGCCATTATTACAAGACCTCTTTGCCTGAATAATTTTTCTGCATTTTTGTTATCAATACTATTCCAGCCCAAATTAATCTGTGTAGTATTTTGTTCTTTTTTTAAAAGTTCTAATAGCTTGGGTACGTTCATGCTATTTAACTCATGTAAATCTAAAGTGTTACTTTGTATGTATTTGTTAAATTCCACTTTTTGCCCATTACTTTGATGGTCTAAAGATTTGGTCTTCCTCTGTTCAACACCTTTTTTAAGTGAACTGACTCTATGTGGTGGCAGTGGAGGATTTTCTTTAGTAGGTGCATGAGAATTTGTAGTACTGGTCATTGCATTCTGAGATCCAATCTCTCGATTCATATCAGTAGTTTGAATGCTTCTACCAAAAATTTTTATTGCGGTTTCAAATGACATATTAATTTCATTCTCTCTTGTTTTCCTGAATTCTATCTCATGTAAGAATAGACCACCTATTTTTACATCCCAATTCGCTTTTGACAGATCTTTTAACTGCTCTTCAGTAATATTACCTCCAATAAGTTTTATGCTATTGGCGTTAATATTAATCCTGATAGTACACTTTTTTCCTTCCTTATCATACCAATTCAAAGTCATTTCATATGAACCATCGGTTACTACATAATGCCTTACTTTTCTCTTGTCTTTCCCTTCTCCTTCCTCAGCAACAAAACCGTGCATTCCGCTCTTCTCATCTCTGTGCAACGTTGAAAATCCAGAGATTCCATTCTTTTGACAAAAATCACTGTTTAAAAATTCGCTAATTTTAAACTCTTTCTTATTGTCCTCCAGCTTAATACTTGCGTGGTTACCGTATATTGAAACTCCTTTAACAGCACCCTTAACATCATCATCAATAATATATCTACTCAACACTCTTTCTGCTTCTTTTTCAAGTTCCTGCTGGGCTCTTTCCATCTTGTTGAGCTCTTTTTGCAGAACTTCATATATTTCATCTTTGTTCCAACCAGTACCACGTTCTATTAAAGACTTTACTATATTAAAACCAACCCTAGCATTATAAATAGGATCACCTTCCTTTTTTATTTTATCAAATAAAGGAAAAAATTCTTGTTGTATATTTTCAATGTTCATATTCTTCCTCACTAATAACCCTCTGCCTTTTAGTTTTAGCTAGTATAATTATTATGGAAATTAGTTTAATTTTTATTAAAAGAGGCTGTATTGCCGATGTGATAACATGAACTATCTTAGAACCTGTACATGATCTCATAAATCCCACTAACAAGTAGCGGAATAACGGTTGTCGTTTAGCTATAAGTATTTAAGAAATTTAATAAATAAAAAAAAGGCAAAAAAAACCCCGTGGTGTTAGTTTTTACCATATAATAATTTAAATTGGCACTTGTAATAATTTGCTGACGCTTAGTTTAAGCACGATTTAGCTAAATGTAGAAAAACTTAAAAGACATGCAACCACAATAATTGATGTAATCGCCAAAAAATACCTTAAGTTTTTTACTGAATTTTATCATTGAACCTTCGCAGATCAAAAATAAGCTGTGAGTCGAAGATATCCTTACTGCTAAGATAATTAGGTTGTTGAAATTTATCAAGTAGTTTTTTGCATTTCTGTGAGCTGCTTGAATGACCGGTAGCCGTGCAGGAAGTCTATTGTTTTATGACTCAGCACAGAAAGCAACAAGAACGACAAACAATCTAAAAATATAGCAATCTATTTTTGAATAAACTCCATTTGCATTTCTCGTATATTACTTTCTATTTGCTCTATTTGTTCTATTAGTCTTTCCTCTAAGCCAAAGTCACCGCCTAGCCTTGCTTCGATTCTTTCTCTTTGTAATACATTTAATTCCCCCCTTAACACTATATTATTCCATACAGTTTTCGCAGATTTCCCATTGTTTAATTGACTGTTTAGTATGCTAGTCTTTTCAAATATAAGCTTTATGGTTCCATCAACGTTAAACTGTTCTAACTCTTGTAATAAAACCTCTTTATTGAGTTCACTTCCATTATTTGCTACATTAATTATATGCTGTTGCAATCTTTTTATCTTCACATTAGTAAATTCAAAATGGGAAAATTGCTCAAAGTATATAGGATGGTTCAAGATTTCAGGAAATTCTAAGGTTATGCGTAAAATTATGGCCTGATTTTGTTCTGCTTCAATTAGCTCTGGAGATTTGTTGTAAAGATATTCACTTTTCGTTGCTCTTGTTTTATTATTAAAAACCTGCTTTTTGAAGCTATTTCTTAGCTCACTAGCTTTATCGTAAAAGTAATCTCTATAATACCTTCTAATACTGCTGTTACCGATAGCATTGACATATTCCATGAACTTGCGCTCAAGAATTGAATATTTTTCCGGGGCAAGTTTCTCATAGTTTTGCAAATTGCTACCAATTATGTAATGCCACAAATATTCAGAATGAAGTTTTGTTGAATGGTCAAGCGCGGAGAGTACGGTTTCTTTCTTATGTTCCAGCTCATTACATACATCGTATGGGTCTTTATCGGTTGGCAAAGTCACAAACTTTAACGTGTATCCAGGCTCTAATATTGGCAGAACAAGTTCCGCAACTCTAATTGCAGCATTACGTCCAGCACTATCGCCATCCATACAGATAGAGATTTCTTTAGCAAATTTCCATAGACTTTTTATTTGTTCTGCAGAAATTGCGGTACCCAGTGGAGCAACTATATTGCTAATTCCCGTTTGATGCAGTGCTATCACATCCATATATCCCTCAACAACAAATACATGCTGTTTTTTGTGTATTTCACTTAAAGCAAAGTTTAACCCGTATAAGTTTTCCCTTTTCTTGAATAGTTGACTTTCTGGGCTGTTTAAATATTTTGGCTGTTGTTTAGAGCTCAGCGCGCGTCCGCCAAAACCAATAACTTTTCCTGCGATGTTATATATAGGAAATATCAGCCGGTTACAAAAATAATCACGAGAATTTTTATTTATCAATCCAACATCAATTAAAATTTTGTCCTCAATACCCAAGGAGTTTAAATATTCTTTCAAACCAGAACTTGGTGCATAACCTACCTTAAATTTATCTATGATTTTAGGTGAAATCTTGCGCTGCTTTAGATAAGCTATAATACCTTGATTTTTTTGTACAAACCAACTTGCAGCTAAATTCAGCGTCGAAAACAGTTCGCCGTTTTCTTTAGCTAAATTAAGGGTTTTAGGTAACTCAACGCCTACAACTGATGCCAGCCTTTCCAGTGCTTCTTTAAAACTCAGCCCCTCAGTTTGTGAAATGAAATTGAACACATCACCATGAGCCGAACAACCAAAGCAGTGATACGATCCTTTAGTATTACTCACCAAAAAAGACGGTGTTTTTTCGCTATGAAATGGACAGAATCCAACAAAACTATCTCCTCTTTTTGTTAGCCTGACTTTCTTACCTACTATATCGGATAATAATAATCTTGATTTTATAATATCTATATAATCCATCTTATTGAATTAGTAGTGGTAGGACAAAGATTATACAGAATTTATGCACATCTAGCTCAAAATTTATTTTGAGCTTCAGAGTTTCAAAAAGATTAGAAGCATTGGGTGGCTTGACAGAAAGCTTAAAATGGATTACTCATATTAGATGTCCTTAAGTGATGCAAGATCAATTTCTTATATGTCAGATATAATATCAATCGCTTCAGACCATGCTGGTTATGAATTAAAATCAGAAATAAAGTCTTACCTGGAAACTCTGGGTTGCAAAGTGCTAGACCGTGGTTGTACTGCTGAGCAAAAGTGCGTAGATTATCCAGACTATGCTGTTAAAATTGCAGAAGATATAATAAACAAAAAAGCAGATTATGGGATATTAATCTGTGGCACAGGTCTGGGTATGAGTATCGTAGCAAATCGCTTTAAAGGGATCCACGCCGTTTTATGTAATAGTGTTGAGATCACGAAATTAGCCCGCGAACATGGCAATGCAAATGTATTGTGCCTTGGTGCAAGATTTACTGCCAGTGGATTAGCAAAAGATATAGTCAAACAATTCCTCGAAACAGAATTTTCAAAAGAAAGCAGACACAAAAGACGCCTTGATAAACTCAGTAATATAGCCTCTTTTAGTAAGAGAAAAAAAGTACAAACTTATAACGAAGATGAGGTGTCAAAATTTGCTAAAATGGTAGGCGAATGGTGGGATGAGAATGGCAAATTCAAGCCATTACACATGATGAATCCTGTGAGAGTATCTTACATTATCGAGAAGATAAAAGAGTTAAAGAAGTGTGATCTAAAGAAATTATCATTGCTTGATGTTGGGTGTGGTGGTGGTATTTTATCAGAATCAATAGCACGCGTCGGCATTAACGTTTTAGGAATAGATGTATGTGAAGAAAACATAAAAGTGGCACAGTCACATGCGAAAAAAGTAGGGTTGAATATAGAATATACACACACTAGCATTGAAGAGCTAAGCAATAACCAAAAATACGATGTAGTTCTATTGATGGAAGTAGTTGAGCATGTGGATAATTTAGAGCTTTTCATAAAAAAAGCAATAGAATTGCTAAAACCAGAGGGACTGATATTTATATCAACAATAAATAGAACTTTTAAATCCTTCTTTCTTGCAATAATTGGTGCAGAGTACATATTAAACTGGCTGCCGAAAGGTACGCACAATTGGAATAAGTTTCTCAAGCCATCAGAGATTGCAAATCACCTAAGGGAAGGCAATGTAACACTGCAAGACATGGCAGGTATGGAGTATAACATAATAAAGAGCGAATGGAATTTAACTAAAGGTGTGGATGTTAACTATATACTTTGTGGTGTGATGAATAGTTAGATTTTACTCATAAAAGTACCATCTTTATTTCCAAAGTAGTAAAGAAGAATCAACACATCTTTTCTTATTATTGAACACCAATCCAGGAATGCAGTTTACTTCACCTCCAGAAATTTCATGATCACCCTGACCCACGAATTCATACCCAGAGGAACAATAACACATTTCCATTCTGCACCATTTGCTTCTCATAAAAGCAGCAAGTCTCTTTTCCTGTTATCGTTCTTACAATTTTAGATGCACCAAAAAATACAGCAATAAACATATCAGGTGAGAAAAGTGCAGACCAAGGCATTCTTCCAAATATTGTAAGCAAATTTGCACCAATTGTTACATTGTAAAAAAGTAGTCCACCTATTCCATGAATGTAATTTACTACATTACATATTATATCTATTACCTTATCAGTTGAGCATAAAGATTATATTAAATATACTTAACCACTTTTCACTATCATAAATCCGTAGAGTTTGCAATGAAATCCGGTAGTCTATTGATTTTTATCACTAGTATAGGTACGATAAAGCTTTAAGTACTAGATAATGGAGCAATTTGAGAATTTTTATATAACCACGCCAATATATTATGTAAACGACAAACCGCACATTGGTCACGCATATACCTCCCTCATCTGTGATGTTACAGCTAGGTTTATGAAGCTAGCTGGAAAAAATGTTAAATTTACTACCGGTACAGACGAGCACGGGCAAAAAATCGAAAAAGCAGCTAAAACAAAGGGAATGCATCCAAAAGAATTTACAGATAAAGTGAGCGTTTCATTTAGGAAATTAGCTGAGTTCATAGATTTTCAATATGATGATTTTATTCGCACCACAGAAGAACGTCACGAGAAAGCAGTTGTAGCTTTATGGGATAGGCTTGAAGAGAGGGGACAAATATATCTGGATTCTTATTCAGGTTGGTATTCAGTCAGCGATGAGGCATTTTATCAGGAATCGGAGCTAATAGATGGCAAAGCACCAACAGGTGCTGAGGTTGAATGGGTAAAAGAAGAGAGTTACTTTTTTCGTTTATCAAGTTGGCAAAATAAATTACTAGAACTATACAAAAATCAGCCAAATTTTATCTTTCCTGAAAGCAGAAAAAATGAAGTGATATCGTTTGTAAAATCAGGACTGACTGACCTTTCAATTTCTCGCATTAGTTTTAACTGGGGGATAAAAGTGCCAAGAAATGACAAACACATAATCTACGTTTGGGTAGATGCATTAACTAATTATCTCACATCAATAGGTTTTCCTAACACGGAAAATGAAGAATATAAAAAGTTTTGGGCAGAATCACAGTCTGTCATCCAAGTAGCTGACACTTGGATCCAGAAGGAAATACAGATTTCGGCGTCACGCGCTAGAATGACATCGAATCTAGCTGATAACTCCTTCAATATTCATGTAATTGGCAAAGACATATTACGCTTTCACGCCGTATACTGGCCGGCAATTCTCCTTGCAGCAGACTTGCCACTGCCAAAACAAATTGTAGTTCATGGTTGGTGGTTAAACGAGGGGAAAAAAATATCTAAGTCTCTCGGTAATGTCATAGATCCAATTGCCTTGGCTAAAGAGTTTGGTGTTGATCAGCTGCGCTATTTTCTCCTTCGGGAAGCAAGCTTTGGCCAGGATGGTAATTTCAGTAAGAAGAACATGATCAGCCGAATAAATTCAGAACTTGCAAATAATATAGGTAATTTAGTGCAAAGAACGATTTCATTTTTACATAAACGATGCTTTGGAGTTGTACCAACAGTTGACAAAAGCCTACTTAAAGGTGAGGAAGGCCTTCCAAATTACAGAGCTATATTCAATCAAGTAATGGATCATTTATCAAAGTATGAATTTAACCACATTATACTTCTAATTATCAACATTTCTTCCGAAGCCAATGCTTATATAGATAAAAGCGCGCCTTGGATACTAAGCAAAACTGATAGAGAGCGCATGAATCTAGTGATCTACAAACTACTGGAATATATCAGGATAATTGGTATTCTATTACAACCAATTGTCCCGAGGCCAGCAGAGGTGATACTTGACCAGTTGCAAATCCCGAAAGAACAACGAGATTTAAAATCTCTGTGTGGCGCGTACGTAAGTTCAGGCACTACATTGCATAAACCTACGCCGGTTTTTTTGAGGATTGAGTAGAGGTCACATAATATGCCCTCTACTTATTTTGCTTTAGGATTTAGTTATGCTAGAGTTAACAACAAATGATTGAGTTACGTTAACATCATCAAATGATGCTGATACGGGAGTAGTAGCATAATTATAAAAAACGTAAGGTAAATAACTCATAGCTAAATAAGGCATAACTTTTGTTGCTTGACCAGCAAGCCAATTAATTGCGCTCACTGCTTGATTAAAATAACCATTAACTTTAGTTCCTTCTTCAGTTTGCTGATTTCTATGCTGGAAACCTCAGTATCTTGACTTTATGCATCAAAATATGAGTAATATTCTAAATCATTTAAATTTTTAGAAGTCGTAAGACCTAAAAAATCCAAACCATTAGCTTGTTTTCCTTGTCTGTCAGAAGGAACTTCGTGATCTAGGTAGTTCAAATGACCTCTTCTTTAGATGATTGCTCTTGCTTATCAAAAAGTTCAGTATTCTTTTTAGCAAGACGAGTTTCCTGTTCAGAAATCCTTTCTTTCGAGCCTGCACTAAAGCATCTTTCCCAGCAAGTTGAGCATCTTTCTCAGAAATGACTTTGTTCTTACTAATTGCTGCATATAAAAGTGCAATAGTTACAATAAAAAACACAGCACAGCTAACAATAAGCAAGAGGGTCAACACTTAACGCTGCAGCTGAAGCTAAAAAACAACATAAGGAGCTATAGCAAACGTTCCTGATACTAATAGGGTTGAAGTAGCTGAGGTACCAATTATATAATAAGGTACATTATTCTTATTTATGATTACCCAGCAATTATTTATGTCATTGTGACAATTACAAAAGCAACCGTCAAATTAAATTTTACATAACAAGCAGATAAATCTTGAAACGCGATTTAAGATTTCTGTGCAACACGTACATAAGTCCAGGACCACATTACCTAAGCCTACGCCAGTTTTTTTTGAGGATTGATGCTTAAATAACCCTTGGTAGACCATTAAGCTCATATCTATACCAACACTGCAATTTGCAGGTAATTTGCACGACACTCACTAGTAGAGATCGCTTTTGTAATTGCAATGTTGGTGTAACCTAAATTGTCTTAGCTAAAATGCTTAAGGAACTCACCAAGCAGGAAAAAAAGCAAAAGAAACCCTAGTGATATCTCTTGTAGGAACTTGACATTAATGTCTTATATGCTTGGTAAGTAGTCAACCTTGGAATTATAAATATCCATAACGTCACGATAAGGGTAATGCAGAAGTTTTTCAAATAATTTCTTTATAAAAAAAGAAGATTAGTTGATTTTTGAACTAATTCTTAAATAAAGACAAAAAGAACAATGCAATGTGAGTTGTTTACTGTTCTCTCAAAAACTTGGCGCTTATTACATTACTTAATAAGCGAGATTCAGCTAACGTAGATAAAAATTTATAAAGACATGGAGTGTCTATATAAGAAAAATTAAACATAACACACCTAGTTTAATAATGTGCTTTTGTCACTTAAATAAAGATTAAGGATAAATTTTAGGTCTAAAACATCCCCATATAAGGGTTCTTAAGGCCTGTAAAATGGGCTTTACATTTCTGTGAGCTGCTTGAATTCCTGAAATCAAAATGCTCGTGCAATTGTGTACGTGGTGCTGAAATCTAGCTTATGATCAGCCATATGATATAGAAATGAACTTCGTTAATCATGCAAACTTTCACAGAAAATAGGCTTAGGTATTTTCAACTTTTGTTTGTATACTAAGTCAAAATGCTTACCTTCAGCACGTAGATGGATATAATAAAGTTTGTTTTATTACTACCAACAATATTACTAATACTAACTGCTGGTGTTTATCTATCAGTTAGATTGAAATGGTTACAGATATTTAGGTTACCACATGCCCTTTCACTTATTGGAGTTAAGAAAGGGGAAAATAAATTTTCCTCTATAGCTGCCCTATTTACAATCTTAGGAGGAAATTTAGGAGTAGGGAATATTTCAGGAACTGCTGTTGCTCTAAAAACAGGAGGACCAGGTTCTATTTTGTGGATGGCGATAATTGTTATTATCACTTCTGTAATAAAATATGTCACTTGTTACCTGAGTATAAAGAACAGAAAGAAAAAGAATGGACGATTTATAGGTGGCCCTATGGCCTATATGGTTGATGCATTTAACTCTAGAAAAGCTACAGTTGTATTCCTAGTTATTATGATAATGGTTTCGATAATCGTCGGTAACCTTGTTCAGGTAAATTCCCTGTCAATACCACTTGATATGATAAATGTACCTGTGGTCACTGGTGGAATTATTATGACCATAATATTTTTTGTTGTTGCGGCTCTTAGCTTAAAAAAAATCAAAATTTTCATATCAGCTATGATACCAATAATGACAATAAGTTACCTCACACTTTGCGGTATTATATTATTTAAATTTAGTGAAAATATTCTTCCTTCTCTAAAGCTAATAACAAGCAGCTTTTTTACAACTAGTAGCTTTAACTTTGGTTTATCTTTAGGTTTAGTTTTAGAAATGTTAACTATTATTCAAGTAGGAACTTTACGAGGTATTTTTGCAACAGATATAGGGCTTGGTCTCGAAGGAATTGTACACTCTTCAATTATTCCTAAGAAAAATAATAATAAATTTATTATCGAACAGAGTCTAATCACAATAATATCGCCTTTTATAGTTGCATTCATAGTATTTATTACAACAATGGTACTGCTTGTTACAGATTCTTGGGTTACTGGTTTAGAGAGTACTAACATGTGCATATTTGCTTTCAGAAAAGCAATGAATTGGCCTTATATTGACTATTTAATTATGGCCATAATGTTTTGTTTTGCTTTTACTACTATTTTTACCTGGTTTTTTTGCTCGAAGCAGACAATACGTTATGTATCTCAAAATGATAAATACACTAAAATCTGGATTATAATCTTCACTGCGGTTATCCCACTTGGTTCAATAAGTAAGGTTCAGTTGCTATGGGATGTTGCCGATATTTCTATCGCTGCTTTGTTGTTTATCAACATATTAGCTATACTCAAACTGACTTCTCGAGATCCAGAAGTGTTCACTGTGAGCAGCAGGTATCTGAAGTTGAATCAGCCGATTTTCAACAAAAACAAAACTAGAAACTGGCTAGCTATTCTCATATTAAGGGGTTGATTTTCATACTTGTTACTTGTATAGTTCGTGTCGTTATATTAACAATACAACTGTCTTTTTTAAAAATTTAATCAGTTTTCATAATAATAATACTAGCTAAAGCTAAAAAGTGAAGGGTTATTAGTGAGGAAAAATATGAAAGTTAAGAGCACATAGCAGGAATACAGCTATCATGAATTCATTCAAAATTTTTCATTTTTATTCGGTTAAAATAAAAAGAGAAAATGACCTAAATTTACAACGTTAGAGCTGGTTTAGGTACAGTAAAGTTTTTAATAAAACACGCCGGCTGGGATTGAGACGAAGATAAAGACAAAAATAAAGCTTATAGCGTTATTCTTCAAGGATACAACAAGATAAAGGGAGATAGATAAGAGCTTTAAGAAAAAGCCAAAGAAGAGTGGAGGAAATATATTAAAGATGGTGTTAAAGAAGTTTCAATGTACGGTAATCACGCAAGTATTAAGCTGGAGGACAATAAGAAAGAGTTTAAAATTAGCGAATTTTTAAACAGTGATTTTTGTCAAAAGAATGGAATCTCTGGATTTTCAACGTTGCACAGAGATGAGAAGAGCGGAATGCACGGTTTTGTTGCTGAGGAAGGAGAAGGGAAAGACAAGAGAAAAGTAAGGCATTATGTAGTAACCGATGGTTCATATGAAATTACTCTAAACTGGCCAGTAAACGGGGAAACCCATATAATTAAGATACGCATTTATCCTGATGGGGAGAAATTGACGGAGATTATTGAGTGACTACAAAAATAAAAAGATAAATGTTGCTGTAACAAAGACGTAAAATTATGGAATTTGTCTTTAGAGGATGCATTAAAAAAAGGAAGAGAGATAAAAAATGAAGTGCGATATCAGGACAGTAATAAGCTGTTATTTGAAGTTGCAACAGAAAGTGATGGTGATAGAGATATTAGCATTTAAGCTACTGATATAAATCGAGAGGTTAATTCTCAGAACATTGGATTATGGCCTAATAGTGAAGACGGGTCAGGTTACGGCAGTCAAGAAGAGAATCCTCAGGACGGAAGAACTTCTCTGCTACTACTACTTAGCACTATTCACTTCCATCTAAAAAAGACGTTTCCAATGAGCAAGGGGAAAGCACCTCTACCAAGTCTGTGAGCTAAAATCAAGATGATGGACAAAATGAAATAAGTTCTAACACAGTTGATGTAGCGCAAAAACGATTCTTGGAGAACATTCTAGCAAATATAAACGAAGGCAAACAATATAACCCTATACGTAAGTGGTTAAAGGGCAAGATTAAAGGTAGAGAGAAAAATCAAAATCTGTATACGCTCTAGAAAAAAGCTGTCTCCAAAAAAAGTGGCCAAGGTAATAGCCTCTCATAGTAATGGACAGGAACCTGAAGGAGAAGAGTTAAATTACCGAAAAACACATGAAGCATTAGAAAGGTGGAAGGAAAAATGGCCAAGTAATTATAAAAGAATTAACAAAGTTAACGCATCATCCTCAACAGAGCAAGGAAAGACTGGAAAAATGGGAGTTCAAACTGATGAAAAAACCGTGAATTATTTGATGAGAAAGACAAATATATCAGAACAGAATTCTCAGATCCAAACCAGATTCCTTCTAATAGATCAGGAAAATCAAGAAGTTAGGCTAGCTTTGTTGCATAGCTACCAGCCACCTAAGTAGCTTACAGAAATGCAAAAAACTACTCAACAAACTTCACCAGCTTCCTTATTGTAACATTGAAGCTAATTATTTATCTTCTCTATACAGATTTAAACGACAAAAGACTCAATGTACTTGATGCCTCATATTTAATTTTTTGCACTATGTGCACCGTATATCTTTATAACCTTTCAGGTTTTTACTTAATATAATTGAAATGCGCTTGTTAAAGCATTTGACACAGTAAAAAATGCCAATTTAAAAAGATAGGTAGTGAATAATTAGCTAACAGGGTTTTTTACCTTTTTTCTGCTTAGTAATTTTTCTAACGTTTAAATTTAGATCAGCTATGACTTAAAAGGAGCTAGATTGGACGTTTAGAATAAAAAAATGCTAACTATAAAGTTAATATAAATAACTCGCCACCAACGGGTTTTTTGCCTTTTTTTCTATTTAAAAAATTTCTTAAATATTTGTAACTACCGTCGTTCCTTAGCGAGATCTAAAGATACTGTGGAGTATGATGAGGAATTGCCATTCCAGTGTGTTGAATCCCAATGTCGGAGCACTGGAATGACAAAAAGAGGGGAGTGGAATAAACAGCAAGAACGCTCACTAACATAGAAAATATAAACTTTCTCAAACTCATTGAGTTATGCTTTCAAAACGGTAGTACGGGATGTGAATATAATGATTACTAATATATAAAAGTCATAGCGAACAGACTTGAAGCGGCAGGCACTGGTGCAGTGAGACGAATAATATTTAGTATGCCTTCACGCTCGAAGAAGCCCATATGCGTAAGAGTAATAATTGTGAGCTATTCCCAGCGAAAAGCACTCGCTCGATACTAGGTGCGTAATGTAGTCTGATTGGTATAAAAAGCTATTTCTAGAAGTAGAACTATCCATAGAACAAAATACTAAGTATAAATTTCAAACAGTGCGGAGAGAATACAAAATTGCAACGTCTGTTGGGGGAACATTAACCAGCAAAGAAGGTGATTTTATTATTGTCAACGACCAACTGAGTTCCGCTCAAGCTTTAAGCGAAACGCTTAGAAAGCGTGCCACAAGCTGGTTTGATCAGACTTTAGTAACTAGGCTCAACAATAGAAAAAAGGAATAATTGTGCTTGTGATGCATAGGCTACATCAGGAAGATTTAGCCTGACACCTTCTCTCCAAACCGAAAAATATGTTGCATTAAATTTGTTTGCCAACAATAGCTAAAAATAAGGAGTCTATCTATTCAATTGAAAAGCCAATGTCTCCTTCTCTTATTCCTGTAATCAGAGTAACTACAAATAATTACAAGAGCTGAATTACAGCATCAAGTGCTAAAATAACGCCATCGTAATATTACCCTCGAGGGAAGAAGGTCAGTTGCTATATCTTCTAGATGGAGGAAAAGAAGAGATTGAAACGATAAAAATTGACTTGGGAATTACGCTTTTGCTGTACAATATCAACAAAAACCCTCTGTCGCTTTTAAGTGATATAATTAAACAAGAGTGGGCTGGAAGCGCTATAGAAGTTTTCTTGATGATCTCTTTGCCTATAGCTTAAAGCTAGAATACTGCAGTTTTAATAGGCGACGCTAGCAACTTTAGCGTCCGCACTACCTGGGCAAAAGTAGGTAAAAAATTCTATTTACTTGATGTATAACGTGCAAAATTTGAATATCCAAAACTTAGTTTTGTCCTTAGCAGAAAGATGGATGCCACATGCAATTTTGATTGAAGCAGAAACAAGTGGTCAACAATTAGTACAAGATCTGAAGGTAAGCAGTGATTTAGCCATTGTCGAAATAATGCCACATAATGATAAGCTCACTTGATTTCATTAAATTAGTTCCTACTATAGAGTCTGGCAAGGTTTTTCTACTGCATCAAGCAGTATGGCTAGAAGATTTTGAGTATGAGATTTTAATGTTTCCAGGAATCCGTCATGATGACCAAGTGGACAGCACCATACAATACCTGCACAGTGAATAAGAAAAACTAACACCAATACCTTCAGAATCAGGAGTTTTTCCCACAACTTTATTTGAGATATTCATGGTAAAATCAGCACACTTAATACTATTTATTGCATAAATTACCTGTAAATTGTAACGTTTGTACAGTTGCGTGTAAAAGCACTGATATGATTTTAACATAGCTCCAAAGGTCTATAAACTACCGCATAAGTTCAAGTTCCTATTATTATCTTACATTTTTATCATAGCCCCTATAAATTACGCATAGTTTCTACTAAATCATTATACCATTTATTGTAAAATTGTATTTTATATCTTAGGATCATATTATACATCTATTTAAGTTTTTATCCTATACGTGAACAACGGCAGCATAGCGCTGTCTTCTATACTTAGTGCTATTACTGATACAATCTTAGGTACTCTAAAAAACACAGCAGTAAACACACCTAATGTGAAAAGTACTGGCTACAACATTCTGCCGAATACTGCAAGCAAAGTTGTACCAGTTGTTATCACTGTTATCATTGATCCACCTATACTGTGAGTATAAGAGCACCATTCTACATAGTAGAATGTTCGGGTTCTCAGCATTTATATCAAATGCAAAGGAGAAAAATTAAAAACATAAGTAGAAGAATTTTTTTTATTATGTTTTATCTACAACAATTTTTGCTTTGTTTTAGATTATCCCTCACCTTGATTAAATTTGGATAAATTGTGCAAGAAGAACTCTGTTGCGTAGCGACTAATAAAAAGAGCAAGGATGGAGGAAAATATTTAAAATGCCGGTGATATTGGACTGATAGTTTAAGAGATCTTCTAAATAAGTTATCTTATTATACACTGTGCAGCATAATGGTGAGGTCTATTACCATCAGTCCTTCAGGTGTTCTTCAGCATATTTGAGTAAGCCGTATATAAGAATTGCGATTGTAGAACATATAACTGTCAGCAGTAAATTTGACAAAACACCATAAGAGAAGAATTTTCCCACTATATATATTCCGGTAGCCCCAAACATCATATTGCAGAATGAGAGAACTGCACTACCAAGCCCTATGCCTTCGATCGTTTCTAATGCAGAGGTTACGTTGTTGCTTATTATCAATGCAAGTCCAATATTGTTTGGAACCCAGCACATTATGAGGGTGTATATATTTAATTTATCTATTAAGTAAAGATATATCAGCGAACAGTCAGATATTATTGGTAATACTAAACCTATCATTAACATCCTGCTAACTCCCACCTTCTGTACACATCTTCTGTTAATTAAAGTTCCGATTATGTAAAATATGACTATGATTGATATAAAATAACCAAAGTGTCGCACCTCAATACCCATAGATTCAAATATGAAAGGATAGTTAACGATATATGCCCAAAGCCACATGAAAGTTAATCCATGAATAGTTGAAAATCCAAGAAAACGATAATTCCTAAATGTTGATATATATTGCTTAGAGACATCAATGATTATCTTAGTTATGTTAGTCTTATTTTTATTAATATTGAGTGTCTCTTGTAACTTAAAGTAAATAAAGATAAGCATAATAATTGCCGCAAGTGATATAATAAAAAACAAAAATTTCCAGTGATAACCATGTGAAATTATATGACTACTTACCACTGGAGCAATTCCAGGTGAAAGTGCTACTATCATATTTAACTTTGAAACTACCCTTGAGTATTCACTACCCGAGTACATATCCCTTATTGCTGCATATCCAACAACGCCTGCAACCCCAGCTCCTACCCCTTGTATGAAGCGAATGAGTATTAAGAGCACAATATTATCAGCTATATAACACGCAATACTTGCTAAAGTAAAAATTGTCATACCAATCAGCATTACCGGACGTCTACCATAATGATCCGATAATGGACCATAAATTAATCCAGACATTGCAAGTCCAACTAAATTTAAGCTAATTGTAAGTTGTACTACACGGCCTCCTACTTCAAAATAATTGGCAATGCTTGGTAGTGCAACTGAGTACAGGTCAGTTGCCATATCGACAATTGCTACAGAAAATATCATGATAAGAGAGATGACCTTTTGTGAAAGAACTATTACCACTTAATGATTCGCTGAGCTACAGAAGTTTGATTATAATATATTTTTTCTATTAGTACATTAATTTAACTACCTGACTTGAAAGTTCCTCTTGTCATCCAAATAGTCAAAACTAATTCTTCTTTTCTAGGTTCCAGCGTCATGTGTGGCATTTTGGAATTCCATAAAATTGCCATAGTGGTCAAGTTTTTTTTGAGCTTAGCAAAACCATCTAAGTTGAAAAATGACATAGAAAAAGCGGGTATATAAAGATATGTCTAATGTTTATGAAGTATACTCTAGTCTTCTTATTATAAATGATGTGTCTGTATCCTATTGTAATAATAATTACTTCGCATTTTGCAGTGTTTACATGACATATAATACAATAATCGTCAACTCTTAACTTTCCACGCCCTTTTTAAGCTATAGTGCAATGGTTCAGCAAGATTTATCTGAATTAATTGTAAAGAATTTTTTACCTGTTTCAATAAAAAATTTTAGGCGTACTGAATTTTATAACAAATGGTACAAAACTAAGTATAGTATTGTAAGACGTGACTAAAAATTAAGAAGGTATTCTAGCGGTTAACACTGAATGTATTTTTATGATAAGGGTTCAACAACTTTACATAATATCTAATAAAAGTTAAGAAGGGCATGAATAAATCACAATTGGTCAAAAAGGTTTTCGACTCTGTGGCGTATCGCTATGACATCATGAATGATATAATAAGCCTAGGAATACACAGACTATGGAAGGATAAGATGGTAAATAGCGTGCATTTTACAAAAAACTCTCAGGTTTTAGATGTTGCTGGGGGAACCGGAGACATAGCAATAAGAATAGTAAGAAGAGAGCCGAGTGTTCAGGTTACAGTATGTGATATAAATCAAAACATGCTAAGTAGAGGACGCAATAAAGCCATAAACTCAAATCAGCTTAATTTTAATTGGGTGTGTGCAAACGCAGAAAGTTTGCCATTTGAAGACTCTGAGTTCGACTGTTGCACAATAGCTTTTGGTATTCGGAACGTTTCCGATCGTAAAAAAGCTTTAAGTGAGATACACAGAGTACTAAAACCCAATGGACAATTTATCTGCTTGGAATTTGCTCCTATGCACTATAAAAATGAGATATTTACCAAACTTTATGACTTATACTCACTCAAAGTAATTCCTAAAATCGGCAACATAGTTACTAAAGATGAAAGTCCTTATCAGTATTTAGTAAGGAGCATTAGAGAGTTTCCAGTTCAGACTGACTTCAAAATGGAAATTGAAGAGGTGGGCTTTAAGAAAGTTAAATTTCACAATATGAGCTATGGAATAGTGGCATTACATACTGGAACAAAGTAAATAATTAAACTTTGGTATAGAACACTGGATTACTATCTCATCCTTCCGGTAATTTTTTGTTAACTATAAGCTTCATTCTCGTCTATTTGGCAAACCCTGTAATTGCACAGCGTCTTTCTTTACTACAAGATTACTTTATACGGAGCCACATAGTTTATATAGTTTTATCGCTGATTACCTTAGTGACATTTTCTTTTCTCAATACAAAAACCATACTTAATCTCTCATTTGCAAATTTTACTTTAATTTATTATTTTAATAGTAGCCGTGTTAGTACTTGGTATAGAGACAAAAGGCGCAAAACGATGGTTACATATCGTCAAAATTTCAGTTCAACCTTCTGAGTTTGTAAGACCATTTTTTCTGTTGTTATAGTTAGTATCTTTGCCAGTAAAATAAAGTTTAAAGTATACATGTCAATTATAATATTCATGCTAGTCTTCACGTTGTACTTTTGCAACCTGATTTCAGTATGTCTGTGCTTTTAGTGTATTCTTTTATTAGTCAAATATTTATTGCATGTGTACCACTTTTATACTTTTCATGTATAGCAGGAATAGTCACAACTGGAATTACAACATCCTACTTATGTTTTCCACATATAAAGCAAAGGATTCGCAGCTTTCTCCTCATTCGCACAGCACGATAATTTTCAAGTTATAAAGTCATTGGAAGCATTCAAAAAAGGTCAGTTAACTGGTGTTAGGCCTGATGAAGGCAACGTAAGGATCTTTCTCCCTGATTGTCACGCAGATTTTGTATTCTCTGTTTTAGCAGAGGAGTTTGGGTTGACTATGTATTTAGCCACATTGATATTACTCGGCATCATTTCTGCTCGCTTGCTTTACTTTGCATATAAAGGAAATGAACTATTTAATCTGCTGGTAATTTTGGATATCTCAATTCAACTTATTACACAATTTATAATAAACATAGGGGTAACGTTGAACATTGTTCTAACCACTAGCATAACTTTGCCGCTACTTAGCTATGGCGGCTCTTCTTTTTTATCTTCGAGCATTGCACTTGGCATAATGCTGTCTTTAGTAGAAACCAGACTATCATATTAAATCTTCGTGAGCGTATTTCTTTTTAAAAAACACGCTACAGACTAGTTCCTTTATACTATACCTTTCCTCTTTCTCCTGAAACCAAAATCCATATACTTAACTTCAGAAACTTCAAAATAAGATGCGATCTAATATCAGGCAATTATTTTATTACATAAAACCTAATCTGCATTATTTCATCATAGCTTTTATTGCAGTTTTATCTTCAGCTTTAACGATTCTCCTTTTTGGCAGAGGCTTGAGTAACATAATTGATTCTGGTGCAGAGCACAACTTTACCACTAAGCTATTAGTTACTATATTTATAGTTTTAGCCATTTCTCTCACTGCATTTATTAGATTGTATTTCATTGGGATTGGCAGCGAGAAAGTTATTGCAAGAATAAGATATGACTTATATGGAAATATTACTGATTTGCAACCAAGTTTCTTTGAGAATACAAGTGTTCAAGATGTCATCTCAGCACTAATTACTGATACCTCTGTGCTGCAATCAATAATGAATAGCAGCTTACTAACCATATTACGAAATTTTATAATTTTGATTGGTAGTGTTGCCATGCTACTATATACAAACCTACATTTAACTACATATGCTGCTGCAATAATACCAATGCTACTTATTATCATGACTTCACTTGGGAAAAAAGTGCGCAATTATGCACGCTTTGCTCAGAATAAGCTAAGTGAGCTTGCATCATTTAGTGAAGAAAATTTCAGGTCTATAGTAACTATAAAATCATTTGTATTGGAAGAAAACGAAAAAATCCGTTTTAAGGAGCATCTAGATTCAGTGTCAAAATCATATGTAAAATTAGTATTCTTGCGCGCTATTTTAGTAACCTTGGTTATCGCGTGTGTGATAGGCTCACTAGTAATTTTGCTGTTTTTCGGTATTAAAGAAGTCTTAAGTAATAATATAACTGTTGGAGAACTATCTTCATTCGTGTTTTACTCAGCACTTGCAGCAGGAACTGTAAACAATTTGAGTGATAACATCAGTGATCTACAGCGAGGCTTTGGAATAGTAGAGCGTTTGTTTGAATTTAAAAATATGAAAAGCTCTATAATGGATGTCGATAATCCTATAAAAATTTGTGGTGTTAAAAAAGGAATTTCCTTTAATGGCGTAACATTTTTTTATGAATCTCAACCTGATAAGCCAGCGCTAGATAATGTATCATTTTCTATAGAGACAGGCCAAGCGGTATCAATCATTGGCCCATCTGGCAGTGGTAAGAGCACCATTTTAAAGCTCCTGCTCCGTTTTCATGATCCAGGCAAAGGCAGTATTACTATCGATGGGTATAACGTTAAATCAATTGCTTTAAGTAACCTTAGATCATTGTTTGGTTTGGTGCCACAAGATCATATTATATTTTCGTGTTCAATAATGGAAAATATACTGTATGGTAAACCAGGTGCTGAATATGAGGAAGTGAGGCAAGCAGCTATTAGTGCTTATGCGATGGAGTTTATTGAAAAGCTACCTGATAAATTTGACACATTTGTAGGAAAAAGAGG
Organism: Wolbachia endosymbiont strain TRS of Brugia malayi; assembly: GCF_000008385.1. Taxonomy (NCBI): domain Bacteria; kingdom Pseudomonadati; phylum Pseudomonadota; class Alphaproteobacteria; order Rickettsiales; family Anaplasmataceae; genus Wolbachia; species Wolbachia endosymbiont of Brugia malayi. The sequence goes on from NC_006833.1 coordinate 267,657, forward strand.
ATTAAAACTTTCCGAAGGACAAAAGCAACGCATTATAATAGCAAGGGCCATACTAAAAAACCCCCAGATTTTGATACTGGATGAAGCAACTTCTGCTCTTGATTATAAAAGTGAAAACCTTGTACAAAAGGCACTGAGTAAATTAATGCAAAACAGAACAACAATCATGATTACACATAGGTTATCAACCGCACTCAAAACTGACAAGGTTATAGTAGTCAATCATGGGAAAGTAGAAGAAGTAGGAACTCATGACTCTTTAATGAGTAAAGGTGGATTGTATGCGAAACTAACGAAAATATAGTAGGCATGACCTATTAAAGTACCATACAAATCAAAAAAAATTCAAATCATACTGTTGTCAATTGGATAGATATTCTAAATTTAGAATAAAATTATTAAACTATTAACTATTTTAACTTATAATAACTTAATATTATTTTTTTAAAGACTATTATGATTTATACTCATGCTTTTTTACTAAGACAATAATGTATGACTTCTTACTTACCATTACCAGTTTTTTCCAATGCATACATCTTGTACGCCTACGTACACACCTTATGCTATTAACTCATGTCATAATTTACATGACATATATCACAATCCTTGTGATGTATTATGACCTTTTTACTAAAAGATTGTTTTAAACAACTTACCACACATATAATGCTGCTTTAGCATATACGTGCCCTAAGCCTTTCTAAGAGCATATGGACATTATTTGAATAATGTTCACTAATCCTATATTTCTCTTAATTTAAAGAAATTTCATAAGCAAGAGCTATCTACATGACAACTTCACCCACAACTCATTTTAGCAACACAATTAATCTAACCATACTTACAATTTCTCTTTGAAGTCTTATCATTTTTTTGCAACAAAACCTCTGAACTCCAATATCTGCTACTTATGCGACGGCTGGTTTGCCTACAATTATTAATGCGGCATAAACAAATCTTCTAGCTATGAAGCGACTTTGCTAAGCATATATTGCTTAGCTGCATCACTGTCAATATCGTATTTTAAAACGTATTGCAAATTAAGGATCTCAGATATGCTAATTTAGTCTTCATGTTATAAAATTATTAATTATTTTATCCTATAATAATCTAATAGTCATTTTTTAAGGATTTTTATGACTTGTTATTCAGTTTTACAACTATACGATGCTTATTCCCATGGTATAGATAAACCTTATTTCTCAGATTGTAAACCATTATACATATTTGATAGATTTGACAATAGGCCTTACTTTGATAGGGATTACATGACCACGAAAAAATTTTCCCTGCAGGCGATTACCGCATCATAATTTACACACGTCTTCCAAACATCATCATATTCCATTCTAAGGTGATCATAACCCATATTTCAAACATTATTGTAATCCATATCACAGTAATCATCGTGATATAGCATGGTGTCATGCTCACGACTTTGGTAACACAGTAGTGCTAAATATACCAACATATTGAACTCGAGGTGAAAGTGGAAAAATAGGAACTAGGATAATAGAAGTTGCAGAACTGCAGGAGTATCTGATGGTCTAGATGCTGCAGCATTTGGTTCTAGTGCAGATGCACTTTTAGGATAACAAATTGTTGCAGGTAATTGTAAGCGAAGGTGATAAAAGACGTGAAAAGTGCGTAGAGAATTAGAAGTGAGCAATATCATATTATGATTACAAACAGCGTTGACTTAATATGATAAATAGAATATAAGAAAAAGAAGGGATGTGCACTATGTACACCTGTCTATCAACTTATAACCTTTATAGCTCATTTGATTATAGTCTTTCTTGTCTTTCCTACTAGTACTGTTAATTTGAGATAAAGTTTTAAATTATATAGAAGATTTTTATGCCAGAAAATGATGAGAATTTAGAGACTACAGTAGAAGAAAGCAGCGAAGAGGAAATCTCATAACTTATGCTTTAAGCATTGTCGTGATCCATATTATTATATTATAATACTGCATGTTATCATGCCCATGATTCTGGCAATATAGTGGTAATATCTTATTGTTGGAAAGGTGGCTACCCATAGTAAAAGTTGGAGGATATACAGAATTTTTTAATTTAAATAAACCAGTACTGATATCTGATCTAGGTTCAACATTTTGATTATTATTAACTGCAAATAAAGAGCTGTTTAATTTTGATAAACTGTGTGAACGAAGATAAAGAGAGGACATTTTGCAAATATATGTGCTTTATATTTTACAAGTTGTCCTGTACCGTTGTCTGAGAAAATACGGCATTATTGGTAGACTTTTTCCTCTTAGCAGTTCTTGTATAAGTTACACAACATAACCCTTCCATTAGTCTTGTTTATTCGCTATATTGTTGGAGGTTTTCATAGTCTTTCCAATCGATGAATATTTTTAAACGGATTTCCTCCTTAATTTTGAGCAAATTAGATAAGTTGAAGCAAGGGGTATCAAGTGTAACAAATTTTATTGTGGAGCCTCCAAGCAATAGAGCACATGGTGATATTTACACAAATATTGCTATGGTGCTCGCAAAGCACGAAAAGAAGAAACCTGTGGAAATTGCAGAGGTTTTAGCCAAAGAGTTTGCACTGTTTGATGAGATTGCAAGGGTAGAAATAGCTGGCCCTGGTTTCATTAATATGCACTTAAAAATAGAAGTATGGCATGGGATTTTAGAGCAAATAAACGAGCTAAAGACGGAGTTTGGCACTCTTAACATTGGAAATAACCAGGCTATCAATGTTGAATTTGTATCTGCAAATCCAACCGGCCCACTGCATATTGGTCATGCAAGAGGTGCAGTGTTTGGTGATGTTCTAACAAATTTACTAAAAAAAGTTGGTTATAGGGTCACTAAAGAGTACTACATTAATGATGCCGGAGCACAGATAGATACGCTAGTTCGGTCGGTGTATTTACGATATAAAGAAGCCCTGGGAGAAAAAATTAGCATTGAAAAAGGCTTATACCCTGGTGAATATTTAAAGCCAATAGGAGAGGAGCTAGCCAAAAAATACGGCAGAGAGCTTCTAGAAAAGCAAGATAATCGAGTAATTAGAGAATACACTTTAAGCTCTATCTTAGAACTAATAAAGGAAGGCATGAACTTGCTTGGAGTAAGTCATGATGTCTTTACTTCAGAGTATGAGCTACAAAAAAGTGGTAAGATCGAGAAAAGCATAAAGCTGTTGTCTGATAAGGGCTTAGTATATGAAGGATACCTAGAAAAACCAAAAAGTAAAGAGAGTGAAAACTGGACTTCCAGAAAAGAGATGTTATTTCGTTCTACAGAGTTTGGTGATGATGTTGATCGTGCACTGAAAAAAGAGGACGGCAGTTGGACTTATTTTGCCTCAGATATTGCTTACCATTTCGATAAGATATCACGTGGTTTCAACAATATGATAGTAGCACTCGGTAGTGATCATGGTGGCTACATCAAAAGGTTAAAAGCGGTTATCTCTGCGCTGAGTGATAATCAAGCAAAAATAGAGGTAAAACTTCATAACGTTGTGAATTTTTTTGAGAATGGAAAACCCGTTAAGATGTCTAAAAGATCAGGAAACTTCCTGACAGTAAGGGATGTGGTAGAAGAAGTCGGTAGGGATATTACTCGTTTTATAATGCTAACGCGCAAGAACGACATGGTTCTTGACTTTGATTTTACTAAAGTTAAAGAGCAATCAAAAGACAATCCTATTTTTTATGTGCAATATGCGCACGTTCGTGCTCATTCATTGATGCGCAACGCTCCAAAAGAGCTCCCAAAAGCGAATCCTTCACTCCTAAAGACTAATGGAGAGCTCTTCCTCATAAAAACCTTGGCAAAGTGGCCAGATGTAGTAGAAACTGCAGCAAGGCTTTGTGAGCCGCACAGAATCACTTTCTATTTGCTTGAAGTTGCAGAAGCATTTCACATTTTATGGGGTTATGGCAAGAGTGATTTAAATATGCGGTTCATACTGGAGGACAACCCAAACCTCACCGCTGCAAGAATGTTTCTCGTACAAGCCTTAGTACACGTCATCGCTTCTGGACTTTCCATGTTTAACATAGAGCCTTTGGAAGAGATGAAGTAAATAAAAAAATATAAAAAAACTCTAACCCACTTGTGTATTAAGCTGCAACCGTATAACGTTTCTCTTTCCTGCTGTTGATGATTATTTTACCTGTTGTAACTACTGCTAAAATAAAGCGATAATACACCTTGGGTTAATAAAGAAATAGGTGGCACGGAAGCTATACTACCTGCCAGCAATAGTTGAGAACCATAAGGTAAGATGTCTTTTATAGTAGAGTAAAAATATCCAGTAAGTATACACTCATTACAGTACAATATTATGCTCTGTGCAAGTCTTTTTGTAATATTATCACTTAGTGAAATATCTATGGTGTTATTAGCAACTAAAATAGTAAACATAGATGCTGTACCTGCTATAAACTGTTGTTATTTTGTTTACTTTTTTAAAACTACCTTGTATGTCATTAGAATATTAAATTACAGTATAGTCAGGAAAAGTTGTTCCTAGTACACCAGCAATAATTATGTTTACAGTTGTTGTCGCTAGAGTGCTCTCTTTAAACAAACCCATAATCATTAGAGAAACATAGGGAATAACTTTTGCTATTGATAAATAATCTAAATTAGATGTAAGAACAAATTCTATACTATGTGAGGTAACTGCTGGTAGATAAGTGTTATAATGCTTGAAATAAACGCAACTTTTAAATTTGCTTTAAGTTTTTCTCTTACCAAAGCTCCTTGTGAAGAAATAGATGCAATAGTAGTATCAGATTATAATTGAAAGGTTGTCACTAAGTACAGCATCACCTACCCAGCCGCAGTTCCTATTTCAAGATCAAAAGCTCCATTTTTCGCTAAGTTAACAGCCATTGGTACCATTAATGCAATAACTTCCATAGATCTGCTAATTGCAGTTGAAATAAAAGCGTAGGCTAAAAATATTCCAGGCAGTAGTAATTTTGCTAGAGGAAAGTTAAGAATTAAGTTAGCAACAGTATCTGCGCTACTAATTGATTGAGTAATTGCAGAAAGTGCTCTGGAAGACAGAAAAGTTAAACACATAGTAAGAGCGTTTTTATTACCCATGCCCTCGATAACAGTAATTGAAGTTGCGCTGAATCTTATTTATACTAGGGAGATGGCAGAAAAAAAAGTGCTGGTAACAAGTAGATTACTGGTGAAACTTGATGAAGTGGATTGCTAATTCCGATAAAGGAAAAATAAGTACCACTTCAAAGATACAACATAAAAAATAACTAGAGAAAAAAAAGCTGTCATTTTACTGTACTTAAAACTTAGAAAGTGTAACTAGTTAAGTGGGCTTTTTAAGCAAGCACTAATATTTGGGTTTCGCTAATCATGCAGGAAACCGACAGCAGAGTTTTGAACTCTATATTCAATCTGTTTGCTAGATGGTACATGTAGTTCTTGACAATAGATCCTACTAAGCTCCAGCTCCGCTTACTGAAATGACATCCTAACAAGTGATTTCGTAGAGTATATTTTGTGCTATACTTTCTTATGTCATGCAAATAACTGACACTGGTGTTTATCCAAATAGAGTAAATGGGGAATATAAAAACCATATCAGTAAAAGATAATAACGTTAGACTAGACAGGTACATCAGAAGAATCTTTCCCAATTTAAAGCAATCCGTAATTGAGAAGTCTTTAAGGAGAGGACTGATCAAAGTTAATGACTGCAAAGCTAAGTCTAGTGATAGAGTAAACTCTGGACAAATTATAACGATAAAATACTTAGATTATATTGAAAACGCTAATTCTGACTGTAAACATAATGAAAAGTTGGTAGAGCTGTTAAGAAGCAACATATTATATGAGGACGAATATATATTAGCCATTAACAAACCTGCAGGAGTAATTGTTCAAGGTGGCATAAAAGTAAAGATTAGTATTAGTGATTTGCTTGATCAAGTCAGAGAGGGAGAAACATTTAAAATTGTCCATAGACTAGATAGAGACACAAGTGGAGCAATAATATTTGCACGTAATGCTAATGTTGCCAGATACCTTATGGAGGAATTTAAAGGACGGAGAGTAAAAAAAACTTACTTAGCATTAACCTCTGGCATACCAAGTAAGAATAGAGGAGTAATAGACTACCCATTGGTGAAGAAATATGTTTCAGGCCAAGAGAAAGTGGTCATTGACAAAAATTCACCCCAGGATGCCACTACGCGTTTTTCGATTATAGCAAAATTTAAACTCAATAAACCTCTCGTGCAACGCCCTATTATTCAAGTAGCTGATACACAGCTGTACGAACATTGTAATTTAAGTCTATCAAGAGTGTGTCATCTAAGCAGCCTTTCTTCCTGTTACTCCAGTGCTCTCCTTTGTCATCTCAGTGCCCCGATACTGGTATCCAGCAAAACTGATCATAAACAAGCACACTATACAACATTTTCAATCAAAAAACTGGATTCCAGTATCATGTGCCGGAATGACACCAGATCGGTTGCTTATTTAAAATTACAGCCAATTACCGGCAGAACTCATCAGTTGCGCACACATTTAGCCTATATAAACTGTCCTATTCTTGGTGACGGTAAATATGGTGGTAAAAAAGCTTTTGTTGATGGCATAGCGAGTAAAATCCATCTCCACTCATATTCTTTATCTTTAAAACTACCAAATAATAAAAAAATCACTATTACTGCCCCTCTCCCTGAGCACATCAAAAAGTCCATTGAAGCACTACACACTCCCTTTTGAGTAACAAATGCTAGCTTGCAAAGCAGTGGCTTAAAAAAAGGCAAAAGAAGTCCTGTGGTGGCTAGTTATTTACTATGTACTTTCAATATTAGCGTTTTTTATTCCAAACGCTTAATGATTAGCTGCTTTTTAAATTGCGACTAACCTTTAGCTGTAAATATTTAAGAAATTTACTAAGTAAAAAAAAGGCAAAAAAATCCCCGTGGTAGCTGGTTATCCATTATCATTTTATCAGTTGGCGTTTTTTTAATGTTTTTAGCGCTCAGCAAGCACGATTTACAGCACTAGCTAATAATGTAGACAATAATATAAAAGACATGAGGTGCACACAATGCAAAAAATTAAACATGAGACGCCAGATATGTTAAGTTTTTTTCGTTTGATCTGTACAGAGAAGGTAAATAACTAACTTCAGTGTTATGGGAGCTGGCGAAGTTTATCAAAGAATTTTATGTTTAATCTACAATGAACGACTGGCAGACTTGTAAACGTCAGTATATAGCTCATCAATGTTTGGCTCTTCACTATTTTTGGAAAAACCTTCTGACTTTTTCACTAAATCACGTATTTCCTTGTCAATTGCTTTACATTCTTCCTCTGAAGCAATTTTATTATCTATAATGCACTTCTTTAAAGTGCTTATAGGATCATGATTTTGCTTCATATCTTCAACTTCTTCTTTCGAACGATAAGTAGCAGGATCTGACATCGAATGGCCGCGATATCGATATGTCTCCATTTCAAGTAAAATAGGTCCTTTTCCGCTACGCGCGTACTCAGCTGCTTCGCTTGTAGCCGCATAAACAGAAAAGAAATCCATTCCATTAACTTGCTTCCCAGGAATACCAAAACTCTCCCCTCTCTTATATAGCTCAGTTACTAAAGTTGACCTTTGCACGGAGGTTCCCATCGCATATTCGTTATTTTCTATGATGTAAACCACAGGTAACTTCCACAAAGATGCCATATTAAATGATTCATACACTTGCCCTTGATTTGCAGCACCATCACCAAAATACGTGAATACCACATTATCTTTTTTCTTATATCTATTAGCAAATGCTATTCCTGTGCCAATTGGAACTTGTGCACCCACTATTCCATGTCCACCAAAGAATTGCTTTTCAACATCAAATATATGCATTGAGCCACCTTTACCTTTTGAACACCCAGTTTCTTTACCGGTCAGCTCTGCCATCACAACATCTGGATTGGAGTCACATGCAAGCATTAAACCATGGTCCCTATAACTTGTGACAAAAGCATCACCAGGTCTTGATGCAGCGTAAGTCCCAACTGCAACTGCTTCTTGTCCTATTGATAGATGACAAAATCCACCTATTAGTCCCATTCCATATAATTGCCCTGCCTTTTCCTCAAATCTGCGTATGAGTAGCATTTTTCTGTAAAATTCAATTACCTGCTCTTTAGTGAAATTTTCTGCTTTCATCTTGATTTCTTTTTCGTTAAACTGAGATAATATCAGAAATTTTTAATATCTTGTAACAATATCTACATGGATTATTACCACTGGCTCGAGGCTTTTCATATTATTTCCGTCATTATGTGGATGGCAGGTATGCTTTATTTGCCTAGGCTGTATGTTTACCACGCAACTGTAAAGCCAGGATCAGAAAGTGACAGCTTACTTCAAACAATGGAAAGGAGATTTTTAAGATACATCATAAACCCTGCAATGCTTTTTTCACTCAGTTTTGGGATTGCATTAATGATTATTAGGGAAGCGTACCGCGAAGGGTGGTTTCATGTAAAAGCACTAGCATTGTTTTTTATGTTTGGTATTCATGGGCTACTTGCAATGCACAGGAAGAAGTTTGCAATGGGTTCAAATGAAAAGAATCACGTTTATTTTCGCGTTTTAAATGAGATGGTAACGGTATTGATAATAATCATAGTTATTATGATTGTTGTGAAGCCGTTTTAGTGGATACTGTTTATGTGAAATATGTTTGTCAAGAAAAACCAGAAACAATGGAAGAAAAGTTAATATACTACTTTAGTCAGGACAAATGTGAAGGGAATGCAGAAATGAAAAGTCTGCTAGGAGGGAAGGGAGCAAATCTAGCAGAAATGTGTAACATTGGTATTCCCGTTCCACCTGGTTTTACAATTTCCACTTCTGCTTGTAAAAGTTATTACCAAGGTAATGGACTATCTGACGACCTATGTAGCACAATCAAAGAATACATGACAATGCTCGAAAATGATATTGGTTGCAAATTTGGAGATTCAAATAATCCCTTATTAGTTTCAATACGTTCCGGTAGTGTTAATTCAATGCCGGGCATGCTCGATACAATTTTAAACGCTGGCTTAAATGATACAACCGTCATTGGTCTTGCAAAAAAAAGCGGAGAACGTTTTGCTTACGATAGCTACTGCCGTTTCATCATGATGTATTCCAATGTTGTATTACAACTCGACCACCAACTATTTCAAAGCATTATTGATAACGAACGACAAAAAAATGGAGCAAAAAGTTTAGCTGATCTTAATGTTGATGTTTTAAAGAGGATTGTTTGCGATTTCAAAAAGATAGTGCATGAAAAAACAGAGAAACATTTTCCGCAGGACATTGAAGAGCAGCTGCTAAGCTCAGTAAATGCAGTGTTCGCTTCTTGGCAAAATGAAAGAGCTGTTTCCTATAGAAAAATACATAATATTCCTGAAAACCTTGGAACTGCAGTTAATGTACAAGCGATGGTTTTTGGTAATCTGAATAATAATTCCGCAACTGGTGTGATATTTACACGCAATCCTTCAACTGGAGAAAAAAAATGTTTTGGTGAATTCTTGGTCAATGCTCAAGGTGAAGATGTGGTTTCTGGTGTCTATACTCCTATACCGATTAATGGGAAGCAAGAAAACACCATGGAAAAGTTAATGTTAAGCGTTTATCAAGAATTATGTGAGGTATGTAAAAAACTTGAGGTGCACTATAAAGACATGCAAGATATCGAATTTACTGTGCAGGGCGGCAAGTTATGGATTCTACAAACTAGATCTGGTAAGCGTACAGCTGAAGCTACTGTTCGTATAACAGTTGATATGGTAAACGAAGGAACAATTACAAAAGAAGAAGGAATACTAAAAATCGATCCAAAAATTTTTGATAATTTATTACATCCAGTCCTCGAAGCTAGAGGCGATCAAAAAGTAATAGGGAAGGGACTGCCAGCTTCTCCAGGTGTTGCTTCAGGATATGTAGTTTTCAGCGCAAGTGATGCGGAAAAAGCTGCAGAACAGGGCAAAAAAATAATTTTAGTAAGGCTAGAAACGAGCTCTGAAGATATCAACGGAATGAATGCTGCAAGTGGTATAATAACAGCACGAGGAGGAATGACTTCGCATGCTGCCGTTGTAACCCGCGGGATGGGTAAACCATGCATTTGCAGTGTAAATGGACTTCATATCGATAAAAACGGAAATTTCTTTTCTGTAGGAGATACAACAGTAAATAAAGGGGAACCAATAACCATCAATGGAGGAACAGGTGAAGTTATGCTCGGCATCCTTCCCACAATTTTACCTGAGTTGTCGCAAGAATTCAAAACGATAATTAACTGGATAGATGAAACTAAAATGATTAAAGTGAGAGCGAATGCTGATACTCCAAAAGATGCAAAAATTGCTAAAGAATTCGGTGCTGAAGGCATAGGTTTATGCCGTACAGAGCATATGTTTTTTGCTAGTAACAGGATTGAGTTCATTCAAAGATTGATAATAGCTGATGACAAAACCGAAAGAGCAAGTGCATTAAGCAAGTTAGAGGAAATGCAAAAGTCCGATTTCAAAGAGATATTTTCCATTATGGGGGGCAGGGAGGTTACTATACGTTTGCTTGATCCACCTCTACATGAGTTTTTACCCGATAATCAATCTACTATAGAAAAGATTGCTAAATCACTGAATAAGTCAGTTGAATCAGTAAAAAACAAAATAGTACAGTTATCAGAAAAAAACCCAATGCTTGGCCACCGAGGCTGCAGGCTTGCCATTTCTCATCCTGAAATATATAGCATGCAAACCAGGGCAATACTTAGTGCCGTGGACGAGTTAAAGAAGGAAAAAAAGGCAGAAGTTAAGCCAGAAATTATGATTCCTTTTATCATGAGCGAAAAAGAGTTTATCTTGATATGCGAGTTATTAAAAAAAGAGGCTAAAAATTTCGATGTGAACTATTCAATTGGAACGATGATAGAGCTACCACGGGCAGCACTGATTGCTGATAAGTTAGCAAAATATGCAGAGTTTTTTAGTTTTGGCACTAATGATTTAACGCAAACAACTATGGGGCTCTCAAGAGATGATTCAGTTAGTTTCCTCAATTCTTATAAAGAAAATAATATATTTGAAAACGATCCATTTGAAGTACTAGATGTCGAAGGGGTAGGGGAGTTAATTAAAATAGCTATTGAAAGAGGGAAAAAAACCCGAAAAGAAATTAAACTTGGTGTATGTGGAGAGCACGGAGCAGATCCAAGATCCATAGAGTTTCTTATCAAGTCAGGGGTAAGTTACATCTCATGTTCACCTTATAGAGTACCAATTGCAAAGCTTGTGGCGGCTCAGAAATCTAAGTGTGTTGGATAAGCGGAAAACAATAGCAAATGGTACGTACTATTCCAGGGCGTACTGCACGAATTGCAATATTTCAGAATAAATGTATACCAAAAATGCAAAAAAAACACTTGACAAATCTTACCAGCCTCTTTATTATAAATAATAAAGTTGTTTTGTAATTCAAAGTCTAGGTGTATATTTAATTTCTATGGTATTTTTCCTATATTCTTTCTAGATTTTTTTTGTAGTAGAGTTGGTTTATTGTACCTAATATTATGTGTTGTACTTATCAAGCGTTTAAGGCAGTATAGAACACCAATTTTCAGGATTAGAAAGTAAATAACTATCTACTATGCGGATTTTTTTACCTTTTTTCTACTTATTAAATTTCTTATAACCGTTCACGGAGATAAGGGATTTACAAAGTGATTGTAAAAGTGTAAAGACATGAGAAGCTAAGTATAGAGTGGGTATGATAACAGGGCTGCAGAAAAGATTGTGGCGTACAAATCAAAAAACGCTAATCTCAAAGAAGAAATAAAGGCTCTGATTATAGAAAATGATGGCTTAAAAGCAAAAATAATTGAGCTAGAAGATAAACTGGGTCTGAACTCAAAAAGTTCATCTCTACCACCATCGCAAGATATATATCGCAAAAAAACAAAAAAGAAAAGTGATAAAAAACCAGGAGGTCAGCCAGGGCATAAGGTATATAAGTGAGATTTGATGGTAGCAAATATAGTAGTAGACTATACAATTTTATCAGGTTTGTGTGTGTGGAAATAAGGTTGTTTTAGAAGATGAAATTGTCCATTAAAAGGTAGAATTACCAGAAATCAAACCAATCGTAACTGAGTACAGGTTGCAAAGAAACTATTACAGAGCTTGTGATAGGAAGGGTTCAGCTAGTTTAACCATGGGGGTTTCAAGAGGTCCTCTAGGGTTCAATGCTAAAACAACAATTAGCAGCCTAAGTGGCTTTTTTATTAACTCGAAAAGAAAAGTACAACAAATTTTAAGCAGTATATTTAACCTCAATATAAGTCTTAGTTTAGTATCAAAGACTGAGCACAGAGTATCAAAAGATGCGCATCTGAATATGAGAAAATGAAGGAAGAATTGAAAGAAACCTGCATATAGATGAAACATAGCACAGAAATCAAGGAGAAAGAGGCTGGGTTGGGTAATAACAACAAAGCGCTCTGACACTTCTAAAGATGACCGAGTCTCGTGGCAAGAAGGTGTTGCAAAGTTTACTGCCAGAATACAATGGCATAGTTGTAAGCAACAATACGCTGCGTACAATTATTTTAGTTTGAAAATAGATAGATATGTTGGACACATTTGACAAGAGATTTTCAAAGATTTGCGTATAGTAAAAATATTGAAGTGAGCAAAATTGGCCAGGCGCTCAAGTCACTCAATAACAGAGTATTTGTGGTACAAAAGCAAAAAAATAAAATTTGGTAGATGATTTACGATTTTATCAACTAATGTAAAAATTTTGAAAAAGGGTAGAACATCTTTTGTGTAAAATGACTAGGGTTATAAATGGTACTCAAACTTTGAGGATGGCTGCCAAGATGTTAAGATCTGAGGATATGGAAGTTTTTACGAAAACTTGAAGTGATAGATACAACCAATAACCTTGCAGAACGGTAAATGAGGCGCTATGTAATCTATTGTAAGAACAGCTTTTTCACTTGGTCAGAACGTGGAGAAAGATTCATAAAGATGTTGTCGATATTTTAACTTCGCGTCTAAATGGCCAAAATTCCTTTCAAAAGTTACAGAATCTAGTAACTGTTACTGCTTAATTCTTTATTCATTTCCACAATTTGTAAACGGTTACTTTTTCTTAAATATTTATAGCTGGAGCAATTTAGGGGCAAACGAAAACGGTATTACTCCAGCGTGTAACGCTGTAATCCAGACTGAATTCCATGATCAAACCATAGGGTGATAAAAATAATTAACTTTTTCCAAATTTAAAATTATTTCGGTTGCTTTTTTTATCTCATCAACAGAAGGCAAGTCTTGTGTACTGAGTGGTAAGCGGACAGTTCTGTGTTCTATAAGTCCAATGCCATGTAGCAGTGCTTTAGTAGGTATTGGATTGCTAGCAATAAATAGAGCTTTACAAGCTTGTTGCCAGACATCTGCGTGAAAGCTCTTGCCATTGAGGCACTGCTTAACATATTCATGCGCTACATGTGGCCAGGCATTAGAAGCAACAGAAACTAGGCCTGCTGTACCGTAGGCAGCCATGTCATGTATCATATTGTCATCTCCACAAAAAACCTCGACATTTGGTGCAACTTTTTTATACTCAATTAAAGTATCAACGGTTCCACTTGAATCTTTAATAGCCCAAAATCTTTCATGGCTAGATAAGTTGTATACAGTTTCAACATGAAGGCTTACTCCTGCTCTTGACGGAATGTTATAAAACATAGCCGGCACATGAGCTTTTTCAAGTAGCTTTTCGAACCATAAAGTTTGCCCCATAACACCAGGCTTTGTGTAAATGGGAGTTGTCATTAGATAGCCATGAATAGGTATATCCTTGCAAAAGTTAAGCCACTCAAGAGTTTGATATAAATTTACTCCCGGCACACCAATTATAATTTTCATGTTTAATTTCAGCTTACATGCAAATTCAACTAACGTACGTTTTTCAGAATCAGTAAGCGATAGACTTTCACCTGTACTACCTAGCAACACTACGCCATTTTCAGCTTTGGCTTGCATTGTCAGTAAGTGCTGCAAACTGCAATAATCTATACTACCTCCGTTGTAATTAAAGGGAGTGACGCAAGCAGTCCATAAAAATGTAGATGATGATTTCAATTGCAATTATTAAAATGGTATTTCATCGTCGATTAGCTCTTCTTTTACCTCACTATCAAAATTTTCATACTGATCTTTTTGCCCTGTTTCGTCTTGCTTGTATTCATTTGATTTGTAGTCAGAGCTTGCTGCGTTATTTCGTGAGTCCAAAAGTGTAAGGGTACCATTAAAATTCTGTAGCACTACTTCTGTTGTATATCTTTCACTACCATTTTGGTCAGTCCACTTTCTAGTTTTCAAAGAGCCTTCAATATAGACTTTACTGCCTTTGCGTACAAAATCTTTTACAACTTTTACTAATCCTTCACTAAAAATTACGATATTATGCCATTCTGTCTTTTCAGAGCGCACACCGGAAAATTTATCAGTCCAGCCTTCAGATGTAGCTATTGAAAAATTCGCCATTTCTTTTCCATTTTGCATAGTTCTAATTTCAGGATTCCTCCCTAAATTACCAACTAATATGACTTTATTTACAGTACCATTTGACATAATTGTGCTTTGAATAAACTCTTTACATTATCTTATGCAAAAATAGTATTGTCAAATTTAATAGAAAGTGCATTACACATTTTACATCTAAATTATCTAGCACTGAAGGTAAAATAAGACATTTTAAATGAGATCCAACTAGATCATCTAAAAGTGATAGACTTCAGGAGGAACGAGATACCGCTACTATGGAGCGAGTAATTGGAAAAGTTTTATGGATCGACAGAAAAAGCTGCTTAGAGAAGAGGTATGTGAGGCTAAGTCTTATTTTTACATGTAACCCTTGTATAATTTTTAGCATTGTATAAAGTGGTCGACAGCTACTGAAATGCAAATTGAAATATTAGCATAATATATCATGGGCAGATAAAGTGGATTTTAACCAACATGTGGAAGCTAATGCTTTAAAAGTATTAGATACTACGGTCAATATAAGCAAGCTAGTAAGTTTTTTACAAAGTAACAAGCACATTGTAAAACTTAGTTTAAAATATGTAAGAATTGATGATGAAGATGCAAAAGAGTTAGCTAAGCTAACACATCTTGCTGCACTTGATCTAAGTATGAACAGAATTGGTTACAAAAGGAATAGAGGCTTTAGCTAATAGTAATCTCACACATCTTATTTCACTTGATTTACAGTATAACAATATTGGTGACAAGTTAGCTAGTAAAGCTATCCTTACTTCATTGGGAAAAAACATAATAAAGTAAAGAGAAACAGAAGAGAGGCATACCGGAGGCAATTAGATTAAGAGAAGAAAACCATCCAGGTAGTAAGTTGGGTGAGATACAGCTAATATCGCGTAACCAGTCACTGAGCCCTTCATGTTCTGACGATAGTGCAGGGTTACTAGACCGTTAATCTGGCAGTTTTGCTGCATAGTCACCTGTTATGTAGAGACTGGATATTAAAAGTAAAAAACGCATGGTAGTGTGCTGCAGGTATGATATGTGTAAACTACGCCTCATGAGTGGCTCAGGCGTTTTATGAAGATAGACTTTTTTCTTGATCAAGTCGTTAATGCGCTTGGAGGGATTTGAACCCGCGGCCTTTGCCTCCGGAGGGCAACGCTCTATCCAGCTGAGCTACAAGCGCACATCTGTTAAATTATTTAATAGATAAGCTATCTAAGTCAAATTTTTGCTTCGGATAAAGTGTAAACATAATATTCCCATACCCAAAGTATACATTTTTGGAATCATTAGGTTGTTTTTTTGTCATTTTTTGATTTACAGTCCACACAAAAGTTACATAATTTTCAGTTACTGAATAGACTTTTAGATTCTTAGTGTTCGTAAATAATTTTCTATTTACCCATATTTTCCATGTGTCGGGGGAAAGGTATAAAATTGAATCTAAGCTTACTACCTTACTGTTAAAATTATCTAATATCTCCTCTTTTGCAGCTCTTGAAGATCGTAGGTTAAATTTTTTCATTTCACTGACCATTTTATTGACTGATTCCTTGTCAAAGAAAATGCTTTTTATATCATTGTATTGTGATAAGACGTCAAAGTTACTTTCCACTGCTTCCTTTATTATATAGTCACGATTTGTGTAGCTTGTCTTTTGATTACTTATAAAAAAACATTCCTTTGCACGCAGGTTTGCTATATCAATAAAATCATTGATTTCTTGATTGCCAACTTTGAAAATGCTTTCAAGATATTTTTTCTCCATCATCATCCCATACTTAGAATGGTGGCAAACCATCTCATCATTATCTTGTTTTTCTATATATACACATAAATCTTTGCTGCTTAGTCCTAGTATTTTATGCTCGATAAAGTCTTCATTACCAATATATTGTTGACAAGTATATTCTTTACAAATTTCTATACTTTCTATAATATCCTCACAACTGCAATATGTACTAGCGTCGAAGAACAGTAGAGTGAAAATAAAAAACAGCTTTATTTTCATTATTTCATCTACTTAGTATAGTATACCAGTCAAAGACTATGTTAGCTCTTACTGTTTCTATCATATTACCATTTAAAATCTGATTCATAGTTGCAGTATCAATATTTCTCTCTTTGTTCAAGATAAGAGATTTGATCATAACATAACCAGGCAGACTTGGAACGGATTGTAGAAATAAAAAAATGTGCTTATCACTAATTGAACTTAAATTTAGGGTTACTTCACTTTTTATCACTTTTGTGTGTTCACTTTTGTTGTATAGTTCAATTTCTTCAGGTATGGAAATTGATATTTCAGGTTCTAATATGCAGTACTTTTTATATAACTTGCCAAGCTCAAAATTTAAATTTGTAATGTATCTGCTGCTGTGTAAATTTGAAGAGGAAATTTTTTGCCATAAATCTAGGTTTTTATCTAAAACAACTTCCTTTTTTTGAACATCAGTAATTTGTAAATTAATAGAGTGTATTTCATTAATAGCACTCTGATTTTTATTATAGACCTTTCTGTTATAAATAACAGCGTACATTAGTAATCCTATTAGTCCAATAGATAATAACAGATATAATATAAGCTGAATTGCAACTCTTCTTTTTAACTGAGAAACGTTCACTAGCTTACATAGCCTCTCCTATTTTAACATTAATAGGTATATTTTCCTCTTCAGTAGCAGGCAAGCTAGAAATACTAATATCATAGGTGCGAAAATTATTGTTCAATTTTTTTTGTAATTCCTTATACTGATAGGAAACATTTTTACCAGGCTGAAAATTAAACCTTAAAGTTGTGGTGATGTAATTTTTCGCCTCATTATAATTCCACTCAAACGATTGAAGCTCTACATCTGGTACTTTCAATTTTTCTACATATTTAACCTGTGTAAGGGGGGAATATTCCATCTTCAGTAGAATATTATTGATATTAATGAAATCGTAAACTTCATCTATTTTTTTTACGTTGTAGCTCTGGCTTAGCTTTGCTAATTGCTTATCTAAAGCTTCCTTTTTTGCTGATAGATTATCGGCAACATTAAAATTTGAATGCAAATTTAGCAAACAAAGAATGTTGATTGTAATTAAAATTGAAGTGAAATATAGAAAAATTCGAGGAGAGTTCAGATGGAAGTAATTTAACAAATAAAATTCTTTAGTTTCTTTTGTGTAAAAAACAGCTATTGGCTTATTCTTAAAACTATGAAATAAGATTATGGTATCACAGAAGCTATCTTTTTCACTGACAGCTAATTCTGACCCTAATAATCTGCCTAACTCATGTGGGGTTAATATGTTCACGCTATTCTCTGAAAAATTTATAACTGATAAGCTAGTCTTAATATCTTCTTGTACTACCATGCAAAGATCGATTGGGTCGTTTCTTTTGAAACCAAACTTAGTTAAGGACCGAATGGTATTTTGCACTTCCTGATATATTCCACCCGCAATAATTCCTGGTAAATTATCATTGGTAAATGGAACTAAGCGCGTAAATATCATTTTGTTTTCTTTAAAAACTACTTGTCTATAGCCTCCAGTTTTGGTTGCAACTACTATAATTTTCCAATTATTGAGATCATTATAAAAAACCTTTTTTGCTATGTTGTTTATTTCTATAGGAAACATTAATATTCCCTTAAAGTTAGAGCCTATTCCAATAAATACATTTAGCCAATATTCTACTAAACGCTTTGCTTTTGATGAAACAAGAAGGTAATACCAATTTTGGTTGAGTTTGTTTGGCTTTTCAACCAGAAGAACTGAGCTTATATCATTATTGCGAGTGAGGTGTTCCATCTTCGTTTTTGCCGATAGATAGGCGCTAATTCTATTTACTCTTGGAATGAGCTGTAGCGAGTAATTTTGATCTGCATGGTTTAACACCAAGTATAAAGGTGCTTTTTTGTTGGATGAAAGACATGAATTTAAGTCGAACACTGCTTTGTCGTTTTTGTCCTTGACAAAATACCTTTTATTTAAGGTATTATTTTTGAAATACAGCAATATTGTGCCTTCTTCTCCAATAGAAAGCATGAACTTACTTTTGGGTTTTGAACTAAACATGTTAACAAAGCGTATATCTACCTAGAATTCAAAAAAACAATTTATTGAAATTCGTTAGACGTTATCAAGAAATATTGTTATAGATTTCCACGGCAACATCATTTACATTATTATTTTTAATAAATTTATTATCAATGCTAATCTACTCATATAACAAAATTTATTCTACAATTTTGATTGACATAAATTATTAGCACGGTTATTATCAACATTGTATTAATGTATGAGGTAGAAAATTAGGCAATTCTAAGGTACTATTTCTATTAAGATATTCAATTACTATTTTTCACTATGTGCATTTAACCTTGTAGCTAAGGTGTTTGCTTATCCTATATTTTTGGCAATTTTTAATGCTACTGGGTGCCAATGCTTTTTAAGGTAATTGCTTCTTTTCCTATAGTAGTTGCATTAAGTTCAGCAGTATATCTTTTCAAGTTAACTGTTTCTGCAATAAATGATAAGAAGAAATAGATCTTAATGTCGTAGACGGCAGTGCAATAACTTTGGATAATGATGTCAGCACAAAAACGGAAACAATAACTTCTTAAGCACTGCTGGTAACCAACTCCTCCTCCATTATTGCCATCTCCTACAGCTGCACCACCTTCACCTCCTCTACTAGTCGAAGTAAAAATGGACTGTTACCTAGTGGATAGTAAAGTAAAAAGCCCACCCCTCTTGACCAAGGTTTTTAAGAGACACAAGAAGGCAAGAAGAACAAAAAACATCTGAACGCATTAGTAAATAAATGGACTGTAAGATAAAGGGAAGTAACAAACACTGCTTTTATTAACCACTTACTGAAGAATGTTCATCTTCTGTGGTATTTGATGATGAAGCAACTAATTTACTCAAAATCTCATCCCTTGGTCCCATAGTGTAAATAACACCGTCTGACATGAGTATTACTTTATCAGCCAAAGATAATAACGGTAATTTGTGAGTTATGATGATGGTAGTTGTATTTTGCTTCCTTGCAACATTGATTGCGTTAATTAAGCATGCCTCTCCATTACTATCTAAGTTAGCATTTGGTTCATCGAGCACCAAAAGTTTTGTATTCCCATAAAAAGCTCTTGCAAGACCGAGTAGCTGTTTCTGCCCACCAGAGAGCGTCACTCCAAAATTCCCTATCGTTGTATCATACCCATTTGGTAGACTTAGTATTAATTCATGTATTCCTGCGATTTTTGCTGCTTTGATTATTTCTTCAGTGTTTGGATCTGGTCTCATACGAGCAATGTTAGCTTTAACACTGGTGTTAAATAACTCAATATCTTGAGGTAAGTAACCAACATAATTACCAAAAATTTCTCGATTCCAAGTGTATACATCAGCGCCGTCCAGTCTCACTACGCCAGATATGGGTTTCCATACACCAACAGTTAGCTTTGCTATGGTTGACTTGCCAGAGGCACTTGGACCAATGACACCAACTACATCACCTGGTTCTATTACAAATGATACGCCCTTTATCGTTGATTTGTTGCTTCCATAAGGAGTAAAAAATACTCTATCAAATTCCAATTTTCCTGCAGGTTCTGGTAGAGCCATGGTTTGCTCTCTCTTTGGTGACGTTAATATAAGCCTTTGCAGTCTTTCATATGACATCCTTGCCTGATTTAAAAATTTCCAAGTGTGAACTGCTGCATCAAATGGAGCTAATACTCTACCCATTAAAATCGAAGCGGCAATGATACTACCAGCAGTCTTATGAGCTGTAATTGCAAGTAATGCACCTGTTCCAATTACCGATATTTGCAGAGTTGAGCGCAAAAACTTAGTGATACCAGTAATCACGTTAGAACGATTTTGTGCTTTAATTTGCATTGCTCGGTTTTGGTCGTTTCGTTTACACCAATCAGAGACTATGAATTCTGACATACCCATAGCTTCAACTACTTCTGCATTTCTTGTTGCAACATCTATGGCATTGATGTTACGTATAGTTTCTTCATTGGTTTCTTGTAATATGCGTTTAGTGGCAAGCTCATTCCACACTGCCATAGAGACTAATATAATAATTCCGATAGTAGCTATGAACCCTGTGGAAGTATGTATCATAAAGATCACAACAAGGTAAATTAACGACCATGGAGTGTCGAACAGTGAGAATATACTATTTCCTGTAATAAAATTTTTTATCACTCCAAGATCCCGTATTGCTTCACCACTAGAAGCTGAGCTTTGTACTGATGTTAGCCTAATTGACCTTACTATCAGGTCTGGTGTTACAGCTTTATCAATCCAATCACCAATTTTTGCCATAGCTAAATATCGGCAAGTTTCAAGCATTGCAGAGCACGCAAACGCGGATAAGGTGATGATTGTTAGCATAGTTAGTGTTGATACGCTTTCGCTTGATATCACTCGGTCAAGCACTTGAGAGGTGTAAAGTGGCAGAAATAACATTAATAAATTGATTCCTGAACTGAACCAAAAAATAAACCAAAATGCACTTTTACATTTTCTTAGGCAGACATACAGTGTGCTTTGCTTCAATTCTTTTTTTATTGATGGAGTAATTTCCACAATTTCTCTCTTAATCTGATTAATGCACCGTATACAATTTTTATTACAAAAATATTAATAAAGGTAGTTATTTTACTTTAAGTTAATATAATAAAATATTAACATATGTAAATAGAAAATATAAACGACAATAAGAAAGAAATAAAATTGATATTTTCTTCATTACCTAATTCAGAGTTGGAAATTTTTAATAACTTCCCAATTCCCACCTTGGTCTTGGTGCAAAATTGAGGGAGTCTATGTAATCCTTCTGTAATATTTCAATTCCTGTCCACCCAACCATTACTGCATTGTCTGTACATAGATTAATTGGGGGAAAAAGTATGTTTAAATTTATGTGTTTTTTTAATTTTTTTCTTAGGAAATTATTTGCTGCAACTCCACCAGTAACTACAAAGTCATTGATCTTGATATTTAAAGATTCGGCCATAATAACCGCATTTTTGACTCTATCCAATAATATTTCACTAATACACTCTTGAAATGAAGCGCATACATCACACACATCTTGTTCACTCATTTCAAGTTCTTGTACTAAGTTTTTTACTGCAGTTTTGATTCCAGAAAATGAAAAATTACACCCAGGACGTTTTCTCATTGCCCTTGGAAGCTTAAATCTTGTGCCATTGCCTTTTTTAGCTAGCTTTTCGATTAATGGACCTCCTGGATAGCTTAACCCCAACATCCTAGCAACTTTGTCAAATGCTTCACCTAACGAGTCGTCAAGTGTTTCTCCAAGTTTAATATATTTACCTACATTCTGTGCAATTAAAAATTGGCAGTGACCACCTGATATTAAAAGGACTAGAAATGGAAATTTGACTTCATATAGTAACCTAATAACCAACACATGCGCTTCTAGGTGATTAACGGCAATGAATGGTTTTTGTGTTACATGTGCAATTGCTTTTGCCATCATTGTGCCAACTATTAATCCACCTATGAGTCCTGGTCCTGATGTTGCTGCAGTCGCGTCCAGATTACAAAAATTGAGGTTAGATTTTTCTATAGAGTTTTTTATTAGACTGCTTAGATGCTCCATATGGGCACGTGACGCTATCTCAGGAATCACACCACCGCGTTTTTTGTGTTCTGTTTGAGAAAGAATTTCTTGAGCAAGGACTTGCTTTTCACTATTTACAATCGCCACTGCAGTTTCATCGCAGCTTGTTTCAACGGCCAGAATGGTTTTCATTTATATCCAGTTATGTATTACTGAAACTATACTTTAAAATATTGTGAAAGTTAATTGTATTCTGCTGAGTTAATCATCATTTCCAAATATAGAGCTAATCTTTTTGCCTCTAGGAGAAAATTTGTTAATCCAGCTGCTTTGCACTTTGGTTACGTCTTTAAAAGCAGTTTTATTGCTGTATTCCTTGATTTCCTTATCCACTGCGTCCATTATTTGTGGATCTAAGCAGCTTTTTTTCCACTGGTCAGTAGCAAAAGACACTTTGTTAAATCTCGGGTGCGAATTAAGTATTCTTTGCCTTTAAGATAAACCTCTTGCGCCTAAGCAAATAGCTCAAAATAGTGCAAATAACTCAGATGTGCGTGGTTTTGCAGCTTGATAAGCTTGTATTTCTTTAAAGATAACTTGACCAATAATTTTCTGTACAAAAATATTTGCCTGCTTTAAGTTCCGCTCAATATCTTGATAAACTTTATAGAGAAACTCCTGCTCTAGACTTAAGTTAAGCTCATTTTCAACCATATGTGAAAGTTCATGCACTATAACGTACGGGTTTAACCTCTTAGTACAATAACATACCTACTTTACACCACAGACAGACCTAATTGTCTTACATACCCCTTCCTCGATGTCCACTAGTTCCTTTTGATATATTTTAAACGAAAGCCTATTTTACTTTATTAGCGACAAAGTAAGGTTCAATGTGCTTCCAAACTTCTCAAATTGATAGAGATATTCAATATATTGTACTACATTTTCACTGTTCTCTACCTGAGTTGCCCGTTTTATTAAATTTCTGATTATCATACCTTATATTATTAAGGGAATATTTTTTATATTCAAGAATTGAGTAGGTATAAAATGCTTTCCATTTACTTGGGTAACACCTTTTCTAAAAGGCCCATGACTAAACATCAAAGTCATGTACATTATATTATGTAGATTAGCTATGCAATAGCATTCTCGTCAAGAAGGCCTTTAGTAGGCTCAGGTTCTTTTACTCCACTCAATTTACTTGACACTTTATCAACAATCCAAGTCAGTGGTGTCATAATTAACGCAGCAGTTCAGATAACAGCTGAAACAATGTAAGATAGGAGTGAACCAAAGAAATCGGCACATTTTCCACCATATCGTTCCGCTGTGTGCTGCCAATCATTTGAATATTCTACGAGAGATTTCGGGCCTTCTGTTCCTTTGAAATATGAAAATAATTTTTTTGGCAAGTACATAAGATATGCAACTCCTGTATAGAGTACAAGTAATAAATTTGCAAAGCCAGAATAGCAATCATTGCGTCCGTGCCCCAAACTACTTTCTCTCTTCTTCCCATAGTTATTCCTGAAGTGTTAAGATCATGCTTTACTCCTACGAGCATGCCCTTAATTGGCCATAAAACGCTATTGATATAGTAAACGGATTTATAAAAACTATTTTGTAGAACTTTGCTGCCATTATTTTGTTCTACAGCAGGAACAGTTCCTTGTTGAGCATATTGCTTAAAATTGTTATATGTTAATGTAATCAACACATTAATCTCCTAAAAAATTATATAATGAAAAATGTAATTATTATTTACATTACTATATTAGTATAACCTTTTTTTAAGTAATTGCAATGGATGCTCAATATTTTAACTAAATTATATATTGCACAGGAGCACATATTATCCTACTATAGAAGTAGGTCAAAAATGAAGAGTTTAGCATGAATTTTACTTTACCTGAGTTACCATATGATAAAACAGCTTTAGAACCTTACATATCTGCAAAAACCTTAGATTTTCATTATGATAAGCATCATAAGGGATATTTAAATAAGCTCAATGAACTAATTGAGAATACAGATTATCAAAATGTGAAAATTGAGGAATTAATAATGAAAGTTCACGGCAATAGTGACGAAGTTCCTGTGTTCAACAATGCTGCACAAGTTTGGAACCACACTTTTTATTGGAATTCAATGAAAAAAAGTGGTGGTGATAAGCCTAAAGAAGATGGTCTTTTAGCAAAAAAAATTCAAGATGATATTGGTGGCTTTGATAAGTTCCATGAGGAATTTTTCAATCATGGAATAGGCCAGTTTGGTAGTGGATGGGTATGGTTAGTGCTTGAAAGAGGGAAACTCAAGATCACCAAAACTCCAAATGCGGATTTACCATTAATTTATGATCAAGTACCACTACTCACTATGGATGTATGGGAGCATGCCTATTACTTAGATTGTCAAAATCGTAGAATTGACTACATAAAGATCTTTCTTGACCACTTAATTAATTGGGATTTTGCAGAAGAGAATTTAAAGAAGAATACATAGGATAAATGTGCCAGAGGTAACAAAACTAGATAATGGTCTGCGTATAATAACTGAGCAGATGCGTGATATTGATTCTGTAGCTTTGAATATACGAGTTGGTGTTGGCAGTAGAGCTGAAAGTGCAAATCAAAATGGAATATCCCATTTTCTAGAACACATGGCTTTCAAAGGAACAAAGACAAGAACTGCATTTGAAATTGCAAAAACTTTTGACGATATAGGTGGAGTGTTCAATGCTAGCACCGGTAGAGAGCGCACAAGTTACTATGCAAAAGTTCTCAAGAAAGACGTAAAAATTGGTATCGATATATTAATAGATATATTAATGAATTCTACATTTCCAAAGGATGAGTTGGAACGTGAAAAGGGTGTTGTAATACAAGAGATTTTTCAAATCAATGATTCACCTAGTGACATCATTTTCGATAAATATTTTGAGGCAGCTTACAAAGATCAACCATTTGGTAGGTCGATTTTAGGTACGCAAGATACTGTAAAATCGTTTGCTCAAGGGGACCTAAATAACTACATAAACGAACATTACTTTGGCGAGAATATAATATTTGCTGTTGCTGGCAACGTTGAGCACGAGGAAATTGCTCAGTTAACCAAAGATTTTCTCTCAAAGGTTTCTTCTCAAAAACTAAAAGAAAGCCAAAATGCAAACTGCACTGGTGGTGAGTATTTGGAGCACCGTAAATTAGATCAAGTGCACTTGCTAATAGGTTTTCCTAGTGTTTCTTGCCATGATGATAGGTATCATACGTTTCAAGTACTTGATTCTATACTAGGAAGCGGAATGTCATCACGTCTATTCCAGGAAGTAAGAGAAAAGCAAGGGCTAGCTTACTCTGTCTATTCATTTAATTCCAGTTATACTGATACGGGAATGCTTTCCATTTTTGCTGGCACAGACAGTAGTAACTTAGATAAGCTTTTAAAATCCATAACGACGGAGTTGAAAAAATTATCTACAAATGATCTGAGGGAAGAAGAAGTAAATAGAGTGAAAGAGCGAATTAAATCCCAAATTTTAATGTCGCGTGAAAGTGTTAGTTCTTGTGCTGAAGCTTTGGAACACTACTATGGTAACTATAATAGATACATCAGCAAAGATGAACTGATAGAAAAAACTAGCGCGGTTACCACCGCTGATGTAAAAAGAGCAGTGGAAGAATTGCTATCTAAGCACGAAAAAACTACTTTAGCTGCAATTGGAGAAATTAAATCATTGCCGGGCTACGATAAAGTGGTTTCTATGCTTAGGGCTTAGTTTGTTCTATACGTCTTTACCAGATCCTTTGCCAAAGATGTTGCAAAATGATTGAAAAACCCTTTCCATGAAAAGCTTGCTTTCTTGTTCACAAAATAAGATATCTTTTGTTTAAGACATCAGTCTCACTATTTTGTAAAAATGAAGGCTTTCTGTTGCTTGTATACCAGGACAAGACAGTTAAAATTCCTTCTATAACTTAGGCAAGCAGCTATAGGAAGTACGGTACCTACTGCAACTACAAGTTACATTAACAATAATCCAATTAGGGATGTGATGACTGAAATACAGAACGCTATTTGATATTTTTCCTTATTACTAGCCATGAATACCTCACAAAATAATACTTTCAATATATCGGTATTGTCGCGTATTGTCAAATTTTTAGGAAGATTAAAAAATGTAGCGCATATGTGCAATACGTTAATTCTTGAGTTTATCTTATGCTTTATCAAATTTTATTATTGTACGTACTATTGTAACAAGTCTAGTTATTTTTTCTTTCTATAAGATTCTCTTCTGTGTTTTATCGAAGTAATGATTAATTCACACGTTGCAGCGTCTACTGTATAAATAATACGATAATCACTAACTTGTAATCTTTTGTAGAAAGCATTATTTTCTTTCACCAAACTTGACATGAAATGGTATTGTAATTAATACTTAAGCAGTTCATTTAATTTTATCGTTAACAATTAGGGTTAAATATGTTCATTTCTGAAGTTTTTGCGGCAGATGCAGCTAGTAATGTATCAAGCATTGGTGCACCTTTTGCTAATTTTGTTCCATTGATTTTAATATGTATAGTATTTTATTTCTTTATCATTCGCCCAAACCACAAGAAACTAAAAGAACATAGAAAGATGATAGATCAAATAAAGCGTGGTGATATAGTTGTTACCTCTGGTGGGATAATGGGTGAGGTTAACAAGGTTGATGAAGCAAATGCACAACTTATAATAGAAATAGCCCCGAAAGTTGAGATAAAAGTCCTAAAGACCGCTATATCCGAAGTTTCAAACAAAGAAACTCAAACCAAATCAATTGAAAAGGGTCAAACCGAGAAGGACAGCAAAAAGAGCCAAAATCAATCAGAGAAAAATAAAAAGGGGAAAGATAGTAAAGGTAAAAATACTTCATAACTCTAAAGAAAGGTTCAATTAGTTGTGTGTGGGATATTTGGTGCAGTAAGTGATGGTGATTCAGTAATACCAACTTTGCTGGCTGGGTTGCGGAAATTGGAGTATAGGGGGTATGACTCTTCAGGTATAGCAATCATAAACAATGAGGGCAAAATAGAAGTTCAAAAATCAGAAGGCAAAGTCGAGAGGTTATGTGAAGTTGTCGGTAACAGCAGGATGTCTAGCAGTACGGTTGGCATAGCACATACTCGCTGGGCTACACATGGAATCCCTGACCTTAAAAATGCTCATCCCATTCGTACAAATAATGTTGTTGTTGCTCACAACGGCGTAATTGAGAATTACAATCTGCTAAAAAAGGGTTTAGAAGAAAGGGGAATACCGTTTCATACTGACACCGACACAGAGGTTATACCAAATATGTTAACCCTATATCTTAATGAAGGATTGTCACCTATTGATTCTTTATTTAAGTGTTTAAGCAACCTACACGGCTCATTCGCTTTAGTCCTATTATTTGCGGAATATCCAGATGTTCTATTTGTTGCGAAAAGAAGTTTACCTTTAGCAATAGGCTATAATTATAATACTGTGTTTGCTGCATCTGATTCTAACACTTTAAATACACTGGTGGAAAGAATATCGTACCTCGAGGATAATGACGTTGCAGTGATAAAATCTAGCGGAGTGAGTATATATAACAACGGTGCACAAGTAAAACGCAGCATAGAAAACAATAGTTCAAGTAGCTTTCTAATCAGCAAAAACGGTTACTCTAGCTTTATGCTAAAGGAGATTTTTGAGCAGCCCTGTGTATTAAACAAAACAATAAATCAATTTTATAAAAAATATACAGAGGTAATATCTACTAGTAAAAAATTATTTTCCAAACTTAGTTACATTACTATAGTTGGGTGCGGGTCATCTTACTTTGCTGGGCTAATAGCGAAATATTGGTTAGAAAGTGTTGCTCAAGTGCGGGTATACTTGGAAATCTCATCAGAATTTAGGTATAGCAACATAAGACTAGAAGAAGGGAGCATTGGGTTATTCATCTCACAATCCGGAGAAACTGCCGATACCATGGAAGCATTACGCTATGCGAAATCACAAAAGCAAACAACCATTAGTATAACTAACACGTTTAACAGCGGCATTGAAAAAATCTCAGATGTTGTGTTACATACTCTTGCTGGGCCAGAAATTGGTGTTGCTTCAACAAAAACCTTTTCCACGCAGCTTGCTATTTTAGCATGCTTTACCTTAGAGCTTGCAAAAATAAAAGATACAATAGATGAAAAAAGAACAAAGCAGCTGAGTAATGCTATCAATTCTATTCCAGAATACGTTGAATACGTTTTAAATGTAATAAAAATACAACACATACCAGACATTATATTAGAACACAATAGCATTATTTTAATTGGTAGAGGAAGCTCATATGGAGTTGCAATGGAAGGTGCATTGAAGATAAAAGAACTTTCATACATTAATACTATTGGTATTGCAGCAGGGGAGATGAAGCATGGTTCGATTGCCTTGATAGATTCATCTGTACTTGTTATAGCAATTATTCCATACGACAATTTATTTTTTAAAACATTGTCTAATATACAAGAAGTCATCGCAAGAAAAGGCAAAGTGATTGCTTTTAGTGACAAGCAAGGAGTGCCATTCTTAAGAGAGATTTGTAAAGAAGTAATTCAACTTCCAGACATTGATAATTTTATCTCTCCAATAATTTATAGTGTTGCTATGCAATTTCTTGCCCATTCTGTTGCAATAGAAAAAGGGCTAGATGCCGATTGTCCAAGAAACCTGGCCAAATCTGTTACGGTTGAGTAATCCACTCTTTTATTGTCATGCCAGTGCTTCAACAAACAACTGCACGAAATCATGATTTAAAAAACAGAGAGCTGGAGCGGAAATCCATTTTACAGGCCTTAAGAACCCTTATATGGGGATGTTTTAGACCTAAAATTTATCCTTAATCTTTATTTAAGTGACAAAAGCACATTATTAAACTAGGTGTGTTATGTTTAATTTTTCTTATATAGACACTCCATGTCTTTATAAATTTTTATCTACGTTAGCTGAATCTCGCTTATTAAGTAATGTAATAAGCGCCAAGTTTTTGAGAGAACAGTAAACAACTCACATTGCATTGTTCTTTTTGTCTTTATTTAAGAATTAGTTCAAAAATCAACTAATCTTCTTTTTTTATAAAGAAATTATTTGAAAAACTTCTGCATTACCCTTATCGTGACGTTATGGATATTTATAATTCCAAGGTTGACTACTTACCAAGCATATAAGACATTAATGTCAAGTTCCTACAAGAGATATCACTAGGGTTTCTTTTGCTTTTTTTCCTGCTTGGTGAGTTCCTTAAACATTTACAGCTAAAGCAATTTAAAAGTATCCAGCGTTTAAAACTTTTAAAATACTAATTTGCCCTGTTTTCATTTGGTTTAGGTTGTACAGAAAGTCTAATGCCACAATAAAGAAATTATGTTTCCCACACTGGCACTTAAACTTACAAACACTTTTCATGAGCTATGGGATTGTTTTAAGTTAAGGTCAAACCTATTTCCAGCAAGTTGTTTTCACAAATACAGTGCATTTTAACGTTATAATGCTCTAATAACAGGTGGGTCATGTAAATACTAATATCTTTTGTACTTAAATTGTCATCTTCTTTCTTGTTTAACTTTTCTACTAATGATCTGCTCAGGGACTTATGCTCGTTTAGAACTTGCATTGTTAGTAGAGTTTCATGCTTCACTTGGCTCAACAAAATAGACATTCGTTCAACCTCTGCTACTGCGCTGGCTATAGTTATTACCATATTAGAGATTATTTTATTTATCTTTTCAATTAAACTTACTTTACACTTCGCAAAGTATTCATTCGTTTTCCACGTGAATTTTATTTTTTTTTTAGTAAATAATTTTCAATGTTCAATTTGGTCTGACTAAAGCTACGATTGTCCGCTGAAGAAGAGTATGCTTGTTTCATAACTTTGTGCTTATATATCAAATCATCGGAGCTTTCCTTAAGCAGCAATAATGCTTCCCTATGTGTACTAGCATCGTTCTGGTTGCCTGCTTCAAGCTCTTCTAGGCCAAACATTATTCCATTCATAGAGTTAGCAAAGTCATGAAGCAACCATCCTGATAATAACTCTGTTATTGACAGTATGTTTTTGATGTTCTTGCTCATTGGATAATTATAAATGATTTAAGTTACTCTATATTAGTAAACATATGATAGTCAATTGAGAGAAAGTTTCGTTGTACTTTTTGTGTCGATTCATTAATATAGTGTTAATAGTCATAGAATTTATAAAATGGTCATGAATACTTACGCCAAATCTGGAGTAGATCTTAAACTGTATAATAAGCTGATGAAAGAAGTTAAGCTTGTTGTTGATGAAAATAAAAGAGAAGAAGTAATTAGCGAAGTGGGTTCATTTTCTGCATTATTTGATTTTGCTGCGTTAAGTAAGAAATATGACCATCCTGTACTGGTTTCTTCAACTGATGGGGTAGGCACAAAGCTGTTGATAGCCCAAGAAGTAGATAAACATGACACTATAGGTATAGATTTAGTTGCAATGTGCGTAAATGATTTACTTGCACAGGGAGCAACACCTTTATTTTTCCTCGATTATTTTGCAACAGGTGCTTTGAACAAAGATGTTCTATTGTCTGTAGTTCAGGGTATTACAGAGGGGTGTAAGCAGGCCAAGATAACATTAGTTGGTGGAGAAACCGCAGAGATGCCTGGAATGTATGGTAATAATCACTATGACCTTGCAGGATTTGTGGTTGGAGTGGTTGATAAGAGCAAGATTCTTCCAAATTACGGTGTGATGAGAGCAGGTGATTATATAGTTGGCTTAGAATCAAGTGGAATTCATTCAAATGGGTTTTCTTTGGTGCGTCATATCTTTGAAGATTTAGGCATAAGTTACAATGATCTATCTCCGTGGGATAATCAACTTTGGGGGGAGGTATTACTCAAGCCAACAAAAATATATGTTGATTCTTTACTGCCTATTATGTCGCAGGTAAAAGGTATTGCACACATCACAGGTGGTGGCTTAATAGATAATGTTCCACGAATTCTTCCAAAAAATTTATTTGCAGATGTAGATATCAGTTCTTTGGAATGGCCAGATATATTTTTGTGGCTGACGAAAGAGGGTAAAGTGGAGAAGAGAGAAATGTTAAGAACATTTAATTGTGGTATTGGTATGATATTGATCATAGATCCTGAAAATATGCAAGGCGTAAAAAATCATTTCCAAAAACTTGGGGAAAAAATTGAGATCATTGGAAAACTTAATGAGAAATACAACCCGTCATTTAATGGAGTAGTATCTTAATTAGCATAACTTTACTGATAATCTTTTCGCGACCTCTAAGTATGCTTCCTTCAAGTTTCCTAAATTCAAGCGGAAAACGTCTTTATCTAATTTTTTGTGCGTATTTTTATCCCACAGCCTACAGTTGTCAGGGCTGATCTCATCTGCTAAAGTAATCTTTGTATTATCGTTTATTGGTCTGCCAAATTCCAATTTAAGGTCGACTAAATCTATCCCTGCATTTAAAAATAAATCGATTAGAACTGTGTTGATTTTAATGGTTATAGTTTTAATTTCTTCCATTTCTTCGTAAGATAGCCAGCCAAAATATAGCACGTGATTTTCGTTTACCATTGGATCAGCTAGGCCATCGTTTTTATAAAAAAACTCGATTATAGGAAATGCGAGTTTCTCACCTTCTTTTATATTGAAACGCTTACAAAAACTACCAGCTGCGATATTTCTTACTACTATTTCAAGAGGTATAATTTTTAATTTTTTAACTAGCTGTTCTCTTTCGCTTAGAGTTTTTATAAAGTGTGTGTTAATTCCTGCTTTCTCAAGTGTTTCCATAATAAAAGTGCTAATGCGATTGTTAATTGTTCCTTTGCCCTCAATAATTTTATATTTTTCTTTATTGAAAGCTGTAACTTCATCTTTGAAGTATTGTATGACGGTTAATGGATCTTTAGTTTCAATAATGAACTTTGCTTTACCTTCATATATTATTTTGTCTGGCAACATGTGTGATTTAAGTATATATTATAAGCATTATATCAAATCACACTTAAGTTTACTACAAATTTATAAAGATGTTCGATGTTACAATATTAACCATATTTCCAGAAATGTTTCCTGGATTTTTGAACTATTCCCTTGCTGGAAAAGCATTAGAGAAGAAGATATGGAACCTTCAAGTGATAAATATTCGTTTTTTTGCTAAAGATAGGCATTTGACGGTAGACCATATTCCATATGGGGGTGGAGCAGGAATGATTATGCGCCCTGATGTAGTTGGTGATGCAGTTGATAGTGTACTTTCTACTCATAAAGATACTAAATTTATTTATATGACTCCGTCTGGCACAAAATTTGATCAGAGTATTGCAAGGGAATTGGTAGGATTTCCTCATATAACGATATTATGTGGTCGATTTGAGGGTATTGACCAAAGGGTGATAGATGAGTATACTCCTTATGAGTTAAGCATTGGAGATTATATTCTTTCAGGAGGTGAACCAGCTGCGATGGTAATTCTTGATGTGTGCGTTAGACTTCTTCCTGGTGTGGTAAATAATTCCGGTAGTATTACTGAGGAGAGTTTTAGTTATAGCGGTGGTGTGCTTGAGTATCCTCAGTATACCAGACCTAAGCAGTGGAGAAAACATAGAGTGCCTAAAATTTTGTTATCTGGTAATCACAAAAAAATAAGTGATTGGAGACAGAAACAGTCTCAAGTTATAACAAAAAGACGTAGGCCTGAATTATTAGATGGAGAGATAAATGACAAATTTACTTAAAAAGTTCAATGAGCAACAAATGCAAGTATTAGCTAAGGAAGTACCAGAATTTCGTCCTGGTGATGATTTGAAAGTTACTTTTAAAGTAGTTGACAGTACAAGTGAGCGTATACAAATATTTGAAGGTGTATGTATATCAAAAAGAAATCGAGGGTTACATTCTTCTTTTGCGGTTAGAAAAGTAAGTCATGGAGAAAGTATAGTATCTCAATTTTTTATTTACTCTCCTGCATTAGTTTCAGTGCAAGTAACAAGAAGAGGAAAGGTTCGTAGGGCAAAGTTGTACTACCTATGTAAACTATTTGGAAAAGCTGCAAGAATAAAAGAGCGCGCTACTTACAAAAACAATAAGTCTAATTAGGTACAATGGAGAGTCATGTTAATGGTGTCATTCCCAGTGCATGATATACAACTATATAAGCATTTTGATATGATAAGGCGTTACATAGTAAACGATGTCATGAAAGTGGCTGACACTGGAATCCAGCTTTTTATGCAATCCCATCAAAGATATTTATTTAGTATAAGATCAACTGCTTTCTATGTTCAACAAATCAGTTTGCTTATTTACAAGCAAACTTTCCTGGATCCTAGTGTCGCGCACTGGGATGATACCGACAGTTATGTCTTGTATTTACAAAACTACAATGCAGAAAGTTCACACAGTTGTGGGTTTGACCTAAGATTTGGGAAGAAAGAAGAGACTTCAGTATTAGCTTGCATGACATCATTACACACTTGAGCAACAAAAAGGAACTGAAAGTAAATGAGTATAAAGACAAAATTTCTTAAACTGCTTCAGTCCAGGCGTATGCATGCTCACATAAAAAGGAAGAATAAAAAAGATAAAGCGTTATATTCCTGTTCTTTTATGACGCTAGTTATTTCACTTAGTTGCCCTGTATGTATATTGCTAAGTATATTGATTAACTCTTATAGCGCCTTAACAGTAACAAAAATTCTATTACCGATTGAAATAAACACTGATTTTGCTTTAGCAGATAATCCTAGCAATTTGCGGTATAAATCTATTAATTCACTAAATGATTCTCTGCGAAAGATATTTAAGGGAACTGATTTTAAGAGTGGTGAAGAGATTTTAAGTCGTAATTCTTATAAGGAGCTAGAGAATTTTGTTCGTAGAAAAGTAAAACATAATGGTGAATATGAAATCTGGTTTACCGCGTCAAGTATAATAAATTCAATAAATAAGGGTAAGTATTTTAACAGTCATTATGTTGAATTGCTTAGTTGGCTAAAAAAACAGGGGAGAGTAGGAAAATTTTTCAATAGATCTCTATTTCTTAAGTCTGACTCTCGTGAACCTGAAAACGCGGGAATCTTAGGAGCATTTATTGGCTCATTAATGACGATAATGGTATGCCTGGCTTTGGCGTTACCAGCGGGGATTATGTCGGGTATCTGTCTCCACGAATTTATGCCTAGAAATAGTATGATAACTAATGTTATAGAGGTTAGCATAAATAATCTTGCCGCAGTGCCTTCAATAATATTTGGTGTAGTAGGCTTGACTCTCTATCTTGGCATATTTGAGCTACCCCGTTCTTCGCCACTTGTTGGTGGAATGACTCTTTCATTTATGATGTTACCTAATATTATAATTGCAACAAAAAATGCCTTTGCTAATGTTTCTATTACAATAAAAGATGCAGCTTTTGCTCTTGGAGCGCCTCACATCAGGGTGATATTAGACCACTCTTTACCGATTGCATTGCCAAGGATAATACATGGTACTATGCTTGCAGTTGCAAGAGTTTTAGGTGAGTCTTCTCCTTTGCTTATGATAGGTATGGTAGCATTTATTACTGATACACCCAGGTCCTTTTTCGATCCGGCAACTGTTCTACCTGTACAAATATACATATGGTCAAGTAGTCCTGAAATTGCATTTGTTGAACTTGCTGCTATCGCAATTATAGCCTTGTTGATAGTGTTATTTGCTCTTAATTTAGTAGCAAATTTTGTAAAAAGAAAATTCGAATTTTTTAATTTTTAACTCATGAAAATTGTCGTTTTATCTGGTTATGGCTTAAATTGCGAAAAGGAAACTGCATTTGCATTTGTAGAATGTGGTAGAAAACTTGGTGTCAACAATATAGAAGTAAGAATCGTTCACATTAATGAGATCATAAAGAATCCAGGTGAACTGAGGTTGAGTAATATACTTGCAATCCCAGGGGGTTTTTCCTATGGTGATGACACTGGTGCTGGTAATGCTTTTGCTTTGCGCGTTAAGAACAACTTGTTAGATAAGTTTCAAGAGTTTTTATCTCAGGATAAGCTTGTCATAGGAATATGTAACGGTTGTCAGATATTAGCGAAGTTAATCCCAGAGTTTTCTAACCTGGCTTTAATACGTAATGATATAGGTAATTATCAATGCCGTTGGATTAAAGTAAAAGTTAGCCCACAAAGTAGTTCTGTTTGGTTGCAGGATCTGAATGAGTTGTATCTTCCTATTGCTCATGGAGAAGGCAAGTTCTTTATGAATCAAGGTGTTTTAGATCAATTGATTGAAAATAATTCTGTTGCACTACGTTACATTAATGAAAGTGGTGACTACGCCAACTTGCAATTTCCTTATAATCCGAACGGATCTACATATGACCTAGCGGCTTTATCGGATAAAAGTGGTAGAGTGTTGGCTTTAATGCCTCATCCAGAAAGGGGAATATTTTTTACTCAGCAGGATAACTGGCCACTTGAAAAAGAAAAGTGCAAGCGCTTAAAGATTGCTATGCCAAAATATGGAGACGGAATGCTTATATTTGAAAATGCATTAAGATATTTTTGTTGAAATTTGTTGGTAGGGATTTGTAGTCAAAATTGAACAAATATTTCCTATAAAATCATCGGTAAATCTAAATTATTTTAGCTTAACGTCGTGCATTCATTCTACTGTGACACAGAAGGCTAGTACAATATAGATCAATCCGTAAAGCCAATATTCTGTACATCCATAAAAATAACCTTCTTTTTTGTCTTGAACGCTAATAGTAGCATGGGTGTTGAGAGGTTAAAGGGTCATTTATATATTCGTGGCCTATCTCTTGGACTTTGAACACTGGAAAATTAACACTCTTTGCAGATCTCTCTTTTACGACTTTAACAAGATTGTCGTTACCGAAGTTAATAAAGTTTCTAAAAATTACTGCGTATACTTCATCAAAAATACAAGCTTGTTTTAGGTGATCTAAACTGCCCCCATTGCATATGAATAAACTCTTGTATCTTTTAGAAATAGAATTTTTCCTTTTGCATTTATTTGCCAAGCTGTTCCTATACTATTTTTAACCAAAATCATGTTTCCACAACGATTTTGGACTCTAATCTACCATTTTTTAGTTTGATGTCATCATTAATTATTTTTAGGTTATTAGACCTAATAGAGCTCTGCTGACTTAGGATTAGCCTTTTTAATTTTTTAACAAAATTTTCAGAAACGAAATTATTTACTATCATTTCCAACATGGACTGTGAAGAATTTGCCAATCGTATTTGACTTGTAAATAAATGTGCAAGGCGGCTATATCGCTGTAGTCTATAAGAGTTTTTTTTTGTTTTTATTTTGAACGATTCTTGCTTTTTTATCGTTGAGTAATTTTTCTAGACAGGGAATTAACGAGAAGCTCCTGTTCCTCCTCTGATACACCAAATTATTTTGCTATCGTTAATTAAAACACTAATCAAATCGCTTGCTCTAAATTCATCGGAGTTAGGGTAGAATGGATTATTATTGCTATATATTTTCTCTAAAATATGAAAGTTAAAATCCAAAGCTTCTATATATTCTTTTATAGTAGTTAGATCTGGCTCTTTTCCCTTGGAAGAAGGAGCAATAATATCGACTTGATTGATTGCATAAATACCTGTATTAGCACATAAAGTGAAAATAAAATATAAGAAGTAGATGACAACAGAGTACATTAAAATATCTTATAAAACTCTTTTTTTAGTATATTATCTAATTTAAAGAGTGGAGCTTTAACACCTAGTTCTTTTATTGATGTAACACCGTAACCTTTCAATCCGCAAGGAATAATACCCTTATAATGGGAAAGATCTGGGGAGAAATTAAGCGCTATGCCATGGTAAGTTATCCATTTTCTTAAACGTATGCCAAAAGCTGCTATTTTTTCTTCTACTCCATTGTTATTCACCCAAACACCTATTCTATCTTCTTTGAATTCTCCAAATATGTTAAAGTGCTTTAAAACATTTATTATCCAACTACCAAGCTCTCTAATATATAGTTTTATATCACATTTATTTCTTTTTTTAAGATTCAGCATTAGATATATAATGCGTTGCCCTGGTCCATGATATGTGTATTTACCACCCCTACCTGTTTTATATATAGGAAGTAATTTTTCAACAACGTCATCATCTGTTGCACTAATTCCTGCTGTGTATAATGGAGGATGCTGGAGTAGCCATACCAATTCATCAGATGAGTTATTGTGGATTTGTTGAATTTTTTTTTCCATGAATTTTACAGCGTAGTTATAATTAATAAGCTGATCAGATATTAGCCACTCTACCATGTTCAATCTCTTCTCTTTTTAGTTTATAGAATAAGCTAAGTATAGTTAAAAATATATATTATCACAATTTTATGGACATTTTTGACTTGATTTGCTGAGATGGGTGTCCTTAAGTAGATGATACTTGCATCCAGAAATTTTTTTACTTATAGAATGACAGAAGTGATTTGTGTTGGGCTATGGGGTTACAATGATAGGTTTTTAAAATCATTTACAGCTTTCTTCATATTTTTAGCTCTAAATATTGCTGATCCAGCGACTAAGATATCTGCACCTGCTTTTATTATATCAGCTGCGTTTGAAAGACTCACTCCGCCATCTACTGAAATTTGTGTTTTAAGGCCGCGCTCTCGTATCATTTTCTTCACAACAGATATCTTGCCCAGTTGTGAATAAATAAACTCCTGTCCTCCAAATCCAGGGTTGACTGTCATAATTAATACAATATCCAACTCATGTATTATATACTCAAATATACCTGGGGAAGTTGAAGGAACAATTGACACTCCAACTTGAACCTTTTTTTTCGCATCGTTTACATTTTTGTATGACTTTATCTTTCTTATCAGCCTTTCAAGGTGTACCTCTGCTTCTGCGTGTATAGTAATGATATCAGCACCAGCATTTATAAAGCTTTCAACATGGTCACCAGGAGACTTAATCATTAAGTGTACATCAAAAAAAAGGTTAGTATATTTACGTATTGTAGAGATAACGCCTGGACCAATTGTAATGTTTGGAACAAAATTTCCATCCATAACGTCTATGTGTATATAATCTACACCTAAGTTGTTAATTCTTTTTACCTCTTCTCCTAATTTTGCGAAATTTGCTGAAAGTATAGAAGGTGCAATTTTGATACCCATGGGCTGTCTTTTTACTAAAAAATAAAAAAATAACTTATTTTTAAAACTCTGTCATCTTGGTACTTAAATCCAGAAAAAGTTAGCACCGCATACTAGAATGATAAGGTCTTGCAAGAATTTGCTATAAGCATTGTATTTACATGAAATGCCTTGACTTTATACGTGTTAAGAAGCATTTTATATATGCTGTGCGCCCGTAGCTCAGCTGGATAGAGCAACAGCCTTCTAAGCTGTGGGTCGTAGGTTCAAATCCTACTGGGCGCACTCTTTATGTCAATACTTTTTATAAACCTTCAAATACTCTGGTACTACGTTTTCAATTGATAATGGCCGGATTTTTATTGCTTCAAAATCAGTTGATTTTTCAATTGAGCTACTCATCATAACTCTTACCTGATCTCGAGTAAGCATAGGGCTTATATCCCCGGTTATGGGTTTTAACAATATAGAAATGATCCTACTTTCTAAGAAGAAGGCTATTAACTTTGCCATTGGAAAAGATACATTGACTAATAAGCATTTTCTGTTGGTAACATTCAGAATAAACTTTAGTAAGCTTTTAAAAGAGTAGATTTTCGGTCCACCTATATTATAAATCTTCTTATCTTGCTTATTAAGATTGATAATGCGGTATACCATCTCAGCTAAATCGGTTACACATATCGGCTGAAATTTAGTTGTACCACTGCCAATTAGCGGCAAGAAAGGAAGAATAGTTGCTAGTCTTGCAAATTTGGTAAAGAAGTTATCTTCTTTGCCAAATACAAGACTCGGCTTAATTATTATTGCTTCTGGGAATGCTGCGGTTACAGCTTTTTCACCTTTCAGTTTACTTTGAGCATATTCTGACAGCTTACTGTTTTCTATTCCCATAGCAGAAAAATGTATCATCATAGATACATTTTTTATTTTTGCAGCTCTTGCTATTTTTTCAGCTATCCCAACATGAACAGCGTAGAAACTGTGCTCTTTTACTTCATATAATATTCCCACTAAGTTTATGACTACATTACATTCCTCTACACTTTCCAGAATTAACTTCTCGTCAAAAAAATCGCCTTTAAATATAGATATTTGTCCTAAATTGCCGCATAACTTTAAACAAGCAGCTTTTTCTTGGTTACGGACAAATACCCTTATTAAATACCCTGCTGTTGCCAAACGTCTTACGATGTGTTTCCCTATAAACCCTGTTCCACCAAAAATAACTACACGTTTTATCACGATTAAAACTTCTAATAACTTAACCTTAAATTAATACAATAGTTTTATTTAATATTCTATTATGAATCCTTGCACTATGAAATCCATTTTCACTCCACGTGAACCCTTGACCAGAACTACATCATTATTTTGAACAATGTTAGCTAAGTTGCTTTTCAATTGATTAGAATCATTAAAATGCGTGCCTTTTATATTGCCTGGTAAAAGCCTATGCAACTTTAACATAAATTTACCAACCGTATAAACTTTATCCACGTCATATTTTACGATAGAATCAAGTAACTTCATATGAAATGTTATGCTTTTGTTACCAAGTTCTAGCATATCACCAAGTAATGCTACTTTCCTCCGATTAGAATATATACCTAAAGTTCTTATTGCAGCTTTCATTGAAGCAGGACTGGCATTATAGGAGTCATCAATCAAATGTATACACTTTCCATTGTATTTAGCCTTGTGAACACTACCTCTGCCTTTCGTTATATTAAAATTCTCAAGTGCAAGTGGTAATTTTGATAAATTAAGTCCAAGATTTTGTATGACTGCAACAACAGCCAGTACAGAGTATACAAAATGTTTGCCTTGCACACATAAATTACAGTTCATAATCTGATTATTATTCAGTCTAATTTTTAAATTTAGCCCTTTGTCATTTTTTATTACATTCAACAAGCAAACTGTAGCGCTTTCACTCCTACCAAAGCTTACTACATCTCTATCGACGTGCGATAAGAGATAATCATAATATTTATTGTCTTTGTTTAGGATCAAAGTACCGTTATTTTTCACACCGTACAAAATTTCTAATTTTGCTTGAGCAATATCAAATAGCGACGAAAAATTTTCAACGTGCACAGGTTCGATATTGGTGATAACCGCAATATTTGGGTTACTAATCTTTGATAATTCTTTTATCTCGCCAGCTTTATTCATCCCCATTTCAAGAATTAAGTACCGGCAGTTTTCTGGAGCTTTTAGAATCGTTAAAGGTAGCCCTATGTTATTATTCAAATTACCATCATTCACATGAGACACTCCATACTGTGATAGAACAGTATGTAGCATATCTTTTGTGGTGGTTTTTCCTACACTGCCTGTAATTGCAATAACTTCAGCATTAACAAGAACATTTCTGATGTAATACGATGCCATATCATGCAAAGCTTTTAGAGTATCTTGCACAACAATTACAGGAAGATTCCTATATTTGTCTTCGCTCACTACCGCAGCTGCTGCCCCTTTCAAAAAGGCTTCATGTAAAAAATCATGTCCATCAAAATTCTTTCCCTTAAGTGCGATAAATAAGTCACCTTTTTTTATATTTCTTGTGTCTGTTGAAATATTTAAGTTATGGCAACCACTCTTCCCTCTTCCGCCAGTAGCATCAATAATATTATTAGTATTCCATTCGAACATAGTTTAACTTTAAAGCAAGATTAATAATAAAAGTAGCGAAATACCTCACGTTTTAGACAGTATATAAATAATAGTTGCAATCTCTGTAATTTCATCTTATAATAGATATAGAAATTTAAATGTTTTTATCTATAATTTAGAATACACTATAGTATTTAGTGTTAGAATACTTCGGGGGTATATATGGAACAAGATAAAAAAGGAGATATTTCAAGCAAAGAGTCTACTTCTATATTAGGTAAAGCTAAAAATGCAGCTTTGGGAGTGCGAGGGTTTCTAATTGAAGGTGGAAAAATCTTATTTAAGGGTGTAGGTAGGGGTTTATTTGTCTTATTTAAAGGTACAATAATATATCCTTTCCAACTAAAAAGTCAGTTAAAGTCTTGGGATGAAATGTGGCACGATATAAAAAATGGTTGGCGTTATGTTATTGGCAAAATACCTAAAGAATACTACCTGCCTATAAAGACTACACAAGCTAGTGAAGATCTTGGTGTACACATAACAGAACAAGAGAAAGGAAAGGGAGGGGTTATATTTAAAGCATCAAGGACTTTGGTAGGAGACATACCTTATTTGAGCCAGGAGCAATTAGATCAAATAAAAAACAATTTGCCAAGTGTAACTATTTTCAGGAAAAAAAACGAAGCTATAATCGAAGTTGATGTTAAGGAAATTACCAATGGCATTAAAGCTGGTCCTGAATACAAAGGAAAGAGTCCGGAAGAGGTAAAACAACTTATTATTGGCAAAATTTACGATAAAGTGAATGAAAATCTTAAAGGCCTGGCAGAAATTACTGGTGGAGAGTTTAAAGTTCACACAGACCAGAAATTGCTATATGGTATTGCTGAAAAATTGTACCGGTGGTATCGCGAACAGCCATCAGAAGTTGTAAAGCCTATAGAGAAGTCACCAGAATCTAATGAATTTATCACTCAAAGCAATATGACTGATCCTTTGGGAATGTATCATGTAAAAGCTGGAAAAACTACTTCTAAAGGTATAGAATTAGAAGATAAGTTGAGGGAAGCTATTGGTAACGAATCTAATCTACGCTTTGAAGGAGATGTTTCTAACAGTAAAATGGAGAGCCCTTCATCTACACCTGTTCTGAACCCAGGAAGAGAAAAAGGTGGTCGTGCCTCTAAAGCATGAGCAATAAATACTATGATAGCAATAACATCTTTGCTCAAATATTAAGGGGTGAGTTGCCTTGCAAGAAGGTTTATGAGGATGAGGATGTCTTGGCATTTTACGATAAGTATCCTGATGCACCAGTTCACATTTTAGTTGTACCGAAAAGTCAATATATTTCATATGATGATTTTATTTTTAAAGCTTCTGCGGAGGAAATAGTAGGCTTCTTTAAAACTGTAAGAGAGATAACATATAAATATAACCTAGAAAAAACAGGATATAGATTAGTTACTAACTGCGGTGAAAACGGGGAACAAGTTGTGCCGCACTTTCATATGCATATTTTAGGTGGTAAAAGATTAGGAAAGCATGTAAATTTGTAGTGTTGCTTTCTACAAGTTTTATTAAATGAGTGAATATTTAGCTATAGCAATTTTTATCTGCGTATCAATTATACTATCTCTTGCTTTGGGTGTATTGCCTATGTTTCTTGCAATAAGCAAACCAGATAGTGAAAAACTTTCTACATATGAGTGCGGTTTTAACCCTTTATCAAGAGCAAGAAAAAATTTTGACATTAAGTTTTATTTAGTTTCAATATTATTTATGATATTTGACTTAGAAATTGCTTTTCTTTTTCCTTGGGCTATTTCTTTATCTAAAATAAGCTATTGTGGATTTTGGTCTATGATGGTATTTCTTGCAATACTTACTGTAGGCTTTATCTATGAGTGGTGTAAAGGTGCATTAGAATGGGAATAAGTTTATGATAGGTCAAGTTCTATCTAACGATGACTGGAATCGTTATAAGAAAGAAGGGTTTCTTGTTACTAAATTCGGTAGTTTAATAGATTATGTAATCAATTGGGCAAGATCTGGCTCATTATGGCCAATGACATTTGGTCTTGCATGTTGTGCAGTAGAAATGATGCACACTGCATCCAGTCGTTATGATCTTGATAGATATGGTATAATGTTTCGTGCGAGTCCAAGACAGGCGGATGTTATGATTGTTGCTGGTACACTAACCAACAAAATGGCAGCAGCCTTGCGTAAGGTTTATGACCAAATGGCAGACCCCAAGTACGTTGTTTCTATGGGAAGTTGTGCAAATGGCGGTGGTTATTATCATTACTCCTACTCGGTAGTTCGTGGTTGTGATAGAATTGTACCAGTTGATATATATGTTCCTGGATGCCCGCCAACTGCAGAGGCATTGCTATATGGAATGCTGTGCCTACAAAATAAAATAAAAAGAACTCAGAATATATAGTATGGATAAAACTGCAAAGTACATACAAAAAAAGACCAAATGTGAATTTATTCAGCAAGGTGATGGTACTATTGTAATATATTCAACTTTAGATAATATTGAGGATCACTTACTCTTTCTACGCGATGATGAAAAATGTAGGTTTGAATTATTAGTTGATATTTTTGGGGTTGATTATCCAGATAGGGAGAAACGTTTTGAGCTAATATATAATTTGCTCAGCATTGTGCATAATATTAGGGTACATATAAAACTTCAATTATATGAAGATGATATGCCTCCAAGCGTAGTAAGGATATTTAACACAGCTTCGTGGTTTGAGCGCGAAGTTTTTGATATGTATGGAATAGAATTCTCTAATCATCCTGATTTGCGTAGGATTCTAACGGATTATGGATTCAAAGGTCATCCAATGTTAAAAGATTTTCCTCTTACTGGTTACGAAGAAGTTAGATATGACATAGAGGCAAAAAAGGTTGTGTATAATCCTATAGATTTACCGCAAGATTTTCGTATGTTTGACAGCCTATCCCCTTGGGAAGGTGAAACCGCAAAAGCAAATACAAAGGAGTAGAAATGACAGTACAAAGAAAAAAAATATCTTTGATTGGTGCAGGAAATATCGGTGGGGCTCTCGCACATATGGTTACATTAAGAGAGCTTGGTGATGTTGTTTTGTTTGACGTTAACGATGGAATACCACAAGGTAAAGCACTCGATATAGCAGAATCATCCCCTATTGGTGGGTTTAGTGTTAATATTATTGGCACAAATAGGTATGGAGATATAAAAAACTCTGATGCAATTATAATAACCGCTGGCATTGCGAGAAAACCGGGAATGAGCAGAGATGATCTCCTTCAAACTAATGCTAAAGTAATGAAGGAGGTTGGAGAAAATATTAGAAAATATTCTCCAAATGCGTTTGTGATAGTGGTTACCAATCCTTTAGATGCCATGGTTTCAGTAGTGCATAAGTTTTCAAACCTCCCAGCCAATATGATTGTTGGAATGGCTGGAGTGCTTGATTCTTCCCGCTTTCGTTATTTTCTTGCAAGAGAACTCAATATTTCTGTTGAGGATGTATCTGCTTTTGTGCTTGGAGGACATGGTGACACTATGGTGCCGCTGATTCGTTGTGCTTCCATCGCTGGCATTCCACTTACCCAAATCATTGATATGGGTCTCATCACACAGGAAAAAGTTGATGAAATAGTCAAGCGCACTCGTAATGGCGGTAAAG
This sequence comes from Wolbachia endosymbiont strain TRS of Brugia malayi, assembly GCF_000008385.1. Classification (NCBI taxonomy): domain Bacteria; kingdom Pseudomonadati; phylum Pseudomonadota; class Alphaproteobacteria; order Rickettsiales; family Anaplasmataceae; genus Wolbachia; species Wolbachia endosymbiont of Brugia malayi. The sequence goes on from NC_006833.1 coordinate 312,396, forward strand.
AAATAATTGATTTACTTAAGTCTGGGTCTGCATACTATGCTCCTGCATCTTCTAGTATATATATGTTGGAATCATATTTACGTGATGAAAAGCGTATATTACCGTGCGCTACTTATCTTAATGGTGAATATGGTGTAAAAGATTTGTTCATTGGTGTCCCTGTAATTATTGGTAAAAACGGAATTGAAAAGGTTCTGGAGGTTAAAATGGATGATAGTGAACAAGAAATGTTCAACAAATCCGTAAATGCAGTAAAAGAATTGGTGAAATCTTTAAGCTTATAAACAAGTGAATGATTTTATAGGATTTCTTTAAGCTTAAGTTTTGTAAACAGCCTGAAAAAGTTGTTTGTGGTTACTTCTGCTACCTTATCTGGTGATGCACTCCACAATTCCGCTAGACAATCTACAACATATTTTACCATTGCTGGCTCGTTCTTTTTTCCTCTGTGAGGTTCAGGTGATAGATACGGTGCATCAGTTTCAACTAAAACACGCTCACGTGGTACATCTTGTGCAATTCTTCTGAGTAAGCTTGCATTTTTAAAAGTAATAATTCCAGAAAATGAAATGTATAACCCTAAATCTATAGATTGATGAGCAAGCTCCTTAGAGGAAGTAAAACAATGCATTACTCCATTAAAAGGGCCATTTTTCATTTCTGACTTTAGCATATCGATCACTTCACTGTCAACACCTCTAGTGTGGATGACTAAAGGCAACCCTGTTATTCTTGCTGCTTCTATGTGTGATGCAAAACTTTTTTTCTGATTGCTTTTATTATTAGATTTATAAAAATCTAACCCGGTTTCGCCTATACTAACTACCTTTTGATTCTTAATGAGTTCAACCAATTCATCAGCATGCATACACTTGCCGTTCTCTACAGAAGCATCAAGTGGGTGTATACCAATAGAGGAATAGACTTGATTATAGGATGAAGCAATTTTCAATAATTTAGGAACATCATCAGCGTTTACGCATATGTTATGTAAAATTTTTACACCATTTTGCTCTGCTCTTGAAATCACTTCCGGTATTTCATCATCAGAGAAATAAATCAAATGGCAATGAGAATCTACTATCACGAACTTATTGTAAATTTTACTTAATAATAGAGACTTTGATTTGAGAAGAAAACTCTTCTATCACTGTTTTATAAACTTCCTTTTTAAATGGTATGGCACCTGCTACCAAATTATCTACACTCTGCCAACGCCACTCCTTGAATTCTGGATGATCAGTATAGTTGATATTAATATCCTTACCTTCTCCATAAAATTTCATTAAGAACCACCTTTGCTTTTGGCCAGAATATCTTCCATTCCAGCATGTTGGTATAACTTCCTCAGGTAAGTTATAATATATCCAATCCTTATTTTTAGCTATAATCTTTGCTTTATCAGTACCAACTTCCTCTAGCAATTCACGTAGTGCTGCTTGCTCTAGCTTTTCACCATCATCAATTCCCCCTTGTGGCATCTGCCAGTAAGAGTCGCTATCAAAGCGTTTTCCAATGAACACATGTCCTTGTTTGTTAAATAGCATTATGCCAACGCAAGGACGATATTTATCTTTCTGCTCAACCACGAGTACGTCCTGTTATTAATTATTTGTTACAGAAGCTTCAACTAATCTTTTTCTGTCTTTTATCTTGTTAGCGGTTCTTTTTGCAACTCCCTTTGTGCTTAATTCTAAGTTATTTAATTTCAAAAGCGCCTTTAGGTACAAATAACCTTTTTCCTTTAATTTTCTTATAGCAAAATCCGGATTGGTAATTTCATTCTCCTGATACCTAATCTGATTGGATATGCTCCACTAGTTCTTTACTCTATTACAGTGTATTACCACAGGAAGAATTTTCAAACCCATTTTTTTACTTAAGTTTACTACTAAGTTGTATAACTTTTGGTCGTGGGGATCACCATCTATCAATTCATTTGTAAATATGTAATGCTTTGATTTTATGTAATACTATTCTAGCATTGCTAACAATTTTCTCTGACTGCAAAAATTTTTCCCGTAAGTCACCTGTAATTTCAGCGTTTCTTAATTTAACGATTTTGAGTATAATATTATTAAACAGGTTATTGCTTACTATAACCGCATCAATGATCTTACATAGTTCTTTCGCAGTAAGTAAGAATGAAAGTCTTGCTCACAATAAATAATGTATAGAGAAACTGTCTTTCATTATATATAATAAGGATATGTGCTGTACATGCTGTTACACTAAAAGTTCAAACTTCTTGCTTAGCAAATAGTTATATCGAAAATAGTTCATATTTAGAGATTTTGAGTGTATTATTATAAATAAATTATATAATCTAGAATAATGGCTAATGTATCCAGTGATACAGAATTGATAAAAAGCACAATTATGAGTATAATAGATCAAAATAAAGGTCGTGATATAGTCACTTTTGATGTGCAGAATAAAACCATTATTGCAAAATATATGATTATTGCATCTGGTGATTCAAGCCGACATGTGAAGGCATTAGCTGAACACGTAATGAAAAGTCTCAAGCAATATTATAAAATGGATGTGGAAGGTATGGATGAAGGTAATTGGGTGATTTTGAATTTTCAAGGCATAATGGTTCACATATTCAGGCCAGAAGTAAGGGAGTATTATAAAATAGAAGAACTATGGAATTAACTTTCTTCCACTTGTAAGATTTGTGGATTTAAATTACTTTAATTGATGAAAACAAGTCGTGAAACACAAGTCTGAATTTTTAAATTTCATTCAGGAAAGAGGATACCTATGTCAGTGTACAAACATTGAAGGGTTAGACCAACTACTATTGCAGAATAACTACGTAGTTGCATATATTGGGTTTGATTGTACAGCATCAAGTCTTCATGTTGGTAGCTTAATCCAGATTATGATGCTTCGTCACCTGCAGAAATTTGGTTATAAGCCAATAGTTTTACTTGGAGGTAGCACAACAAAGATTGGCGATCCATCTGGTAAAGACAAAGCAAGAAGTGTTTTGCCTATTGAAGATATCAACCAAAATATATCTGGTATAAAAAAAGCACTTAAGAAAATGGTATACTTTAATGATGGAAAGGCTGGTGCAATTATAGTAAATAACGCAGATTGGCTAGATAGTATAAAATACATAGATTTTTTGCGTGATATAGGGGCGCATTTTTCTGTAAATCGCATGCTAAGTTTCGATAGTGCAAAAACTAGACTTGATAGAGAACAAAATCTAAGCTTTCTGGAATTTAATTACATGCTATTGCAGGCTTACGATTTTGCTGAATTGAACAAAAAGTATGGCTGCCGTTTGCAGATAGGAGGATCGGACCAGTGGGGAAATATAGTAAACGGAATTGAACTTGGCAAAAAGTTGAATTTACCCGAGTTGTTTGGTCTTACTACGCCTCTTTTGTTGAGTGCTCAAGGAAAAAAAATGGGCAAAACTGAAAGTGGAACTGTGTGGCTTGATGGTGATATGCTAAAGCCTTATGACTACTGGCAGTACTTTCGCAATATCGATGACCAAGACATTGGGCGTTTTTTGAGATTTTTCACTGATTTGCCAATTGATGAAATTAAAAAACTGGAATCTTTAAAGAATCAAGAAATAAACGAAGCAAAAAAAGCTTTGGCAACAGAGGTAACAAAAATATGTCATGGTGATAAAGAAGCAGAACTTGCACAATCTTCTGCAGTCTCCGTTTTTGAAAATGGAGACAGCTCACTACTTCCTGATTACACTATAACAAAAAAACAAGTTGCAAATGGTATATCCTTAATAGACCTACTGCACGATATAGGTCTTGAACCTTCAAAAGGCGCTGCAAAGCGTTTAATACAGGGCAATGGATGCAAAGTTAATGATTATACTATAAATGATATCAATTACATAATAAATTCTAAAAGCTTTAAAGATCAGTCATTTATAAAACTGTCTGCAGGGAAAAAACGCCACATAAAAGTTATGGTGAGTTAGCTTTTGAAGCGAGAAGGCAAATTTCATACAAATGAGCAATTATGATGTTAATGACTTAAATTCAATATATTTATCTCATCATAAGCCTATATCAAATCTCTTTTTAACTTTGGATATTACTACCTTTTGCAAGGCACTAGAATATGCACATGAATTACCTTAGGGACGTAATCTTGATCGTAGTGATTATCTATCAGTACTCAATGAAAAACGAGAAATGTGTGGTATAAAACATGCACTGATTTATAAGTTAAGCCACGGGATGAGACCAATATTACACTGCACATGGCAGTTTTTATGATGAGCAAAATAAACATTCCAAAAATTTCTGCAGTTCTAAATGAGTATAACTTGTCACACATTCCAGAAATGGATTGCTATTTTTATTATAGTAGGTCAAATTATTGATATAATTTGTCTAGAAAACAGCGCATTATTAGAACTGGTAGAGGAAGAGAGAATTAAGCCTAGATACCTTGGGAATTATAAAATAGAAAAGCACAAACAATCTATTGAGGACTGGCTGATTAACAACCCAAGCAACCCTACAGTATGGAACAAATTTTCAAAATTTGAGAACTATGCATAAAACAACTGGAAAGATAGTAGAAAGCGAAATCCTATTATATACAACTCCAGATGGAGATATAAAATCAACCTTTTGTACCAGGATGAGAGCATTCAGCTCACGCAAAAAAAATAGCAGAGTTGTTTCCATTTTGGAAATAACTGCTTCTGATTGTAAGAAGTATCCTACACAATTTTATAACCTAGATGCAATTTTAGCTGTTGGTTATAGAGTAAGTTCTCAAAAGGCAACCGCATTTAGGGTGTGGGCACAAAATTCTAAAGGAGTTCATCATCAAATGGTTTGCATTGGATAACAAACGACTGAAGTATGGTGACAAATTTGATGAAAATTATTTCCGATAAGTTGCTCGAAAAGATCAGAGAAATACAAACTTCAGAACGTAGATTCTATCAAAAATTACAGATATTTATGTTGAATGCTCTGCTGATTATGATCCAACTTCAGAAGTAACAAAACAGTTTTGTTCAAAAGTGCAAAATAAATTATATTAGACAGTTCACAGGTTAACTGCAGGAGAGTTGATACGTTCCAGAGTTAGTCACAAAAGACCATTCATGGGTCTTACTACATGGAGAAATATCCAGGTGGCGAGATTTTAAAGAGTGACGCAAACATTGCAAAAAGTTATTTGACTGAAGCAGAATTAAGTAAATTAAATCATATTGTTTCAATATATTTGGACTATGCTGAGCTCCAGGTGAGAAGACAGCGCTTAGTGTGAATGCAAGATTGGATTGCCAAGTTAAACTTATTTTTGCTATTTAATGATTATAAGTTGCTTGAAGATGCTAAAAGAGTTGGTGCTGAAGTTGCTAAGTTCTTGCTGAAGAAGAGTTTACAAAAGTACCGGATTATTCAAGATCAGCTGTATAAGTCTGACTTTGATAAACTAATTAAAGCAAGCAAAAACGGAACTGATAACAAGATGAAAGGACGATAAATTCAGATGTGCAGCACTATAAAATTATCTACAGGAAAAAAACGTTGTATTAGGGTTGTAAAGGGTTTACTTTTGAAATAAGAAAAAGGATTTTATCGGTAAACCTTATTTCTCTAGAGAGGAATTTTACTTTAATCACAAAATGGTACATATTGTATCTGTTAGCAATTTTGACGTTAAGTTAAAAGTTGTTGGCTCAGGAGTATATAAAGTAACACTAAGGCATGATGGCAACTCTCTTGATGGAGAATGTTTTTGTCCAGCATTCGATTTTGGCCCATGCAAGCACATAGCTGCAACAGACTTCGCTTTGATTCAATATAATTATTAACGAGGATATAAAGCATCCAGAAGATGCATTGATCGTATTAATAGCAAGATCACTTCGAAAAGTTGCTACTAAAAAGGCAAAGGAGAAACTTATTGAGATGATCCTAAATTTGAGTGTTTATTATCTAGAAATTGTTAGTGAATTGGAGTATAAGGAATATGAGTAAATTTAATCTCTATGATCCTAACACTTGACCTGTGATCCAGGAATTTTTAAACTGAACTCTATACAGTGCTAAAAATGATAGGAAATTTAAGCGGGACAGTAGATGAAGTTTACGGCGATCACATAATCCTGAATGTAAATGATGTTGGCTATATAATATACCTTTCAGCCAAAGCTTTAAATGTATGTTATATAGGAAGTAAAATCAAGTTACTTATCGAAACTTGTGCAAACAACAGAGAAAACACCACGCAGCTATATGGTTTTATAAATAAGGAAGAACAATCATGCTTGCGTTTGCTTGTTAAGGTGAGCGGCGTTAGCTATAAAACTGCAATGTCGATCCTGAGCAAATTAACCCCAGAACAGCTATTTTTAGCAATTATGAATGAAGATAAAATAGCACTCAAGATAAGCGGGCTTGGTCCAAAACTCATAAATCGAATTATCACTGAATTGAGTGGCAAAGTGAGCAAATTAGAAACAAATAACAACAATTTCTATCCAATTAACGAGGATGCCGTTTCAGCATTGATCAATCTTGGATATGAAAAAACGAAAGTTTATGATACCATAAAAAAGTACAAACCGAATCTGGATACTAAGGATATTATTCGCACAGCGCTTAAGGAGCTTTCAAATTATGAGATCGATATCATGCAGTAAAGAATATGCTGAAGATGTACGTAATTTAAACATTAGACCTGAGCAACTTGATGATTTTTTCGGGCAAAAAGACTTAATACAAAATCTAAAAGTGTTTATAAACGCTGCGAAGACGAGAACTGAAGCTTTAGATCATGTTTTACTGCATGGTCCTCCAGGACTTGGCAAAACAACTTTAGCGCAAATTATCTCTAAAGAGTTAAGGGTTAGCTTCCGCGCAACTTCTGGTCCACTATTAAATAAAGCTGGAGATTTAGCTGCAGTGCTCACTACTTTAAATGCAAAAGATGTCTTATTCATTGACGAAATCCACAGATTAAATCGCAGCATTGAAGAAGTTTTATATACTGCTATGGAAGATTTTTGCCTAGACCTATTAGTAGGTGAAGGTCCATCTACCCGTACTTTAAGGATAGATCTACCACCATTTACGTTGGTCGGTGCAACAACACGACTTGGACTACTTTCTGCACCGCTGAGGGATCGTTTTGGTATTCCTTTGCGTCTTGAGTTTTATTCTTTTGAGGAGCTGGTTGACATTATAAAGAGAGGTACAAAAGTTTTTTCTGCAGAAATCGAAGAGGATGCCATACAGGAAATTGCCTGCCGTGCACGTGGCACTCCAAGAATTGCTTTGAGGTTGCTTAGAAGAATAAGGGACTTTGTTGAAGTGAAAGATAATAAAAAAATTACTCACAAAATTGCTGACTCTGCGCTGTCAAAATTGGGCATAGATAAAATGGGATTAAATAAATTAGATGTGGACTATCTAAGATTTTTATTCAATACTTCAGGATCTGTTGGAATTGATACCATATCTATTGCGCTATCTGAGGACTCTGGCAATATTGAGGAAACAGTAGAACCTTATTTAGTCAAAATTAGCTTTGTAAAGCGCACACCAAGAGGACGTGTTTTAACTGATCAGGGGAAAGAATATTTGAGCCTTCAATATTAAATAACTTTTCTACCATAATTAAGTGTTGACTAATTGATATAGTAATTATATGCTGGTGTCATGTGTTAACAATAATGGAGGCATATATGTTAGCTAGTAATAGTACTGAAACTATATTAGTTGCTGATCAAAATATTTACAACAGCTCTGCTAGTAATAATCCAGCTTTGAATACTCAAGACTTATCTGGGTCAACACCGGATAAAGACAAATATGTTACTCTTAATAGTAAGGAAGAATGGGATAAGTTCTTTAAATTACAAAACAACCCTTCTACTAATATTACTAATAAAGTAAGAACAAAACCTCATGTTCGTAAGAATAGTAATGGTATGTATAGATATACTGCTGAGGAGAACAAGTACAATGGTAAGGAGATTATAGGCAAAGTTGCTGAACAAATTAAAGAAGAGATATCTCAAAAAATAAAAAGTGATACCATGAAACTTGTAAAGCTCAAAGAAAGTAAAAATGAAGATAATAGTGTTAAGCCTGCTATAAGAATAGTGCTGAATGATAATGTAAAAGAAATAAACATGGCAGATCTTCTAAGTGGTAGTGTATGCAAAGAATATAACGTAAAAGCAATTACATTTTGCTTTCCTGATAAAAGTAATACAAGAGGAATTCGTTGTCGGATCGATGAACATGGGACAAGGATTTATGAAGTGGCTAATGGGTCATATGAGATGGATTTGAGATGGTATTGTGAAGGCAAGGAATGTAAAATTAAGATCCTCATGAAAGATGACGGCTCTATAAGACTTATCGAGGATAATGGAATAACTGAAGAGCAGTTAAAAGCGCATAAAGAGATAAGGGTAGGAAGACAATATGAGGCAAAATCTTTACACGAAGCGTTAGCACTACAATTGCCACAGTTACAACAAAAATGTTCTGAAACAACAGAAATTTTGTCGCGACTGGCAGATGTGAGCACATCGCAAGCACAACAAGTTCTCTCTGCTCAAGTAAGTAAGTAAGAAAAAGCAAAAATAGTATAAGTTGCTTGTAGATGCAAGTGACTTATACTTTTATAATGAACAATGAAATACTACCAAGAAACTTCTACGAACGGCCAACTTTGGTTGTAGCTGGGGAGTTGTTAGGAAAAATACTAAAATTTTCCAATTTCAGTGGAGTGATAACTGAAGTTGAAGCATATATAGGAATGGATGACCCAGCTTGTCATGCAGCACGAGGTTATACTGATCGAACCTCAGTAATGTTTGGTATACCGGGGTTTTCATATGTGTACTTTATATATGGGATGTACTATTGCTTAAACATTGTAACAGAAACAGAAGGGTTCCCAGCAGCAGTTCTAATACGAGGGTTAAAGCTTATTGAACCGCTTAAAGCAAATTTAAGCGGGCCGGGAATATTGTGCAAAAGATTGAATATTACAAGAGAACATAACAAACTAGATCTCACTATAAGCCACGAGTTTTGTGTTTACGAATCCCACATCAACCTGGATTATGTTTGCACTCCAAGAATTGGGATCAGTAAAGGCAAAGAAAAGTTTTGGCGGTTTAAAATTTTCTAAACCAAGTTCCAGTGACCTTGCTTAGATTACTTACCAATCGGATAATCACCAGTGAAACAGGCATCGCAGTATTGCGGTGCTGTGTTATTACGTTTCTCTCCGTTAACAGCCTGATATAATCCATCGATGCTTAAGAAGGTTAAACTATTTACCCCTATAATTGCTTCTATTTCCCTTACAGACTTACTTGCGGCAATTAGATCCTTGCACTCTGGTGTGTCAATTCCGTAAAAACAAGAATACTTAATTGGTGGACTTGAGATTTTTAGGTGAATTTCTTTTACTCCTGCATCTTTTAGCATAACTATTATGCTTTTTAGTGTACTACCACGTACTATACTATCGTCTATTAAAATTATGTTCTTACCCTTTAAAATGTCTTTATTAGCATTAAATTTTAATTTTATTCTAACTTTACGTACTTCAGCGGTTGGTTGTATAAAAGTTCTTCCAATGTAATGATTACGGATTATTCCGAGTTCTATAGGTAATCCTGAATATTTTGTGTATCCGATGGCTGCAGGTATTCCAGAATCAGGTATTGGTACAACCATATCCACATTGTTTTTCGGTGGACTCTCTTCTGCAAGTGTTCTTCCTATCTCTTTTCTTATATCATATATGGACCTATCTTCTATTATGCTGTCTGGCCTTGAAAAATAAATGTATTCAAAGATACAGAAACTTGACTTTTGCTGAGAAAGAGGAAATGCTGAAGCTAGATTACCATTTTGATCGATAGTAACTAGTTCACCTGGTTCTATTTCTCTAATAAACTCTGCATTTACTATATCAAGGGCGCAAGTCTCAGATGCGAGCACGTAAGAACTGTTCAATTTTCCTAAAACAAGAGGTCTGATTCCTGCTGAATCACGTACTCCAACAACTACTTCTCGGTTGATTGCTACAAAAGAATAAGCGCCTTGTATTTGCTTTAATGCATATATGAAACTCCCTAGAAAGCTATTTTTCGTATTGGCTTCTACCAAACGAGCTACCACCTCTGTATCAATATCTGATTGAAAAACGCGTCCCTGTTTAATCAACTGCTCGCGTATTGGAGAAATATTAATTAAGTTACCATTATGTGCTATGGCAAAATCTCCAAACTTGTTACTTTTGCCAAGGATAGGCTGCACTCCAGATTTATTGCCACTTGTTGAGTATCGAACGTGACCTATTGCATAATTTCCAGGCAAGGATTTTTTTATTTCATCTATATTGTCAAGTACACTACTCACCTGACCTTGAAAATGATAAGAATGCAGCTTATCGTTGTTACTTGTTACTACGCCAAAAGATTCTTGACCCCTGTGCTGCAAAGCATGAAGACCTAGTATAGAGTCAAAGGCAGAATCTTTATTGCAGCTTATACCAAATACTCCGCACTCTTCGTACATTTTATCGAGCATAAAAACTACTGAGTAAAGTTTAATTTTACTTTAGCATGGGTAAAGCACAAGCATTTTATTTACCATCTCCCTTCAAAATCAGTTTTTCTATAAAACTTCAGAAAATTTGAACAGAATAAGCTTCTGTGGTTAGAATAGTACATGAAGAATGTAATGCTAATTGGTGGTGGAGTTGGAAATGCAGTGTTATTTTCAATAGGGAAAGCATGTATTGAAAATAATAATAAGGTTTTGTACTTTGCTGGCTATAGGAAATTAAATGACGTATTTAAACGGACACTAATAGAACATGCATCAAGTGCGGTAGTTTGGGCATGTGAAGAAGGTTTGATAGAAACAAGCAGAGATCAGGACAAATCCTTTCATGGTAATGTAGTTGATGCGATAATCTCTTACCAACAGGAAATATTAAGTGATGCTGCGATTAATTTAAATGCCATAGATAAAATTATCACTATCGGTTCAGATAAAATGATGAAGGCTGTAAATAAAGCGAGAAAAACAATTTTAAAGCCATATCTGAAATCAGGCCACTTGGCAATATCATCGATCAATTCTCCTATGCAATGTATGATGAAGGAAATCTGCGCTCAGTGTGTGCAGCGACATGTAAATATAAAAACAGGAGAAGAGAGTTATGTGTATAGTTGCAATAACCAAGACCAGGCTATGGAGTTTATTGATTTTGATTTTTTAAGTGAGCGCTTGAAACAAAACAATTTACAAGAAAAACTCACTACAAAATGGATAGATCATGCTCAAAGATATTAAACAAAAAAAAAAAGAGATAAGAGAGCAATATAGAACTATAAGAAAAAATATTGATGAGGGCTATTCCAGTTATGCAACGAATTCCCTTATTAATTTCTTTAATCAGAACTTAAGTTACGTTAAAGGCAAAACAGTTGCTGCTTACATTCCAATTGACGGGGAAATAAATGTTATACCTTTGATGTATAATTTGCTCGGTCTAGGTTATAAAGTGGCAGTTTCTGATAAAAATAAGCTACTGAGATTTAAGGAATGGAATAAAACAAGTGAAGACATAATCCCTGATACGATTATCACTCCTGTTGTTGCTTTTGATGATCACCTCAATAGATTGGGTTTTGGTGGTGGTTGGTATGATGCTGTGATAAAAGAGTTACGACCACTTGGGAAAGTATTTATAGGCGTAGCTTACGAAGAACAATATTGTAAAGATTTACTAGTAGAAGAACATGATCAAAAACTGGATATTATAATCACTGAGATGTGTGTTAGGCATAGGGTTATGTACTGTCAAAATTTCCTATAATCCTAAATTAACTCTTCTAAAGTATTTAAAATATCAGTTACATAATAAACCCAATCTCTCTTTCCCTTAGAAGTTTGTGAAACAATACCTAAATCCTCAAGTTTCATTGTTGCTCTTTAGGCTATTGTAAATGCAACACCTAAGTTTTCAACTACTTTCTTTATAGTAAAATAAGGGTTTACAGCTAGGTATCTTACAATATCACTAGTAACTCCTTCGGTTTTATGATTTTGCCAATCTGTAATTAGATTGTTAATTTGCTCTGCTCTTGATAATACGTCCAATGATTGGCAATGCCACACCATTTGATAAGAAAGCTAATCGTGCCACGTGCCTTTGCTGCTTATATTGTAAAGCTGTTTATAGTACTCACTTCTTGTTGCTTCGAAAGATGCACTTAAATATAACAAAGGCGATGATGATAATTTTCTTTCGATGAGGAGTAATGTTATCAATAGACGTCCAATGTCCCCGTTACCGTCTAAGAATGAATGAATCGCTTAAAATTGATAATGGTATAAAGCTATGTGTATGAGTGGGATAGTGTCCTATCGTACAGAAACTTTTCAAAGGAATCCAAACAACCTATAAATTCATTTAATATTGGTAGCACATGTTTTGCTGTGTTTATTATACACCCTAGACTTCCAATCCAATTTTATACCTGGCAAAATTCCCCTGGGGTTGCATAAAAACCTCTTATACCTTGCATAAGTTTTTCATGAATTTCTTTAATCGGCTAAAGCAGCAGTGGAAGAGATTATGAACGTTTCAATCCATACTGGTGCTAATATATAGTTGTGCACTTCTTGTAGATTATAGGGATTACAATCTACATTAGTGTCTGCTTCTTGAACTAAAATTTCACTCAGAGTTACTTAAGCTCCCTCAATTCTACTTGAAATAACTGCTTCACGTGCTATAAAAGGTCACATGAGAAGATGAGGATTAGGCAATTTAGCTCCTTTCCTGGATGACATACCCAAAATATGGTCTGCTCTGGAAAGGCTGTTGACTAAGGCATTATCCCATTCAAAATTTGATAGCAAGGGGTTAGATACAAATGCTCGGTAGCCAGCTAATGCATTGATAACTTTACCTGATGTAATTCTTTGATATTCATTCGCCAACCTAGCAGACTGTTTTTATAGTCTATGTTATTTTCAAAAAGTCAAAAATGAAAATAAGGCTTAATTTTATTTGTGTGTATGAAAATAAAAAACCTCTTTATTTTCAATTTTGCCCAAAGATAGAAATAGGCAAGGGTTTCTGTTTTTTTTCTCTGGTTGCTATTTCTACGCTGTGATTCAATTTGGCAAAAAGATTACATGTATACCTTCCGCAAATGGCAGTTTGGGCTTTTCAAAAAGCCAAAATTCTATATAATTTTAGTTATAAGTTATGGCTTATAGAAGAGGCTACCACAGATCCATTGCATATGCACAATTTTCTAAAAAAATAGTAGTATTGCCTTTGCATAGTATAAAGTATTCCTATGTAAATTCTATGTTGTCCATATAATAAAGTTGAAGCTATTGCTAACGTAACGTATTTAAAAATGTTATGAACTTCGTAAGAGAAAAAAATACTCCTGTGATGGAGCAATATTTGAACCTAAAAGCTCAATATCAGGATCATCTGTTATTTTATAGGCTGGGAGATTTTTATGAGTTGTTTTTTGATGATGCTATTAAAGCTGCGAAGTTGCTGAATATAGTACTAACTAAGAGAGGTAATTCGTATGGGCAAGAGGTACCAATGTGTGGAGTGCCAGCGCATAGTAGTGAATCTTACCTTCATAAGTTAATAGATTTAGGATTCAAAGTAGCAATCTGCGATCAGTTAGAAACTGCTGATGAAGCAAAAAGGAGGGGCTATAAATCTATAGTAAAACGTGATGTAGTGCGAATTGTAACTCCAGGAACAATTGTTGAAGATTCGCTATTAGAGGATAAAAACAACAATTATCTTGCGTCCATAGTTAAACAAAATGGGGAATATGCTATTGGCTGGCTTGAATTATCAACAGGAAAATTTTTTCATACCTTAACGAATTTAAAAGCTCTGGATAGTGATTTATTGCGTATATCACCAAAAGAATTACTAATTTCTGATGAACTAGCTGAGGATGAAAAAATCAGATCAATTTTAAAAAATTATAAAATATCGATTACGCAGCATGCACAGAGCTTTTTTGAGTATAATAAATCTAATAGAACGCTGTGCGAATTTTATAAGGTTAGAGAACTTGGGGTTATAGGAAGTTTCAGCAAAGTGGAGATTATGGCGTGTGGTGCACTGCTTGAATATGTAAAAGTAACGCAAAGAGGCTCTGTTCCAAGACTTGAGTTACCAGAACCCTATAAGCAGCAAAATTTCATGCTTGTAGATGCTTCAGCAAGAAGAAATCTTGAGTTATTTTTAACTCAGTTTGGTGAAAAAAAAGGCTCGCTAATCTCAGTTATCGATCACACAGTAACAGCTTCTGGTGGGCGTTTGCTAAAACAAATGCTTGCATCACCGCTCGCTTGTTCTAAGGCAATTAATTTGAGGCTCAGCACCGTTGAATTTTTTGTAAATAACTATGAATCACGCAAGAGAATACGGGAAATACTATCTAACATTCCAGATATTGAGAGGTCTTTGTCACGTTTAATGCTGGAGCGTGGTTCACCAAAAGACATTAATTTATTGAAAGTGGGCCTTGGGAAAACTTTAGAGTTATCTGAGTTCTTGTATAAAATTGAATCTGGTAAAAATGAATCTCTCTTACAACAATATGTTATCCCAGTGCTTGACACTGGGATCCAGCCAGCGTTGAACGCTGAAATAACAGTAAAATCAGATGAAAATGAACTTAGCACAATATATAAAAGCCTTGGCAACCATAAAGACCTATTCGAGCTTCTAAACAGTGCTATGCTCGATAATAATCTCAGTTCCGTGAAAGAAGGAGGATTTATTAATCCAAAATATAATCAAGAGCTATCTGAGTTATCATATGTGTTAAGTAATAGCAACAAGCTAATAACCAGACTTCGTGAATCTTACCGTGATCTGACTGGTATTGCTGCGCTGAAAATATTGCACAACAATATGCTAGGTTATTACATTGAAGTGTCAGCGAATCATAAAATAACTTCAGACATATTTATTCACAGGCAAAGCTTAGCAAACAGTATGCGCTATACTACTAATGAATTGAAAGAATTAGAAAATAAAATTCTTACGGCGCGTGATGCTGTAATCAGCTTAGAGATAAAAATCTTTGGTGAACTGTGTAGTGAAATTGCTAAAGAATCTGAAAGGATTGCTCTTACTGCAAATGCTTTGGCAAAACTTGATATCAGAACCGCGTTTGCAGAGCTTGCAGTGCAAAATGATTACACGAAACCCATCATTAACGATAGCAAGGAATTCAATATTTGCAATGGAAGACACCCAGTTGTTGAAGTTAACGATAAGTTCATTGCAAATAGCATCAATTTGTCTGGTATACATCTAATTACTGGCCCTAATATGGCTGGAAAAAGCACTTTCTTGAGGCAAAACGCTCTCATTGCAATTTTAGCTCACATGGGTTCATTTGTGCCAGCAGATAGTGCACATATTGGAGTGATTGATAAGATATTCAGCAGGGTTGGCGCAACGGATAATATAACGGCTGGTTATTCCACCTTCATGGTGGAGATGATTGAAACAGCAACCATAGTCAACCAAGCAACAGACCGTTCCTTGGTAATACTTGATGAAATTGGTAGAGGAACAGGAGTGTATGATGGCTTATCTATTGCTCAGGCGGTAATTGAACATATTCACAATGTAAATAAGTGCCGCGCTATCTTTGCAACTCATTATCATGAGTTAACTAAAGTAAGCAAATACTTGAAAAGTGTCAAGTGTTTTTGTGTGAGAATAAAAGAATGGAAAGAGGAGGTGATCTTTCTACATGAAGTAGTTGAGGGCGTTGCAGATGAGTCATATGGAATACATGTGGCAAAACTTGCTGGTTTTCCTGATTCTATTTTAAATAGAGCAAGTGAAGTGTTTAAAGAACTAAAAGCTTAATTAAGAAAGTCGTTAATTGCAAAATTTAATATAAGTAGTAAAATAGAACTACTTAATAAAAAATATATGTTAATTAATACAACATCAGAGCTGGAAGATATATGTGAAGAGTTAATAGCAAAAAAGCCGAAGTTTATAGCAGCTGACACGGAGTTCATTAGAAATCACTTAACTTACTATCCAAGATTGTCGTTAATTCAGATTTCTTACGGAGAGAAGAGTTTTATTGTAGATGCATTAGCGCCAGAGGTTGATTTATCATTTATTAAGAAAATCATGCTCAATCGGGAAATAACTAAAGTATTTCATAGTTGTCGGCAGGATATAGAATCCTTATTCACTGTGTTTAAGTGTATTCCTGCTCCCATTTTTGATACCCAAGTTGCTGCTATGTTTTGTCATTATTATCACGACTTTATTGGTTACTCAAAAGTAGTAGAGCAATATCAAGGGGTAGTATTAGATAAAATTAAAGCTAAAAATTCAGACTGGTTAAGAAGGCCATTGTCTAAGGATCAGTTAGACTACGCAATAAGTGACGTGGTACACCTATATGACTTACACCAAATATTGTGCGATAGACTTGAAGAAAGTGGTAGAATGGGCTGGTTTCACGAGGAGATGGAATCAGTGGTTGATATAAATAAATATTTACATAGTCCAAAAGATGCATGGAAGAGGATTAAGTTTAATTATGAGGCAAATCCAAAATTGATGATAATTATTAAAGCGGTTAGTGAATGGCAAGAGACCTTAGCACAGCGTTATAATATAAATCGTAATAAGATAGTGAACAATGCCGTAGTAGCTGGTTTTTTTGAAAAAAACGTGGAACACGTTGATGAAGTTTTGGATGATCTTAGGAAGAACACAAAAAATATAAGAGAGGAGGATTTATTAGAATTTATAGATGTTTTTAATGAGAATGAGAAAAATTTTGTGCAGCAAGATTATACTCTATCAAATAGTTATGATAGATCTGTATTCGATATGCTCTCAATTATTTTAGAAAGCAAATGTAAAGAAAATAATATATCAAGAAAATTGGTTTCATCAAAAGATGAATTAGTTGGGTCAATGTCTGGGCAGGTAGACAAACTATTTAAGGGATGGAGGTATGATTTTTTTGGCAGGTCAGTTAAGTCATTTTTGAATGCAAATTCAAAGTTTGAAATTTCAGTGGTAAAATCTACAAATAATACAGTCAAAATTCAGAGTGATTTAATAAAAGCAAGTTGTGGATTGAAATCAACTGCTGAGGCTTAACGAGTCTACTATATCTTTTACTTGAGAGAGAACATGTTCTTTACTTGTACTGGTATCAATGGTAAAGTCACTCATCTGCCTTTTTTCTTTGACAGGTAGTTGAATACTGGAAATTAGATCTAGCTTTTCTTTATCTATATTACGTTCACTGAGCCTTTGAGCTTGTGCGGCACTATCTGCATAGATGAAAATAATAAAGTCGCAATATAAATGAAATCTCGTTTCCAGCAAAAGTGGAACGTCTAGAACTAAGAGCTTCCTATTGATCTCTTTATCCTGAGCAATAAAAATTTCTAGTTCATTTTGCACAGCTGAATGGACTAAGGATTGGAATTGCTTCCAATTTTCATCATAATCTAAGAAATATTTGGACAATACTGTTTTATCTATTTCACCATTTGCTATCGCTCCAGGGAAATTTTTCTCTGCGTAGCTTATTATGTTTTTGTCCACTCTGTAAAGCTGGTGTACAATAAAATCAGCATCAAACACAGCAGCACCGAATTCTTTAAAGCAATTGGCTATAAAACTCTTCCCTACTCCAATTCCTCCTGTTAGACCTATAATCATATAACAAAAAACACATTATGAAGCTATACCTACAGTAGCTGCTTTTTTTTGTGTGTCTACTTAAAACCCAAATTTGCTGCGTAGTTCTGATAGTATCGAAAGAAAATAAACAGCTATTATTTTTTTAGTAATTAAATAAAATAGAATAAAAGATTACGAGGAAGCTTTGAAAAATAAGATAAAAAAAATGATAATTTCAGGAAAGGAAGTGTGGCCAATCATCGAGGGCGGTAAAGGTATTGCAGTTAGTGATGGAGGATCGAGCGGAGCATTTGCTGCAGCAGATGCTGTTGGAACGTTTTCTGGTGCAAATGCCAAGCTTATTGATGATAACGGTGAGTTAGTGCCATTGGTTTACAAAGGTAAAACAAGAAATGAAAAACATGAAGAATTGATTGAGTATAGTATTGGGGCTGGAGTTAGTCAGGCAAGAATAGCAAATGAAATATCAAAAGGTCGTGGAAGAGTACATATGAATGTGCTTTGGGAGATGGGAGCGGCAGAACGTGTACTTCATGGTATATTAGAAAAAGCAAAGGGCTTAGTCCATGGTATTACCTGTGGTGCTGGTATGCCTTACAGGCTTGGAGAAATTGCAGCCAAATATCAGGTTTATTATTACCCTATTATTTCATCGGTACGTGCTTTTAAAGCATTGTGGAAACGTGCTTATCAAAGAATATCTTCTTTTTTGCTCGGTGGAGTAGTATATGAGGATCCGTGGCTTGCTGGAGGGCATAATGGATTAAGTAATAGTGAGAACCCGGAGTTACCACAAGCTCCATTTGAGAGAGTTGTGGAACTTAGGTCTTTTATGAACGAGATCGGTCTTTCAGAAACACCAATTGTTATGGCGGGGGGAGTGTGGCGTTTAAAAGATTGGGAACATTGGTTTGACAATCTGCAAATCGGACCAATAGCTTTTCAGTTTGGCACTCGTCTGCTTTTAACGAAAGAAAGCCCAATTTCCGCAGAGTGGAAAAAGAAGCTGTTGACTTTGGAAGAAGGTGATGTGTTTTTAAATAAATTCAGTCCAACAGGGTTTTACTCATCTGCAGTAAGAAATAACTTCATACGTGAGTTACAGGAACGGAATTCACGTCAAATAAAATTCTCAGAAAATGCCAGCGAAGAGTTCGATAGTGAATTTGCGATTGGTGCAAGAGGTAGAAATATTTACCTTACTTCAAAAGATAAGGAACTGGCAGATACATGGAGTAAAGCAGGATATACAGAAGCAATGAGAACTCCAGATACAACTGTTATTTTTGTAACACCAGACAAATTTGCAGAGATCAGGCGAGATCAAATCAATTGCATGGGGTGTTTAAGCCATTGTTTATTTAGTAATTGGAAAGATCATGGTGACTATTCAACAGGGCGAAAGCCAGATCCGCGGAGTTTTTGTATACAAAAGACACTGCAAAACATTATACATGACGGCAATATTGAAAATGAGCTCATGTTTTCTGGGCACAGTGTTTACAGATTCAAGCAAGATCCGTTTTATGAGAACGGCTACATACCGACAGTAAAAGAGCTGGTGGAAAGAATATTGACAGGATATTAAGTTATGTTTGAGTTGATAAGGAAGCATTGCTTTATTATAGTAAGTATTTATTAATTTAATTTTAATTTGGAAAAGTGTCTATGCTAGCGAGCAGGAGTATTTTAGAAGGGTATGCATTGGCCTATTAAAAATTTTGGTGGTACAGTAACGTTAAAGGGTTTTTACAATTTTGTGATGTATGAAACGCAACAGATTGGAATGAGGAGAATTTTGAAAGATTATATAAAGGATTTGTGTGCTCGGATTTAAGCAGTGGTGAAACGGGAAAGTGATCAATGTAATGAAGAGAGTAACAGGCAATCTACTACACATATACATGTATACAATAGAAGTTTAGATTTCTTGGGTTATTTACTATTGCGATATTGTATCGATTCTTTACTTGTTAGGTGTGGTCACACTATAGTTATCTATGGCAATACCACTAACCAAAGCAGAGAAAATAAGAAAAAAGACTCGGAAGACAGTAGAAAGTTGTTAGCTTTAGGTATAGTAGCTGCAGTAGTATGTGTTGGCTTTCCATGTTAGTATGTGCTTTTGGTACCACAGTAGCAAAAAAGCGGCAAGAAAAGAAGAAAAAATAGATTACCTAGATAACAAACTTAAAATGTTCAGAAATATTGAGTTTATAGTTAGTGCAATTTCTTTAGCGCCTTTAATAGCTTGTGTATTTTGCCCAGTTTTATCAGAATTTGGATTAGTTACCCTTGGCGTTAATTTTCTTGTATGTTTTGTTGGTAGCTTGGCTTTTCATATGAAACATGAAAAGAAGTCAGATAATATTGAGAAGGCTAAGGAAGCTGTAAACAGCTATAATACACCACCTTCTTACTTTCAAAATCCTGATGTTGGGAATTCTTTTCCGAGTGCTTCTCCTTATGGGAGTCAGTACTTTCCTTTTTATTAGTTTTATAATGCTAGTACAATAGGGCAAGGAGCTGATTATAGACAGTGAACTTGCCATAAAACCCACAGCTGTATAAACATTGTAGTTTTAAGGCAATCTCGACCAGTAGGGTGTCATGCCAGTATGTGACACTGGTATCTAGAAAGGTTTGCTTGCTAAACTAACTCGGTAGTTATAGAAAGTGGCTAATCTTATACTAAATAAATATGTCTGTTCAGTGGTATGATTGAGGAGGAAAGCGAAAAGACTTCAAATGATCGATTTTTCGCCTCAAATTATGTAAAGTGTGAAAATTTAACCACATTACACCTTATTTAGCCCATTTTATTCTAACAATTCGCTTGTTCAACCACTTTTTGCTGCTCTGCTGAGCAGGTACCGTGATTTCGCTTCCATAAATGATTTCCTATTGACCAATTGGAATACCCTTTTATACTTTATTACGCTGTTAAGTTAAATATGCCAAATGATCTTAAAGGTTTGCTTTCAACTTAACCTTCCCCTAATCAAAATGTAAGTAGCAGTTTTTATACACGTACAACAGACGAATTTTATAAAAATCTGGATAAGTTAACACCAGATAATGAGCTATTTATAGGTACTGAGAATATAAATAAATATATCAATATTGACAATAATGAGGCATAGTACAAACACTTTTCTACTGTAGTTGCTAATGAAGAAGAACAATAAGGTATAGGCATAAGTTTAATAATAGATATGAACATAGGCATGAGCATAAGTATGATTCTAAAAATATTATAGATAAAATTGCTGAGCAAATTGCAAACTAGATTAGTAAAAGTATAAAAGATAATACTGTAGAATGTGTTGGATTCAAAGAAAGTAGAAAGAAAGGTAAGATTAACCTCAGTAAGAATTACGCTAAATGACCTTATTATCAGCTGGTGGTTTTTTTATGTTTAAGCGCTCAGCAAGCGCGATTTACAGCACTAGTTGGTAATGTAAACAAAAATGTAAAAAATACGAGGTGTACATAGTACGAAAAACTAAACATAAAACACTAGATACGCTAAGCTTTTTTGTCGTTTAATTTGTACAGAGAAGATAAATAATCAGCTTCAGCACTTGATAAGGGGGTTGGCAAAGTTTGTCAAGCGATTCCGTATTTTTAGAGCTATTTGAATGATGTTCTTCTTGTAAGCTTGTGTTCTATTATTTTCCATAATAGTTAAAAATTAGTAGAAAGTTACTGCAAGTTCATGTATTTATAGGCTATAATAATTGAAGGTATGCGATGTATGGACGATTTTATAAGAATTAAGGGTGCAAGAGAGCATAATCTACAAGGTGTAGATGTCAATATACCAAAAAATAAGCTAGTTGTTATAACTGGGCTAAGTGGCTCTGGTAAATCTAGCCTTGCGTTTGACACAATTTATGCAGAAGGCCAGCGTAGGTATGTTGAAAGCCTGTCGGCTTACGCACGTCAATTTCTTAACATTCAAGATAAACCAGATGTTGAATCGATTACAGGCCTCTCTCCTGCAATATCTATTAATCAGAAGTCAATTTCAAAAAATCCAAGATCAACAGTTGGAACTGTTACTGAAATTTACGATTACTTGCGCTTAATGTATGCCCGAATAGGAATACCTTATTCACCTGCAACAGGATTACCAATAGCAAAGCAAACTGTATCTCAAATTGTAGATACTATAATGGCGCTGCCTTTGGAAACTAAAATATATATACTTGCTCCCATTGTACGTGGCAGAAAGGGAGAGCATCTTAAAGAGATATTGGAAATAAAAAAGCAAGGCTATGTGAGGTTAAAAATAGATGGTGAAGTACATAATATAGATGATTTACCTAAGCTCGATGAAAACAAGAAACACAATATTTTCGTTGTTGCAGACAGGATATTGGTATCAGACAATATAGGGAACCGGCTGCCAAGTAGTATAGAATCAGCATTGAGGCTTGGCCATGGCTTAATGTATGCGGAAATAATGAGCTTGCCTGATAATCATAATTCTGAGTATAAAGACGGTCAAATTTTAACTTTCTCAGAAAATTTTGCATGTCCGGAATCTGGTTTCACTCTTGAGGAATTAGAACCAAGATTATTCTCCTTTAACAGTCCCTACGGGGCATGTTATTTATGTAATGGGCTTGGTAAAAAGCTGGATATTGATATAAAGTTGATAGTGCCAGACGAAACACTTTCAATATCTGAAGGTGCTTTAAGGCCAGTGGGATCAATGTCTCGTCAAGTGCATGCAAGCTATGGATTTCTAAAAAGTGCGATCCTATCACTGGCTGAAAACCGCAAATTTAGCCTTGATATTCCTTGGAAGAACATAGATCAAAAAGTGAAGAATGTAATACTTTTTGGTTCTAAAGAAACGAAGTTTCGAGGTTTGGTAGGTATCTTGGAAAACCAGATAGATTATGATGAAACGCTTATTGAACGATATTGCTCTGTTGCTAACTGTAAGGAATGTGTTGGTTTTAGAATAAGAAAAGAAGCACTAACAGTGAAGATTGATGGTAGACATATAGGTGAGATATCTAGGCTTAGCATCGATGAATTCCTTAAATGGTTTGAGAATTTGCCGAGCAAGCTTACAGAACAACAGAAGCAAATCTCAAATAAAATATTAAATGAAATAATTAAGAGACTAACTTTTTTAAAGAATGTAGGGTTGAATTATCTTACACTTGATCGTGAGTCTAGTACTCTTTCTGGTGGTGAGAGTCAAAGAATCAGGCTTGCTTCACAAATTGGTTCAGGGTTAACAGGTGTTCTATATGTGCTTGATGAACCATCAATAGGCCTTCATCAATGTGATAATGATCGATTAATTGCCACACTTAAAAACCTGAGAGATATGGGAAACACCGTAATCGTTGTTGAGCATGATGAAGATACAATAATGGCTGCTGATTATGCAATTGATATTGGTCCTGGAGCTGGCGTGAATGGAGGAAAAATTGTTGCAGAAGGAACACCAGATCAGGTGCAAAGAAGCTCGAAAAGCATAACAGGGCAATATTTAAGTGGAAAGAAAACAATCTCAATTCCAAAAAGAAGAAAGCGAGCAACTCAGTACATAAAAGTGGTAAACGCATGTGAGAATAACTTAAAAAATATAGATGTTGAGTTTCCTATAGGGAATCTTATTTGTGTAACTGGGATATCAGGGGGGGGGAAATCAAGTTTAGTTGTAGAAACATTATATAAATATTTAGCGCGCAAAATGTATGATTCATCCGCGAAGTATGGCCAATGCGATAAGATAGAAGGCCTTGAATATATAGATAAAATTATAGAAATAGACCAATCGCCAATTGGTAGAACTCCGGCATCGAATCCAGCAACATATGTCGGCATTTTCACTCATGTGAGAAATTGGTTTGCGGGTCTCCCAGAGTCAAAAGCACGAGGTTACAACATAGGCCGATTTTCGTTTAACACCAAGGGAGGAAGATGCGAAGCGTGTAAAGGTGATGGGCATTTAAGGGTAGAAATGCATTTTTTGCCGGACGTTTATGTAAAATGTGAGCAGTGTAAAGGTCGGCGGTATAACCGAGAAACACTAGAAGTTACTTACAAAGGAAAATCAGTTTCTGATGTGCTTGATATGACAATAGATCAAGCATGTGATTTTTTTGACAACCTTCCAATGGTGAAAGAAAAATTGGTCTCTTTGCAGGAAGTGGGACTTGGCTATATAAAACTCGGGCAGCCGTCAACAACATTGTCTGGAGGTGAAGCACAACGGATAAAACTATCCAGAGAGCTATCGAAACGGTCTACTGGGAGGACATTATACATTCTTGATGAACCAACGACAGGATTGCATTTTGAGGATGTGAATAATTTACTAAAGATACTCCATAAGTTAGTTGATTTAGGAAATACTGTTATAGTTATCGAGCACAACTTGCACGTTATAAAAACTGCGGATTATATAATAGACATCGGTCCAGAAGGTGGAATGAAAGGCGGGAAAGTAGTTGCCACTGGAACTCCAGAAGAAATAATAGATATACCAGAAAGTATTACTGGTAAATATCTTAAGCCATATCTGTCAAAGTTAATCAAGGTGTAAAGCTATTATAGTAACTAAGGTATGTAGGATGAGGAAATAAATATCTGTGGTAGAGGAACATGGTTTTTTTGTTGGCCTGCCCATATTATGGTGAATACTTGGAAGCTAGTGAGTAATGGTTGTATAGTATGAATGGTGGAGGTGAACTAATGAATAAGGAGCTGGCTAATTATGTAGCTGCTTGCCAAGCTTAAAGTTGCCAGCAAATGACAATCGAATTCCGGGAAACTTGCTTTTAAGGAAATAACGAGCACCATCAATTGAAAAGCCATCTAAGAGGAAGAAAGTAGGAACACAAAATAGTGAGAAATATATAGTTTCAGATTGTATTTCCGGTAATAATAATCAGGCTTAGAACTTAATCACTTTTCAGGTGAGAATAGTAATCAACATACTTCCGGTAGTACTTATTCAGGACAGCCAGAAGGCAATAATTGTACAGACAGAAGTTATGGTCAAGAAATGCCAGATAGTACAAGCGAATGCAGTACAAAAATTGAAGGGAGTGTTTGAGAAAATATACTTGATGGTTCTAAGAGCTAGGGCCGGAGGTGCGTTAATCAAATAACTAGTTAGTCAGATGAAAATGATTAGGTGATAGGTGCTGATTCCAATTTTGAAGATTGGGGCTTACTGCCAGGTGTTGTACACAATAATTAGATGAATGCTTAAGGAGTAAGGCTAATTTATGTTATAGGTATAGTAGAACTGTAACAGACTTATAATATTTGAGGTATTAATAGACGTTACTAATAGTAAAGATCTATGCCCTAGCAGTAAAGCACGTGCATTGAGATCAGGATATTTACTACAGTGGTGAAAATCAAGATAATAGCAATACAGGTAAGGTAATAGAGGATAAAAGTTTAGGAGTTTTGTGAAAAACATTATTAGTAGTTTATTATCAAAAGGTGGGAAAATGAAAAGAGATGACTTCTATGGTGGTGAGTTGGGGCATGTAACTTATGATAAAGACTTTGTTAATGGTCTCTCTGCACAATGTGAGAAGGTTAAAAGCGACTTAAAGAATCCAGCATATGAAGATATAGTAAATAAGGATACACAAATTCAAGAAGATGGTTTAGTGGTAGACATAGATAACTGCTATTTTTATATAAAATATCCACAAGATGTCATTATTGAGGTTGTAAAAGTTATAAATAGCCCAAAAGTAGAAGAGTTAAGCTTAAAACACTATATATTTTATGTTGAGGAGAGTATAATAAGAGTTGAAAAAAAACTAAAAGGAGAAAAAAGAAATTAGTCTACGGTGTGGTATTGAAATATTTTTTGTTACCAAAGTAGGAATGATTAGTGTCCATTTATA
Source organism: Wolbachia endosymbiont strain TRS of Brugia malayi (assembly GCF_000008385.1). Classification (NCBI taxonomy): domain Bacteria; kingdom Pseudomonadati; phylum Pseudomonadota; class Alphaproteobacteria; order Rickettsiales; family Anaplasmataceae; genus Wolbachia; species Wolbachia endosymbiont of Brugia malayi. The sequence goes on from NC_006833.1 coordinate 338,063, forward strand.
CCCTAACAGTACAGAGATAAAAGATGGAGATGGAAAAGCAGAAAAGGAAATAAAAGTAGAGATCAATGAGGAGAGCAAAGTGTTTCAGAAGTTATAATCAGAAGTCTTAAAAAGAAGTAACCGTTTACAAATTGTGGAAATGAATAAAGAATTAAGCAGTAACAGTTACTAGATTCTGTAACTTTTGAAAGGAATTTTGGCCATTTAGACGCGAAGTTAAAATATCGACAACATCTTTATGAATCTTTCTCCACGTTCTGACCAAGTGAAAAAGCTGTTCTTACAATAGATTACATAGCGCCTCATTTACCGTTCTGCAAGGTTATTGGTTGTATCTATCACTTCAAGTTTTCGTAAAAACTTCCATATCCTCAGATCTTAACATCTTGGCAGCCATCCTCAAAGTTTGAGTACCATTTATAACCCTAGTCATTTTACACAAAAGATGTTCTACCCTTTTTCAAAATTTTTACATTAGTTGATAAAATCGTAAATCATCTACCAAATTTTATTTTTTTGCTTTTGTACCACAAATACTCTGTTATTGAGTGACTTGAGCGCCTGGCCAATTTTGCTCACTTCAATATTTTTACTATACGCAAATCTTTGAAAATCTCTTGTCAAATGTGTCCAACATATCTATCTATTTTCAAACTAAAATAATTGTACGCAGCGTATTGTTGCTTACAACTATGCCATTGTATTCTGGCAGTAAACTTTGCAACACCTTCTTGCCACGAGACTCGGTCATCTTTAGAAGTGTCAGAGCGCTTTGTTGTTATTACCCAACCCAGCCTCTTTCTCCTTGATTTCTGTGCTATGTTTCATCTATATGCAGGTTTCTTTCAATTCTTCCTTCATTTTCTCATATTCAGATGCGCATCTTTTGATACTCTGTGCTCAGTCTTTGATACTAAACTAAGACTTATATTGAGGTTAAATATACTGCTTAAAATTTGTTGTACTTTTCTTTTCGAGTTAATAAAAAAGCCACTTAGGCTGCTAATTGTTGTTTTAGCATTGAACCCTAGAGGACCTCTTGAAACCCCCATGGTTAAACTAGCTGAACCCTTCCTATCACAAGCTCTGTAATAGTTTCTTTGCAACCTGTACTCAGTTACGATTGGTTTGATTTCTGGTAATTCTACCTTTTAATGGACAATTTCATCTTCTAAAACAACCTTATTTCCACACACACAAACCTGATAAAATTGTATAGTCTACTACTATATTTGCTACCATCAAATCTCACTTATATACCTTATGCCCTGGCTGACCTCCTGGTTTTTTATCACTTTTCTTTTTTGTTTTTTTGCGATATATATCTTGCGATGGTGGTAGAGATGAACTTTTTGAGTTCAGACCCAGTTTATCTTCTAGCTCAATTATTTTTGCTTTTAAGCCATCATTTTCTATAATCAGAGCCTTTATTTCTTCTTTGAGATTAGCGTTTTTTGATTTGTACGCCACAATCTTTTCTGCAGCCCTGTTATCATACCCACTCTATACTTAGCTTCTCATGTCTTTACACTTTTACAATCACTTTGTAAATCCCTTATTTCCGTGAACGGTTACACCTAGTATTGCTAAAACCCTAAACTTCATCCAGTTCTACTAGCAATTTAACAACTTCTGAATGATCAGAGTCATAATGTTTCTTAAAGATAGATAAAGCCTACTCAAGTAACTCCTTTTCTTGTGTTTACCTAAAGCTCTATGAACAATACCTAGGTTTGCAAGTATAATAGCAACTTTAAAATGGTCAGTTCCATAATATTTTTCAAAAATAGGTAAAGCCCGTTCGGGCAACTCCTGTTGTTTTTTGGGGTTACCTAAGCTAAAGTATCCATGACTTATCAATATTAACAAATACACAAGATAATCCTTCTCCATTGTCTGTTTTTTAAAGGATTTTCTTCTAGCCAATTATCTATATGTGATAAGAACGTTTCTAAATGCGGCAATAATTGTTGTTTCTAAGTATAATCTTCTAATTTATCCTGTCTTCAGGGAAGCTTTCTTTTAATAATTGAAAAACAGTTTTTATATCTCTTTTAATTTTTCTACTTTCCTCTGACTTTAGCCTAATTGTATCTTGTACTAAACAGCGAATAAAGATACTCTCTCTGTTCATCGGATACTAGCATCGAATATCTCAATAATATACCTAATACTTCTTTTCAAAAGGTTTTTTCAGAATTACTCTCTACAACTCTAGGAAATATTCTTGGCAAATTTTTGAGAATATCATTGTCTAAATATGCACAGGCTACTAACAACTTGCTTACTAGTTTAGGTTCATTACAAATTGCATTCATTGTAATATTTAAGTAATAAACACAGGCTTATGGTTAGAATCCTTAGGCAGGGTTTTATAAGATAATAAATAAAGCTTCCTTTCTGCATAAATTTCTAAGTAACGTAAGATAGTCATTTTATTTTCTTTGATGTAAGTGCAGGCCTGAGCCAAAGCCAAAGGTAATCTACTTAATTTTTCTGCTTAATGTGCCTATTTTTGGCCTAGCACTTTCTGAAACACGACCTAGAATTTTCTTAACGTATGATTCTGATTCTGGAGGAGTAAAAACGTCTACACCTATACTTCCTTATGACCATTCAGTATTATGGAACGTAACTATTATTTTACTGCCTTTTGTAGGCCTTAATTTAGAAATGACTTCATAATTTGGTACATTATCATAAATCAACAACTAGACTTCACGTTTAGAATCTTCTAGCCAGTTTTTCACATAATAAGCTCGCTGTGTAGTAGGAACTTTGTCCTCATCGTTAATAATGTTTAATGTTCTTCCAACTTAACGTACTCACTGGTTGGCTGATTTTTGTCTTTTGTATTAAACTAACATACTCTCTTGTATTCTTTTCATGTTTTTGAATAAAGTTTAGCACTGACTGTGTTTTACCTATTCCACCTAGACTGTACAGAGCAGTTAATATGACAGGCTCATTTTCCGTTTTTAGATGATCTAATATTTTTTCATTGAGGTATTCTCGTTCAATGAAATTTCTACTATCTATTTTAGGTGGAATGTTCCACTGTTCAAATAGACTCTCTCTAGGTTTGAGACTATAAAGGTGTTTTATAGCTTCCTTAAAATAATCATCTTTTCTTGTTAGATAAGAAACTTAGCTATCCTATTATTCCCACCATTTTCTATCTTCCCGCGTGCAAAGTAAAAACCATATCAATGTCTTTCTTGTCTGATATTTTGTATATATTCCCTATTTCTTTCTTAATGATATCATCTAATTTTGAGTGGTTAGGTTGATTAACTATAAACCTTATTCTAAGTAGAAAATCTTCTATTTTATTATCACTATCACAACTGAATTATTTTTTCAGTTTAGTATGATTTTTTATTTTGTAGCATGTTCCTTTTTGACCTTCATAGATGCTTAAAATATTATTATCTGTTAGACTCTTCCAAATACTTCTCTAATATCTCTATGTTATATTACTTTGCTTGACCTTTTTTTAAATTCACGTTGACATTAGTATGAATGACAAGTGTAGTATTACTGTCTTGAAATTCAGTGTTTTACTTAGTCTTAAGTAAGATTCAAAAAAATATTTGTTTAATCCGAAATCCTCTTTCTGCCGCTTTCCATCGTTTCTATCAGTAAACAAACCTTTAAAGGTAATATTTTTTGGGGCACTATGTGTTATTGCAGTGCTTAGCTTGAACCAGGACAATTCTCAATTTATTTTCCTAATTTTTATACTCAAAAGAAATATCATCAAAGGCTCTAAAACCTCCTATGTTTTATGCTAACCAAAAGTCAATTTCACCACTTAGCCCGTGGAGTAGGTACAGCATTGATAATTTTACTTCATACTTACGACCTTTATCACCTCTTGACATGCCAGCTCTTTTCTTAAATGTAGGATTAACAAGTACTTCAAACTGTTTATTTTCTATGTTGATATCCTACTAAATCTACAAGTAACTCCGTCCTATAAAAAATTAAAGATTACCAGATACCTAAAATAATGCAATAGAATCTTTAGTGTTTTGATAGAAGGCCTTTGAGAATAGGGATTGCTTGTAACTCTTAATTTGAAAAGATTTCTTAGGTCTTGTCGACATTAAGAGTAGTGATATAATGGAACCTTTAGTTATGAGGTAAAGAGAATACTATAATATTTAAAGGATGAGCAATAGAAGAAGATATAAAGACAGTCTGCTAGGTAAGAAAGTGGGTAAAGGAAGAAGTACACAAAAATAACAGGAAATTCATAGTTGCGGTAATGTGGATAGGTAGAACAGGAGCAACATGGAGAGCATTACCAGCTGGGTTGGAAAATGGTCGAGATACATAAATGTTTTATAAGATAGGAAAAACTGGTATTTGGCAGATGATTTTCAATACATTAGCTGTTAATAAAGACCGGAATGGCTCATGATAGGCTCAACAGTAATCAGAGCACATCAATATGCTGCTGTTACAGGAAAAAATGTGGAAACTAGTAGATAAGAACAAAAGCTGGGGCGATACAGAGGAGGCTTTTCAAGTAAATTACGCGCTGCTTGTGATGCTCTTGGTAATCTACTGAAGTTTTTCGTTACTGCTGGCCAGGGATCTAATTATTCAAAAGCTTTAGATCTGATAGATGACAGATATATGGAAGCACTTATTGCTGATAGAAGCTACGATGCAAATTACGTGGTTGGGGCAGCGAAAGCTGTGAACGTTGAATCTGTTACTCCATCACGTTCCAATAGAAAATACCAAGAGAATATGATAAAGAGTTATATAAAGAGAGGAATTTAATTGAGAGAATGTTTAACAAAATCAAGCATTTCCGTAGAGTTACCACTCGTTATAACAAACTAGCTATGGCATTTTATCATTTGTTCATCTCACTAGTATATATCTCTAGCTGAAATAAATATCGACACTACCTAAATCTAATATATCATTGCTGCGGGCTACGTTTGGTAATATAATCTCATATTAAATATACGTTACTTAAGTTTATGTCAGGTTTTACTATAATTTTAACAACTATTCTTATATTTTTCATTTTTGTATTGTCGTTTTTTTTTAAAAGGACGTTTGGGTCAATAAATAAAAAGATAATAAAATCCTTCAGAAAGATTGTTGAACAAATTAATGCACTAGAGACAAAAATGCAGAGTTTATCCGACGAGGAGCTTGCTGATAAAACCGAGGAATTCAAACGGGAATTGAAAAATGGAAAAACATTAAATGATCTTCTTGTACCCGCATTTGCAGTTGTGCGTGAAGCCTCTCGCAGGTTTCTTAATATGAGACACTTCGACGTTCAACTAATTGGTGGGATGGTCCTTCATAATGGCATGGTATCAGAAATGAAAACAGGAGAGGGGAAGACACTCGTTGCAACCTTAGCTGCATACCTAAATTCCTTAGAAGGAAAAGGCGTGCATGTCGTGACTGTTAACGACTACCTTGCAAAACGAGATACAGAATGGATGAGTAAATTGTATAACTCTCTTGGAGTTTCTGTTGCATTTATCACGAATGATTTGACGGATGAAGAAAGGAAAGAGGCTTATAGTGCAGATATCGTATATTCAACAAACAATGAACTTGCCTTTGATTACTTGCGGGACAATATGAAATTTTCTCGAGAAGATATGGTTCAGAGAGGCTTCAATTATGCGATAGTAGATGAAGTGGATTCCATATTAATTGATGAGGCGCGTACTCCACTTATTATTTCTGGCCCGGTTGAGGAAAACAATCAAATATATAAGCACATAGATAAAATAGTTACTAAATTAGTTGACTCTGATTATGAAGTAGACGAAAAGGGTAGGGCAGTATTCCTCACTGAAGATGGTATTTCACAAGTAGAGGAACTACTCAGGTCATATAATCTCATTTCTGAAAAATCCTCGCTCTATGATGCTGGCAACATGATAATGACTCATTATATAGACCAAGCATTGCGTGCGCATAAGCTGTTCACTGCTGATAAAGATTATATAGTAAAGGATGGCAAGGTGGTAATTATTGATGAGTTTACTGGGCGTATGATGGAAGGCAGGAGATATTCTGATGGTCTTCACCAGGCACTTGAAGCGAAAGAGAATCTTGAAATTCAGTATGAAAACCAAACTTTAGCATCGGTCACGTTTCAGAATTACTTTCGTATGTACAATAAGCTTTCTGGTATGACGGGAACAGCGGCAACAGAGGCAGAAGAGCTTCGCGATATATATAGACTAAATGTAGTGAAAATTCCCACTAACGTGACTGTAAAAAGAATAGATGTTGATGATGAAATTTATGGTACAGAAAAAGAAAAATTTAATGCTGTGTTGAAGTTTATAAAAGAATGCCACAAACGCCTTCAACCGGTCCTCGTTGGTACGGTAAGCATTGAAAACTCTGAAAAACTTTCTGCACTTTTGCGAAATCATTTTCTTAGGCATTCAGTATTGAACGCTCGTTATCACGAACAGGAAGCATACATAATAGCACAAGCTGGAGTACCAGGTAATATTACTATAGCAACTAACATGGCAGGACGTGGAACTGATATTCAGCTTGGCGGAAATGCTGAAATGATAGCAAAAGTAGAGCTGAAAAAGATCAAAAATGCTGATGAAAGAGAAAAAAAGTACCAAGAAATAATCGAAAGAGTAAAAAGAGATAAAGAAATTGCTATGAAAGCTGGCGGTTTATGTGTTATTGGAACCGAAAGGCATGAAAGCAGGAGGATAGATGATCAATTACGTGGCCGTTCTGGACGTCAAGGTGATCCTGGACTTTCTAAGTTCTTTTTATCGCTTGAAGATGATTTAATGAGAATATTTGGCTCTGATAGAATGAGAAGCTTTTTAAAAAGAGTGGGGCTAAAGAACAACGAAGCTATTCATCACCCATGGATCAATAAAGCACTGGAGAAAGCGCAGAAGAAAGTTGAAGCTAGAAACTATGATGTGCGAAAATCCCTACTTAAGTTTGATGATGTGATCAATAACCAACGCAAAGTTATTTTTGAACAGAGAAACCACATTTTAGGCAATGAAATTAATGATCTGTTTGAAGTGTATAGTGAAGTAAATAAGAGTGTGATGGAAAGTATAGTACAAGGTGGTTATTACGAAGATTATGTTGAAGATATAGCCAAAGAATTTCATATAAGGTATGGAATAACACTTGATAAAAAAGACTTGGCGAAATTTTTGAACAAACAGGAAGCTTTGGATTATATAAATGGCAAGGTAAAAGAATTCTTTACTGAGAAAGAAAAATATTTCAATGGCCAGCAGACTACAGATTTGTGGAATACTATAGTAAAGCAAGTAATGATCATGACACTTGATCATTTATGGAGGGAACACCTTTCAATTCTGGAGAGCTTAAGGCAAAGCATAGGTTTACGCGCTATGGGGCAGAAGGACCCACTGAATGAATTTAAACGTGAGGCTTTCTTGATATTTGAGTGTATGCTTGAAAGGGGGAAGGAGCTTACCATTCATCGTCTAGCGCACTTTAAGTTGGTAGATAACCAAGAAGTAGGTGGTAGGTTGCACCCTACTAGAAAAGACAATCTTCCCAAAGTCTCAAGAAACGATAAATGCCCTTGTAACTCAGGAAAAAAGTACAAACACTGCCACGGTGCGGTTACTGTGATGAATTAGTAACACCGCTGGTTGCTTGCTCACATATGCTAATCTCTTTTAACGTGTTTGATAGATTTTGTGATTCCTCTTTTGTTTTTTTAGGAAGATCTAGGCTCTTTCTCTAATGACCTCATTAATTTCTTAATTTTATTTGATACAATAGCTATTCCAATTGCAGCTACAATTAGGAATAATAGTGCTGTAACCACTATAGCTAATAAAGAATTTGCTGTAATTGGTAAAGATAACAGGGAATCTATTTTAGTTATTGGGGCAGCACAACAAGGCCAATTCCAGTTACGGTACTTCCAATAGATAAGCCACCTAGGCATATAACGACTTTTATGGTTCGCTTAATTGCAATTATGTGGACCTTGGGGTGAGTGAGTTTGTTATGAGAGCTGCAATTAACGTTACTACAGAGATGCTATCAACGATCCACCTTTATCAAAGGTGAAAGACTGATCAAGGTACTTAGTGTAAGACCTATTAAGATGCTTACTATAGCTTCTATTATTTCTGCTATTCCCACTATCATTAAATAATTCGAACTAAACACTTTGCTCCTTTTTTATACTTACAGTTTTTTAGGTTTATCTTGTATTCTAAAATTTATATAAGTATTTTGCATGCTATAAACAGTATTTCATCAGTTTATTTTATAGAACTGTTAGTTCTCAGTTTAGTGCTATTTGCGTAAGTTCCAAGTGCAAGTGTCAAGCTAATCAGATTATAGTAGGTAATGCAAAAAGACTAATTAGCGCTCTTTATTATTGGTATCGTCTTCAGTAAAAGCTTCCTCCCATGTGCCTTGGGTTGCTGCACGGCTATATTCTGTTACTCTATTTTCAAAGAAATTCGTATGTTCAACACCATTTAGTATTTCATCAAGCCAAGGAAGAGGGTTGTCATTAATATCATATATGGGCTTCAGGCCCAATTGCATTAACCGTCTGTTTGCTATATAGCGTATGTAATTACGTACTTCTTCTGCAGATAGTCCTTCAACGTCTCCTAGGTCAAAGGCAAGCTTTATGAATTCATCTTCAAGTCCAACGATAGTGCGACATGCAGAATATAGTCCCTCTTTGAACTCATCATTCCAAATTTCATTATTCTCTTTAATAAACGTATTGAATAAATTGATAATTGAGTTGGTATGCAAGGTTTCATCACGTGCTGACCAGGCGATTATTTGTCCCATGCCTTTCATTTTTCCAAAGCGTTGGAAATTGAGCAAAATTGCAAATGATGCAAATAACTGCAATCCTTCGGTGAATGCACCAAATACTGCCAGAGTTTTGGCCACATGCTTTTTATCGTGTTTTTTACTTTCCTCAAATTCTAGCATATATTCATATTTCTTTCTCATAGCATCATATTTTAAAAATGCTTGATATTCACTTTCTGGCATACCAATTGTGTCTAAAAGATAAGAATAAGCTGCAATGTGTATGGTTTCCATGTTGGAAAAGCTTGCGAGCATCATACATATTTCTGTTGGTTTAAATATGTTTGAATAATGCCTCATGTAGCAGTTGTTTACTTCAATGTCTGCTTGAGTGAAGAACCTAAAAATCTGAGTCAGTAAATTTTTTTCCACATTCAAGAGTTTAATTTTCCAATCTTTCACGTCATCAGCAAGCGGAACTTCTTCGGGTATCCAATGTATTCTTTGCTGCTGTAACCAAGCATCATACGCCCAAGGGTAATTAAAAGGTTTATATATTGGATCTGCTTCTAACAATGACATAGAACACCTATTATTTTCTGAAGTAAATAATTATATTAAGCGATATCAAAAATCAGTCAATTTAACTTTTACAAAATTTGACGACAGATAATTTATTAGTGTATTGTAACTTTAAGCTATTTATTAATAGAGATGCGAGTACTAATATTTCTTGTTTTGTTGTTTTTAGTAAGCTGTCACACTATTCACAATCACGGAGCTCCAGGCATTAGTATTGAATTGTGGAACAAGATAAAAGTAGGTGATGATAAAGAAAAAGTGATTCACACTTTAGGATCACCGACATTGATATCTAAATTCGATGAACATATCTGGTACTATATCTCATATAAAATTAAACAGATTAATTTCTTAGGAAAGAGAAAATATAGTAGTAAATCTCTGCAAATTTCATTCGATCAGGATGATAAAGTTACAAGTGTAGAAGAAATTGACGTTTTAGAGAGGTCTTTGGCTGTTGTTGATTGAAAATTTGCTGCTGTGGAGTTTCTTTATAAAAAATGAAATTTTACTGTGCACTACTGATGTTATTCCAGTGTATGACACACAACTGCACGAATATTGTGATTTGATATAGACCAGATAGCTCATAGAAATGCAAAAATTTGCTTGACAGGTTTAATAGTCTTCTTATCATAGTATTAAAGCTATTTATTTATCTTCATAATCTGTGCAGGTCAATGACAAAAAATTTAGGGTATTAGGTGTATTATATTTAATTTTTTGTACTATATGTACCTTATGTCTTTGTAAATCTGGGTTTTTATCTATATAAGCATGAAATATGCTTATATAGCGTTTAAGATAGTAGAAAATGTCAAATTGATAAGGGAATACTTGAATACTAGCTATCTTAGGGTTTTTTGCCTTTTTTCCTGCTTAGATAAGTTTCTTAACATTAGGTTAGATAAAAATAGCCGAATCACAGCGTTTAGAATAGAAAACGCCAATATTTGAGGTACATATGGATAACTAGCCAACCACAGGGGTTTCTTTTACCTTCTTTTCTATTTGTTAAATTTCTTAGTATTTGTAGCTGAAGCAATTTAGGAACAAACGAAAATAGTGTCACGCACTAGTATGACAAGAAGAGGGTACTGGAATGACAGGAGAAGGAAGCACTGAGGTAACAAATAAAGAGATATTAGAATTACACTCTTCCCCTTTAGACGGTTAAATCACGACATTTATGTAGTCATGTGTCAGCTATTTTCATGACAGGAAGAAAGTGCTGAATTACGTATCCATTCAGCGGAGTAGCTATTTTGTAGCTACCATCATTCAGCTACTTGTCAGCAAGATCTAGAGATACCGCGAATGAATCGCGGTATGATGAACTATGCCCAGTGCGTGACGCTATAAAAGAAAACAGTGTTACTGCTTGGATGATATGTGTGTTACAAGATTTTACCCGTTTAAAATAAAGTCTAGTATTACTTCATGCTAAATGTGGTAGTATTCAATGGGCAAGTCGGTTATAGGGCTGCATTTTATATGCTGCACGCATTGCGTTATCGCTATTGACCTAAAAAGTGGATTATTTTTATAGGAACTACTGTCTGCTACATCAGCCATGATTATTTCGCCTTGATTGGATAATAATAAGTTAATTTTTATACTAAAATTCTCTTTGTAAGCTATGCTTTCAGGAAAGTTCCAGTATTTTGTAAGCTTGTTTCTTAATAGAGTCAATAAATTTTTGCTATGACTAACTCATTCTTTTTATTGTCGATACTTTTTTCGCTTTTTATTTCTCTAGGCTTTGCAATATCTCTCGATTTTTCATCTACGCTTTTTTTTTCTTCTTGGAACCTGAGTAGATTCTTCACTTTTGTCAATAGTGACTTCTTCTTGCATTTCAATGATTTGCCTAAGTTGTACTGTTTTTGTTTCATAGTAGCAGTACTGAGTTGCTCAACTATCTTTTTTTTCTTTGTGTGTAGGAACAAATTCTGTTATTGACGTATCATTTGTATGGCCTTTTGCTGAAAGTAATGAAAAAAGCAAAACACAACATAAGGATAGAAAAGGAACATAGTTAGAACAAAGAAAACGCATATGTTGAAATCTACTTTACTGGTTTAAAGCTAATATTGTGCATAAAGTTAATATATTTCAGTTAGTTTGCTGTGAAATACCCTACCACCAAAGCAAACAAAAGACCCTGGTGTTGTAAAATTATTATAGCTGATTTAAACTTGCAGTGGCTGCACCTTGCTAGTATGAAATAATCAACTTTAGGAACATGAAGCTACTGTTAGGAAACAGGTTAGGTATAAAGCTTAATATATTTTCTTTTTGCTAGGTAAAATAAATGTGCTGCTATAAATAAGCAGATGCTTAATATTGATGCGTAGGAAAATTTAAGAGTTAAGTCTCTGATATATATTAATAGACACTTATCTGCAGAAAATTTGTATAATAGCCCAAAATACGTAACGGTACTATCAATTACTGATACTGTAATTAAGGTGATGAAATTTGTTATATGGAACCCGAACTTGGATTTCAATTTTTCAAAAATGATTATACTTGAGAAGAGGGATACTAAAATTGCAATGTATGAAATGAATATCATCAAGCTAAAATTTTGCCATTTAAGAACACAACATAACACTGTATACGTTATTAGGCTGTACATAGCTTTTCTCTTACCATAAAACTCAACTATTGAATTTACAACTAAAGCAGCTCCTATGACTAAGGCAGCACATATTATCAATTTATTTGAACTGTTGAGTAAAGAAAGAATAATAAACAAAAGAATTGATAAAATAAACATAATTACCTACCCAAATGTAACAATATACATTTATTCTAAGTAAATATTACACATAGTGAAAGAATTATTTATCATAATCAAAAATATTTATATTAGTATACCATGATCTTAAGTCTTTTAAATCTACTTTTAAGATATCCCTGATACTTAGAACTTTCTCCTCTGTTACTCTACCAATACATGAATAAACTGTACCTTTTAACAATTCTTCAAACCTCTTCTGGTTTTGTGGTGCGATGGTAACTAAAATTCTACTTTGTGATTCAGAAAACATTATTATTTTGTTTATTGTATCTGTGTTTTGTGTTTTCCCTACTGGCACTAATGGAAAATCAATTTCGGCACCGAGATCTCCTGCAATTAGCGATTTTACTAAAGCAATAGCCAGCCCTCCCAGGTTTAGTGCAATTGCGGAAGCAACGATGCTTTCTTTTATTGCCTGGTTGAAACACTTGTATAACTTTCTGGCGTTCTTTGCATCAACTTTTGGTACATTGTTATTGTCTATTCCACTATATAATTGATATTCAGATCTACCAAGCTCATCATGGGTTATACCAAGCATATATATCAAGTCCCCTGGCATTTTCACGTCAAGCGATACTGCATTTTCAATATTTTCTATAATCCCAATTGCTGAGATGAGTAATGAAGGTGGTGCAGAGATTATCACTTTCTTGCCATTTTCATCATATCCCTTAAAGTCATTAAACATACTATCTTTTCCTGATATGAATGGTGTTTTAAATGCGATTGCATAATCATAGCAAGCTTCTGCAGCTCTCTTTAGTTGCCACAGCCTTTCTGGATTGTAAGCATCACACCAGCAAAAATTGTCGAGCAACGCTAGATGTTCTATATTTCCTCCTGCAGCTACATAATTACGTATAGCAGTGTCAATTGCACATGCTGCCATATGATAAGTGTCGATTTCTCCATAACTTGAGCCAAATCCTTGAGATTTCACAACGCCTTTATTTGAAGAAAGAATTGGCCTTAAGACAACAGCTTCGCTGCACACTCTTCCCTTGCCCTGCAATGGTTTCAACACTGACGACCCTTGAACTTCATGGTCATATTGCACCACTATAAACTCTTTGCTGCATATGTTTGGTCTGCTCAGCATTTCTTTTAGTTCGACTTCTTGGCTTAGTGTTATTCCAGCACGTGACGCTAAGGTAGCAGTAGTCTCCTTAAACCATGGTTTTGTTTTTAAGTGCATCTTAGGGTTACCATCATGCAAAAACTCAGTTTCGATATTCATTATTGGTGAGGCAGAGTGGATTCGAACTGTCGACATACCTGTACTATTGAACTCTCCGATTACGCTGACCTCCACGTCATGTTTTTTCATGATTTGCTTAAACATAGGCAGATTTTCTTCTGGCACTGCTAAGGTCATTCTCTCTTGTGATTCTGATATCCATATTTCCCATGGAGCCATACCATCACTTTTGAGTAGAACCTTGCTTAAATCAACCTCAAATCCATCCTTTCCCATTTCACCAATGGACGATGATAGGCCACCTGCTCCGTTGTCTGTTATTGCATTGTAAAGACCGAGGTCTCTTGCTTCTATGACGGCATTGGATAATTTTTTTTGTGTTATGGGATCTCCGATTTGCACGACTGTTGAGGGGCTGTTTCCTGATAATGCCTCTGAAGAAAACGTTGCACCATGAATTCCATCTCTTCCAACTCTTCCACCAATAATTACAATTTTATCGCCATTTTGGGGCTTTTTGATGTGTGAAGGTGCGTTGTTTATATTGCGTGGGATAATTCCTACACTTCCAACAAAGACTAATGGCTTTCCACAAAATCTGTTATCGAAGTATACCGATCCAAGTTGTGTTGGAATGCCAGAGCAATTACCAGCAACATTAACGCCGTGAATCACTTCTTTCATGATATATTTTGGTAGTAAAATCTCATCAGTACGCTCCTTGTCCCTATAAAATTTACCTTTTGCTTCTTTGGCAAAGCAAAAATAGTAGGTATTCATTATAGGCTCCGCACCTTTGCCAAAACCCACTATATCACGATTAACTCCAAGCACTCCAGTCATTGCTCCACCAAATGGATCAAGAGCTGAAGGGCTATTGTGAGTTTCAACTTTATCTACAATCAAGTAATCGTCATCAAAGATTATTCCTCCTGCATTATCAGAGAAGACTGACATGCATATGTTGGAGTTTATCTCACGCGTTGCACGCTTAATATAATGCGCATATAAGCCGTCTTTTATTTCATCAATGGGAGAGCAGAAAATGTTGTGCTTGCAGTGTTCAGACCAGGTCTGTGCTAGAGACTCAAGTTCAATATCGTATGGGTTTCTACCGAGTTTGTTGAAATAATCCTTTATGGCTTTCATTGCTGTGAGAGAAAGTCCTAAGGTGCCATTACCATCGATTCCATCTCTACTGATTTTTTCAAGCTCTTGATCACTTACATTGAGGTCAATAGGCTTAGCTACGACTTCCGTGCAAAGTGCTTTAGTATGTGAATCTTGTAATTTACAGATAGTTGGTATAGAGGATAGTGTCATTCCAGTGCTTGACACTGAAATCCAGTTTTCATTATACAATTGCTTGGTTGCAGTTAAGTTTTCTGGATCCCAATGTCTGGGCACTGGGATGATATCTTTTAATTTACCATAATGCCTACAATAGCAATTGCCGTTTTCTTTATAAATAAGTGTGCAATACTCAGTGATTGGGTTGAATTCTATGTTGTCTTCAGTTGGCAAATTTCCTTGCCCTAGAATCAATTTTGAACTTCTTGCTTTTATCTCAATTGATATCATTCCAGCGTTTGACGCTGGAATCTGCGCCCTCCCTTTCTGGATCCCAGTGCTTGATACTGGGATGACAGATGGGTCGACATAGCCCTTACTTATTAGGTACTCTCTAACAATTTGCCTTGCTGTGTTACCGATATTATCGGTCATGCCAGGTAAGAAGCTTACTTCTAAGCCCCACTCAGCTTGTGGTTCTATGAAATCATATCGAATTTCTTCGAAGTTTTTACTGTAGGAGTAATAACGGCAGTCTTGTATGGTTTCATTATAAAATAGCTTACAAATTTCTTTATATAGTTTTGATGGTAATTCTTTACTTATGTAGATCGAATAAACGTTGACTAACCATCTGTTACCAACTTGTTCGCATTTATTTAAAACTTCTATTCTGATGTTTGTCATATAATGTTAAAAGATTTTAACGTATAATAACATAAGAAATTGTGAGCACATTTATATTTTGCTATACAATAAAGCATCGTGTTAATTGCTATCTTTCGTGGGAAGAATTTTTACTGTTAGTGTGGATGAATCCTTTTTCGATACGCTGGTCCAGCACATATTTTTTGAATATGAGAAAGAAAAAATTTCCAAGATAAAAATAATACTTCCTTGCAGAAGCGATGTGATAGCAATGCTGAGTGCGTTCAAGAATTATGATTCTAAAAAATGTATAATTTTGCCAGAGATAGTTTCACTAGAGAATATTGATGAGAAAGATTTAATATTAAATCTTGATAGGATTAAATTTATCAAACCAACAAAAAGGATACTACTATTGATTCAATTCATATTGGAATGGAATAAAAAAAATAACGACTATTTTCCCATAGATTTAGCTTATAGCTTGCCATCCTTGCTTGATAAGGTTCAATGTATTCAAATAACGGATGATTATCAACTCAATGACCATTCAAAGAAAATGGAGAATTTCATAAACTTGCTTGTTGAAGCTTGGAGTAAAACTTTAAAAAATCTAGGAGTAATGGATATATTAAAATATAAGAGTGACTATATAAACAATATGGTAATCTCTTTGCAGGAAGATCAACATATAATCTTTGTTGGAATTGGAAAGGGTGAAATCTATAAGTTATTGATTAAGGCTATATATGAATTGCCGTTTGGGAAGATAATTTTGCCTAATCTTAATTTGAAAATTAAAGAGAAAGATTGGAAATCGCTTGATAAAAGACACTATCAATACTGCCTAAAAAATCTGCTGGATTATTTAAGTGTAAGCAGAGAGGATATAAGTTTCCTACCAGAAGCACTCCCTCCAGCACATGGTGCTAGAATCTGTGACCAGAGGACTGGGATGACTGCAGAATATCTGGATTACATCTTTGATACCACCGCTGACCTAAGCAAGGTTAGTAATGGGTACATCGAAAATATTGAAGTTATCACTTGTGATTCTAGGGAAGAAGAATCACAAGTGATGTCATTAATTATAGAGAATGAAGGTTATGAAAACGTTTCTTTAGTTGTCTTTGATAAATTGCTTGCAGCTCGCATAACATGTTCCGCATCAGAAAATTACCCTTATGTAACGCTCTTGCTCTATAGTATCGAAGTTTTGACTTCGAATTGGAACAGTGTAGCATTGCTTTCGCTCCTTAAGCATAGGCTAGTGACTTTTGGTTACGCTCAAGAAGAGTACAGTAAAATTTTATCTGAGTTTGAAATAGAAATATTACGTAGCTTTAATACAAGCGGCCTTGATGACATTGTAAAAGTTATTAATATCCATAAAAAGTTAAGATATAAAGAAGATATATTAATCATTATCAATAAGTTAGAAACTATACTTAATCCTTTACTCAATTCTACGAATTGTCCTATTTCTGATGTAGTAACAGCTCATTTGCGGTGTGTTAGTATACTCTCTAGTGTGGATTTTTTAGAATTGAGTAATGAAATGGGTAATTTTACCCATGATTTCTTAAATGCGTGTGAGGGCGTTGCAATTGAATGCTCCTTGGAGTTATATAGCCAGATTCTGACCTTATTTTTAAGAAAAGAGTTTTTTCTTGCAGTAAGTGACTTAAGTAAATTTAGTTTATATCACAATAAAGTTGTAATACTTGCTGGATTCAATGATATACCGAGTTTTCAAAGTCCATTTTTGAATGCACTGACAAGAAAAAGATTCAGTCTTCCTTCCGTGCGAGAGGAGCAGGGGTATTTTTTGTATAATTTACGCAATTTGTTTTGTGCGAGTAAAGTTTATATTATAAACTTGCTGAGCAATAGAAAGACGATTCTATTGCGTCGTCTGGAAATTCTATTACAGAAGTCAAAATATCCTTATCGCGATTGGCTAAGAGTATTAAATATGCCTGAATATGTTACTCCGTGTATTCAACCTATGCCGAAACCTCAAACTAAAATCAGAGAAGAAAAAATGCAAGTGATGCCTTGTAGTGCGGTAGAGAAACTGATCCGCGATCCTTACTCATTTTACATTGAATATGTACTAAACCTTAAGCAATTAAAAGACTTAAATTTCAAGCCGTCGATATTAGAATTTGGCAATATGGTGCACAGCATTCTTGAGAGGTATTTACGTAACAGAAAATCGCCAATGAGCATTGCACAGGAGGTGTTCTCAACTAGTCGGTTTAATTTTTCAAATATGTGGTGGGTAAGGCTGCAAGGGATAATTCAATCTTTTGTTGAATTTGATAAGGCTAGAAGCAATCGTGTTGAGTTGGAGAAGAGCTTTTCCTATCGCGTTCCTGTGCATAATGTTAAAGCTACTTGGAAGCTGCAAGAAGTTTCTCTGACAGCAAGATGCGATAGAGTTGAGTATCTGCCAAATGGACAAGCGGTAATTATAGACTATAAGCTTGGTTCGCCGCCATCCAATGAGGAAGTTATGTCAGGATTTTTTCCGCAATTAATTTTACAAGCTTTAGCGGTGGAATACACAACCGGAAAAGAAGTTTCAGAACTTGCTTATTGGAAACTTGACTATGATAAAATAAAAGTTATTTCTCTAAAAAATTACAGACAGAAAGTACAGGAATTTCAGAGTGATTTACCGGATTTTTTATCTAATTATTTAAAAAATACTACTCCTTTTATTGCATCTCCATATTTTGATAAATTCCTAAGGTTTAACAGCTATAAACAACTAGAAAGGATAGGAGAGTGGTTATAAAGTTCTCAATGCCCCTTGTCCCAAATTTCTTATCAAATAGCTGGCACTGGTTTGCCCTACAATGGTGTCATGTAAATCTGGTATGACAACAACTGCTCTCCCTCGTCATACCGCGATTCATTTGCGGTATCTCTAGATTCCGCTAACAAGCAGCTGTTGTCAGTAAATTTTCAGCTACAAATATTTAAGAAATCCACCAAGTAAGAAAAAGACAAAAGAAGCCCTAGTTAATATCTATTTAAAAACACTAGCGTTTTTTTATGTTTTAAATACTTAGTAATCGCGACTTAGTTGTTTTTTATTGCAACTAACCTTTAGTCATAAATGTTTTAGAAATTTACTAGGCAAAAAAAAGGCAAAAGATATATTATGGTGATAGTATTTACTCTCTAATCCTGCAAATTAGTATATTATACTGTCCTAAACGCTTTATAAGCGAGTTTCAACTTATATAGGTAAAAAATTAGAAATATTGTGAAGACATAAGGTACATATAGTGCAAAAAATTAAACATAAGATGCTAACTATATAACACTTTATTATTTTAATCTGCACAGATTGAAGGTAACTTAATACCTCCAGTATCGGGATAAGGGGGCTAGCGAGGTTTGTCAAGTAGTTTTTTGTGTTTCTGTGAGCTACTTGAATTTCTAAAATCACAATATTCATACAGATGTGGGCTAAGTATCACTAAAATTATTTAAACAATTGTTTAAAGAATTACAAAAATCTAGAAGCTCAGAACATTACTCCTTGTCATTTGTAGAGTACTACATTAATATTTATATGTTAATTCAGAAGATATTTATGAATAATATTGTAATTGTTGGTCTACAATGGGGCGATGAAGGCAAAGGTAAAATAGTAGATTATCTTTCCGAAAATGCGGACACAGTCGTAAGATTCCAGGGAGGAAATAATGCAGGACATACTATAGTAGTAGATGATGAGGTTTATAAGTTAAATTTGCTACCTTCCGCTGTTTTAAGGACAGGCAAAATATCTATAATAGGAAACGGCGTTGCCCTTGATCCATATGCTCTAATTTCAGAAATAGAGTCATTGAGAGTTAAAGGAATGGATATCAATCCTAACAATTTGATGGTATCGGAAAGCTGCCCATTAATACTCAGCGTGCACAAGGAAAAAGAAAAGCTGTTTGAAGATCTAAATGGAAATCACAAAATTGGCACGACAAACAAAGGAATAGGGCCATGTTATGAAGATAAAGTTGGAAGAAGGGCTATACGCCTTTGTGACTTAGAAAACGCAGATGAGCTCAACAAAAGGTTAGATACTCTTTTGAATTACCATAATGCTATCAGGAAAGGCCTAAGCTATCGAGTGATAAAGAAAGAAGAAATGTTAAGGGAAATTGAAGAGATTGCAGAAAAGATCATTCCATATAGAAAACCAGTGTGGAAAATATTGAATGACTTTGTGAAAGAAGGTAAGAAAATAATATTTGAAGGCGCCCAAGGGACATTTTTAGACATTGACCATGGAACGTACCCTTTCGTTACTTCAAGTAATACCATAGCATCACAAGTAATGACAGGCTCAGGATTATCCTCCAATGCTTATGTTATTGGTGTAGCAAAAGCTTACACAACAAGAGTAGGCAATGGCCCATTCCCTACTGAGCAAAGAAATGAAGTAGGAAATAGCTTATTCACTATAGGCAAGGAGCTTGGAACAGTAAGCAATAGAAAAAGACGCTGTGGGTGGTTTGATGCAGTTTTAGTACGCCAGGCAGTACAACTCTCTGGAGTTTCAAGTATTATATTAACTAAATTAGATGTCCTCGATTCTTTTGATAAAATTAAAATATGTACTGGTTATCAGTACAGTGGAAAAATATATGATTATTTACCCGCATCACGTTCAATACAAGAAGAATTAGAGCCAATATATGAAGAATTTCCTGGCTGGAAAGAAAATACTCAGGGTGAAAAGTTAGCTGAGAAGTTACCTGTTAACTTGATAAAATATGTAAAAAGAGTAGAAGAATTAATAGGTATACCGATTCATCTGATTTCGGCCGGTCCAAAAAGAGAGGATGTCATTAAACTTAAAGATTTTAAATTTTCTGAGAGCGTTCTTGTATCTTATTGACTGTTACCTAATAAAAAACACTTAATTTACAAAAAGACACTCGCATAACTTTAAATGTGAGTTTATTACACAAAACGGCATTGTATTATGAATGTATGGTAAGGATAAATTCAGCGTATAATGAAAAGCAAAGAAGTTAAATTCAAGTCCAACACTTGCAGTTATTTTCAATACTTCATCATCAAAGTTAGTGTAAAGCAAGGCTTTAATAGCTTGGTTGTTTTTAAAGGGGAAACATATTGTTAGAGTAATGTATAGATAGGAAGTGTGATATGCTGAATGCAATTAATAGTTATTTTAAGAGTTTCTTTAAAGAAAATAAAGCAACAAAAGTAGAAGAAATAAATAATCAGCTATAGATACTGGACGAGCTGTAGGATTAGAAAAGAATATATCTTTACAGATGTCTGTTCTTTAGTAGACGATTTATATGTATTGCAAGAATCTTGTTTTTCATAATGAAAAAGAACTAGGCGAATACGTCAATTCTATTGTGCTGCCTACATTTACATGTCTTGAAGAAAAGGTCAAAAAAGTAAAAGAAAGTTCTTCCAGTAAAAACCTTGCGCTCTAGAGCTTTGCTGCCTAATCATAGAAAATAACAACTTTCATAAAAAGTTAAATAATTTTGCTAAAAATTTTAGCAGCATACCTGGTTATGTCCATTCTCAATTAAAAAAATAATGACAAGTTTTAGACTAGGAAATCTGGGAAACAAAATATGTTTTTTAGGATTTTTAAGAGAAAGAACGAGCTTCGATGTTGTATTGTCGAATTTTTGAAAAAGCTCTGGATGGTGTGTTTATAGCCTAATAACTGATACAGACTTTAAACAAACTCATATGGAAAAAGCAGTGGATGAAGAAGGTGAACCTTTTAGTGAAAACTTTAGAAGAGGTATAAATAAAATTAATACAGGAGGGAAAAAGTATTGCAAATAGGTATTTTGAAGAAAAAGAAGTAGCTTTTCAAGTCTACTGTGAAGAAACTGATAATGCTAGTAGAGCCTTAAACGTTAATCTTATTAACCATAATGGAAATGAGCCAATAAGAATCAGTGATATTTTACAGTAAGAGAAAAATGTTGGCGAGTTGAAGATTTATTGCAATAAAAAGTATGACATACGCGCTCGTTAAGAAGATAAAAAAAGATATTATGAATTTGAGAAGGTGCGTGCTATGAAATGACAAGCAAGTGGTCCATAAAAGATGAGTCTGGGAGGGTGGTTTTAATTTTTACCATGGTTATGGGTGTGAGTAGTGAAGGCATAACTAAAATAGCAAAGTTTGGTGGTGAGAAACCTAATGGAGAAAATTCTGAACTATCGCTAGAGAAAAATAAAGAATTAATAGAACGAAATGAGGAGTTGTACATTTAAGGTCTTTTTTTACATAACGCTGCAGGGAAATTCCTAGGATCTCAATGTGGAAAAAGTTTAATAGATAAGAAGCACAATCCTGCATCATTGCCTGGTATGATACCTACTAGAGGGAATACTAACAGTAACCCTACCACTTTTCTTCTATTGGATAGTAGTACATCAACACCTAATGACAGTGTGGTACAGTAAGCTGCAGCTCAAGTTAATCGACGAGATGAAACTACTTTACAGGATAAAGAATTACCAAATTCAATAAGTGAAGTTATAAAAGATTTGGAGGGCATCACTTACGTACCAAATAATAATATAAGCTTGATTATATCAACCAAGTTAATAATAGCTGTAATGGACGTGAGCCAGGGGTATGATAAAAGTAAGCAGTGCAACTTCCGTTGTTAGATGTATATCTGGTGGTTGGAGCTTATACTAAATTCTCCATCTTATATTGAGGGTCAGATGCGATACCATATACTCTATTTGGTGGGGCAATTTTGTTTTCTATACCAAAAGTAATACCTTCAATTATTGCTATAAGTACTTTTTCAAGGTTACAATCTGCCCCGGGAACACGGTGTTCTAGACGGCACTTGCTGCCGAGACAGGGAATCCTTATTGCGGCAGTTCTATTGTTCACGCCCCAACTAATTGTAGTTGGTGTGTGAATATCTGGATATTGAAACCTTAAATACGAATCGTCACTTGGAGCGAAGAATGACATATGTTCTTTCATCATAGCACATAACCCACCAATACCATAAATCAAGTAATCACTGTACTTTTGTTCATTACAGTAAAATAAATTACTGTTGTTTGAATCCACTAAATTAACATGCACATTTAATGCACTGCCTGCTCTATCTAAATAGGGCTTTGCTTTGAAAGAAGTATTCCCGCCAAGTTTTTGTGCTGTTTCAGTAAGTAATTCTTTTGCTAAATCAAAATGCTTGATTAAGTTATTAGAATCATTATAACAACCACTTTTTATCTCATATTGATGTGTAGAACTCTCTTTCTTGCAGGAAAAACCAAGCAAAGCTATTTTATTTTTAACACTATTAAGAAATAAATGCTCTCTCTCTATTCCTTCAGTATAAAATTCTAATTCAATACCAAATTTAGTACAACAATTCAAATTATTTAATGTAATCATAGATTTGTTTCAGTAAATTCGCATTAAGTTAGCTATATTTATATGAATACTTTACTTTTTTATCAATAAATTTAATATCTCATTTATACATAATATATTATAATTTTTTAACATACTGCTAATCCTTGACACGAGCGACGTTTTATTTATTGAAATAAAAATGATCAATTTTAGTGCTTTTATACCCTTTACAACTCATTAAAAATCACCATAATTTTTAGTGTGTATTAAGTAGTATTAGCTTTTCGCAGTAGGCTATTGATTATCTTATATTTTTCTAGTATTGCTTTTGTCTTGGTGTAGTGTATGAGCTTAATTAATCCTAAGGTTTCTGCTATGTTTTTCGATCAAATTGTTACAGCAACAGATCATAATATTGCTTGGGAAAAAATCCAAAATCTCCTTTATAACCTTTATGGGGAAGCAACATATAACAGTTGGTTAAGTTCACTTAAATTTGTTAGTAGTAGCAATGGGGAAGTTTTGTTATCTGTGCCAACAAGATTTATAAAAGAGTGGATTACAGTTCACTACATGGAAAAAATATTATTATTATGGCAGAATGAAGATAAAAGTATATGTTCTATTGATATTCAAGTAACCGAAGAAAAGAATTCAAGTTCTAGCATCATATCAAAAAATAAAGAGGAAAGTGTTAATAATCTTGGTTCGCCACTAGATCCAAGATTTACCTTTGATAACTTCGTAGTGGGAAAGCCAAATGAATTAGCATTTACAGCCGCAAAGCGTGTAGCAGAGTCCATAGATCCAATACCTGGTAGCAATCCTCTGTTTCTATATGGCGGAGTGGGGCTTGGTAAAACACATTTAATGCATGCTATAGCTTGGCACATAGTTAATTCTCCATCAGCAAAAAGAAAAGTGGTATATTTATCAGCAGAGAAATTCATGTATCAATATATTACAGCACTACGAAGCAAAGACATTATGTTATTTAAAGAACAGTTTAGATCGGTAGATGTACTGATGGTAGATGATGTGCAATTTATCAGTGGTAAAGATAGTACACAAGAAGAATTTTTTCACACTTTTAATGCATTGATAGATCAAAATAAACAATTGGTTATATCAGCTGATAGATCTCCTAGTGATCTTGATGGAGTAGAAGAAAGAATAAAATCACGGCTAGGTTGGGGATTAGTAGCAGACATTAATGAAACAACTTTCGAATTAAGACTTGGTATACTGCAAGCCAAAGTGGAGCAAATGAATATGTATGTTCCACAGGATGTCCTAGAATTCTTAGCAAGGAACATAAGATCTAATATAAGAGAATTAGAAGGGGCATTAAATAAAGTTGCTCATACTTCACTGATTGGAAGGAGTATGACAGTAGAATCGGCTAGTGAAACTCTAATGGACCTTCTTAGATCAAATCATAGGTCAATTACAATAGCAGAAATACAAAAGAAAATAGCTGAGTTTTTTAATATAAAGGTTACAGATATGCATTCCAATAGAAGACTCCGCAGTCTTGTAAGACCAAGGCAAATAGCTATGTACTTTGCTAAGAAATTTACACATAAAAGCCTGCCAGATATTGGAAGGAGCTTTGGTGGCAGAGATCACGCTACTGTTATACATGCAGTGAAACAAATAGAAAATTTCATAAAAACTGACTCAGAATTTGCTGATGAAATCAATCAATTAAGAAAAATGTTTAAGTAGAGTTCTTGAGGTTGTAGCTTCACTCAATTTATCTCAAGCTTAAAGTCTTCCGTTAGCTTTGCAGAATACATTTCCTCATTATTTTGATCATAGAAAGTAAATTCATGATTATCTAAGTTTAATATTGAAAAACCGAAGCCAAAAAAGTTTTTAATTTCATGTGCTAAGTAGTTTTTACCATTTGAGTAACTAAACTCTATGTTTTGGTAAACAGGTTCCTGATCTTGAGCGTGTAATAACGCACCACCATTTCCAACTATAATCTGGTCTGGCACATTGTTCATTAATAAAATCTGAGCTATATGAATATGTCCAGAAACTATGGTAGCGACATTGTTGGGAAATTTATCCCCAAAAGCTTCAATCTGTGTAAGATTGCCATGGCTTTTTAATGTCAGAAATTCCTTTTTTGGAGATCTCCAAAGCGGTCTGTGAGTTAAAAACCACGTAGGCTTATCAGAACTATCTTGTGTTAATTTATCGAATTGTTTCTCAAAAGCATCAATTGTACTTTGAGTTGTAAAAATATCTTCACCAGACGAAGAGTCAAAGATAAAAAACTTCATCGGTCCAATATCTAAAAACCAGCCAGGAACAAAGTTTTCACATTTTTCAGACGAGAAAGGGTGTGAATCTAGGTACCTAAACCATCCTTCATAAGCTCTATCACAATTCTCATGGTTTCCTCTAACAAAAAGAAAGGAGGATTGTAATAAAATGTCTTTCGCAGGCTCAAACCAATCGGCGTACCAAGCTTCTTTATTGTACCCATAAATATTGCCACACTTCTGTGCATTTCTACATTTCGTTTTTCTATAATGATAATCGCCAACGTGAACAATTAAGTCTGGCTCATGAAGAGCAATAGAATCTAAATTTTTTTTAAAAGGCCAGCTATCTACTGAATTACATTCCTGTTGAAATAACGCATTTATTCTGCAGCCTGTATCACCAATAAAAGCAATTCTGCTAATCTTTTCTGGTAATATAGGAACTTGTATACCGTCAATACTAATGTTTTGAGCACCCGTTTCTACTATCATTTCACAAATTGTTTCAGTATGATCACCATTATTAATTGAGCTGCGATTTAACATCTCTACTCCTTTGCCATCAACATAAGCAACAGGACAAGTATTACTGTCTATGATTGCACGTACGCTTAATTTATTGTCTGGAATAACCTGAGACCACGTGTATAATATTTGTGCCTGGATAGAATTAAAGCTGGTTACAAAAGATAAAGCTAAAAAAACAAAGATATTAATATTCATTTGTATAGAAGCTCAAATTAAAAATTAGTGATAAAATCATCTTAAATAATTGAAATTTATGATCACAAAATTCACAAACTGAATTATACAGGCAATTCTTAAATTATTCTAGTATCAGATTGACACTTTAGATGAAAAATTCTAAAATGATTAAGTAATTTAAAATGATTATATAAAAACTAGAATAAAATGCGGTCGTGGTGAAATTGGTAGACACGCAGCGTTGAGGTCGCTGTGGCTCATAAGGCCTTGGAAGTTCAAGTCTTCTCGGCCGCACCATATTTTCGTCGTTGTTTAATGTAGGTGAAATGTTTATAGGAAACCGAAATAGAAATAAAGTAGAAAGGGCCATCAGCGAAATTAGGCGCGGCCTACCAATTATAATATATGATAAAAGTAATTATCTATTGGTTGCTGCTGCCGAGACTTTAGAAAAAGACTTGTTTAATCAGTACGGGCTTATCTCAGGTAAGATATATGTTATTCTACCTTCAAGTAAGGTAACGTGCATATCTCAAAACGTGGAGCATAGTAGCAAACGCTTATTGATAAACAATTTTGATGAACTATTTCATTTAGTAAACTGTTCAAAAGAAGATCATACGAAGGAATTACAACGTTCAAAGGCAATAGATGAATGCGCTATTACTTTGCTAAAATCTTCAGAATTGTTGCCATACGCATTAGTGGTTGACGTGAACTTCAAAGATGAATATGAAATGCGAGGCTGGTGTGAAAAAAGTGATGTAATTGCACTAGACGTGCTATTTATAAATAACTTTCAACAAAATCAGGATATATATGAAGTATGCAAAACACCATTATTTTTAAAACAGACTCAAAAAGTAAACATCATATCTTATAGGACCTGTAATGGCAGAAAAGAACATTACGCAATTATTATTGGCAATCCAGGTAAAAATAGTGAACCATTAGTAAGAGTTCATTCTTCATGCTATACAGGCGACTTATTAGATAGCTTATCATGCGATTGCAGAAGTCAGTTACATCAAGCAATTCAAATAATGACTGACTCTGGGAATGGTATTATACTATACCTGATGCAAGATGGTAGAGGCATTGGTTTAACTAACAAGTTAAGGGCATATGATATGCAAAGAAAATATAACCTTGATACTGTGGATGCAAATAGAATATTGGGTTTTGAAGATGATGAGAGGAGTTTCGCTGTTGCAGCTGAAATGCTCAAGAAATTAGGCATCAAAAAAATCCAGCTACTTACAAATAATGGTAGAAAGCTATCAGAGTTGAAAAATAATGGTATAGAGGTCACAAGATGTCTACCACTTATTATGGAACGTAACAAGTATAACGATTCGTATATAGAAACAAAATTTAGCAGGTTAGGTCACAGATTAAGAACTTTTTAGCTTTTTTGTTGTAAATACTTTGTTAATTTACTATGTTCGTTAATATAGGTTAAGATTTTTAAGAATATTAAGATGCTAAAATTCTTTAAACGCGAAAAAAGTAATGATTCATTAGATAAGGATATAGATTGGAATTCAAGTCGCTACAGCACAATTATTGCTCAGAGAAATATTTTACTTCTATTTACACTAATATTATTAGTGGCTATTTTTATAGGCATATTAGCTATATTTAAGATTAGCACTAGCAGCACTATTGAACCGTTCGTTATAGAAATTGAAAAAAAATCAGGAATAGTGCAATTAGTTGACCCTGTCACAGTAAAACAATATTCTGCGGATGAGGTACTAAACAATCATTTTATTGCAGAATACATAAAAGCAAGAGAAGTTTTTGATCCATATAACTACAATTATAACTATTATACAAAAGTGAGATTATTTTCCTCGCCTAATGTATATAATGAATTTAAGAATTACATAAGATTACAAAATATGGATGACCTTTTGAATTTATATTCAGGCTTCGTCAAAAATGATTTTAAGATTCGCTCAACTCAGAAATTAGATGACGATACTTTTCAGGTGAGATTTACTGTAGAATTTACACGAGAAGATGGAAGTTCTATAAGGAAAAACAAGATAGTTATCATGTCATACAGGTATGCACCACTTGAAATGAATGATCAGCAAAGATATGTTAACCCATTAGGGTTTCAAGTTACTTCTTATAGGGTAGATGATGAATATGTATAGAGTATTATTAGTTTTAGCTTTACTGACAAGTAGCAATTTAAATGCATTAATCAACTACAGTAAGCCCATTTCCGTAGACAGTAGAATAAAAACTTTTGTGTACAGCCCTAACGAAGTGTTCACGGTTATTTTTAGTCAAGGTTACTATTCTTATATTGAGTTTGCAGAAGGAGAGAAAGTTAAAAATATTGCTGTTGGAGACGCATCAAGTTGGAGGATTAGTCCTTATGACAACAAATTGCTTATTATGCCATTTGAAGTTAGTAGCCGCACTAATATGATTATTACGACAACTAAAAAAAGGAATTATATTTTTGATTTAATCTCAAGGCCAAACTACGATAAATACCCAGATACTGATGCTGAGAAAGTGAGTCATGATTATTCTGCTGAAAAAGATATATCTTACGTAGTACGTTTTTATTACCCTAAAGAAGAAGATGAATTTGATATTGATTTAGATGAAATATCAGCACCTACTCAAATGCAATATGTTGTAGATAGGCCAGAGAAGATAATACAGGAAAATGATACGAAATACAATTATACATATATCGATGAAGGTGGCAATGCGGATATGATACCGATTGAGTTATTTGATGATGGCTATTTAACCTATTTTAAATTCAGGGATAGTAATAAGATACCTCAGATTTTTGCAAAAGATGGTAAAACTAGACTGCCTTGTAAAAGGTTGTTGTTTGATGGTTATGTTATAATAAAAGGGGTACATAAGAAGTTGTTCATGCGTTATGAAAATGATGAAGTTGAGATCATAAACAGGTCACTTTAGTTGTGGTACGTGTAATATGAATAAAGAAGGGCGTAATAATTCAGAAGATGAATCAGAAATAGAAAGCAAGGTAGTAACAGTTGGCTCTAATCAAGGTCACAGAGCATTAATGGTTATTATTTTAGTGATTCTGGTCGTCGGGGTATATTATTTCTATTTTAGACCTTCTCGCAACGAAGAGAATGTAGAGATCATTAAAAAAGAAGAAATAAAGCAAAATATTCAAGAGTTGAAAGGAAAGTTGGAACAAGTTCCAGAAAATACAATAGTTCCTGAAAGGACGATTACTGATTCATTGCCACCTTTACCTCCTCTTACTATGCCACAAGTTATACCAGAAGTAAAGCAGACTAAAAAAGAAGGAGTAGTAAAAAAAGAAGAAAAATCAAAAGAAGCCTCTGTATCCAATATACCAGTCTTGCCAAAGCAAAACTTTCCTTATGGTAGTACTACTAGCAACTTACCTACCTCATTTCCTACGATAGGAAGCGGTGGTTACCCTAAAGATAGGCGTAGCACACAAATGTTAGCAATTTCAGCTAGTGATAACAAAGAAGACAAGACTGCCGATACCATTTTATCCAACACCTCGGCACAGGCAAGCATAGCTACCAGAGTGGGAAAACTCGTGTTTATGATCACTCAAGGCAAAATTATTGATGCTGTTCTTGAAACTGCAATAGATTCTGATCTACAAGGAGTGCTGCGTGCCGTAGTTAGTAGCAACGTTTATGCAGAAACTGGTGATACAGTTTTAATACCCAAAGGTTCAAGATTAATAGGCGGTTATTCATTTGACTCGGATGTTACAAGAGCCCGCATAAACATAAATTGGAATAGGATCATTCTTCCTCATGGAATAGATATTGCTATTTCATCACCTGGTACCGATGAGCTTGGTAGAGCGGGTATAGCTGGAATAGTTGATAACAAAATAACAAGTGCATTATTTTCTTCAATATTGCTTGCAGGTGTCTCAATTGGTTCAGCTGTTATAGGGCAAAAGGCCCCTAATCTTATCGATACGTTAACTGCCATAGATGCAATACAATCCATCACTGCAACTGAAATAGATACTTTTCCACTCAAAGGTACTGTTATTAAGGGTCTACAGGACGATAGTACAGCTAAAAGTATAGTCGAGAACGCACTAGGAGAAAAGTGGAAACTGGACCTTGGGGCTATTGGAAGAGTTCGTAATGCTCAAAACGAGCAAGATTTGTTGAGGATATTTAAAAAGGAAATAGCAGAGTTGCTAGGAATTGGGGAAGACAAGGTGAACATAGGCCTAGAAGATGTAAGCCAACTGTTAAGACCTATTCAGAGAAAAAACAAGTCTGTTTATGAAGAAGCAATTGGAAAATCAATCGATGATTTCTCTAAAGATATGCGAGATATAGTCAACAGATCTACAGATAAAAAACCAACTGTTTACGTTGATCAAGGCACCGCATTAAAAGTATTCGTTAACCAAGATATAGTATTTCCTCCACAAACAATATTAAATCAGTGAAATGAACTATGCTGCACTTGACACATATTTAGAGCCATTACAAGGCATATTTCAAGAGGAAGGCGTAAATGAAATATCAATAAATAAGCCAAAGGAAGTCTGGATTGAAAATCGCAGTGAAATAAGGTGTGAAAAACTAGAAATATTCGATCTTAACCATCTAAAATCTCTTGGCAGACTAATTGCTCAAGCTACAGAACAAAAGCTTAGCGAAGAAGCACCATTACTTTCAGCCACACTACCAAATGGTTATCGTATACAGATAGTATTCCCGCCAGCATGTGAGCCTGATAAAGTAGTCATGTCAATTCGTAAACCCTCTGGTCTACAATTAGCATTGGACGATTATGAAAAAATGGGAGCTTTTTCTGAAACTGCTATAGAAGTAATTGATAGTCCAGTGAATCGCCACCTGAATTTGCTGTTAAAGCAAAAGAAAATAAAAGAGTTTTTAGAATATGCTGTAATGAACAAGAAAAATATCATAATTAGTGGTGGAACTTCTACCGGTAAAACCACTTTTACTAATGCTACTTTACGTGCTATTCCGGCTGAAGAAAGAATTATCACTGTTGAGGATGCAAGGGAAATCGTTTTGAATGATCATCCAAACAGAGTGCACCTCATTGCCTCCAAAGGAGGGCAGGGTAGGGCAAAAGTGACCACTCAGGACTTAATAGAAGCGTGCTTACGTTTAAGGCCAGATAGAATAATAGTTGGTGAGCTCCGTGGAGCGGAAGCTTTTAGTTTTCTTAGGGCAATAAATACTGGCCACCCTGGGTCAATATCGACCCTTCATGCGGATAGTCCAACAATGGCCCTCGAGCAAATAAAATTGATGGTCATGCAAGCAAATCTTGGTATTCCTCCAGATCAGATTATACCATATATTAGAAATGTGATTGATATTGTTATCCAGCTAAAAAGAACTAGTGGGGGAAAAAGAAGCGTTTCTGAGATATTATTTACTAAATCTTCGATGAAAATGCTTAAATTTACACATAATTAAGAAAAAGTAGTTTATGAGTCATAGCGGGAATCATCTACGCAATATTTTAATAGGGGGTGTTGTGGCTTTTAGTATACTAGAATTTTGTTTCTATTTATCTGGTATACTGTTTTATCTATTTGTTGATGGTCCAGATGGTTTAGACTTTAAGGCAATTCGCCCTGGATTGACGCCTTTTCCTCAAGCTCTTTGGCCAACAATTTTTGATCATATACAAAATTGTTGGCATCATCCAGAGTTATATAGTCTCGAGCTTAAGATCAAATTAATTATATCTTCTGCATTGCCTGTTGTTGTTTTAATGATTATTTTGTGGAATTTAAGAGAAAGAATAATCGAGTGGCGGCCGTTTAGAAAGAAAGAATCACTCCACGGAGACTCAAAATGGGCGTCAGAAAAAGAAATACGAAAGGCAGGATTAAGAAGTAAAAAGGGGCTATTGCTTGGTAAGGATAAAAGAGGCTACTTCATTGCTGATGGATATCAACACGCGTTGCTATTTGCGCCTACAGGTTCTGGTAAGGGTGTTGGTTTTGTAATTCCTAATTTATTATTTTGGACTGACTCAGTAATTGTACACGACATAAAATTAGAAAATTATGAAATAACAAGTGGTTGGCGAGAACGACAAGGGCAAAAGGTATACGTATGGAACCCAGCGCAGCCAGATGGAATAAGCCACTGCTATAATCCATTAGAATGGATTAGCGAAAAACCTGGACAAATGGTTGATGATGTGCAAAAAATAGCCAACTTGATTATGCCTGAACAAGACTTTTGGCAAAATGAAGCAAGAAGCTTATTTGTTGGAGTAGTATTATACCTACTTGCTGCACCAGAAAAAGTTAAATCTTTTGGTGAAGTTGTGCGTACGATGCGTAGCGATGACGTAGTTTACAATCTTGCTGTTGTTTTGGACACAATGGGCAAAATAATACATCCTGTGGCATATATGAACATTGCTGCTTTTTTGCAGAAAGCTGACAAAGAAAGGTCAGGTGTCGTCTCAACCATGAACTCATCTCTTGAGCTATGGGCAAACCCATTGATTGATACTGCAACTGCATCAAGTGACTTTAATATTCTAGATTTTAAGAGGAAGAAAGTTACAGTTTATGTTGGGTTAACTCCAGACAACTTAAACAGGTTAAAACCTTTAATGCAAGTTTTTTACCAGCAAGCAACTGAGTTCTTGTGTAGAAAATTGCCGTCGGATGATGAGCCTTATGGCGTGTTGTTCTTAATGGATGAGTTTCCTACACTTGGAAAAATGGAGCAATTTCAAACAGGTATTGCATATTTTCGTGGCTATAGAGTTAGATTATTCTTAATTGTTCAAGATACTGAGCAACTTAAAGGAATATACGAAGAAGCAGGAATGAACTCCTTTTTATCAAACTCAACTTATAGAATAACTTTTGCAGCTAATAACATTGAGACAGCTAACTTAATATCGCAACTTATAGGGAACAAAACTGTACAACAAGAATCATTGAACAAACCTAAATTTTTAGACTTGAATCCTGCATCAAGATCGTTGCATATCTCTGAAACGCAAAGAGCATTGTTGTTACCTCAAGAAATTATTATGTTGCCACGTGATGAACAGATAATTTTGATAGAATCGACTTACCCAATTAAATCAAAGAAGATCTTATACTACAGTGATAACACTTTCACAAGAAAACTACTCAAGCAGACTTATGTACCTACACAGGAGCCATATGACCCAAACAAAGTTTTTTCTGGTGCTAACAAAAGTAAGGTTGATAACAAAGAAAACGACGCTACTGAAGGGCCTAACGCTGCTGATTATCTTGTTGAGGCTCAAACTAAAGATGCAGTATACGATGAATCAGAGATCGATGATGAGCTTAAAGAAGAAGAGATCGATGATGAAGATGTTGACGGGTTTGATGATGAGGAAGATTATGGCAAACTTAAAGGCGACGGTAAACCTAAAGAAGAAAAATATGATGATGAATTCGATAACGAATTTGAAGATGAAGATGATGGTGATAAACCAAAAAGTAATGGAAAGTAAAGTCAATTTTGTCTTATTCTTTTAGCTTAGAAAACAGGTTATGTAAATCGTTAAGCTTTTCACATTAAGCCATTTTTAATTAATTAGTATTAAATTAGCTAATTTAAATTAGGGGAGTATGATGAGCAATAAAAAAACATTAGCGGTTACAGCATTTACTTTACTGTTGTTACAACAGTCTTTTGCAAGTGAAACAGAAGGATTCTACTTTGGTGGTGGATACCATGGTCAATTTTTTAATAGCATGAGTGAACTACAAGCAAAAGGTGATAAGATATCTGTAAATGATGTGGGTAATTTGAGAACAAAAGGTCAGTTTTTAAGCAAATACCAGCGAAGTTATAACCCTCTTTTTGCTGCAAACATGGCATTTGGTTATGAAAGAAAATTAGGGAACAACAGCTATAGAACTGAATTAGAAGGAATGTATTCTTCTATAAAAGTGGATAATATTGGCTTAGAAGGCAACAGAATAAGTATATCACACTTAAAAGATATTGGTGAAGGCAATAACAAAAAAACTTATGGGTACGGTATTCAAGTCAATAATGACAAAGTTGAGAATGCATCTGTAATGGCTAATGCTTATTACTATTGGAAAAATGATGGTCTCTCTTTTTCACCTTATGTTGGAGCTGGGGTTGGTGCAACAAGGATGAAGATGTTTGAAACAACATCAATAAGGCCTGCATACCAAGTGAAAGCTGGCTTAGGTTACAGCATAAATGAAAGTGTAAATATGCACATCGGGTATAGACATTTTGGCGTTATTGGCAGTAATTTTGACCTTACAACACAAGTATTGAACCAATTAAACAACGATGGTAGCCGTGTAAGCCAGGTATTCAATAAGAATCACCCAGCATCAGATAATCAGACAGGTAGCATAAATATAGGTAGTACATTATTTGCCACACACGGTATAGAAGCTGGTCTTACTTTTCATTTTGCTAGCAAGGTTTAAACATGTTGTTCTTCTAGAGAAGATGATAGCTTTTCTTGGTGTTATTTCCAGTCCCCTCTTCTTGTTATCCAAATAACCGACCTGGAATCTAGAAAAAAGGAAATATGAATGCCAGTGTCAAACACTGGCACAGCAAAGTAAGGGATGACAGTACAGGGTGACAGAGATAATACAAGAAAACATTAGCTATGTTCTTTTTATAACAATGCACCTTTTCATTCCTGCTAAATCATACATGTATTCCTGAAAAGCTAGCTCATAAGAGGGAACTATTTTGTCAATATCATTTTGATCTTCACCTATTTCCAGTATTGCAAACCCATTTTTCTTAAGGCACCTTTTCAATATTGGAAAAATACTCAAGTAACAGCTTAAGCCGTCAATTCCACCATCAAGAGCAATTTTTGGCTCTTTTTGCACTTCAGCTTGCAGGTCTTTTAATTTGTCTCTTCTAATATATGGAGGATTGCTGATTATAAGATCGAATAAGCCTTTGCACTCTGTCCAAGAACTTGGGAACATTTTAGCTCTGCCAAGCAGATTATGTTTTTCCATGTTCTGACAGGCAACTTTATATGCTTTTAAGCTTTTTTCAAAACCGACACCAACAGCATGTTCATATTCACTAAGTACGGATATCAATAAACAACCTGTGCCTGTACCAAAATCTGCAATTTCCATTTCCTGCTTCTTGTTTGGATAATATTTTAACGCTGCTGAGACTAGTATTTCACTATCTGCTCTTGGGTCCAAAACGTGCCGATTGACTATAAAATTCTTACTCCAGAATTCACGGTTGCCTATTATTTGCGATATTGGGTACCTTTCTGCTCTTTTTTTCGTCAATTTCCAAAATAGCTGTTCTTTTTTTATCGATACTTGATCAGCGTAGTTCATAATTATGAACGATCTTTCTACGTCAAGAACATGCTGCATAATAATTTCGCAGTCCAAATACGGTGATTCAACTTTATGAGATGATAATAGCTTTGATCCCTCTTGAATTAGAGTACCGATTGTTTTCATTATTTCAAAATTTTGCCTTTTAATCGTATGGTTGTAGTTTGAGTCTACTGAAGAAAAGCATTGCTTTTCTCTCTTGTCACCACCAGTATAGCGCATACAATGTGATGATACCCTATGAGAAATATAAAACCTAGGTTAGAGTAACTGCATCAGATCTCAGTGTCAAACAGGTTACAATCTAGTCACTTCAGTTTTACCATTAATGTGCGAAGTTTCTTCCAGCTCTGTTAAAGGATTTTCCATTTTTCCCAGCTAAGTGTCTAATTTGTTCTGTATGTTCGACAAGCAAATCAAAGCCAAGTCACAATTTTATCAAATTGTT
Organism: Wolbachia endosymbiont strain TRS of Brugia malayi; assembly: GCF_000008385.1. NCBI lineage: Bacteria > Pseudomonadati > Pseudomonadota > Alphaproteobacteria > Rickettsiales > Anaplasmataceae > Wolbachia > Wolbachia endosymbiont of Brugia malayi. The sequence goes on from NC_006833.1 coordinate 373,632, forward strand.
TTGCTTCAGCACATTATACGGCTAATTCCTCGAATTCTTCTATACCACATGAGCTTCTTATTTCTTGCTGCATGCTTTTGAATATCTCTCTTATTTAGGTTAAATTGTAACAAATCTTCTCCTGATATCCAGCAATTCTCTTTTGATATATATCAATCATTTTTTGGCATGAGTTACCCCTAAGTGAATGCTCCTTTTTCTCCTGTATACAAAAACTTTGAAAATCTTTGCAGTTAAGTATTGCCTCTCTATTTTTTTATGTCATTAATTATGCTGACTATTGACCCACCTGTTTCCCTTAGGTTTTTTTCCGTTCTCTTCCTTCAAGTGCATACTTGGGTTTACTTTTTGCCTGGGATGCTATTTATATAATGCTTCTATCTCTACGTCTCTATTATAAACATTTCTTCACTCATCATTTGATAGTATTGCTATAGCATCTTCTCTTTTACCATGCGATTTAGGTACTTTTTTTGAACGAACTAACATGACTTAGTAAAAAGTCCTTTATGAGCTCTTCTTTTTTTACTTTAGATAATTTCTCTAGGGCAAACTGGTATTTTAAAAATTCCAAATGCTAGATACTTTTTTGCTTTAGTTATAAACTCTTAAGAAATTTACCAAGCGGGAAAAAAGGCAAGAAAAACTCATTAGCTAGTTATTCACTATCTATTTTATAATGTTGGAATTTTTAAGTTTAAGTCCCCAGTAGGTGCAATTTACAGCATTAGCTAACAATGTAGACAACAATGTAAAAGACATAAGGCACACATAGTGCAAAAAGTTAAACATGAGATGCTAAATACATTAAGTTTTTTTGTCATTTTATCTGCATAGACTGAAGATAAATAAGTATCTTCAATACTATGGTAAGGAGGCTGACGAAGTTTGCCAAGTAAATTTCTTATACTTTGTTCCTATATTAAAACTTTAACTTCTAACTTATTATTAGTAATATTATTTATACAAATAACTATGATTTATGCCTGAGCTTGGGAATATATTACTACTGTTGTCCTGCTTATTGTCCTTAACATATCTATTTCTACCGTTCAATTCTTACCGATTCATTACCACTGCCATATTCTTCTGTATATCAGTATCAATGGCTATTTTGATCTACTGCCACATTATAAACGATTTCTCACTCGAAAACGTATATTACCACTCTCATACGACAAAACCTTTGATCTATAAAATCTGTGGCGTTTGGGGAAATAAAGAAGGGTCTATGTTGCTTTGGACCTTAGTGCTTACTTTTTACCTATTTCTAATGGATATTTTTATTGGTGATAACAGTGAATTAAAGAAAGTATCCTTGATCACTCAAGGCTTAATCTGCTTTTGTTTTTCGCTGTTTACTTTACTTAAGTCCGATCCTTTTACTAAAATGCCAAGCATAGAAACAGATGGCCTTGGTTTTCATCCGATATTGCAGGACATAGGCCTTGCCATTCATCCACCAATATTATATTTGGGGTACCTTGGATTTAGCGTTCCCTTTTCGCTCTCTATAGCTGGGTTAATTATAAACATCGAAGGAGACATTTGGGCTAAAATTGTCAGGCCATGGGTACTTGTTTCTTGGTCGCTACTTACCTTGGGTATTAGCCTTGGCAGTTGGTGGGCATACCGCGAACTTGGGTGGGGTGGATTTTGGTTTTGGGATCCAGTAGAAAACGTTTCTTTAATGCCATGGTTAATTGCAGTAGCACTGACGCATCTGTTACTCGTGGTACGAAATTTCAATATTTTAAGGAACTTTGCCATTTTGCTTACGCTCACAACTTTCATATTGAGTGTAACTGGAACATTTTTAGTCCGCTCTGGAATACTTTCTTCAGTTCACACGTTTGCAGATGATCCAGGATATGGGCTGTATATACTGGCTTTACTTGGTGTAATTACAGCCAGTAGCTTAGCAATATTTGTGGCATTTACGAAAAAGAGTGGATCTCTTATTACATTACCATCTATCATCCAATTAGCTGATATTGGGATCCAGGGAAAAAGTATGCAGTCACATGCTGGCATGACACCAAAGAATACACCAAAGCAAAACTTTCCTATTTTGTCCCGCTTTACAATGATACTGATGAACAATTTATTATTAATTACTGCCTTTTTCATCGTGTTTATTGGCACTTTATACCCTACAATGCTTAAATATTTAACCGGTGAACTCATTTCAGTTGGAGCACCGTACTACAATTCCTTATTTAATCCTATTGCACTGGCTACTCTAGTGCTTACCATGGTAGGACAATACTGCCGTTGGCAGGGGAATAGCTTGTTACCAATATTCCATGAATATAGACTCTCATTCTGTAGTGCTGCAGCCATCTTACCGTTTATCTTTCATATGGAGCTAATGATTGTGCTATCAATTACAATCTCCATGGCACTATTAGCCTTTGTTTTAGAAGCATATAGCAAAAGAATTCGTTTATTTAAAGTGGCATTTAGTGAATCAATTTCATTAGTAAGAGGAGTTTCCAAGTCTTACTATGCTATGATGTTAGCTCATGCTGGGGTAGCAATTCTAGTACTTGGTATAGCCTATTCAGTCGGTTGGCAAGAAAAAAAAGAAAATTACCTAAAAATAGGAGATAGCATAACAGTCAACAAATTCAAAGTTACTTTACGAAATACTGAATTTATAAAAAAGAAGAATTTCCATGCAGTGAGAGGCACAATGGATATTAGAAATTTGTTGAACAACAAGATACTAGGTGAAGTAACCCCTGAATATAGATTTTATCTTGTGGAGGGTCAGAAAAATATTGAAAGCAGTATTTACCACAATTTATTTTCTGATATTTATATTGTAATTGGCGAGATTGATAAAAATAAAAACAAGATCGCCACTAAAGTACACTACAAACCTGGAATGCCTATAATCTGGTTTGGATCCTGCCTTATCGCTTTTGGTTCGCTCCTTGTTGCTTTGCCCTTATTGAGAAGATTTTGATGGGGCTCCTTTATACTACCACAAAAAGCACTTGACAAACCTCGTTAGCCCCCTTATCCTGATACTGAAGGTATTAAGTTACCTCCAATCTGTGCAGATTAAAATAATAAAGTATTATATAGTTAGCATCTTATGTTTAATTTTTTGCCATGTAAATGCTGTTGATTTTCTGGGATTACCATAATTACGGACCGAGGAGTAAGTGTTGATAGTGCTAGTACAGATGGTCATACACCGCTACACTACGCTTACCATTATAGCGAGTTGGAGGTTGTAAAATTTCTTGTAACAAAATATTTATGCTGAATGCAATGGGTTTAAGGCTTTAAATCTTGCTGCTATGCATGTTCACAAGAATGTTGTAGAGTTTTTCCTCAACCAAGAACTGAATATTAGTGACCCTGATAAAGATGGTTGGACATCATTGCATTACGCTGTTCAAAGAGGATGCTTAGAAGTTGTGAAATTTCTTGCCAGAAAGGGAAAAAGCATTAACGTTGAAAATGCTTATGGAAGTAAGCCAGTGCATAGGGCCGCTTCCGGTGGGCACAAAAACGTTGTAGAATTTTTCTTAATCAAGGAATAAGCATTAATGATACTGGAGAAATAGGTAATACACTATTACGTTTTGCTGCTCAAGAAGATTATCCAGAAAGTTATGAAGTTTCTTCTAGGTAGAGGTGCTAATGCTAGTATAAAAAACGATTGTGGTGAAAAGCCAATTGATACTGCCAGGAGGAAAGGTCATTCAAATGTTATGGAATTGCTTACTTGGAACTGTGTCCATACTATCAACATACTCTAAGAAAAAGGGCAAGAAAAGTTTTTACGTAGAATTTTTAATGCAGATGTAAAATAAAGTCTTTATTTACCTTCTCTTGAAGCAAGGAATATTAAAATTAACGTAAGTGTACTGCAATTACTCGTGGCTACCCCCAGGCTTTTATCACAGAGTGACAAGCCATTTTTAAGCAACTTAGAGGCTTCAGCTAAGATTTATGGAGCGTATAAGCACGGGGTAAGCAAGTATCTAAAAGAGAAGAAAGAGAAGTTTTTTCCTTTAGCAAGTTACTCAATAACTTTGAAAGACAGCTAGATCCTGCTACGAATAATCTACCTTCAAGCTTAATTCTGATGAAGATATAAGGTTAAAGTGATAGTATAAGGTTTCTTGATTCTGGAAATCTCATATTTAGCTGCGAAAATAGATACTTATTTAAAAAATATCCTGTAACTTTTAATCCTAATTGAAATTCTTGATATGAGTAGCTGTTTTGTAGGTTATTATTATACACGTCATGCAGCATTTGTGGAAAAGGTAATAGTTTATCCGCATAATAATCTCCTACTTTCTTTGACACCGCTCTGCCAGTTTTTGGAGAAATAAATTGTAAATTTTCCTTAACACCCGTTACAGCGCATTTAGATAGATCTAACTTAAACCCCAACTGTGCAAGAAGCAAAAGCTCTAAGTTAAGGTAATGGCCTTGCCAAGGTTCACTACCATGCTTAATTACATCAATGAAATACTGAAAGTTATCATATAGCACGGCACAAGGCTCGCTCTCTGGAAGTACTTTTTCCAAGATAGAAGAAAAAGAAACAATAGTGATGCTTTTTAAGCTATCCTGAAAGAAGTGGTGAAATGGAGATTCTATCAATTCACACTTAAAAAATCCTAGATTTTCAGGTAGCTTAGCACTCCATTCTGCATGTAATAGATTACTCACCTGAAATTTATAACTGCTATCGTTTGTCAACCGAGTTAGTCCTCTGCACTTTCCATGGTTTTTCATGAACAGAGAAAGAATTAAGCTTTTATCACCGTACTTTTTAGCAGCTATAATAATGCCTTCATCTTTCCATCTCATTTTAACTTGACGCATATGTTTTTAATCTTTAATTCTTATATTTCTTCATTAACATAATATAATTTTGTGCTGATTGTGTAATATATTTAACTTCTTCATCTGAAATCTTTTTAAAGAATTTTGCTGGCCTGCCAGCCCACATTTCTCCACTTTTTATCACTTTTCTATGTGTTACTAGTGAACCAGCAGCTACCATAGCTTCAGATTCTACAATTGCATGATCCATTACAATAGAACCCATACCAATAAGTGCTTTGTCATGCACCGTGCATGCGTGTAACATACAAAAATGTCCCACTGTTACCATATCGCCAATAATTGTATCGCCACCAGGATTTCTATCTACATGAATTACTGTGCCATCTTGAATGTTCGTTCCATCACCTATTTTGATTGACCCAATATCTCCCCTGATCACACAATTAAACCAAATGCTCGCCTCTCTTCCTATTTCAACCTTGCCTACAATATGCGAATCTCCTGCAATGAAAGCACTCTCGTCTATTTTTGGCTCACAGTTCTTATATTTTAAAATGTTTGAGCTTACAATTCTATACATTAATATCTGCAGCAGCTATACAAAATCTATTATACCGTACATATAAAAGTTTTACCTTAATTTCATTGAAATGCGCATACAAAATTATATATTAATTAGTGTATTACACATTTGAAATTATGAGTATATTAGACAAATTGGTAATCCTGCTGTTAGTTTCTACGCTTCCTTTTTCTTCATATTCATACCAATTTAGAACTAAAGCAAAGCAAGCAGTAGTTTTAGATTTAGCCTCAGACTTGTTCATTTTTGAGCATAATTCCGACGAAAAGATGTCTCCATCTTCAATGAGCAAGCTAATGACTTTATATGTAGCCTTCGATTATTTAAAAGCTGGAATAATAGACATGAAGGATAAATTTCGAGTAAGTAGAAAAGCGTGGGAAAGAAAAGGCTCTTCTATGTTTTTAAAGGAAGGTCAATCTGTTTCGGTGAAAGAATTGCTTGAAGGAGTTACAACGGTCTCGGGTAACGATGCCTGCATAACGTTAGCTGAGGGCATTGCCGGGTCAGAAGAGAATTTCGTGGTTGAAATGAACGAAGTTGCACAAAATTTGAACCTAAGCGACAGTTACTTTGTCAATTCAAGCGGGTGGCCAGATAAAGATCATTTCATGAGTGCAAAAGATTTGGTAGTACTAGCAAAAAGGATTTTTACTGATTTCCCTGAATATTATGATTTATTTTCTAAACAATATCTAACATATAACGATATCATACAAAAAAATAAAAATCTTTTACTTTTTCATGATATTGGAGTTGATGGCTTAAAGACCGGTTATACAAACGCTGGTGGTTACGGCATTGTAATTTCTGCAAAACGAAACGATAGGAGAATTTTCGCTGTTGTAAATGGCTTAAACACTGAAAAAGAGCGAATAGAAGAAGCAAAAAGACTGATACAATATTCCTTCAATCATTTTAATACTAAGAAGATATTTGCTAAGGATAGTGTAGTTGAGGAAATAAATGTTCTATACGGAAAGGAGAGAAAAGTATCTGCCACAGTTGCAAATGATGTCACCATAACTTATAACCGCAATCTACGTGATAAAATTAAGGTGCGTGTTGAATATAAAGATATGATACCTGCACCTATTAAAAAAGGGCAAGAAGTAGGTAAAATTTTTATAGAAATACCAGGTATAGAGCAGCAAACTATACCACTTTATGCAGTGAATGATGTACAGGAATTAAATTACGTAGAAAAGTTTTTTAGAATATTGTTTTAAGTCTAAATAGCATCTGCGTTGAAAATACCAATTTTAATATTATTAAGAGAATTCAGAGATAAGATTAATTGAAAGAATTTAAAATTTTCAACTAATGGATAAAATATCACATTTAAAGTGCTAAGCGAAGAATATTTTTTACTACTACCCTAAAATGGCTAGCAAGCACTTGAGGAGATAGAAAATATTGGATTGTCTAAAATTATTGAGGAATGTGATGGTGAGGAGGAAATAGAGATTAATGAAAAAGCCTGGAGAAAAGCCCTACTGAGTTAAATGTACTAAGCGTGCCCTCAAAAAAGATATTCCAGCTTTACCCCAGCAAACGTAAGGAAAGTAGTAGTTAAAAATTATCGCATCGTCTACCGCGTAAACACTGCAGAACATAAAGCAACTGTTGTTTCAGTAGGACATAGGCAAGGCATTTATAAATAACCAATATTGAAGTTACAAGAACACTAAAGGGTTACATATTTTTTATACACTCACTCTTTCTGATCCATTCTATAACTTAAATGGCTTTGCTCAGCTCAAAAAATCGAAACTTTTTTGTCCCTCTAATGATTAGAGACTTTAGAAACGGGAAAGTGCAAAGTAAAAATTTGGCTTGACAAGACGAAAGAAGATCAATATATAAAATATATTGATTATTAACTTAACTAGTATGCCAGCAAGAGTAAACGCAATAGCCAATACACAAGAACCATCAAAAGTAAAAAAAGTTTTGCTAGCTCCTGTAAGGTGGCTAGCTGTTGGTCTAATCATAGCATCTGTTATAGTATTTGTTATTTCTCTTCTAGTACTTTTTGTGATTGTTACAATATTGCGTAAACTATATTGCCTTGCAGGAGGCAAATTGCCAGAATGGCTAGAGCAAAGAGCTGCAGCATTTGAAGAAATAATACACGTCCCACAAACAACACATAATACCGACATAAACGATGCAATAAATATTAATATTAAAAAGCTAAAGGAAAACTATGGTGAACCTGATATTGAAGACGGGTTTACAAAAGAAATAGAAAATTTTATTAATAAACTAAAGTGTATAACAAATGACACAGAAAAAGCTGCAGATAAATATCAACTTAAAGAAGATGAGAAAAAACATGCACTTGAATGCTTGGAACGTATACAAAATAATCCTGATATACATAGTGGAAGTGGGTTAACATTAAAGCAAGTTTTAAATTTGGTTTGGAAAGCTTGTAATGACAAAGGTAAAAAAAGTGCTGGTTCTAACATAGATATTGATACACGAATGCTCCAGAGAAAATACCAACTAGTTCAGCATCTAATAGAATCGCAAACGGAATACGGGGTGTATGGTGATCATGGTTCAAGTGCATGCTTCACTGGGACTTTCAATAGCATCGTCTCTTCCTTATATATCTTTGAAGAGTTTTCCTTCTTGCAAAGAGTAAATAAGGACAATATAAAACAGGAATTTGAAGATGAGTTGCAAACAAAGGGCGAAGAATTATTTAATCAACTTTCCAATAAAGAGAAAGAAGAAGTTGCAAAAGCTTTAAGTAGTGCTCCTTCTACAAGGTTCTTTTCAGACTATGTAGAGTCGTTTAAAAATCACCCTGCACGTGCAGTTTTAGGCGATAAAGAATGTAATGAATTAGTAAGAGCACATCTTTATAATCTTCAGTACAATGAAGTAATATCAAACTTTTCTAAACAATAAAAGTCATTATTTCACCAACGGTAAGGTAATACCATGTTGGTTCATATACTTTCCTTTTATATCGTCGTATGATTTTTCACACTCACTTTCACCACTTAAAAACACAAATTGGCATGCTCCTTCATTGGCATAAATTTTTGCAGGAAGCGGAGTAGTGTTCGAGAATTCAAGTGTAACATGACCTTTCCATCCAGGTTCCAAGGGAGTAACGTTTACTATAATCCCGCACCTCGCATAAGTTGATTTACCAACACAAATAGCCAATACATCCCTTGGTATGTGAAAATATTCTACTGTACTTGCAAGTGCGAAGCTATTCGGTGGAATTATGCACACATCTGTTTCCTTATCTATAAAACTGTTCTTAGAAAAATCCTTAGGATCAACCACAGCTGAATTAACATTAGTAAAAATCTTAAATTTATTATCTACTCTTGCATCATACCCGTAAGATGATAGTCCAAAAGACATGACACCCTTACTGCTTTTATGATCCACAAAGGGCTCTATCATTCCAAAGCTTTCAGCTTTTTCCCTTATCCATTTATCAGGCATCACTGCCATAACTGCTCCCTAAAGTTGTATAATACTTACAATAATATAAAATAAAATTTAAATGTAAACTATAGACCTAACAGCTTTTTACGGCTCAACTGTATGACGATTTTCGAATCGTCAGGTACCATTCCAGCATTCCCTCCTGTCACAATCTCAGTGCCCATTTTTTACCATCCTTGTATCCTTTCTTTGTCATCTAAGTAGCCTCTTTTTTGTCATCCCAGTGTGCAGACACTGGAATCCAAGAAAGTTTGCTTATTTATATAAGCAAACTGATTTGTTGAGCATAGAAAGTAGCTTTTTTTGTAGCTTTGCTTCAAGCAGCATTAAAAACGACAGAGATAGTTTCACTTCTCCGCTAAAAAAAGAATAATTACCTGAATATCCTATTAAGTTACTGAATTCTGGGCCAGAGTTTGTGAGTGTTGTATAGGCTGAGCTAATGCTGGTTATAAAGTCTGTATTACTTAAGTAAGACATCACTACTGATAAAATAGTGAATATTAATATATAAATTGTAAAAAATGTAAAGAAAGAGTGAACCTCATCACTTTCTAGGGTTTTATCATCAAATTTTACTATATCGCTTATAGTCAATGGTTTAATAAAAGGCGAAACTGGTTTTCTATAGACCTTAGAAAAACGATCAAACGGAAGATTTTTATGCTACTGGGGCAGAGAGGCTGCATCTACCAACAAAAGTTAGAAAAAAACTAAGACTAAAATAAAGCCCTAACCTATATAATTACAAGTTGTATAGCCAGTTGATGTAATAAAGAGGTGATGGTAAATGTGCTGCATCTAAATGATAATGATACTTCTAAATCAACATTTTTATATAACCAAGAGCAAGTGAACAAAGATGAAACAATAGCTATTCAATAAAATAGGAAACCTGTTCGTCATGACAAATGTCTAACCGCCTTATGATCTTTAAATAGCTTAGAAAGGGATAGATAATCCAAGATTATAAAAATAATTGTTATGACTTCTAGTAAGGGATCGTTATAGTACCCTATGGAATAGTTATAATTAGCAAATCTACCAGTTAACATAGCAGACATAGTAAAATTAAGCCAATAATATATTGCCGTATAGCATGAATCACTTACACTTTGCGTGTGTTCAGTAACCTTCTCTTTATAGCATTTTTAAGTATTCAGAATAGAGTAGATTGTTTAGGCTCAGAACTTTAAATATAGGAAAAAACGCAATTCCTATAGTAATTAGGACGAAATTGCCTATCAACATCATTAAATACAGTTGCTCCTGTAGTTGTAATACCAGATATCGTTTCAAACAATGAACCGGCATAGCTGCTCAGATTATCAAGATAAAATAGAGTAGCTCCAAACAGAGAGAAAGCAGTCTAGGTACGAGTTGGTAATCGCAAAACTACCAGCATTTCATACAATCTACTTAAATCACCTAATAAAATAAAAATTTTGTGCCAGATGGCAAGTAGTTATAAACCTAGCCAGAAGTTTTTCCATTAGTAACCCAGATACTTATAGTAATAGCAGGAATAACCATTGTTAAGCTAAGTAGTAATAGGAGTATCTTAACAATAAATGCAATTGAACACAAAGTTTTACAAGTGCTGATTGATTTTCTAGAACAAAAGGTATTACACTATATCATGAACTTTTGCTAAAACTCTCTTTATATCTTCATTCGAAAGTGGAATCAGACCGAGCCTAGATAGGTACCCACCTTCAGTACTGATTGAATCTATAACTTCTCTAATGAATTCTCTTAGTCCATCAACTGTATTTAAGTGTTCTTTCTTTATGTAAAGATATAGAGGCCTTGCTAATATATATTTTCCTGATGATATATTTTCATAAGTTGGCTCAATTCCTGCAATCGTGCTCCCTTGTATCTTATCTTGGTTCCTCATTAAAAAGCTGAAACTAAATATTCCTAAGGCATTCTTGTTACTTTTCAATTTTTGTATTACTATGTTCTCATTGATTCCAACTTCTATATACCTTCCATCATCTCTTATATTACTGCATGCTTTCTTTCTTTCTTCTGGATCCTTATAACTTTCTTTAAAAATTCTTGAATTCATGCATGAGTATTGATCAGTCATAACAAAATTAACCAAAGTTTCGTATGTGCCTGTATTCTGATGTGGACCATAAATTTCAATTCCCGTTTTTGGTAAGGTTTGATTTACATCAGACCAAAACTTCTTGTTATTTTTTACTAGCTTACCATTATCTTGAGAATATGCAGATAAAGTTTCAAATAAATCCTTTTTTGTAAAATCAAATTTATGGCTTTGATTCGAATTTGCAACGACAATTCCATCATAGCCAATAATGACCTCTACCACTTCATTAACTTTGTTCCTTTTACATAGCTCTATTTCTGCCTCTTTTACAGGACGAGATGAAGTGGCAATATCTGGTGTATTTTCTCCTATTCCTGAACAAAACATTTTAAATCCCGGCCCGCTTCCTATTGATTCTACAACTGGAGTCTTAAAGGAGAATATACGATTAAAGTCCTCAGCTATAAATGAGATAAAAGGAAAAACGGTTGAAGACCCAACAATTCTGACATATTTCCTCGCATCAGCATTTGACAGAGGGATAAGTACTGTAAATACAAAAATTAAGAGAAAGCTTCTAAACATCATTTTCAATCAAGAACATAAACCTATAGTTATTATAATAAAAAGATCAAACTGAAAAGCCTTAATTTTCTCTTAACGGTTGATAATTCATTGGAAAAAATACTGTAATCCTTTAAAGGGCTAGGTGTGAAAGAAACACAAAAGTTGAAGCAGGATTTTTATAGCGCAATCTTTTTAGCTATTTAATAAAAAGAGTGTAGCTAAACCGAGAAATATAAAAGCTGAAAGAATATCAGTTGTTGCTGATGTTAGAATTGAAGAAGAAACTGCAGGATCAGATTTTAAACGGTGAAGCATTATAGGAATGAAAGTTCCGATAAACGTTGCAATGATTGACATCATAACCATGGAAGCCACAAAAATTATCTCCACTTTGAAACTATGAAATCTTATTGCCAATACCATTAATGAAATAGTAGATAAAATTATCCCATTTATAAGACCTATGAAAAATTCTTTTATCAGTATTCTGTTTGCATTTTGTTCAGTCAAATATTTTGTTGCAATTGCCCTAATGGTTAGCGTTACTGTTTGGGATCCAGCGTTTCCACTCATTGATGTAATTATTGGCATAACTATTGGTAGCACTACAAAACTTTTTATTATATCATCGAAGAAGCCAACTACTACAGAACATATTGTTGCAGCTAAGAGATTAAATAATAACCAAGGTAGCCTTTGAATTATAGTTTTATGTATAGGAGCATTTATATCGGCTTTAGACGACACACCACTTATTTTGAGTACATCTTCTTCTGTTTCTTGTTGAACAACTTTTATTACATCTTCAATCAAGATCACACCAATGATTTTACCACGCTTATTTACTACTGGAGCTGACAATAGAGAATAATCTTTAAATACCCTTGCTACTTCCTCTTGATCTACTCCGGTTTTAATAATCTTTATGTCTTGACTCATTATCTCTTTTATTATTGTTTCTCCTGAGTGAGATATTACCTTGTTCAAATTAACACTACCTATAGGCTCTAATTTTGAGTCAATAATAAAGATCTGATGAAATTTTTCTGGTATTTTTTTATAACTGCGCAAAAATTCTGTTAATTGGTTTATCGTCCAATAATATGGAGCTATAACCATATCTTTATGTATCAATCTTCCTGCACTTTCTTCTGGGTACGATAATAATTCCTCTACTGATTTTTGAGTTTCGTTGGGCAGGTATTTAAGTATATTTTCTATGGATTTTCTGTCCAAATCTTTCACTATGGCTACTATATCTTCCACATCGAGGAGTGTCAGTAACTTTGCCGCATTTTCTATTCCCAATGTTTCTATGATCTCCACTTGTAAGTCTGGTACTACATGCACTAGAGCATTACTTAATGAATATTGATCGAGGACACTAACTAACTGCTCTCTGTGATCACTGATTGAGGTGGATAAAAAATAGGCTAGCTGAACGCTATCTATTGTTTTTATAATATTATGAATGTTTTCTAATTTCTGATTATTGAGTGACTCTACCAAGCTATCAATAGCCTTTTTATCTAAATCATAGTGAAATTTTGTCTCAACACTCATTATTTTACCTTATTTTCTAACAAACGTATATGCTTGATTCCTTTAAACATTAGAGTATAATAAGATTGTTTTAAATTAACTATTATATGGTTAAATTTCTATTTTGTGTACTGTTATTGCTGTTAATAATAAATATATTAAAATCTAAAGCATAATGAAAACCTATCTAGAGATTCTTGAGTATTTTCAGAACTTAGATAAAAGTATTTCTGTTATCAGGAGGTGTCTTTGACGTAGAAAAACTAAAATTGCGCCTCGAAAAGTTGGAGTCTCAGACTGCGGATGGTAACCTATGGCAAGACAACCAAAAGGCACAAGAAGTTTTAAAAGAATATTCTAAAATTAAGAATGATGTAGAGTCGTTTTCAAAGCTAGAAAGTGATTATAATGATGCTATCAGTTTAATGAAATCCGCTATTGATGAAAACGATGAAGAGTTTTTCTCTGAAGTTGAAAATGAATTAGTAAAACTGGAGAAATTAATCAAGCGTAAAGAAACAGATTTCTTATTTACTGATGAAGCGGATAATAATGATTGCTTCTTAGAAATACACTCAGGAGCTGGTGGAACAGAGAGCAATGATTGGGCTGAAATGTTAATGCGCATGTATATAAGGTGGGCAGAGATTTATCACAATTTTAAAGTTGAAGTTGTAGAAAAGTTAGAAGGAGACTCAATTGGTATAAAATCTGCAATAATAAAAATCATTGGAGAGAAGGCATATGGATGGGCAAAAAGCGAAAGTGGCATTCACAGACTTGTTAGAATATCACCATTTGACGCAAACAGTAAACGTCATACCAGTTTTGTAAGCATAGGAGTGACTCCAGTGATAGAGGATTCAATTGATATTGCTGTGGATGAGGGAACTCTAAAGATTGACACTTACCGCGCTTCAGGGGCAGGCGGCCAGCACGTGAACAAAACTGAAAGTGCGGTGCGTGTTACACACATTCCAACAGGTGTTATAGTTCAGTGCCAAAATAACCGTTCCCAGCATCAGAATAAAAATGAGGCATTGAAATTACTTAAAGGGCGTTTATACCAAATTAAACTGGAGAAAAAAGAGCAGAAAATGGCTGAAGAGTACGGCAAAAAATGCGGCATAGGTTGGGGCAATCAAATCAGGTCATACGTTATGCATCCGTATCAAATGGTAAAGGATTTAAGGACCGGATATGAGGTGGGTAACATAAATTCCATCTTCGATGGCAATATAGACTGTTTCATAGTTAATGTGCTCACTAATAAAAATTAGGAATTTCACCTAGATAATGACAAAGTATTATATAGTTAGCATCTTATGTTTAATTTTTTGCACTATATGTACCTTATGTCTTCACAATATTTCTAATTTTTTACCTATATAAGTTGAAACTCGCTTATAAAGCGTTTAGGACAGTATAATATACTAATTTGCAGGATTAGAGAGTAAATACTATCACCATAATATATCTTTTGCCTTTTTTTTGCCTAGTAAATTTCTAAAACATTTATGACTAAAGGTTAGTTGCAATAAAAAACAACTAAGTCGCGATTACTAAGTATTTAAAACATAAAAAAACGCTAGTGTTTTTAAATAGATATTAACTAGGGCTTCTTTTGCTTTTTTTATTTAGTTAAAAATTTAACTAATTTTATCATGATGCTTATCTCCCATTCATTCAAGTAGCGTAACAATTCACCAACGAAAGAGTTTCAAGCTTTCCTCTCAAAAAAATGAATTGACTTTTTTTGCCGTAATCTACGATAATTAAAACATTATTTAAAAAGGGGTGACAATGGAATATGAACAGTGGAAAGAAATATTAAGTGCAATCGATAAGGAAACAGATTTAAGTAAAGATAACGTAATTGCAAAAATAAAAGAGAAGTTAAAAGCACTAGATTCAAGTACATATGAAGAGTGGAAGGAAACTAATTTTGATGTAAATCACTTATTTGCAGTAAAATATGGATTATTGCATTTAGCTGTTCACAATAATCTAAAAAATGTGGTGAATGCTTTATTTGGGGTAGAAGGAATTGATGTTAATGCAGTGGACAAAGATAAACATACTTCTTTACATTTGGCTGTTGAGAAGGGTCATATTGGTATAGTGAATAGTCTGTTAGAAGTAAAAGCAGATGTCAATGTAGAAGATGAAAATGGAAAGACTCCTTTGTACACAGCTGTTCAATTTGGTTGTAAAGGGGAAATAGAAGTTCTAATCGGAAAAATGATGATAGGAGCTCTGATAAGAGCAGGGGCAAATGTTAATGCAGAAGATAAAGATAAATGCACTCCCTTACACTTTGCTGCTCGATGTGGCCGTAAAGAGATAGTACAAACTCTAATAGAAGCAGGAGCAAATGTTAATGCAGCAAATGAAGATAAACGCACTCCTTCACATATAGCTACTCAGTTCTGTCGTAAAGAGATAGTAAAAGTTCTAGTAGAAGCAGGAGCAGATGTTCGTGCAGCAGATAAATATGGAATAACTCCTTTACATTTTGCTGACGGTGCAGAGACAGTAAAAACTTTAATAGGAGCGGGAGCAAATGTTAATGTAGTAGATAAAGATAAACGCACTCCTTTACATTGGGTCAAGGGTGCAGAGACAGCAGAAACTCTAATAGAAGCAGGAGTAAATGTTAATACAATAGATAAAGGTAAGCGTAATCCTTTACATATGGCTGCTCGATGTAGCTGCGAAGGGGTAATTAAGACTTTAATAGGAAAAAGAGCAGATCTTTTGTCAAAGAATAATGATAGTAAAATCCCGAGCAATTTTAACAAAAGTCACTATATAATTCGGCGTGTGAAATCACTTTGGTCTGAAGAGAGGATGAAGCGACTTGACCAACAGAGTAAAGTGTCTTTTGTTGTTTTTGGTTTAACAATATTATTTGGTACTGCTACAGCAACAACGCTTTTTGTAACTGAAACAATCGCATTCGGGCCATATCCTATAATAGGAACAGTAGTTATAGTTGCAGCGGCAGCATGGGTAGTGTCTTGTGCTGCGGATAAAATATTAGAACCTAGTACTAAAATAGATGAAATGAAAGCAGTACAAGTAGATGAAAATATGCAGAAAGCACCTCTTAACTTGAGCACATAGTTATAAAGCCTCACTATTACTAAAAGCTTTCTCTAGAGTTATATTTTATCTTCTTTGTGTGCCGCTGTGTTGCTCTATGGACAATATGCCATCATTGCCAAAGAGCAAAATTTATGCAAGCTCACTTTCTCTCAAAGTTTCATTGCTTGCTCCTTGTTAGCTCCAGTCCATGCATTAAGACCACATTACAAGTCTATACCACCCTCTTTAACAAGACTACACTGCAAGCCAAAGCTAGAAGCAAAACCTTCTGTTTGATCAGGGAGATTTTCAGCAATGATTCCTTTATAGCAACACTTTGGTCATTTGCGGTTGGTTCGTATCACCCCTTTACTGTCCTTTATATCATGATTTACAATCCTTGCTATAACAGTCTGATCTATAGCTCGTTTATCTTTCATCTCTCAAGATATTACTTTTATATCTGATTGATCCTAATCTGCGTCATTCTATTGCCCTAATTTATCAACTTCTTTATTTACCTTAATTTTCTCCACTGCTTGACCTTCTATACTCGTATTTTTTGGTCAAAGAAATCTTTATTGATGTAATAAAAAATAAGACCAGGTATTAGTGAAGTCATTAGATTTGATATAGTATGCGGAACTAAAACCATAGCAGCAACAATATGGATGAAGATTTTTACTAAAATTTTTGCTGTTTTAGCTAGTTTAGAATCGCCATCTTTAATACTGATAGCATCCAAAAAAAGGTAGACACACACAATTGATGCTATTGTTACAGCAGTGGGTACGATGATTGGAATAAGCAAAAAAGTATTAATTGAATTTTTCCCAAAACTAGTTGGCTTAACACTATTATTCAGTGATGTAAGATATTGCTATTGCCAAGCAAAACTTTTCTTTAAATGCTTCATAGTCAGTCTTAATATCTGTGTTTCTATTTGGTTTTGTTCCTGCTTAAGTAAGTCATTGCATTTTATAGTATAAATTTATATACCTGTGCTTAACGGTAAAACTGTTGGCAATCATTTGCACAATCATGATGATTTCTTGTTCCTTTCGTTCCTCACATCTCACTATTAAATCTTAACTATATTAGTATCTTAGTAAAAATTATAATAGTCTGTTAACTTGCGTTTCAGACTTATGAACTATCAAACGTTAGTAGGTAATAGAACCTATGGCTTTGTTATTTTAATTATTATGTAATTCTATTGTGTCTGTTCAGTGCAAATACCTATTTCTTGCGAGTGTGTGTGCTGTAGCTGCTGCTTTGGTAGTTGGATTTGCTGCTGGTGGTATTACATATGCAATATCAAAACCTAGTGATAAAAACTTGATGGAGTCTCATCACCAGCACCTGCTCCTGCTGCTAATAAACCCTGTAGTTAATTTAAAAAACAAGTAGGAAGAAAAAGGAAAGACAGTATCCATGAATGGATAATTCCATTATACTTAAACATGGGAAACAAAGGGGCTAAAAACCCTTTCCACGATCTTCTATCTATTGTCTTTCACACTGCTTAGCTGAACGGATACGGAAAGAAAATCTTTTTCCTTTAAGATCTTCTTGCTTATTTCTCAACCATTTTCTCGAACTAATACCAAAACACCAACTTTCTTATTTAAGTATATGTTGAGGTATTCACAGTATTCTGAATACCTCAGTTGATAATCCAGTAGAATACATAGTTTTATGCATTTGAGTACTTTGGAGACTTACATATATAAAGAACAAAAATTGCATTTTCTCTTGCTAAGTAACTGTGTTTATTTTCCATAATATATATTATGTAATTTTTATAGATGCCAATGGATAGAGTTTTTCATCTATTAGAATCCTTTGCTTTCTTCTCAATATATCTACACATTAGGATGGATAGCTCGTATAGAATTAACATTGGTACAGCAAGCCCTACTTGGCTTAACACATCAGGTGGAGTTAAGATCGCAGCAATAATGAAAATTGCTACTATCGCAACTCTGCGCTTATTCGACAAACTTTGCGTAGTAAGTAATCCAACCCTAACCATTAATGTAAGTATGACTGGAATTTGAAATGCAGTGCCAAATGCAAACATGAATTGGAGAACAAGGTCTAGATACTCGCTAACTGACGGCATAAACTCTATCGGTATGCCGAAGGATTTACCACTGTGTTCAAAGGCGATAAAAAACTTCCAGGCTAGAGGGAATATGTAGTAATAAACTACAGCAGCTCCTGTTATAAATAAAATCGGTGTTGCAATTAAGTATGGCAACAACACTGCCCTTTCGCTTTTGTATAATCCTGGTGCTAAAAACATATAGAATTGCCATGCAAATACAGGAAAAGAAAACAAAAACGCGCTCATTATTGCAACCCTGAGATACACAAAGAATGCTTCTGTTAGATCTGTATAGATTAGAGAAAAGTCGTTGCTATTTTTTGTAACTTCTATTAAGGGTGTAAGTAAAAAATAATATATATTTTCTTTAAAATAGTAGCAAAGACCAAAGACGATGAGAAAAAATAGAAAGCAAAAAATAACCCTTTTTCTGAGTTCTGTGAGGTGTTCATAAAAGGAAGCATATTTGTTAGGGTTTCTATTCATATTCTATTATAGCACAATAATGCTATGTCCAACATCCTTAGTGAAAAAGCCCATTCATTATCGTACCAAGCTGCAACTCTACAGATATCACCTGTAACATATGTGCCAGCTAAATCCACGATTGCACTATAAGGGTTATGCACGAAATCTATTGAGACTAAAGGTTCCTTACATATGGAAAGCACATCATTTACTGAGTTTTTAAATATTTCGTTTATTTCTTTAGCTGTTACTTTCTTGTCAGTGGTGAATTTAAGGTCAACCATAGAAACGTTAGCAACTGGAACTCTAATGGCAGTGCCGTCTAGCTTTCCCTTTAATTCAGGAATGACAGAACCTATTGTCTTTGCTGCTCCAGTTGTGGTTGGCACTATAGATAACCCACAGGCCCTTGCCCTGCGTAAGTCTCTATGGTTACCATCGAGAACATTTTGGTCATTCGTGTAGGCATGTACAGTGGTCATAAAACCGCTTTTCATATCTAAATTGAAGTGCAGAACCTTTACAACTGGAGCGAGACAATTTGTGGTACAAGAACCTGCTGATATTACTTTATGCTCTTTTTTGAGCATATCATTATTCACACCATAAACTATAGTTATATCAGCATCTGAAACTGGAGCAGAGACAATAACTTTTCCTGTATTATGCTTTGCTGCTTCTGCGCGCTTGTTAAATGCACCAGTGCATTCAAGTACTACATCAACATCCCAAGGAATATTTTCAGGGTTCCGTTCTCTGTATAAAGAAAACTTTTTGCCATTTGTAGAAATCCAATTTTCGGACTCATTAAACCCAATATCACCGTTAAATTTGCCGTGAACAGAATCATACCTAATTAAATGTGCATGCTGCTCAGTACTGAGTGATCCATTCACAGCTACAACTTCTATTTGTTCATTATATTTTCCTACTTCATGGATAGCACGCAATACACTTCTTCCTATTCTACCAAGACCGTTAATTCCTACGCGAATCTTCATTTCTTCATCTAAAAAATTTAATTATAGAAAATGTTGTTCAATTTTGCATTCTATTCTTTCGTTTTTTAGTCGGTAACTAACTAGAGCAAAATAGGTAGGCTTTTCCCTACTCTTTCCTTTGTTAGATCTTTCTTATATTGTCATCCCAGTATATAACGCATAGCTATACAAACATTGTAATTTTAGTCCACCAGAGGTGGTGTCATTCCAGCGCGTGACACTAGGCGCGGTTCGTCATCCGCGGATTCGTTCGCGGTATCCCTAGATCCCGCTAACAAGCGGCAGAATGACTGTAGTTACAATATTTAAGAAATTTACTAAACAGCACCAAACAGAAGAAATCTGTCAAACCAGGAAGAAATTCCTTAATTTAAGTTTTTAGGAGCCCCAAAGGCAATTATTGCTACTGCAAGAAAATTAGCACGTATCTTTTATCAAATGTTGAAATATGGACAAGAATATGCGAAAAGAAATATAGACTACTATGAAACACATTATTTAAAGAGAAAGTTGTAAAAAATTTGATCAAAAGGGTACGGAAATTTGGTTATTATTGGTTTAACAAGAAGAGTTGATTGAGGAGTTTTTTAGGAGAAAAAAAAGGCAAATGAGTCCTGGTTAATATCTATTTAAAAACATTGGCATTTTTTTATGTTTTAAACACTTAATAACTACGACTCGACTGCTTTTAAACCGCAACCAATCTAGACTATAATCGTTAAGAAATTTACTAAGCAGAAAAAAGGACAAAAGAAACCCCGTTAGCTAGTTATTCACTATCTATTTTATAATGTTGGAATTTTTTAATGTTTAAGTGCCCAGCAGGAAGATTTGCAGCACTAGCTGACAATGTAGACAACAATGTAAAAGATATGAGGTGCACATAGTGTAAAAAATAAAACACAGATACATTAAGTTTTTCTGTTATTTTATCTGCACAGACTGAAGATAAACAAATAGCTTCAGTACCATTATAAGGGGACCGGCAAAGTTTGTCAAGTAGTTTTTGCATTTCTGTAAGCTACTTTGAATTCTGTTTATCAAATCACAATGTTTGTGCAGTTCATTGATAAATCAAGAAGTCATAGTAAAGATAGACGTTGGCAAAAGATTACTGAAAGCTACAAACTATGCCTTTTCGTGTAATCTTTAAATGCACCTTGGTTAGAGTCAAAATATAGCTTTACACTGCCAATTGGCCCGTTTCTTTGTTTTGCAATAATGAGCTCTGCAACATTTCTAATTTTCTCCATTTTTTCTTGCCACTCTCGATGTTTATTGCTTCCCTCACTTGGCTGCCTTCTCAGTTCGTAATATTCTTCTCTATAGAGGAACATTACTATGTCTGCATCCTGCTCTATGCTTCCTGAATCACGTAAATCAGCAAGTTGTGGTTTTTTGTCGTCTCTTTGCTCAACAGAACGGGAGAGCTGCGACAATGCAACGACAGGAATATTTAGTTCCTTTGCAATTGCCTTTAAGCCTTGTGTCACTTCCGAAATCTCTTGCACTCTATTTTCATTACTTCTCTTTGTTGTTCCTCTGATTAACTGCAAATAATCAATAAATACTGCTTCTACGTTGTATAATTGATATAACAAACGTATTCTGGTACGAAGAGCGCTGATTGATAGCGCAGGAGTATCGTCTATGATGAAAGGCAACTCAGATAATTCCGCACTAGCATTGATGAATTCATGCAATTCAAAATCACTAATCCTTCCAGTTAATGCTTTATAATAGCTAATTCCTGAGTCTATAGTGATCAATCTTGTAGTTAGTTGTTCTGCTGACATTTCAAGTGAAAAAAACGCTACAT
The DNA here is from genome assembly GCF_000008385.1 of Wolbachia endosymbiont strain TRS of Brugia malayi. Classification (NCBI taxonomy): domain Bacteria; kingdom Pseudomonadati; phylum Pseudomonadota; class Alphaproteobacteria; order Rickettsiales; family Anaplasmataceae; genus Wolbachia; species Wolbachia endosymbiont of Brugia malayi. Next base: position 395,169 of record NC_006833.1, read on the forward strand.
AGTGTTGCTCATCCGCTCTTTTTTGCAAGACCTTACAAGCATTAAGCGCAATATTTAGTGCCAATGCTGTCTTACCCATAGAAGGCCTTGCAGCCAAAATTAATAGATCAGACTTCTGCAAACCACCAAGGAGCTGATTTAGATCTTGAAGTCCGGTTGTAATGCCTAGAGCCTCTGGATTATTTTTTAGCGTACTAATTTTTTTAACTACATCTTTAACTGAACTTGCAAGCTTTATATATGTTTTCTCACCTAGCCTTTTTACTGCTAAATTGAATAACTTAGTCATCACTTGCTCAATTTGCACCTGTGCAGAATTTTCGATGTCATAGTTGTAACTATCATTAACCATCTCCTGTCCGAGCTTGATTAAGCACCTTCTTAAGTAGGTATCGCGGATTATTCTAGTCAAACTATAGATATCGAGTGCAATACTTGCCTTTGCTGCAAGCTTTGCAAGATATTCAACTCCACCACATTCGATAAAAGCTTGGTCGTTTTCAAAAAACATTTTAAGGCTCAGTTCATTGGCAACTATACCGTGTTTTCTGGTTTTAGATATCTGTGTGAAAATACTTTGATGCAGTGGATCATAGAAATTCTCTGCAGTGATTGTGTCTTCAACCGCATCACAGATTCTATTATCACGAATCATTGCGCCAATAAGCATTTGTTCTGCTTCTAAATTATGCGGCAATTTACATATTTCCTTATCTACACTTTTTGAATTGATGAGACTAGCTAGTTTATTCATTTTAAGTTTTTAGAGTAACTGTCGATTATTGTAGAATATTTAGTATTCATTTGAAAGATGTAAGAGCAAAAAAATTTGACTAATCCTGTATTGTCTATACCATTTAAAAAGGCCCCCGTGGTGGAATGGTAGACACGGCAGACTCAAAATCTGCTGCTTGCAAAAGCATGCTGGTTCAAGTCCGGCCAGGGGCACTCAAATATCGGAAAGTGCATTATGTTACACAAATTTTTTGGTCGTTTATTTTCTGTTCTCTCTTCTATAAATATTATTCAAAGGGTAAAAAATGATGAAAATGGGGTATGTTATGTTACAGGACTTAGGCGCTATATCTCGGTATTGCTTGATTTTATTATTATCATTTTATTCTTGTTATTCTTTGGATTTTTTAGCCGAGTCTTAAATCATCTTTTAAACTCAAAAAATGAGACAACATTCAGCCAAATTGCTGCAAAATATCAAATGCAAGTGCCACTGTCTGTAGAAGAAAAAGCGGTGCAGAATAGGTTCATTAAATTATGGATCCTGAGTCAAATAGTCCAATTCATCATGCTCTTTAGCTATGTTGCATATATGTGGATAAAGTTCACTGCTACACCTGGAAAATTATTGCTTGGGCTCAGAGTTGTAGATGCGCAAACTTTTGGAAAAATGACCATAAGACAGGCAACTAAGAGGTTTTTTTCCTTTATATTGTCGGTTGCACCATTATTTTTAGGCTTCATATGGTCAAATTTCAACAAGCGCTGCCAAACTTGGCATGATAAGATCGCAGGCACAGTGGTTGTTACGAGTAAAAGCCTTAGAAGGCAAAGTAAGAAACTGCTTGACAAAATTTAACAACTTCCTTACCATAAATAGTAAAGGTATTTCTGACTCACAGCCGAATGGGTTCAATGGCAAAATTTAGTAAAAAAAAATTAAGGTGTTTTTTGGTGGTTACACCAAATTATAGTAGTTGTATATCTTTTAAGTTTTTCTGCACTCAGCCAAACAGCGCTTAAACTAAGCGTCAGCAAATTATTACAGTATCAATTTAAATTATTATAGGGTCAAAACCAGCACTACGGTATTTCTTTTGCCTTTTTTATTTAGTAAGTTTCTTAAATATTCGTAGCTAAAAGTTAATTGCACAAGATCTACCTTAAGGGTCCATTAAGCCAAGTAGCTGAAACTGAAATAGCATCTAGTTCAAAAATTCACTTAGGTTAATGATAGTTAAATATCCCTAATTAAAAACAAAGAGAGGTCAGTTAATTATAAAATGGAGGTGGTGGCACAAAAATTTGGTGAATGGAGCAATTGCGGTTTATCTGACAAGTGCTATTTTGACATGATTTTTTTATAAAAATGCTGCTTTTTGCGGTGTAAGACCGAAGGGTAGAGCTGCTATTCCAGCATGTAACGCTGGAATGCAGAGATTTAATCTATGGTAAGTAACAGAGTAACAAAAAATTGATTTTATAATGCAGGATATCTTGCTAATATATTTGTATGGCTTTTAGATTAAGGAATATCTTATTAATATCACTTGTAACTGGTTTACTTACTGGTTGTTTTACAACACTATTCTCTGATTCTGCATAAGCAATTCGAATGAAGGTAGTAGGTAGTGAAGGCGACTTAATAGAAAAAGTTGAATGCGTTATAAATGACCCACCTGGGGTGAGCCTTTTTATTACAGTTTGTTGATTGTGAAAAGGTAGATTAAAACAACTAAATATGATGATAGGTGAAAGTTTTAATAAGGTTGTTTTATTAAATCTACTATGGTGGTCTGGTTTTATTATCGACACAGCTACCGGATCTTATAAATAATATCTATCACACTATGTTGTAACCATGGAGAAATCTAGTTCATAGTGAAAAAATGCTTAAACGCAGTGGCCCGAAAAAATTAAAGTCTATAGTGGAAAGTTGTGCATTGAAATGCATAAAGAATAGAATAAGCAGAAATGAAATACGTCTTATTTTAAACTGGAAGAATATAGTTGGAATAGAAATAGCAGAATGTACAAAACCGAAAAAGATCTCATATGCACAAAATATAAATTCAGGTGTATTGCATCTGGTGGTAATAAATGGTAGTAAAGCATTGGAAATTCAGCATATGGTCTCTCTTATGATAGAGAAAATCACGATATTTTTTGGCTACAAAGCAGTATATGGTATAAAAATTAAGCAAGAGAGTATTGACTATTTCACTATATAAGGTAACCTAAATACATAGAATAACTTGGTATATCAAAGTGAGTAGAGTTTGCGAATTAACAAATAGAAAGAAATCTTTTGGTAATAAGGTATCACATTCAAATCGTAAAGCAAAACGCATCTTTCTTTTAAATTTACATAATGTTACATTGATAAGTAATATATTAAATAAAAAATTTAAGTTTCGTGTAGCAATAAGGACCTTAAGGACTATAGATTATAAAGGTAATCTTGACGCTTTTTTGCTCAATACAAGAACAGTTAAACTAAGCAAAAAAGCACAAAAAATAAAAAGAAAGTTGAAGAAAGTTTTAGCAAAACAAGAGGTAGAATTAGGCATCTCAGATGCATAGCAAGCCTCCATGGCTCAGAGCAAAAGCTCCGACTGGTGAAATATTCAATGAGACCTTAAATACTGTTAAACTGCATGGTCTACATACAGTGTGCGAAGAGGCTGCATGTCCAAATATTGGTGAATGTTGGAACAAACGTCATGCTACTGTGATGATTCTTGGTTCTGTTTGCACTCGTGCTTGTGCATTTTGCAACGTTGCAACTGGTATCCCTAATAAGTTAGATCCTCACGAACCAGAAAATTTAGCAAAAGCAATAAAAAAGTTAAACTTAAAATATGTTGTCATTACCTCCGTCGACCGTGATGATTTACCAGATGGCGGAGCAAGTCAGTTTATAAAGTGTATAGAAGAAATTAGAAAAATAACTCCAGAAACAACAGTAGAAATTTTAACTCCTGATTTTTTAAATAAGAAAGGAGCGTTTGAAGCAATCGCTGTTGCATCACCTGATGTCTATAACCACAATATTGAAATGGTGCCAAGATTATATGCAAGAATAAGACCGCGTGCTCGTTATTTTCATTCACTATATTTGTTGAAGATGGTGAAGCAAATTAATCCTAAACTCCTCACAAAGTCAGGGCTCATGGTTGGTCTTGGAGAAACGAAAGAAGAAGTACTTCAAGTTATGGACGATTTACGAAGTGCTGAAGTTGACTTTATCACAATCGGTCAATATCTTCAACCAACTCCAAAGCATGCAAAGATTGATAGGTATGTTACCCCAGAAGAATTTGAGCATTATAAATATATTGCTTATTCTAAAGGTTTCTTAGTGGTTGCATCTAGTCCACTAACTAGATCATCATACCATGCTGAAGAGGATTTTAATAGGCTCAAGGCTTGTCGTTAATACTAGATTTCTTCAAGATCTGAAACACGATTGTGTAAATCATATGTAGTTAAGTTAAGCAAGGTTGAAGAATTGAGAGATAAGCTTCAAGTTAAAGCGGCAGATTTAAGCTAGTAAAGTTGTTTTTTTACTTTTTTATGAATCCTGAGTGCAAGATGCACTTGTTTCACTTACCACTTTTAGCGGTTTATCACCTAAACTATGTTCCACTTTTGTCTCACATTACGTTTTGGTAAGCTACCAGACACGAGTCTAATTGCAAATTCAAATCTAGCACTAATTGGAAAAGAGGTGGTAGAATTCCAAAGTGCTGAACTTGCAGATAAAAATAAATATAAGATGAGTAATCTAATTAGAGGGCAAGAAGGTACCGAAGAATATGAGTATACTGCAGGTGAGAAACTCACTCTGCTTGATGATTCAATAGTACCTTTTTGAAGCTCCAAGGGGAAAAGAATTTTACCTTAAAGCAGTTACTTATGGTGATTCATTGTGCAATACGTGGGCAAAGGCATTTCTATAGTAATTAAAATTTAACAAATATATACTTAAATTAGTATTAATGATAGAGGTATGACATATTAAAGAAAATATTTAGTAAGTTAAAAGGTAAAGTGAGGAAGTATTAGTATACTAATCTAAGGCCTACAGAAGAAACGCTCAATTTTGGTTATAAATACATAAGGACCTAGATATTGATTTTAACAGCGAATATAAATTTGCTCATAATCTTATTATTAATGGAAAGATAATAACTAACAACTTTATTAAAAATCTATATTCAAAATATGAAAATCTAACTCCAAAGGATGGATAGGGGTGAAAAGGGGAATTACCGTCTATTCCTTAAAGAGGTTTTCACAGAAATGTTTGTGCGTGCTGGTGCAACAGCTCTCAATAACTCTATTATGGAAGAATTGATAACCTATTATAACAGATCTGGGTACATGAGATTTACCTCTTTACAGAATTTATTTTATCCTTTTGGATTATGCATGTACTCCTTAAAATTTCTAACTCCCTTCTACAAAGAAAGGATTTATATGGATTATAAAGGCCCTAATTGTTGGAATTTAGTTTTAGCGTAAACGAGTGTGTATACAATAACCAACAGGTTCTAGTATGCGATCTACAAAACTCAATGGAGTTTAAATTAAAAAGTAAAGATGAAAATGTAGCGTATGACATGGTAACGTATCTCTTACTATCCTAAAGAGTTAAAAAAACTACAAAGCAAATGTGTTCGGTATTATTGTTGAATATTTTCAGAAGTTTTGCAAAAAATTGGGCTTTAAATTTGAAAATAATTCCCTCTTTAGTAGACTCCATCGCATATCCATAGGTAGACTATTTACTTGTACTTGCAATAGGTTTATAATCCTTATCGTTTTCAGAAATAATAGAGTATTGCTCTTCTTCAACTCTTCTCTTCACTAGCCAAGTAAAACTTGCAATATTATCTTAATATGCGGTAAGTCAATCATTTCCATGGCGGTTTTGCCGATGTGAGAAGGAGGGTATTCTTTAAGCATAAGTGACCTCATTGAAGGAAAAGAAAGCTTATATATAACCAACACTACTTACTTGAACGGACATGCTTTCAAATTTTGTCTTTGTGATTCTTATAGTACATTTTTTCTCACTATCTGAAATAGCTATAATATTGCTTGGTGTAAGCCACACATATTTTAGCAGTACATTGCCTCGGCAGTTCATCATATTTGGCGTCAATTGGATAGCCAAAATAGAGAATTATCCTGAAATTCTTGCCATTTTTGATCTTGCAGAGAAGTAACTTTCCCTTTGGTTACACCGAGCTAAACTTCTTCTTCATACCACCTTTCAAACTGTTGGTAATAGCTTCGTTAGCCTTGGTCATAGCGCGATCAAATACTCCCAACAACCTCTTTAATAAGCTTGGAGTTAGCGAAGAGATAAAATTAACAAATATATTACTATTTTTATCATCTCCGCTTGCTTTGTAGTCTATCGAAATAATTCCCCTACTTTTCCCGCCAGTTAGAAGTTTCCCAACTATAGGAATTTTTAACAGAGACTTATTAATCGAATATGCCGGTATTACTTGTCCTTCAACTTGAAATTTATAACCTCTAATATCAAGCTTGCCACTAGTACTAATACCTAACTCCGCTCCTTCAAGCCAAGATTCTTCAATTTCAACAGTACCATCTTTATGTGAAAAAGGCGCGTTATACTTATAAAAGTATACACCTTCATTCTTTATAGTATTCACAATCCCAGGAAGCGAAGACATCGATAATAAAGTAGTGAGTAGTGGAGCATCTTTAATATAGAAATTACCAATAGATAGCATACCATAATGTTCTCCACTTTCCCTCTGAGGAGATAGGTAAAAAGATAATTTACCATTTTTGACTGATTTACTAATGCCTAAAGAACGCAAAAGCATACCTGAATTATCCGCATGTATTTCCAGTCCTATTTCACTGTACTCTGCTAGTATATTACTGTTATCTTCTAGAAACTGCCCTGTAAATTGACTTCCATTGCAATTACCTTTAGTGCAGCTTATATTTAAGCTAGCATCTTTTATAACAATGCCTTCCTTCATAATTACATTGTCAACATTCATACTAACTTCCACATTATTGCTTAATCCACTATCATTTTTGCCAAGTAAATCTAAAACATCACTTAAGTTAATTTTCTCACCACAAACGTTTATGATATTTTTTCCCTTACTTGACTTAATTTCTATACTAAGATCATTATTAGGCAACTTAAAGCTACTAGTATTTAAATACAAATCCCCATTTTCTACTCTTCCGCTAAATTTTATATCTAAATCGCTCCCTATAACATCTAACCTGTCTATTAACAACCTATTGGCCCCTTTTAACTTCACAGAGAACAAAATTTTATTGTGATCCTCAAAACGATTTTTCCACCCTAAATAACTTGAACGCAATTCAAACTCTGATAAATCTACATTACCATTAACATATCCAGTCTTATCTTGATTTATCACTGATTCTATATTCGCATTGAAGTAACCACCATTGAAATTAAGTATTTGAGCAGGTAAATCTCCGGTCAAACTCCAGGTAAAACTTTCATTTTTGTTACTACTTTTTAGGTCAAATAGCAGCTGTGTATTATTTACTATACCACTACCATTCAGATCTATAAAGTCACTGCCAAAATCAAGCTTAATATCATACCTACCAAGATTTGCATCATAGATAACTAGATTGTCAATTTCAGAATGAAATTTGGCAGAAAAGTTCACTTCTTTATCATCAGCGTTTATGTTAAAGACGCGAAAATTGAATACAGACTTTGCTGCTCCCCCTATTTTGTTCTTTTCAACCTTAATCACATCATCCAGCTTAAATTTTATAGGCTCATACAATCCATAAGCATCACTTACAGCTTGGCCATTAATGGTTAAAACTGAATCTTCCCTGTCAAGAGAATTCATTTCAATATTACAACCATTAATAGTGAAATTCTGAAACTTAGCGCTATTTACAGTAATTTTGAGACTGTCATTCTTAAGAACCAAGTCACCGCTTAATTCCCTTACTTGCTCAAAATCTTCATCAAATTTTACGCTGCCATTTTCTATATCAGCAACTACAATGACGTCTGACAGATCATTATTAATCAAATTGTTAATTTTGCCATTAAAACTTACAATTACATTTAAAATGTTTCCATCAATGTTATCACAATACCAGCTTTTAAATTCACTATTTATTATGTAATCTGGTACGTAAGTGCATAAATCCTTTGCAGCAAATTTACTAATATTAACTCTAAACAAAGCATGATTTGCACTAAAGTTCATCTTGCCCATTAAAGAGAGATACGTACCATTTAGATTAAAATGAAAGTTTTTTACACCAATGACCCCATCACTATATGTTAAATTTATATTCACATTAGTTATGGCTAAGTTTTTATTCACACGATTTTCTGTATTTAAAATATATACATTCCCATCTATAATCTCATTCTTTCCACTAATTCTCATCGAGAAGTTTCCCTTAAACCCTATATTTTTGCCTAAATTGTAATTTTTAATTAACGTGGAAAACTCACTAAATAGTTTCAATTTTAGGTTATAAAATATCCCATACACATTTAGCAAACCGTTGCGATTTTTTATCGTAATAGACAAATCATCCAAAAACCCCTTTTCATCTTTTGTATGAACACGAATATCTAAAACATTAAAATCTTCCCTTTTCCCTATATATAATTCATCAATAAATAATTCACCTTCCGTGCTTTTATTGATCGCAATGTTAGTAATTTCAATCCTCGAACCTGTATTTAAGTCAAAAAAGAATTCCCTTACTGCTTTTAAAGAATTTTTCAAATCAAAATCAACCACTTTAAAACCAGCTTTTTCCTGATCGACATACGCACACACACTATCAGCTAGAACTTGAGAAATTTTTACATTAGCTCTAAACAGGGAACTTAATTTGAAATGTACAAAAAGATTAGGAGCTTCTATAATAAAACCAGAATTTACTATTTTCAAATTTGTAATAACCAAATAGGGGTCCTTGCCGTCTTTCTGCAAAATAACTGAAGTACTCCCAATATCAACATCTGAGTTGGCAAATGTTTTCGATATTTTACTCTTTACATAAAAATTGATATAACTAATATTGATTTCTAAAGGACTTTCACCTTTAAAAAAAATAAAGAAGCAGAATATCAACAATAAAGCTATAGAAAATGATATAATAATCTTTTTAAGCATCGATTATCGCTTTTCTTGCTAAATTATTAGCCTCCTCATTATGTTTATCACCATTGTGAGCTTTAACCCACTTCCAATTAATTTTGTGTTGTGAAGCAATATTATCCAATTCTTTCCACAACTCTATATTTTTTACTGATCTTTTACTACTTGTCTTCCAGCCATTCACTTTCCACTTACTTACCCACTCTGTTATACCAGATTTAACATAGAGACTATCCGTATACAAATTAATATTACAAGAAAATTTTAACGCCTTTAGTCCATTGATCACTGCTGTTAACTCCATCTTATTGCTTGTAGTATTTTCTTCTCTACCATAAACATCTTTTCTATAATCTTGAAATAATATAATAGCCGCCCATCCTCCTGTGCCAGGATTACCAGAACATGCTCCATCCATGTATATTGTTACTTCCTTTCTATTCACCTTTAACCATAACAAATTAATAAAGTATATAATTGCTCCTATGAAAGTACAATTTTAATGAAACCTATAAATGCACAGGCAGTTTAAGCTGCACCTTTAAATTTTATTATAGAAACAAAGAAAAGTGCTACAATGAGCGTTATTAGAAGAAAAAGTAAAAAATAGTTTTTATATTTCTGCTGTTCTTTCATAGTTAAAACAAATCAATAGAACACAAAATAATACTAGCAAACAGAAAAAATAGATAAGAGATTGAGTAAGAAAACATTCTTTTCTGTGAGCTGTGATCCTTCAACTTCATAATGGACACAGCATGCCAAATAAAAATGCAACCTCCAAAGATTGCCATACCTAGATAAAATGGAGCCCTTTTCAAGAATAGAGCTGGAAGTAAGCTAGTTAACACCAGCAACACACTATAAACTAATATATATTTTCTTGTTTTCTCTGGGCCGTAAACAACATTGAACATTGGAACTGATGCTTTCTCATAGTCTTCAGACTTATTCAAAGACAAGGCCCAAAAGTGTGGTGGAGTCCACATAAAAATTATTAAGAATAGAACAAAACCCCTCCAACTCACAGAATCAGTCACAACTGCCCAGCCAATTACTGGAGGAAAAGCACCTGATGCACCACCGATAACGATATTCTGCGGAGTACGCCTTTTGAGCCAAATCGTATATATGAAAATGTAAAATAATATGCCAATTGCAAGCAAAATAGCAGAAATATAGTTTACTGCTATTGCCATAATAAATACTGATAATACCCCAATGGTTACACCAAATTCAAGTGCACTTTCCGCAGAAACCCTACCAGAGGGTATAGGACGAGCTTTTGTCCTCTTCATGAGCAGATCTATGTCCCTATCATACCACATATTTATAGCACCTGCAGATCCTGAGCCAAGAGCAATACATATAAGGGATATTAGTGCCAGAAAAGGGTGAATACTACCTGGAGCAGCAACCATTCCAGCAACTGCAGTAAATACTACAAGGTACATTATCCTTGGCTTCAGCAAACGCCAAAAATCCAGTACTGTCGATTCAACGTTTAACAAAGTATTTGCGTGCATTCTATTTTATCACTGGTGGTTTTTCGAAAGCATGAAAAGGCGGTGGTGAAGATATTGTCCACTCTAAAGTATCACCTCCCCAAGGACTATTTCCAACTTCCTTACCCCATTTGAAGAGGTGTATAACTATAAACACGAAAAACATAACTGAAGTAAAGGACATGTATGAACCAATTGAGGATATGTAATTCCAAGGTATGAACGCATCAGGATAATCAGGTATACGTCTTGGCATGCCAGCTAACCCCAGAAAATGCTGAGGTAAAAAAGTGATATTGGTACCAATAAAAGTAAGCCAAAAGTGTATTTTCCCCAGGCATTCATTATATTGTTTACCTGACATTTTGCCTATCCAATAATAAAAGCCAGCAAAAGCTCCGAATAAAGCAGCCAGCGACATGACATAATGAAAATGAGCAACAACATAATAGGTATCGTGCAAAAGCTTGTCTATTCCACCATGAGACAGAATTATTCCGGTTATACCGCCACCAACAAACATGAAAATAAAACCCAGTGCAAAAAGCATAGGTGTTTTAAACTCAATTGCTCCACCCCACATAGTTGCAATCCAGCTAAAGACTTTCACGCCAGTTATAACACCGATAAAAATTGTAGTGGTGCTAAAAAATATAGCAGCATCTTCACTAAGCCCAACAGTGAACATATGATGAGCCCAAACCATGAAGCCAAATATTGTTATACCTATCATAACATAAACCATTCCCATATAACCAAATACAGGCCTATGAGAAAAAGTTGACACAACCTGGCTTATGATGCCAAATGCAGGAAAAATAATTATGTAAACTTCAGGATGACCAAAAAACCAAAATAGATGCTGAAATAACACAGGATCACCGCCACCAGCAGGATCAAAAAAGGAAGTACCAATATTGCGATCAGTAAGCAGCATAGTGATAGCACCAGCAAGCACTGGTAAGGCGACAATTAGCATGAATGACGTTAACAAGATAGACCAAACAAACAATGGCATCTTAGTTAATGACATTCCTTTTGTACGCATGTTAAATATAGTAACTATAAAGTTGATCGCTCCAACAACCGACGACACACCAGCAACATGAAGTGCAAATATAGCAAGGTCAACTCCTGCACTTGGATGGGACATGACTTGTGATAAAGGTGGGTATAAAGTCCAACCTGTTCCAGGACCCTCACCAACAAACACTGAAAGGATAAGCAAAATAAAAGATGATACTAATAACCAAAAACTTAAATTATTCATACGAGGAAATGCCATATCTGGTGCACCAATCATAAGAGGCACAAACCAATTACCAAATCCCCCTATTAGAGCTGGCATTATCATAAAAAACACCATTATCAACGCATGTCCTGTAACCATTACGTTATATAATTGGTAGTTGTTGTTGAATATATTAATGTGCATTAGCTGAGTGCGAATAACTACAGATAATAATCCACCAATGATTCCAGATAATATGGAAAAAATGATATACAGAGTTCCTATGTCTTTATGATTAGTAGAAAATAGCCAACGTCTTATACCTTTTGGTATGCCACTCATAATCTGTACCCCAAATTTAACTTACTAATTTTTTATTTTCAATCCACTTATTAAAATCTTCCTTGCTTACTGCTTCAATAACAATTGGCATAAATCCATGACCTTGACCGCACAATTCATAGCATTGCCCATAATAAACACCAGGTTTTTTGACGTTAAACCATGCTTCATTAAGCCTACCTGGTATTGCATCGATTTTTATGCCGAAAGCTGGTACTCCCCAGCTGTGTATCACATCTCCTGCCGTCACTTGCAAACGAACGTTAGTATTAACTGGCAAAACTACGTTATTATCAACAGAAAATAGCTTCAAATCTCCTTTGACAAAATCATCTTTTTCCTTAATATAGCTATCAAACGACACACCTTGATATTCCGGATATCGATAGCTCCAATACCATTGATGACCAATAACTTTTAGTGTTATGTCAGCCTTCGGTATTTTTTCTTGTAGCTTAAGTAATTTAGCATTCTCAAAAGCCAATATACCAACAATAATCGTTGGTATAACAAACCAAACAATTTCTAAAAGAATACTATGATGAGTTTTACTTATATTTGTTACTTTGCTTTTACGAAAGCGAAACATTACATAAGCTAGTAATGCCCATACAAAAAGCATTATTGTAACCATCACACTCATCACAAACAAATGTGACTTAACTATAACCTCCATTATCTCAGTTGCAGGGGCAGGAAACCCAAATTGCCAAGAAGTAGGAGCAGAGGCAACTGATATGCCTGAATAAAACATTATCAACAGTGCTAATAACTTCACCATATTTGTTTACTGTAAAACTAAGTGACATACTGTATAATAGTATATATAAACTTACTATGCAAACAGAGATTAGTGATGGCTAATAATTTTTTAGCATTCAATAGCTATAATAACACAATACTAATTTGAGGAAAAAAGCATTTACATGAATCTATTTTAGGTTAAAATATTATAATATTTTAAATTAAGTATTTACTTTAAGTAAATTCTATAATAAGTTTAATAGTGTCTGTTACTGCTAATAACCCTCTAGCCTCACACCTAAAAGCAGTAACAGACACTATTAAACTTTATAGAAAATAATCATAGAACATACTATATATCAATACAAAATTTTCTATTCAGCATTGTTTCTATTATTTTAAAGAGTTGAAACACTGAAACTTTAAGCAAATGCGTTGCAGCTTTGTTTCAGTAGTAATTTAAACACATTCAGGACATTTCTTTATTTTGTAGGACATGTATAGTTTCTGATCATGATTTTTGTATAATCATGCAAATTTAGATTTTCTGAGCGCTGTATTTTTTTAAGACAACAAGCAAGGGTGTATAACCATGTAGATCTTAGCTTGTAATATTGCTCCACTCCTTTCCTTATGAACATATTAATAGCATCTTTATTTCCTCCAATAGCAACTGTGTTAAAGCTAAAGCAATATCTTCTTCTGTACTTGCCTTTATATACTTCTTAAATATATTATTTTCTTCATGAAGCGCAGCAAAAAATAGTGTTAACAGCTAAATAATTTCCTACATCACCATGATCTGGAATGCGAACTATGAAATCCTAAAAATTACGACAAATACGCACCTATTTCTTCAAATTTCTTAGCGTAAGAACATACTCCATAATATTTTTTATTAACTCAAAGCTACCCCTTCTAGGTCACTATCACTTATTAGCATAATTACCTTTTCTTTAATTGAAATACGTGGCAATTATGTAGCGCTGGGTTCACTATGTCAAATATATAGTGCTACATATTATTAATATTAGACTTCTTACATAACCTAAACTAAAGGGTAGCTGCAGTATTTATGCCCCTTTTAGGTTTTTTTATTCTGAATGCTATCTACTTTTTTGCAACTAGTCCTTAGCCATAAATATTTAAGGAATTCACTAAATAGCACCGAACAGAAGAAATCTGTCAAATCAGGAAGAAATTCCTTAATTTAAGTTTTTAGTAATTTTTTAGTATAGTTGATAGTAAAAGTGCATTAGATGCATATCATAGAAGATAAAAAAACAACTAGGAACCCCAAAGGCAATTGCTGCTACTGTAAGAAAGTTACTAGGCAGAAAAAAAAGGCAAAAGATATTCCGTGTAGATAGTGTTTACTCTCTAATCCTGCAAATTGGCATATTATACTATCTTAAACGCTTTATAAGCGAGTTTCAGCCTATATAGGTAAAAAATCTAGAAATGTTGTGAAGACATAAGGTACATATAGTGCAAAAAATTAAACATAAGGCGCCAACTACATAATACTTTGTCATTTAATCTGCATAGATTGAAGATAGCTGAACATCTTTAGGGCTATGGGGGACTGGCAAGGCTTGTTAAGTAATTTCTTCGTTTCTATATGTCAACGTGCTGTCAAAAGTTCAGAAGTTTACTATGAAAAAAAGTCCTCTCAGCTTTAATGAATTAGCTACCTTTCTATAAAAGACCTATCGACTGTTGCAATTATAGGCATAAATAAGAACGATAAGAGAGTACGGGATTGAGTAACTATATACACCTCAGCTGGCATACCAGGATACAGGTACACATTTTTAAACTGGACAAGCTCTGACTTTGGTATCACTACACGTACTGAATAATAACGTCCTAATCTTGGATCGTCGAGAGCATCAGGAGAAATATGGCTTACTATACCATTAATTAAGCTTAAACGACGTGAACTGTAAGCACTTAACCGAACTTTAACCTTCAGCCCTTTTAAACCGTCAATAGAGACTATATTACTATCTTTTTTTTGTGCAGAAATTATCTCCTCTATATTTCTAGTCTGGATTTTGGCGTCTATTATTAAGTCATCATTTGATGGCACTATACTCATAATCGGAACACCAGACTGTATTACACCACCTTCTGTATGGTACCTTATATCTGTGACTATTCCATCTTGAGGCGATCTAATTACTGTACGCGCTAATGCATCTTCTGCAACCATTAGTCTTTCTTTCAAATCAGCAATAGATGTGTCAACTTCTTTAAGTTCAGTATTTGCTCTTTCCTGAGAATCATTTTTTACATTTATAATTTCTAATTCGTTCTCTCCAATTTTTTGCTGCACTTGAGATATTGCAGCACGGTAATAACCGACTTTACCTTCAATTTCGGCAAACTGTTTTTCTAAAGCTAAAATGTGTGGTTTGCCTATGTGACCATTGATAAGAAGCTTTCTTTTTGTTTCCAGTTCCTCAGCTATTAAATTATATTGTTTGAATACTGCACCCAACTGAGAATTTAGTCCCACTAACTCATTATGCAACTGCTTTATACGTTGTTGTAGTATGTCAGTTTTCCCTAATATACTCTTGCGCTGAGAGTTTAACAATTTTATCTGATTTTTCATCACTTTATTTGCAAGTTCATCATTGGATAATTTTTTAACTTCATCAGGAAATTCAACTGTGTCAAAATCTCCCCTAATCGCAATAAGTCTTGCTTCAGTTACCAAAAGTGATAAGAGTTTTTCTTTGATTATGCTTAAATTTGCCCTCTCATTAACATCACTTAACAAAACTAAAGGCTCACCTTTTTTAACTACCTGGCCCTCTTTGACCAAAATTTTGCTTATTATTCCCCCACCTAAGTGTTGAATTACCTTCCTATTTGAAGATACAATCACCTCTCCACTTGCATGTACTGCCCCATCAATTGGAGCTACAGCCGACCAAATACCGCCTATTCCAAAAAAGATGAGTATCACTGCTAAACCAAAAAATAGAGGCCCCCATGTTACCCTCAGGACCTCATTTACATTATTACCCTCACGCTTTAAAATAAAATTTACCATTGCATCAATTAATGCAAACGTTTTATCTAAAAATTTTGGATACTTCTTTTTTTTATTTTTTGTTCCTTGCATGCTTACGTTATCACTATGGCCAAGTAGACCTGTAAAAAAAACAGCACTAAAATTTTTTTAACTTACTTATCATATACTACTGCAAACTTGCGTTAACGCAAGATAACACATAAAAACAAAGGATCCATGACTTAAGTACTTAATTTAGGCCGTGTAATATCAGAATAAACCATTTAGTAACAATCCCTGTGTTGTATTTTGATCAACTTAAGCTTTTGCGGATATCCAAGCTGCTCAATTTATGCAGAGATCTATTGCCAATCAGTCAATATTCTGTTAGTAGTCAGGAAAATAAAATTACCATGTTTAGATTAGAAGGCAGAAAATTCCTAGTTACCGGTGCATCAGGTGGAATAGGGCAGGCAATTGTAAAAACTATGCATAAAGCTGGAGCAATTCTATGCGTTTCTGGTACAAAAAAAGAAACCCTAGAAGGAGTTGCTAAACTATATGAAAAAAATATTTATATACTTCCTTGTAATTTATTAAATACTGAGGAAGTAAACCAGCTAATAAATAGAGCAAGTAAGTTGATGGGAGGCTTAGATGGGCTTGTATGTAATGCAGGCGTTACACAGGATAGTTTATTACTGAGAATGACAGATGAAGCATGGCAAAAAGTGGTTGATATTAACTTAAGTTCTACATTTAAACTCAACAGAGAAGCATATAAGAAACTAACTAAAAATAATTGGGGAAGAATTATAAATATTTCCTCAATAATAGGGCTGACAGGAAATGCTGGGCAAGCAAATTATGCAGCGTCTAAGGCTGGCATCATAGCTATGAGCAAATCTATAGCAAAAGAAGTTGCAAGCCGCAATATAACAGTAAATTGCATTGCTCCTGGGTTTATGGACACTAAGATGACTAAAATTTTAACTGAAGAACAAAAGAAAAAAATATTAGATAATATTCCAATGAAAAGAATGGGAACAGGAGAAGAAATAGCAGCAGGAGTTCTGTTTTTAGCAAGTGATGAGGCAAAATACATCACAGGACATGTGCTTAATATTAATGGTGGTTTATTTATGTAGTAACACCTTATGTATAGACAAGCCATAAATTTTACTTTAAAATAAATATATGTAAACTAAAATTGTCTTTATTAAGCTAGTTTATTATTTGAAGGGAAAAAAATGAACTCTATAACAAAAAAATTTTTTAGTGTTTTATGTGTAGTATTGCTTTTCTCTTTCTCAGGCTATGCAGTTACCACTGGCTCTGGTGTAGATGATACAACTGCCCAAGTAATATGTAACATTATTGGGTATGTTTGGGGGATAGGTGGTCCACTCATGACAGTAGTAATAATTGGTGCGTCTTTGCTTGCAATATTTGGCAGAATGCCTTGGCCAGCTCTCTTTGCTTTAGGTATGTTTTGCGGTGTATTTTTTGGTGCTAAGGCAATCATAATGAACATCATGCCTAATGTAAGTGATAATGTAAAAGTCATGTTGGAAAAGTGCGGAACAAAGTAACCTCTAAAAGTAAAGGCGGCTTTTACTATTCATTGAACCGTTTCATATCTTCAATTTGCAACAAGTAGGGGCTATCTTTTGGTAAATTTCTAACAGCTAACTCAGCATACTTTACAAATTGCTTTAAATTACCTTCAATACAAGCCTTCTTTGTTAAAGCAAAATAATGCATTGCTATATTAGCATCGCACTTATATGCAATGCCTAAATGTTTCCAGACAAAAGCATTGTTCGGTTCTACGCTTACAATTTGCTCTAGATGAAAAATTGCTTTCTTTATATCACCATACAATAATAAAGCATGGGATAATGCAAGTTTTACTAAGTAACTGTTTTTCTCAGATAAATACTTGAGTGATTCTTCATACATTTTTACTGCTTCATTTAAATTTCCAGTCTTGTACAGCATTTCTGCTTTTAATTCATATAAGTACGGATCATTGCTTGACTCTTGAATCAGCGAATTAACTTTAGCAATAGCCTTTTTTATCTTTCCTTGCCTGTAGTAAATTACAGCACTCACATACTCAGAATTATCTTCATACTTATTAGATAACACATGGATAGGAGAAAAGAACGAGTCTAGCTTTGCAACCATACGTTTAAACCTTAATAATTTGTCTACAAGAATTGGTTTTACTTCGTTCTTAACCTTATAATTCTGTACAGCAAATATGCGCTTACTACTAAGTGGATGAGTGCGGAAATACCCTTCAGCATTTTCATGTTCAATACCTCTAAAGTAGTCAAAAACCTCTTTCATACCTAAATTATCATAGCCAGATTCATCAAGGTACTTCAAAGCATAGCTATCTGCTACACTCTCTTGCTCTTGAGAATAGTTAAAAAACAGCCTTGAACTTAGCGTCATACCACTAAGCAAAATTGCGCTAGCAATCTGAGGATTAATGATAATAGTAGAAATCAGCCCTACCATATAACTAACTATTGCTATCGATTGAAAGTAACCCACAGCACTACTCATTTGTGATATATGACCAGCAGATATATGAGCAATCTCGTGTGCCAATATGCTAAGCAGAGCGTAAGGTTCGGTCGAATATTGCAAAAGCCCCAAGTGAATAAAAATACTATTATTATTAATTACGAAAGCATTGATCGAATTATCATTAATTATAAAAACTCTTATCCAGTTATCATCAATACCTGCAGCAGAAAATAAGGGGTGTGCTAGCTCTTTCACCACTGCCTCCACTTCACTATCTCTAATAACACTAATAGAGTAAGCGCTATTGCAATATACAAAAAAGAATAATAGGATAAAAAACTTAGCAACTTTAAACATGAGAATTCTGTACTTGTATAGTTAGCAGGAATCTTATATTTTAACACTTAAATTATACAAATTTATAAACGCTAGCTTAGTTTTTTAATGTAGCGTATAAGTTTATCGATGGTAGTTAACTTAATATTATGTTGTTCAGCAAATTTAAGCAATTCAGGCAAGCGCATCATAGAACCGTCATCATTTACTAATTCACACCCTACAGCTGCATGATTATAGCCAATTAACTTTGCTATTTCAACACTTGCCTCAGTATGACCATTACGTGCTAAAACCCCACCATCGTTTGCAATAATAGGAAAAACATGACCAGGAGTAATAATATCATCTTGAGTACTCTTCCCGTCAATAGCAGTAAGTATCGTATGCGTTCTATCATGAGCAGAAACACCAGTTGCAATACCATAACGTGCATCGATCGATGTAGTGAATGCAGTATGAGGAGTAAGCTTTTCATCTATATTACTTCTTCTCATAAACTCAAGACCAAGCCTACCCATATGAAGCCTTGTCATAGCTAGAAATACAATACCAGTACCATACCTAACCATAAAAGCCACATGCTCTGGCTTTAGTTTTTCAGCTAAGACGATCAGATCACCTTCATTTTCTCTATTCTCATCATCAACTAAAATAAACAACTTACCAAAACGAGCATCTTCTAACACATCTTCCACAGAAGAAATGCCGGGTAGACTTATTGATGCATACGTGGCCTGTACCATAATTTACTTAAATTCAATCTTAACTATTTTATACAATTTCTCTCCGCTTGGCACTGTCACTTCCACGTATTCACCAACTTTTTTGCCGATTAAAGCACTACCCAAAGGTGAACTAGTAGATATCAACTGTTTTGAAACATCAGCCTCGTACTCACCTACAATTTTATAAATATATTCTACTTCACTATCATCGTCATTTAACATGCTCAATGTTACGGTTGCACCAAACATTACTGAATCACCGGACAAGTTTTTCACTTCTATTATTTCTGCATGTGAAAGCTTGTTTTCTAATTCCATTATACGACCTTCAATAAAACCTAACCTTTCCCGTGCAGCATGATACTCCGCATTTTCGGATAAATCACCTTGATCACGAGCATCAGAAATAGCTTGTATAATGGAAGGTTTTTCTTCCTTTAATTTCTCAAGTTCAGCTTGTATATGTTCAAAACCTTCTCTTGTTATAGGAAACTTTTTAATAATGGATGAAGACATAACACTACCTAAACGCCATTAAATTGAGCAACAAAATTACTCACAATATTGAAAATATCATCTTTTATATCATCACTCATACTGTCTGACAACTTTTTTAAAACTTCAGGGTACGTAGTATGAAAATAATTAATAAGGTCATATTTGAATTTATTGATGTCACTTATTTGTATTCTACTTAACTGATCATACAGGTTAGAAAAAATGTACATCAGAACTACTTGCTCTTCCACTGGCATAGGTAAATGCTGTTTCTGCTTTAATAGCTCAACAAGATATTTACCCTTATTTAAAGACAATTGAACACTAGCATCAAGATCAGAACCAAACTTTGCAAAATCTTCTAATTCTCTATATTGAGCTAAACTTAACTTTATAGAACCAGCAACTTTTTTGACGGATTTCAATTGCGCAGCAGAACCAACCCGTGAAACTGATAAACCTATATTTACCGCAGGGCGAAATCCTTTATGAAACAATTCAGACTCAAGAAAGATTTGTCCATCGGTGATCGAAATCACGTTAGTTGGAACATATGCAGATACATCACCAGCTTGAGTCTCAATAATTGGCAAAGCAGTTAGAGATCCTCGTCCTTTCTCATCAGACATTTTAGCAGCCCTTTCAAGCAAACGGGAATGCACATAGAATATATCTCCAGGATAAGCTTCACGACCAGGAGGACGTCTCAGCAGTAAAGACATTTGCCTATATGCTACAGCATGCTTAGATAAATCATCATATACCACCAAGCAATGCATCCCATTATCACGGAAAAATTCTCCAATAGTGCAACCAGCATAAGGCGCCAAAAACTGCATAGGTGCACAGTCAGATGCACTAGCCACAACTACAGTGGTATATTCTAATGCTCCACTTTCTTTTAGCTTATTTACTACTTTTGCCACAGTTGAAATTTTTTGTCCAATAGCAACATAAACGCAGTAAACTTTCTGATTTTCGTCTACTTCATCATTAATCTTCTTTTGATTAACAATAGTATCAAGCGCAATAGTAGTTTTACCGATTTGTCTATCGCCGATAACTAATTCACGCTGCCCTCTACCTATTGGAATCAGCAAATCTATAATTTTAATTCCTGTTTGCAGGGGCTCATGTACAGATTTACGGTCAATGATACCCGGTGCTTTAGATTCCATATCCATTCTGTTCTTAGATCTAATCTCCCCACTGTTATCTATAGAATGGCCCAATGCATTTACAACTCTTCCCAATAACTCATGCCCTACAGGCACTTGCATAACATCACCACTGCATTTTACAGTATCCCCTTCTTTCACGTCACGGTCATTACCAAGTACCACTATTCCAGCTGTATCATGATCCAAATCAAGCACTATTCCTTCTACACCACTTGTAAAAAATACCTTTTCACCGAATTTTGCTTTTTCAAGCCCATAAACCAATGCAATACCATCAGTCACTGAAATCACTTCACCTATATTTTCCTTTTTTATAGGGTTATCAAATGCCTCAACCTTCTCTCTTATTATATTTACTATCTCAGAAGTATTTATACTATTTTTCATATAAAATTCCTTGTTTTTAATATTTCCACTTTACTTAAATCAAC
Organism: Wolbachia endosymbiont strain TRS of Brugia malayi; assembly: GCF_000008385.1. Taxonomy (NCBI): domain Bacteria; kingdom Pseudomonadati; phylum Pseudomonadota; class Alphaproteobacteria; order Rickettsiales; family Anaplasmataceae; genus Wolbachia; species Wolbachia endosymbiont of Brugia malayi. The sequence continues at coordinate 416,649 of NC_006833.1, forward strand.
TAACCTATCTAAGTAACTTTTCAACGAAGCATCAATTAAATTAAAACCATACTTGACTATAAAACCACCTAGTATAGAAGGGTCAACCGCATTGTCCACTCTTACTATTTTACCAAGAAAGCTCAAAGATTCAGTAATTATTTTTATATTGGATTCGCTTAAAGTTTCCGCTGACTTTATAGTAATTTCTAATTCATTCTCACTTTCTCTTACAAGAGTTAAGAACTTTTCTAATACAGAGATTAATAAATTAGAGCGCTTATTTGCAAATATAACTGCAATAAATTTCACTAAACTCTCACTCAAGTGTTCATTTACAGAAAATATTACTTCTTTTTTGCGTGCAAAAGAAATCATAGGATGGGATAGATATATAAAGACATCATGTTGACTTTTAAAAAAAGCTAACAAAAATTCCACTTCTTTTCTCACAACACTTAGCTTATTCTCTGAGACAAGAAACAGCGCTCTAGCGTAAGATGAAACTAAATTATTGTATTGGGTCCTTTTCATACTAAATTATCTATATAAACCTTTCACTCTTAAGCCAAGCATTTTTTATATAGGCAGGCCCTCTTTGTTAAGGAAAGGAAGCATAAATCATATCTGATTGGATAATCTAAAAAACTAAGCTTCTCACTTAGGAAATATTTAGAGGAGTTTACAATAGATTGATACTGAAGATAAGATATTAATATATCTTCTCCAAGCAGGCTTGCTTTAACTTCTATAAAAATCAGCTCTTTTTTTTTAGATACAATTAAGTCAATTTCACTAAACTTACAACAATAACAGTATTTTATAACATAATACCATTTCAACTTCAAATATAATAAAATTAATAACTCATCAAAATAACCTACAAAACAGTGCAATCTACTCACCATAAGAAACTATGATAATAATTAACTTTTCGTCGCTACTTCATTTTTCTCTTTATTTTTATCACAAACCTTACCTTTTGCTGTAACATCCCTATTAACTAGTTCTATTACTGCCATTGAAGCACAATCACCCTTTCGAGTACTAAATTTCATTACTCTAGAATAACCACCTTTACAACCTTGATAACGGCTAGCTAAAACATTTAGCAACTTATCAACTACCAATTTATTATTATGAAGGCGCGAAAGTAGTAGCCTTCTACCATGTAAAGTATTCTTATTCTTAGCAATCGTAATAAACTTTTCCACATACGGACGAAGCTCCTTAGCCTTCGGTAAAGTAGTTATAATCTGCTCATGATTAATTAATGAAATAGATAAATTCTTTAACATCGATAATCTATGTTCAGTACAACGAGATAGCTTACGTTTTTTTATTTTATGTTTCATATATCACCTAATCTTCATCAGTATGTTGCCTAGCCAATTCATCTATGTCCTTAGGTGGCCAATCTGGTATATCCATACCCAAAGATAAGCCAAAATTATTTAAAACCGCCTTAATTTCATTTAAAGACTTTCTCCCAAAATTAGCAGTTCTTAACATTTCACTTTCTGTCTTTTGTACAAGATCACCTATATAAGTAATATTTTCATTCTTTAAGCAATTATGAGACCTGACAGATAACTCCATTTCATCTACTTTACGCAATAAGATAGGGTCATAACCCAAATCTTTATAACCACTAGGCGAAGAAACCTGTGATTTTTTATAACTTATATCAGAGCTAATAAAAGGCTGAAGTTGCTCCTGCAATATCCTTGCAGCAGAGTCAACAGCTTGACTCGGAGAAATTGTACCATCAGTTTCAACTGACAATATCAATTTATCCTTATCAGTAACTTGACCAACACGACTATTTTCTACTCTATACGAAACTCTGTTTATAGGACTATATAAAGCATTAACCGGAATAAAACTAATTAGATCCTGCTCATTCATAGGCTTCAAAAATTCATTTTCCTTATATTTAGTTACGGGAAGGTAACCTTTTCCGCTAGCCACATATATAGTCATGTTGAGCTCTACATCCTGTCCCAGTGTACATATCAGCAGATCTTTATTAACAATAGAGCACTGATCATCAGTTTCTATCATCCCAGCTAATACCTGACAAGGCCCTTTAGCACTCAAGCTTAGGCATTTATTAGAAGTGCCATTTAATTTACACCTCAACATACCCATATTCAATACTATATCAGTCACATCTTCTCTTACTCCTTGAATTGAAGTAAATTCATGAGTTATACCATCAATTTTTATCCCATAAACAGCACTACCTATAAGAGAAGACAACATTACACGCCTTAATGCATTACCTAATGTTAAAGCAAAACCACTTTCCAATGGTTCTAGCACTATATCACCCTTTTCACTTGAGTCACTTGATACTACTTTCATTGAATTAGGCTTAGTTAATTTATCTAAACTGTCAAAAACAGGAATACCGTCGTCATAATACATAAAATAACCTTTTCAAATATCTTATACCCTTCTTTTTTTTCTTAACCTACATCCATTATGAGAAATCGCAGTCTTATCCGCAATTGAGGTAACTGTTAACCCGCAGCTCTGAAGTGCTTTAACTGCAGCCTCGGTACCAAAACCAGGGCCACGAATTATTACAGAAACAACCTTCATACCAAATTTCTCTATCGCAGTTTTTGCAGCAACCTCTGAGGCTTTACCCGCAGCATAAGGTGTAGACTTTCTTGAGCCTGAAAAACCATGTGCACCTACGGAAGTTTGGTACAGAGTGTTACCTTGAACATCAGTCACATTTATGAAAGTATTATTAAAAGTTGCACGAATGTGAATAACCCCAGTAACAAACTTCTTTGCGCTTTTACCAACCGTTCTGACCTTTTTCATTAAAACTCACAATAATAAATTTCATTCTTTTCCAGCAATAGGCAAACGAGATTTACCTTTACGAGTTTTAGCATTGGTATGAGTCCTTTGCCCCCTTACAGGTAAACCTTTTCTGTGTCTCACTCCCCTATAGCACCCCATCTCTACTAAAGACTTTATATTCATAGCCACTTCTTTTCTGAGATCACCCTCTATGGAATAATTTTGCCTAATGAAGCTGTTAATTTTTTCTATATCTTTATCTCGCAATTCCGAAACACGTTTACTCTTGTCAATCCCGCAAGCATGGCAAATTATATTTGCAGTAGAAATACCTATACCATATATATAAGTTAATCCAAAAGGAATACATTTCTTTACTGGAACATTTACACCTGCAATACGCGTCACGATACTCCGATATTTTATTAATAATAATTCTTAATTTATATCATAAAACAACTCAGAGTCAAACTAAACTGCAAGAAATTTTACTTTCAATCTCTTGTTTTACCTGATCAACATTAAGATTAGCGTCAATCATTAATAATTTATCTCTGTAATACTCACGTAGACTCTTTACTTGGACGTGATATTCGCCTATTCTTCTATCAATTGCAGATAAGTCAGAATCATCAATTCTCTTTTCTAGTCTTGCACTTTTACATCTCGTACAAACAAGATTATTATCATCTTTGAAAGAAGATGTACTGTATACACTTTTACAGTCCAGGCACACGAGACGATTTTTTAATCTGTCAATTGCTACCTTATCGTTAAGCTGCAATTCAATTACGATATCCACATCTCTATTATATCTCTCCCGCAAAATCTGAGTTAAGAAATGAGCTTGATTTAGATTTCTTGGAAAACCGTCGAACAAAAAATTATCATCCATCAATGCAAGCTGGTCATATAATAATTCACATATAACTCCATCTTGAATTAAATTACCAGATTCTACAGTATCTTTTATTTTTTTGCCTAATTCACTACCACTAGATATAATATTCCTCAATAAATCCCCTACTGAAATTAACTTTAAGTTATACCTTTCTATTAACAAGCTTGACTGAGTACCTTTACCGGAACCAGGAGGACCAAAAATTGTAATAATCATCTTAATTTCTTTGTTTTAGACTCATATTTTTTTATCCAGCTATCATATCTATTCGAAAAGATATAGGATTGTATTTGCATAATAGTATCAGTAGTAACATTAACTATAATCAACAAGCTCGTCCCACCAAAAATAAATGGCATATCATAATAATATCTCATAACTTCAGGCACAGTACATATGACCACCAGATATGCGGAACCAATAAAAGTTAATTTAAAAACTATATCTTGAAGGTAATCAGAAGTGTGTTTTCCTGGTCTTCTACCAGGTATAAAACCACCATTTTTTTTAAGAAAATCTGCATTTTCTTCTGGATTAAATATAAAATTAGTATAGAAAAAGTTAAAAAACACTATAAGCGCTAAGTAAGCTGCAATATAAACTACTTTGTTTGCCATAAAGTAGTTTAAAATAAAATCAGAAAAAGCATGCCCCTTATAGAAGTTTGCAATTGAAACAGGCGTTAATAAAATCGCATTGGCAAAAATAGTAGGTATTACACCAGATAAATTAATCTTTAACGGGATATAAGTAAAGTCATCACTATGCAATCTTTTAAACTGCTTTTTAGGATACTGAACAGTGACTTTCCTATAAGAAGATTCTACAAAAATAATTAAAAGTAGCAGTAAAAAAAATAACACAAAAACAAAAAGGATAATAAGCAACGACATGCTACCGTTTTTATTTAATGTTAACAGGAAGGAAAAAGCATTGTGCAACTCTGATATTATACCTGTGAAGATGATTAATGAGATACCATTACCTATACCACTAGCGCTGATTTGCTCACCAAGCCATATTAGAAACATTGTTCCACCCAAAAGGCTGAAAATACCCACTGTACGAAACATAACACCAGGCTCGATTACAACTAATGTTCCTTCCCTGTTCATTCTTTCTAACCCAATCAGAATAGTAACTGATTGAAATATACAAAACACTATGGTCATATAACGTATGTAGGAATTCATCCTTCGACGTCCTAATTCTCCGTCATTTTTAACTTCATTAATTCCTTTAACGGCAGAAGATAATAATTGCATAACTATAGATGCAACTATATATGGCATAACATTCAATACTAAAATGGTCATCCTAGCTAATGCCCCACCCGAAAATAGATTAAATACTCCAAAAATACCAGCACCTTCTTTAGGGAATATATCATTAATTATATCAAGATTAATTCCAGGAATAGGTACATAAGTACCTAAACGATAACAAATTAAAGCTATTAGCGTAAAAAGCATACGCCTTAATAAATCACCTTTATATAATAAAGCAGGATCTAAACTATTAAACGCTGACTTGCTGCCCATTACTTATGATAGTATTTCCACACTACCACCAATTGAAGTTACAGATTTCTTTGCAGCTTCTGACGCAAAGTCAACATGAAATACACATCTCTCATTTAGCTTACCTTTATTAAGAAGCTTAATTTTATCTTTGATAGATTTTATAAAACCTAATTTATGCAGTATCTCCTTATCTATAACAGAGTTTTTTTCTATTTTTTTAGCCTCTATTAAGCGCTGCACATCACCAACATTAATTATAGAACATATGTTTCTACGTATGGGATTAAAACCTCTTTTAGGTAAACGTGTATATATAGACTGTTGTCCACCTTCAAATCCATTTATAGAGGTACCGCTTCTAGCCTTCTGCCCTTTATGTCCCCTACCAGATGTTTTACCTTTACCACAACCAATACCTCTACCTATTAATTTAGGCTTTTTTTTCTTCGATAATTCAGTAAATATAGAGTTTAACTTTATAGCATTATTCATACTTTACCTATTTCCGACTACCTCGCTAATCTTTTTACCCCTTTTGCTCGCCACTTGACGAGGAGATAACATATTATCAAAGGCCTTAAATACTGCACATATAACGTTATGAGGATTATTCGATCTAGTAGATTTAGCTACTACATCTTTTATGCCCAACACCTCAAAAACCGACCTAATCGCTCCCCCAGCAATAATGCCTGTTCCAGCTCTAGCTGCTCTTAAAACTATTTCACCAGAGCAAAATTTAGCCTTAATATCATGGTGCAAAGTTCTACCTTCACGTAAATACACTCTAATCATCGATTTTTTTGCAGCATTTACAGCTTTTATCCTTGCTTCAGCAACTTCTGCATGCTTACCCATTCCACATCCCACTCTACCCTTCTCATCTCCAACAACAACCAAAATTGAAAATGAGAACCTCCTACCACCTTTGGTGACTGTTGTTACTCTCCGTACTGAAACTAAAAGCTCTGACCAATCATTATTATTTTGGAAATTCTTTATAGTCATATTTAAAATATTCTAAAATTTAAATCCAGAGCTTCGTAAGGCTTCAGCAAACTGAGAAACCAACCCTGTATATTTATATGCTCCACGGTCAAATACCAATTTTTGTTCTAACTTCATATTAGATAGGCGTTCAATCATTAAAGAAGAAACCTGCTTTATAGTTTCAGTATTGATCCCCCTTTTACATACATCCTTAATTTTAGCATCCAAAGTAGAAACAGAAGTGAGAGTTACTCCTTTTTCATCATTGATTAACTGAGCATAAAAATGCCTATTAGATTTAAATATGGATATACGTAAACGCTTAACACCACTGTTGAGCTTCTTTCTATTACGTAAATTCCTCTTCTCAGAATTACTTAAAAAATTATACAATCTTCTCATCTTAATTACTTCTTTTTACTCACAACTTTACGCAACATAAACTTGCCTTTTATTACAATACCTTTACCTTTATAGGGGTCATATTTTCTAATTTTGCATATATCAGATGCTATCACATAGACCTTTTGCTTGTCCATACCATTAACCACCAAGTGAGTTGGCTTTATACACTTAATCTCAACATCTTTAGGCACTTTATACTTAATATTATGGCTATAACCAAGATATAGAGTCAAATACTTACCATCACACTCTGCTTTGTATCCAATACCGTTAATCTCAAGATCAACAGAAAAACCATTAACTATACCATTAATAATATTATTAATATTACTTCTATAAGTGCCCCATATAGGTTTTATCTCATTGTAACTATCTTTGCCTTGATCAACAGAAAGCACTAACTGGTTATCAGTAACCTGACACACAATATCACTACATAGCCTAAGCTCTTTTTCCGCCTTAGCACTTTTTATTAACACCTTACCATCATTACATTCAACTGAAACACCAGCAGGAATATTGATAGGTGCTGCACCTATACGAGACATAAATTTCTCCTATTACTTAAAATACACGACACAAAATTTCTCCACCAAACTTTAACTTATGTGCATCGTAATCAGTCATCACTCCCTTGGATGTAGATATAATAAAAATACCAAGTCCATTATATGCTTTAGAAATATCCTTGTACTTAGAATAACAACGACACCCTGGCTTCGATACTCTAACTATATCACTAATTACAGGTGATCTCTCATAATACTTTAATTTTACAACGAAAGATGGTATATTACCCACAACCTCTTTTTGGTAATCAAGAATATATCCTTCATCCTTTAAGATCTTTAGTATAGAAGAATTTACCTTAGAGAACAAAACTCTTGTCGTCTTATGCATCGCCAATTGAGCATTACGTATCCTTGCTAAAAAATCGCCAATACTATCAGATAATGCCACAATATACTCCCTATATTATACTTACCAACTAGACTTTGTGATCCCTGGAATTTTCCCAAAAGAACACAAACCACGTAAAACAATTCTACATAAACCAAATTTTCTATATACTCCTCTTGGCCTTCCAGTTAAAGCACATCTATTTCTAATTCTGATTTTAGAAGAATCTCTAGGTAATTCTTTTATTAACTTATTTTGAGCTGCAAACCTCTCGCCAATAGGTATATTCTTATTGTTTATTATAGACTTCAATCTTTCTCTTTTCTCTCCATATTGATCACATAATTTTATTCTACGAAGATTTCTCTGTACTATAGATTTTTTTGCCATATACCTCTTCTCTTAACTAATCAAAAAAGGGAAACTTAAAAGCTAGCAATAATTCTTTCGCTTCTTTATCACTGGCTGCACTTGTTACAATATTGATGTCCATACCTCTAATTTTACTTATTTTATCGTAATCTATTTCCAAAAATGAGATATGTTCTTTTATACCAAAAGAGAAATTACCATTACCATCAAATTGTTTCACACTAAACCCTCTAAAATCTTTTTCTCTCGGTAAAGCAACATATATCAACCTTTCTAAAAATTCATACATTTTATCTCTACGTAAAGTTACTTTACAACCTACTGTAGCACCTTTTCTTATCTTGAAACCAGAAATGGACTTCTTTGCAAATGTCGATACAGGTTTTTGTCCTGCAATTAAATATAGATCATCAAATGGTTCATTTATTGCTTTATTGTCTGTAGCAGCACCTCCAACACCCATATTAATACACACTTTGACAAGCTTAGGTACCTGCATTATATTGCCATAGTTGAACTTATCCTTTAAGGATTTTACTATGCTATCTCTATACAATTCCTTAAACATACCAACCTAGCCTATTACTTCTCCAGAAACTTTTGCAAAACGTACTTTTTTACTATCTATAACTTTAAACCCTACTCTAGTTGGAGCTTTATACTTAGGATCCAATATTGCAATGTTAGATATATCAATAGCTAATTCTTTATTTATTATACCGCCACTACTACCAGCTTTTGGCTTAGCATGTTTCTTGTGCACATTTATTCCAGAAACAACTGCCTTTCTTTTAGCACTACATGTTACAATTTTGATTACTTTACCAATTTTGCCTCTATCTCTACCAGTTAAAACTATAACATCATCACCACTTCTTATTTTTGCACTCATTATAAAACCTCAACAGCTAATGACATTATCTTCATAAAAGAACCAGAAGGCAGCTTCTTTACCGGGCCAAATACTCGAGTACCAAGCGGTTCACCTTGATTATTAACTAAAACTACAGCATTGCTAGAAAAACGAATTACAGAGTTATCAGACTTTCTAATACAGTTTTTCACTCTAACAACAACCGCTCTATATACTTTTCCCTTTTCGACCTTCCCCTTTGGGTTAACAGACTTAGTGGACACAACAATTGTATCACCTATGGATGCAGATTTTCTACCACCCAACAAGCCAATACAGAGCACTTCACGCGCACCAGAATTATCAGCTACTTCTAATAATGTATTTTTTTGAATCATGCAAATACCTTATTCCACTCGAACAATAACCCATTTTTTAGTAGCAGAAATGGGCCTATGCTCTTGTATAAAAACCTTATCTCCTTCTTTACAACTATTATTTTCATCATGCACTGTGTACTCTTTATACCTCTTTATAACTTTCTTGTACAGTTTATCTTTATACACCCGTAATACTGAAACCTTCACAGTTTTATCACATTTAGCTTTAGTTACAACACCACAAAAAACCTTCTTAGGCACTCTTTCCCTCTATTCTTCTTTCATTTAATACAGTTAAAATACGGGCTATACTCTTTCTTATCAAGCTAAAACGAGAAATATTATTACACTGCCCCAACTTTTTTTGAAAAATCAAATTAACAAATTCCTTCCTCAAATTTACAAGAATTTCATACAACTCTTGTGAGGACTTTGATCTAATATCAGCTATATCCACTGTAACTCCGCTTAACTATAATTAGATATAAACTTACACTTTACAGGAAGCTTAGCCATTGCCTTTTCAAGTGCTAGCTTTGCTAAATGCATGGGAACGTCGCTGCTAATTTCAAATAATACCCTACCAGGCTTAGCTTTAAACACCCAAAATTCAACACTACCTTTTCCTTTACCCATCCGCACATCTGTTGGCTTTTTACTAATAGGAGTATCAGGAAAAATTCTTATCCATATTTTACCAGAACGTTTCAATGTTCTAGATATCACACGTCTCACAGTCTCAATATGCTTAGACTGAACCCTACCTGCTTCTATAGTTTTTAAGCCATAATCTCCAAAAGACAATGTGCTACCACCCTTTGTATTACCCTTAATTCGCCCTTTAAATACCTTTCTATATTTACTCTTTTTTGGTACAAACATTTCAACACACCTTAATTAACAATATAAACCCAAACTTTAACTCCTATAATACCATATATAGTTTTCGCTTCACAAAAAGCATAATCTATATTAGCACGTAAAGTATGCAAAGGCAAACGACCTTCTTTATACCATTCAGTACGAGCTATCTCAGCTCCACCAAGACGCCCAGAACAACCTACTTTAATACCCCCACCTCCCATTCTTAAACAACTTTGAATGGCCTTTTTCATTGCCCTTCTAAACGAAACCCTTTTTTCTAGCTGTTGTGCGATGCTGCTTGATATTAAAGCCGCATCTATCTCAGGCCTTTTGATTCCCACTACATTTACTTCCACACTATTTTTTACTTTTTCAGCTATTTTTTGTTTTACCTTTTCAATATCCAAGCCTTTTTTACCTATGATCACCCCAGGTCTAGAAGAATGTATCGTCACAGACAATAAATCAACTTTGCGCTCTATAATTATTTTGGAAAGACCAGCATGCTTAAAAGACTCATTTATGTAACTGCGAATAAATAAATCCTGATGCAATTTCTCTTTGTAATCTTTATTAGCATACCAAACAGAATCCCAGGTATTATTATTTATTTTTAACCTGAACCCTATAGGGTTAACCTTTTGTCCCATATTTTACACTTTCTTCACTAATTTTTTACTCTTATAAATCATACTATTTGCCTTAATTTTATAGTTATATTACTATAATGCTTACTAACTCTATTAGCTCTACCCATAGCTTTTGGACATACTCTATGTAAAGTAAAAGACTTGCCTATTAAAATTTCTTTTATATACAAATTATCGATATCCAATCCATAATTGTATTGAGCATTGGCAATTGCAGAATTTAGTACCTTTCCTATAAGGCCAGCAGCCTTTTTTTCGCAAAATCTTAATTGCACAGTAGCAAAAGAAACTTTTTTATTACGTACCAAATCAGCAACCAAATTTAACTTACGAGGAGTCGACCTTAAAATCCTAGAACTAGCTCCAATTATTGGATCCATGCTCTTCATATCAACTACCTTCTTACCGCCTTTTTATCACCATTATGCCCAGCAAATTTACGAGTAGGTGAAAACTCACCAAACTTGTGGCCTATCATATTCTGATCATTAACACTGACAGGGATGTAATCCTTGCCATTATAAACAGCAAATTTTAAACCCAAACAATTGGGAAGAATTACAGAAGCCCTAGAATGAATTTTTATCACCTTATTAATAGAGCCCTGTTTTAAAGCTCTGTTTACCAACCTTAACACAGAAGGATGACAAAAAGGCGGTTTCCATGCAGATCTACTCATAAACTAACCTTTTAATTGCTTTATATACTTATCACTAAACTTATTTTTTTTTCGAGTTTTCTTTCCTTTTGTTGCAACACCCCAAGGAGTAACAGGATGACGCCCACCAGAAGTTTTTCCTTCTCCACCACCATGAGGATGATCTACCGGATTCATAGCAACTCCACGAACAGTAGGCCTAACTCCCAACCACCTACTTCTCCCAGCTTTACCCAATTTTCTATTTTTACGATCAGGATTAGACACTACACCAATAGTAGCCTTACAAGAAGACAAAACTAACCTAACTTGACCAGACCTTAACCGCAACAAAACATAATTGCCATCACGACCAACAACTTGTGCATAACAACCGGCAGCTCGAGCAATTACAGCACCACTACCTGGCTTCAACTCAACACCGTGAACAAAAGAACCAATAGGTATACCCTTCAACGGCAAACAATTGCCTGGCAATATGTCAATGCCACTTCCTGACATTACAATATCACCGGGCTTTATGCCTTGTGGAGCTAATATATAAGATTTGGTGTCATCACACTTATATGACACCAACGCTAAAAACCCACTTCTATTTGGGTCATATTCTATTTTTTCAACTACACCCTGATCATTTCTATTACGTTTAAAATCTATAATCCTATACTTCTTTTTGTGACCACCACCTTTATGACGAATTGTTATTCTACCATTATTATTTCTTCCACCACTAGACTTTTTACCAAACGCAAGAGACTTTTCTGGCTTACCTCTTGATAAACCTATCTTACTTACTAATACAGTTCCACGAGACGATGGAGTAACAGGATTAAGAAATTTTATACCCATATTAAACACTCATTATATCCAATTTTTGACCATCCATTAAAGAAAAATATACTTTCTTTTTTTTTTTTTCATAACCAACCACACCCTTAAAGCGTCTATACTTAGGCTTAACTCTAACAACGTTTATAGAGGAAACTTTAACATTAAACAAAGACTCTATTGCCGACTTTATTTTATGCTTATTCACATTTACAAAAACATACAAAGAATATTTATTAAATTTCTCCCTCAAAAAAGAAGCCTTTTCTGTGATTATAGGACACTTTACTATATTATTATATTTAATCATAACAACCTACCTTCAAGATATCTTAAAGCATCACTCGTTAACATTATGCATTCATGATTTAATATATCAAAAACATTCAATCCGATAGGCTTGATCAAGTTTACATAGTGCAGATTTCTAGCAGCACGCAGCAAACTATCTTCATAATCGCCGACTATCAAAAAAGAAGAAAATTTAAAATTTTGAATATACTTACACATTTCAGACGTTTTCTTCACATTAATATTTAAATTATTAAGAATAATTACTTGATTATTTAAGTATTTTAGAGATAAAGCAACTTTTAAACCAAATTTACGTACTTTTTTATTAAGAGAATAAGCATGACTTCTAACAATAGGGCCGAAAATAACTCCACCACCTCTAAACTGAGGAGACCGTAAACTTCCTTGTCTTGCCCTACCGGTGCGTTTTTGACTATAAGGCTTAGCTGTTGTACCAGAAACATCACTAATGCCTTTTACTTTATGAGTACCAGCTCTTCTTTTTGCTAATTGCCACCTGACTATATCATGCAAAATACTCAATTTTTGCTCAACAGAAAATATTAAAGGGTTAAGCTGAGTAGTACCCACGTCATTATTAGATAGATTTACTAATTTACATTCCATAACTAACTTACCAAACTACTAGCATTATCGTTACTTACATCTAACAGCAGACCTACCGGAAAAGGAACATCCTTATGTAAAGGCTTTTTAATTGCATCTTTAACAAAAACGTAAGAATTTTTAAATCCAGGAACATTATTACCTTTCACAACAATTGTACTATTTCCATGATCAATGGATAATATTTCCATATTCTGCACAGTTACTCTACTACTACCTAAATGACCAGCCATTCTCTTTCCTTTAAACACTCTACCAGGATCCTGACATTGACCAGTGGAACCTTGTGACCTATGAGCAATAGAAACGCCATGAGATGCCCTGAGCCCACAAAAATTATGTCGCTTCATTACACCAGCAAATCCCTTGCCTATGGAATAACTTGTAATATCAAGATATTGACCAACTACAAAATGATTAACACCAACTTTTTTACCACATTCTATTCCTGAAAGGTCGCTTAATCTGCTCTCATACAATTTACATCTATTACTTATTCCCATCTTCTTTAAATATTCTAACTGTGGTTTTGCAATATTTTTAAAATTCCCAATACCTAAAATAACTGAATTATAGCCACACTTATCTTGCCTTCTCACATCAACAATATAAGTTTCGCTGAGATGTAATAAAGTCACAGCTACGCGACTATTATTAGAATATATAGCAGTATGACCAATATTTGTCATTAACAAACCAATTCTCCTTAGCAAACTTATTCTCTTCATTTCTCTTTCCTAAATTTAACTCTCTTGATCTTTAAATAAATTTCTACGCCAGGAGGAGGAGGAGGAAAAAAAGATGAATCTCCAAGCATCTGCATCATAGCAGGAGTAAGACCATGTAAAACAATCAACCGCCCAGAAGTCCTCTGTTCAAATTGCTCACGAGATTTTTTATCAACATGAGGAGATCTATTAAAGTCAAATTTAGAATTCCTTCTTCGTAATGCAACAGGACCTGACAACTCTGCACTAGAATGCTTAAACTTGTCTTTAAATCTACGAACAAACTCTTTAACATACTTCTCTAACTTTAAACAATCAAAAGCTCTACTTATAATATATGCAACTTGCTCTACTTCAGCCACTATACCCACTCCAAAATTTCAGAAACAACACCAGAACCAACAGTTCTACCTCCTTCTCTTATTGCAAAGCGCAATCCCTTATCCATCGCTATCGGTACTTGCAATTCTACCTCTATACTTACATTATCTCCAGGCATTACCATCTCTTTCCCTTCTAGCAATTTTATACTTCCCGTCACATCTGTCGTCCTTAAATAAAATTGTGGCTGATAATTCGCAAAAAATGGTGTATGCCTTCCTCCCTCTTCTTTCTTTAATATGTAAACTTCTGCCTTGAACTTCCTGTGCGGCGTTATTGTTCCTGGTTTTGCTAATACTTGTCCCCTCTCTACTTCTTCCCTCTTCGTCCCTCTTAGCAATATCCCCACATTTAACCCTGCACTTCCTTTTTCTAGCAATTTCTTAAACATTTCCACACCAGTGCATGTTGTCTTCTGTGTAGCTTTCAGACCTATTATCTCTATCTCATCACCTATCTTTATCTCCCCTTTTTCTATTCTTCCTGTTACTACCGTTCCACGTCCCGATATCGAAAATACATCTTCAATCGGCAATAGGAACGGTAAATCTACAGATCTTGGTGGCACTTCTACATAGTCATCCAACCTCTCCATCAATTTGTCTATTGACTTCTTCCCATATTCACCGTCATCATCCTCCAGCGCTTTCAATGCAGATCCAATTACCACTGGAACTTCATCACCTGGAAACCCATATTTACTCAGCAATTCTCTCACTTCCATTTCTACCAAACCTATCATATCAGGATCGGATACATCAGCTTTATTTATATATACTACAATATACCCAACACCAACTTGCTTCGCGAGTAATATGTGCTCTCTCGTCTGCGGCATAGGTCCATCAACTCCCGATACTACCAATATCGCCGCATCCATCTGCGCTGCACCTACTATCATGTTCTTCACATAGTCAGCGTGCCCAGGACAATCAACATGTGCATAATGTCTCTTCTCCGTTTGATATTCAACATGTGCTGTTGCAATCGTTATTCCTCTTTTCCTCTCTTCTGGTGCCTTATCTATTTGATCATACGCTACAAAATTTCCATAATGCTTTGTTATTGCTGCTGTCAATGTTGTCTTCCCATGGTCCACATGTCCTATCGTTCCTACATTGACATGCGGCTTCCCAAATGCTTCCACTACTTGCGCTGTAGCTTCTACTGCTGTTGTCATAATCGTTACCCTTAATTATACTTTAACTCATTGACCACATACTGTGGTACTTGTTCATAACAAGAAAAATGCATGCTATATTGAGCTCTTCCTTGAGACATAGAACGCAAAACATTTATATAACCAAACATACTTGCAAGAGGCACTAAAGCAAGAATTATAGTGCTATTATTATGTGTCTCCATACTTAAAACCTGTCCCCTCCTACTATTTACATCGCCCATAATATCGCCCATATATTCCTCAGGTGTAATAATCTCAACTTTCATTATAGGCTCTAACATTTTTGGGCCAGCCTTACTTGCCATTTCTTTAAAAGCACCCTTAGCAGCTAGCTCAAAAGCCAAAGGGCTTGAATCAACTTCGTGAAAAGCACCATCAATAAGAGTAGCCTTAAAATCGATAACCGGAAAGCCAGAAACCATACCTCCTTCTTTTATCA
Organism: Wolbachia endosymbiont strain TRS of Brugia malayi; assembly: GCF_000008385.1. NCBI lineage: Bacteria > Pseudomonadati > Pseudomonadota > Alphaproteobacteria > Rickettsiales > Anaplasmataceae > Wolbachia > Wolbachia endosymbiont of Brugia malayi. The sequence goes on from NC_006833.1 coordinate 432,424, forward strand.
ATTCCAGACCATTTTGTACACCAGGAATATATTCTTTTGGAATTGCACCACCTACAATTTTACTTTCAAATTGAAATCCAGAACCAGCCTCAAGAGGCTCAAACAAAATCTTTACTTTAGCAAATTGACCAGCACCTCCTGATTGCTTCTTATGCGTGTAATCAATTTCAACAGATTTAGTAATAGTCTCACGATATGCAACTTGAGGAGCGCCAATATTGACATCAACGTTAAATTCACGCTTTACTCTATCAGTAATGATTTCAAGATGTAACTCGCCCATACCTTTTAATATAGTCTGACCATTTTCTGCATTCACTGACATTCTTAAAGAAGGATCTTCTGCAACTAACCTACTTAAAGCAATACCCAACTTCTCCTGATCTGAAGTAGTTCTAGGTTCTACAGCAATTTCAATAACAGGTTCAGGAAATTCCATACGTTCTAACAATATAGGAAAATCAGATGAACATAAAGTATCACCAGTGATTGCTTTCTTCAATCCCACTAAAGCAACTATATCCCCAACTTTAGCTTCGTTTATATCTTCCCTATTGTTTGCATGCATAAGTAACATTCTACCAATTCCTTCAGTCTCATTTTTTCCTGCATTTAACACAGTAGATTTAGACTTTAACTTACCGGAATAAATACGAATAAACGTTAAGCTACCCACAAATTTATCTGTCATCACCTTAAATGCAAGAGCAACAAATTTCTCTTTTTCTGAAGGTTTAACCTTAATTTTCTTTTCTAAATCCTTAGGATCGGTTCCAACAACTTCATCAACATCAACAGGAGAAGGTAAAAAATCAACTATACTGTCTAAAAGTGGTTGCACGCCTTTATTTTTAAATGCTGATCCACACAACACAGGAACAAATGCTCCTTTGATAGCTCCACTTCTCACGCATCTTTTCAACAAATCTACTGGCAAGTCGTTAGATTCAAAGTAAGCATTCATTGCTTCATCATCCATTCCAGCAGCAGTGTCTAATAAAAGATTTCGATACTCTTGAGCCTTATCAAGTAAATCAGAAGGAATATCTTCATAAGAAAATTTAGCACCTAATGTCTCTTCTTCCCATATAATGGCTTTCATAGAAATTAGATCAACTACACCTTTAAAATCTTTTTCACTCCCTATTGGTAGCTGAATGACTAAAGGTACTACCCCAAGCTTACTCTTTATCATATTAACACATCGATAAAAATCGACTCCTATTCTATCCATCTTGTTAATAAAACAGACACGAGGAACACTATACTTATCAGCTTGACGCCAAACAGTCTCAGATTGAGGTTCAACTCCCGCAACTCCATCAAATACAGCAACTGCACCATCTAAAACTCTTAAAGACCTTTCGACTTCAATAGTAAAGTCAACATGCCCGGGAGTGTCTATTATATTGATTCTATAACCATTCCAAAAACAAGTTGTTGCAGCAGACGTGATTGTAATACCACGTTCTTTTTCTTGCTCCATCCAATCCATAGAAGCTGCACCATCATGCACTTCACCAATTCTATTTTGCTTACCAGTATAAAATAAAATACGCTCTGTTGTGGTAGTCTTACCAGCATCTATATGAGCCATTATACCTATATTTCTGTATTTGGATATATCAATTTCCATATTACCATCAATTAGCTAATGTTAAAAACGAAGATGAGAAAAAGCCTTGTTAGCTTCAGCCATTTTATATTTTTCTTCACACATCTTAAATGCACCGCCGCGTTTATTATATGCATCCAATATTTCAGAGCACAAACACTTAAAAAACCCTTTTCCACTTTTTTTTCGCATAGCAGAAGCTGATTTAACAATCCACCTCAACGCCAAAGAAACAGCTCTATCTTTTTTAACTTCAACAGGCACTTGATAAGTTGCACCACCAATACGACGGGAACGCACTTCTACAGAAGGTGTAACATTCTCCACTGCCGTTTCAAAAATTGACACTCCTCTTTCATTCACCTCTTTTTCAGCTGAAGACAAAGCATTATAGACAATTTTTTCTGCAACGGATTTTTTACCATATTTCATGATTACATTAATGAAACGCATCAGTAAAACACTATCGTAACGCGAATCGGGACTTATTTTTCTCTTCCTTGCTTTATTTCGACGAGCCATAAAACCTTAACTAGATTTTTTTACACCATATTTTGAACGAGCCTTTTTGCGATTTTGTACACCACGCAGATCAAGAGCACCTCTTATTATATGATAACGCACACCTGGTAAATCTTTAACCCGACCACCACGTATTAAAACAACAGAGTGCTCTTGTAAATTATGGCCTTCACCAGGTATATAAGCTGTCACTTCACCATACCCACTAATTCTTACTCTAGCCACTTTACGTAGTGCTGAGTTAGGCTTCCTAGGAGTTGTAGTGTACACTTTAGTGCAAACACCTCTTCTCTGGGGGTTGCTTTTCCCCAAGGCTGGTACCTTCTTCTTACAGGACAATTTCAATCTGCCCTTACGTACCAATTGATTTATCGTAGGCATATGTTAAAAACCCAAGCTCATTAAAATAACTTAAGTTCTAGTTTTAAAATAATAAACCTCAATAGTCAATATAAAAATAAACATTACTATTCTAATAATTCGAGCTTACTAAATTCTTAATAACAATAGATTCCTTGTGTAATTATTATTTGAGAAAAAAGCTTAGCGTATGATCAGAAAAAAAGAACCTGCTCAGATAACAGAGTTCTATATAGATCGACCCTGTTGTGAATCTGCATCCTTGCTCCTTTCAACTTGTTCTGCAAAAGATGTCTCCTGCTCACTAGTATACTGAAGTGGCTTAGCAATTTCATGCACAACAGCAGTAACTGCAGTCAAGAACGCTTTCAATAACGCACCTAGACTCCTCCAAATTGCTTCCCTACCATATATACGAGCTTATTTTCATTGTCATCAGCGATTTCCCCCTGCCCTTCTTTTTGGACCCATTCTATGAGCAATAACTGAAGACAACACTTCCCTTAAAAGACTTCATTCGTTTCTTTGCTTTATGAACATCTCCATCGCTTGCTGCCTCATGTCCATGGCTTAAGTGCTTAGCGTTCATTAGCTCCTTTTGTTGCTGAGCAAACATACCACTTAACACTTCTCCCATTATTTGTTTCCTTCGTTTTTCCATGACTCTTTCTCATAGACTCTAATTTATCACGAGTATGCTTTGCAGTTTAATTCTATATCAATAATCTTCAGATGCTGCCTAACTATACAAAGTTTCTATTAGCCTACCTACACTTCGCTTTACTTGCATAGTCCTTTTGTAACTATCTAAATTATTGATTCCTTCATCAATTTGATCTAAAATGTCCCTAAAAGTTTTTAAATAGCCTTAGATATACTGTGCTATATCTTTCTCTTTGTGTTGCTCTTCTTGGTTTAGCTGACTTCATTTTTTAAACCCCTCTCTATCTATAATCTTTATTTTCTCTACTATTATTGTTTCCTTTTCTAAAAGATAATCGCCATTCATAATTTGATTAAAATTTCCACCAACTACTATTGTATATGAAAAGATTAAATTGATGTTAATGGAGGGTATTTACAACTTCAGCTCTAGCTAAAACCATAGTGAAGCTGTCAAAGCAGCGGGGTCATATAACCTCTCATACAGTTCAATAAACATCTGAGCCTAACCTTCTCTCTAGCATTAAAATTAATTTTATAAATCATTATTAGAGTTCAATATAGCAGAATTACATGACAATTCATCAGCCAATATGGAGTCTAAAATTCCGTTAATTTTTATTGTAATGTGTCTGCTTTCTAGCACAACCTAATACTTTTCCCCAGCTAAAAGAAGAAATATCTTTTATTTTCTCTATGTATTATGCAAAGTAAACCTCAAATTTCGTATATTATTTAATACGACAAAATTATTATCATGACCTTTAATCTTTAGCTGCAACTTGCTCATTATCACCCCCTTTTATAAAAATATCAAAGTTAATTGTCGATGTGAGACTTCATCATGCTGATCTATAGCACAATCACTCTCTAAAATGGTTTCATTATCAAGACCTCTAATACCCTCAAGTATCAAGTTAATAAGTTTTGTAACGGCAAACGCACTACTTATATGATAAGTATATAAGTCGCATAAGAATCTTGCCTTCGTAGCAAAATTGGATAGCGTATGAAGGTTGTTATGATTTACCATGTGAAATCTCAAGTAGGGAATAGTGATCCGCTTAGGCAAGTAATTATAAATTTAGTAACGTGTTTCCTTAAATTAGAGTCCGTTTTAGTGCTGCATAAATGCTATTGTACAACTCATTTATAACCTGAATTTTCTCTATAATTGACCCATTTGTCCACGCTTATTTAAAAAACAACCCATGGTTTACGGAATGGGGAATACACCTCCTTCACTTCAGACAAATATCTACTCACCTCCAATTTCACGATTTTTATAAAGAGCAGAAACATGCTGCATAATGCCTAGCTTTATCCGTCCAGGAACACTGTCATAGCCGGCTTCATATACAACATCAACCCTTATTGCATAAGAATAATTGAAAAATTCAACGTAGTCTCCTGCATAACTGAAACGATATTTAAGTGTTCTCTTCTCTTAACTTTTAGATATTGTGCAGTAGCAGATATTATTACCTTAATAGTATCATAGCTTAAATAGATTCTATGAAGTACATAACCTTCACAATAAAACTTGCCACGTTTGTTTTACTAGCGAATTTTTCATATACCATCCAGCGTAATCGGTTGCTATAAAAATTAGATTTGAAATCAACTTATCATCTTGAGCATTTTCAATGCGCAAAAAAGATTTAACTTCCTTCAAAGTCACTGGAAGAGATCCAGGCTTAGATTTATGCTGCAATATATTCTTGCTGAAATAGACATAATAACCCTCCTTATATGTGTGTATAGCGTAAGTAAGATTTCCCCTGCTAATAGGATCTATGGCTTTGAGATACCATAAGAATGTCGAGAAACTACACCTATTTCAGCTAAACTTCTCGCATTCAATATTAAGTTAAATCTGTATAGCAGCAATTCTAAATGCTTGAAAATTTTGAACTTTTTACTATAAATTCCTTACTGTTGTCCTACTACATTAAGGAGAAAACGTATTAAAGCTATTTCTCCCTTTTTGTTAATAAAAATCAAACTTACAGCGTATTCAACTAGGCTAGGTTTCAGCAAATTAACATTTTGAGGATAAATATTATTGAAGATGAAGTTTAACTCCCTAGCAAGCAAATTGCGAAATTTTTGTACACTATTATATGCGATATTTTTAAGCTTATGCGCAAATTCGTCTTGAGCAACAGCTGTTAATTCTTAATTTCTTCATAAAATTATTTCAGCTCCTTTCTCTTACTCTTAAAAATTTTTGTGAAAGTTTTCATATTTATTTAACTTAACCACTATTGCAGTTATAATGATGATGAAAAACTACCAAAGTAAAAAATTTATACTCCACCTATAACTGTACAAACATCTGATTGGAAGGTAAGCTCTTCTTCCATAATTCGAATAGCTGACACTGATTACGGATATTGTTTTCTACTCATTCTCTCAGAACATGTTATTTACTGAATAACTTGCAAATACTCTTTACTAGATTCCAGCATCAAGCACTATCTTAAGGCTTTAACCTCTTACAATACTCTAACGCACAAATACCCCAATCCCATCAGCGTATAAGTTTGTATGGCTTTTTCCAGTGTTGAGCAGTGCTAGCCCGATGTTGTCTATGCTAGAGCGCAGTTCCCCTACTTCCTCATTATTTTCATTCGTTACTTTGGTGCCAATATTGGGCAGTGCATTATCCCCCTCAACAAGGTAAAGCTTTTTTCTGAATATTTCTTGTCTGCTCATTCGACTTACAACTTCCTGACCTATATAACATCCCTTGTTAAAGCTTATACCGTTTATCTTATCGATTAAATATTGCAGCGGAAACGACAAATTTTGCACCATATCTTTCGCTCCATCTGGAACAAGATTTTGGATTCTCACTCTTTCATATTGAGCAAAATCTCCAACTAGTTCCTTTATTTCATTTTTGTGTATTATCCTCATTTCCAATAACTTATGCCTTGGGTCTTGAAAAATAACCTGTGACTCATTGCTACACTCCGTTGACTTAGTATCAAACAAAATCCCAACCTTATATAGTGCACTAATGTCCTTAATCTTCACTCTTAAATAAGTTTTGAGCAAATCTAGTTTCTCAATTATTTGTTGCAAGTACATGTTTTCACATTCCAAGAGGATACATTTACCATATTCAATGAGAAAAAAATCGTATAGGTATTTTCCCTGAGGACTAAGTAATAAAGAATAAATAGCCTTTTGGCTATTTAACTTATTGATATCATTTGTTATAACACCCTGCAGGAAATCCCTCGTATCTGGGCCGTATAAAACTATTACACCACGGCTTGGCAATGGTATATAACCCATAAAATTTCTACTAATAATGAACCTAAATTTCACTATACAGCATCGAGCACTTCTCGTCTTCTCATATTTTACAAGTTCCAGCCCTTGAAATCTAACTTACAAATGCATATATAGATTTATAGGTTAATTTGTTGATGAGGAAAACGAATGTCAAGTATAAGCTTAAGTGTATTGGATGATAGTGTTCTGATTAAACCTATCAATGAAGAAAAGCAAGGTGGGATTGTACTTCCATCAAGTGCTGAAAAGAAACCTACTAAAGGTGAAGTTATAGCAATCGGTGAAGGTTCACGCAATTCAAGTGGCGAACGCATAGCTTTGACTGTAAAAGCTGGTGATAAAGTGTTTTATCGCCAATGGGCTGGTACAGAAATAGAACACGGTAGTGAAAAGCTTATCGTAATGAAGGAGTCAGATATACTTGCTATTATTAAGTAGCAGTCTTTATTTTTACTAAATTAAAACAAAGCACAATATAGTGCATTACAAATAATTTTATTATAGTTTTCTAAGTTTTTTATTAACAAGAGGTGATAAAAATGACTAATGTAGTAGTGTCAGGTGAACAGTTGCAAGAAGCTTTTCGTGAAGTTGCAGTGATGGTGGACTCAACGGTAGCAATAACTGCTGGACCTAGAGGAAAAACAGTAGGGATTAATAAGCCCTATGGAGCACCAGAAATTACAAAAGATGGTTATAAGGTAATGAAGGGTATTAAGCCTGAAAAACCTTTACATGCTGCAATAACAAGCATCTTTGCTCAAAGTTGTTTTCAATGTAATGATAAAGTTGGTGATGGTACAACAACGTGTTCAATACTAACTAGCAACATGATAATGGAAGCTTTAAAGTCAATTGCCGCTGGAAACGATCGTGTTAGCATCAAAAACGGGATGCAAAAGGCAAAAGATGCAGTATTAGAAGGGATTACATCAATGTCCCGCACAATTCCTTTGGAAAAAATGGATGAAGTAGCACAAGTTGCAATAATTTCTGCAAATGGTGATAAGGATATTGGTAATAGCATTGCTGATGCTGTTAAAAAAGTTGGAAAAGAAGGTGTGATTACCGTTGAAGAAAGTAAGGGCTCAAAAGAGTTAGAAGTTGAGCTTACTACTGGTATGCAATTTGATCGCGGTTATCTTTCTCCATACTTTATCACAAGTAATGAGAAAATGATTGTAGAATTTGATGATCCATATCTCTTAATTACAGAGAAAAAATTGAGTATTATACAGCCATTGCTTCCTATTCTTGAAGCTGTTGTTAAGTCTGGTAAACCTTTACTTATTATTGCAGAAGATATTGAAGGTGAAGCATTAAGTACTTTGGTTATCAACAAATTGCGTGGTGGTCTAAAAGTTACTGCAGTGAAAGCTCCAGGTTTTGGAGATAGAAGAAAAGAGATGCTTGAAGATATAGCAGCTTTAACTGGTGCTAAATATGTAATAAAAGACGAGCTTGGAATCAAGATGGAAGACCTAACTCTTGAAGATCTTGGTACTGCTAAAAATGTTAAAGTTACTAAAGATAATACTACAATTGTCAGCGGAAGCAGTGACTCTGATAGAGTAAAAGCTAGAGTCGAGCAGATCAAATCTCAAATTGAAACCTCAACTTCTGATTATGATAAAGAAAAGCTAAGGGAGCGTTTAGCAAAGCTATCAGGTGGCGTTGCTGTGCTTAAAGTCGGTGGAGTAACTGAAGTAGAAGTTAAAGAGCGTAGAGATAGAGTTGAGGATGCATTACATGCAACAAGAGCTGCAATTGAAGAAGGTATAGTTCCAGGTGGTGGAGTTGCACTTCTTTATGCTTCGTCTGCTCTCGATAAGCTAAAAGGTGGAAGTGATGAAGAACAGATAGGTATAAATATTATCAAGAAAGTTCTCAGTGCCCCAATCAAGAGATTAGTTAAAAATGCTGGCCTTGAGTCCGCTGTTATAATTGATCATTTGACTAAGCAGAATGATAAAGAGCTTATATATAATGTCGAGGCTATGAATTATGCTAATGCATTTACTGCCGGTGTCATTGATCCAGCAAAGGTAGTACGTATTGCTTTTGAAACAGCGATATCCGTTGCAAGTGTGCTGATTACTACTGAATCTATGATAGTTGATGTACCAAACAAGGAAGAAAACGCTTCATCTTCTATGGGTGCAGGCGGCATGGGTGGAATGAATGGATTCTAAGTAAACGAAACCTTGGAGCAAATTGCTCCAAGGATATCTTTTAGTTCTCAAAATTTCATATTTTACTGTTTATTAAAGATAATACGAATAAATTGTAATACAGTTGCTTTGTACAAAAAGGTACTATTGTATTGCTGTTTATTTTCTATAGTGATTTATTCTTTTCACTCCTTAGTGCTATATTAATAAATTATTAGTATAATGTTGTTAAATATAGTAATAAAAATCTAAATACCTCCTTTACAAAAGGATAGAATTATCTTTATGAAAATAAGCATATATTTAATATTGTTTTTGCTTTTCTCTTGCACTCAACTGTATGCTAACGAAGAAGTTGCAAAATTTGATTTGCTTATTGGTAAGGTAAATGAAGCAAACCTCACCTTTGAAGGTGCAATAAAGGTTACAATAAAACCAGGCTGGCATATATATTACAAAGATCCTGGAGATTTCGGTCTCCCCACTTCTTTTGATTGCAAGGGTAATACATCAAATATAGATATTCACTGGCCTACTCCAAAAGAGCATAGAGATAATTTAGGAAGAGAGATATTTATCAGTAACGTATATGAGAACATGGTGTTATTTCCCTTTAGGGTGAATATGTTTTCAAGTCAAGAGTATGTTGATCTTAACTTTCATATAAAATATGCGATATGTAAAGATAAGTGCATTCCTAAAAATGCTGAGATAAAAGTCAGACAGCCACTGAAGAATTTTGTAGATTCTGATGTCAATGAACTCATAAATGAGTGGTATAAAAAATAGAGCTCCAGAGAGGTAATCTAGTTAAGCTGCCAAATTTCAGTGCGTGCTGTACAAACGTTACAATTTACAGGTAATTTATGCAATAAATAGTATTAAGTGTGCTGATTTTACCATGAATATCTCAAATAAAGTTGTGGGAAAAACTCCTGATTCTGAAGGTATTGGTGTTAGTTTTTCTTATTCACTGTGCAGGTATTGTATGGTGCTGTCCACTTGGTCATCATGACGGATTCCTGGAAACATTAAAATCTCATACTCAAAATCTTCTAGCCATACTGCTTGATGCAGTAGAAAAACCTTGCCAGACTCTATAGTAGGAACTAATTTAATGAAATCAAGTGAGCTTATCATTATGTGGCATTATTTCGACAATGGCTAAATCACTGCTTACCTTCAGATCTTGTACTAATTGTTGACCACTTGTTTCTGCTTCAATCAAAATTGCATGTGGCATCCATCTTTCTGCTAAGGACAAAACTAAGTTTTGGATATTCAAATTTTGCACGTTATACATCAAGTAAATAGAATTTTTTACCTACTTTTGCCCAGGTAGTGCGGACGCTAAAGTTGCTAGCGTCGCCTATTAAAACTGCAGTATTCTAGCTTTAAGCTATAGGCAAAGAGATCATCAAGAAAACTTCTATAGCGCTTCCAGCCCACTCTTGTTTAATTATATCACTTAAAAGCGACAGAGGGTTTTTGTTGATATTGTACAGCAAAAGCGTAATTCCCAAGTCAATTTTTATCGTTTCAATCTCTTCTTTTCCTCCATCTAGAAGATATAGCAACTGACCTTCTTCCCTCGAGGGTAATATTACGATGGCGTTATTTTAGCACTTGATGCTGTAATTCAGCTCTTGTAATTATTTGTAGTTACTCTGATTACAGGAATAAGAGAAGGAGACATTGGCTTTTCAATTGAATAGATAGACTCCTTATTTTTAGCTATTGTTGGCAAACAAATTTAATGCAACATATTTTTCGGTTTGGAGAGAAGGTGTCAGGCTAAATCTTCCTGATGTAGCCTATGCATCACAAGCACAATTATTCCTTTTTTCTATTGTTGAGCCTAGTTACTAAAGTCTGATCAAACCAGCTTGTGGCACGCTTTCTAAGCGTTTCGCTTAAAGCTTGAGCGGAACTCAGTTGGTCGTTGACAATAATAAAATCACCTTCTTTGCTGGTTAATGTTCCCCCAACAGACGTTGCAATTTTGTATTCTCTCCGCACTGTTTGAAATTTATACTTAGTATTTTGTTCTATGGATAGTTCTACTTCTAGAAATAGCTTTTTATACCAATCAGACTACATTACGCACCTAGTATCGAGCGAGTGCTTTTCGCTGGGAATAGCTCACAATTATTACTCTTACGCATATGGGCTTCTTCGAGCGTGAAGGCATACTAAATATTATTCGTCTCACTGCACCAGTGCCTGCCGCTTCAAGTCTGTTCGCTATGACTTTTATATATTAGTAATCATTATATTCACATCCCGTACTACCGTTTTGAAAGCATAACTCAATGAGTTTGAGAAAGTTTATATTTTCTATGTTAGTGAGCGTTCTTGCTGTTTATTCCACTCCCCTCTTTTTGTCATTCCAGTGCTCCGACATTGGGATTCAACACACTGGAATGGCAATTCCTCATCATACTCCACAGTATCTTTAGATCTCGCTAAGGAACGACGGTAGTTACAAATATTTAAGAAATTTTTTAAATAGAAAAAAAGGCAAAAAATCACGTGGTGCGAGTTTTAACCCTATAATAGTTTAAATTGGCGCTGTAATAATTTGTTGACGCTTAGTTTAAACGCGATTTAGCTGAATGTAGAAAAAATTTAAAAGACATACAGCTACGATAACTTGATGTAATAAGCCAAAAAATACCTTAAGTTCTTTACTGAACTTTGTTATTGAACCTGTGCAGGTCAAAAACAAGTTACGAGTCAGAAATACCCTTAATGCCATGGCCATGAGGTTTTTGAAATTTATTAAAGTAGTTTTTTACATTTCTGTGAGCTATTTGGATAATAGAGAAGAGTGTTGAAGTGAAAGAAAGTAATACAACTTTATTAAAAAATTAACTTCAATCCAGCTAAGAGTATGTAACCTGAGTTGTTATTCATTACTTTAGGTTCTTCGGTATTAAATTTTACAATATCGAAATAGTATGAAGTGCCCATAAAAAGAGGATATTCAAGACTCAAAGCATATGAAGTTAATTTGTTTATACCCTTGCCTATAATATCCTGGCCACCACTAAAATATGTTAAGCTCAACTTGCGGGAATCAGAGCGGTAAGCAACACCTGCATTCATGTAATATGTGCTACTTACTTCAGAATCAAGCTTTTTACCAGATTTACCGCTATTACCATATGAAAAAATGCAATCAAGATTGAAAAACTTCAGTTTCAAACCAAAATTCCAGTGCAGTAATTGATTGTGACACTGGAGATTGCTAGGATTTTTGTTGGTACAATCAGCTAAATCTCCCCTTGCAAATTCACCAGTCAAAGTAGTAGTAAAGCTTATATCATCTGATAGGCCGTTTTTATAGGAAAGGCCAGAAGCAACCAGGTTGTTGTACTGTAAGTTATTTTTTCCTGGAACATAACTGAGCCCCAATTGAAAATTATAAATCTCAGGAGAGATATAGCTTACCACTGGCTGCTTTAACTTTAGTTTAAGTCCACTGTAATTACTATAAATACTGGGCTTTACCCAGAACACCTCATCTTTATCATATCCAGCACCATCATCTTTTTTTTCATTACCAAGCAAGTTTGCATAGTTTGCCCAGTAACCATTTGCCCCTCCAGCAGCTACATAAATCTTTGAAGTGTTAATCAGCATACTTTGGCTAACCAAATTTCTTTTACCATATTCAATTGATCCAAGCCCCTGGTTTTTAATGATAAAATACCATTCCTCCATGTTTAACTTCTCTATGTCTAACGCTTTTAGATTAGAGATATTGGAAACCTCTGCCTTTATATTAAACCCCATTTGAGTATTTGGATAAACACGTTGTAAATAAAAAAGGCGCAGGTATGAATAACTTGAAGTCTTATCTTTAGGCTTAATATTGAAAGAATCTTTGTTGAAGGTATAGCTAAATCTCAAATCCATTTTCCCGTCTAGCTCTGTATAAAATATTTCCTTGTCCAAAATTACTCTAGCGCCAGTATTACTTTGTGAAAACAACAATGAAAACAGTATCACTAGGCAGTACCTTAATTTCATGAATAAACTCAAAGTCTTTATAAAAGTCTAAGTTTAAACTCAATATAGGCAAAAGACAACTTTCCAGAAGGCGCCTCCGATTTTTACGCTAAACCTAAACCTTAGGCCAGCTTTTGAGCTACTTTTCCATAAATTACTGATATACTGGGTAATTTCCGCTTTAATAACTGCTTATTAATAGCAAAATGTTATACGATCAATTATTTGAGGTGTGTTGTATGCATTATAGTTAATCAAGATAAAAAGCACTTTATTTTTATCAGCATATCTGAGTAAATCGTCACTACGGCAATTTTTGTAGAAATGCTCTATAACAACTTTCAGTGCATCATTTATCTCATCACAGTTACTATCAAAACTGAATGATTCCCGTAGCCACATTCATTTAGTGCCGCAGGGTAAAGCTTGATACAACACATAATTCTAAAGTAGAAGACTCATTTATCTGGTATATCAAATAAGTCGTGGTTTTTATATTTCTTACCCATTAGATATTCATCAATTTATGAGGCAGGCTTACGTCATGTATCAATAGCTCATAATTAATCTTGTAACTAGTGAACCGCATGGTACGAAAAACTTCACTTTTTTCTTTATATCTTCTCCTTTAGCGTCAATTAAGGAAAAAATCTATCACTTTATAGGCAATATATCAAGTAAATCGTGTCTATCTTCGTTATACTCCAAATAATCCTCCACATCATCAGCTGTTCTTGTGTTAATATTAATTAACGGCTTGTTAAGTAAATTCTCCCCTTTTCATATTTTAACAAATCCCTTACAGCTTGACTTAGCCTTAAAATTGATAAAGTTCTTTTCTTATTATCCTGATAAACAGATATCATAGCATCATCTTTCCTTCTTGCAGTTATAAAATCTTCCATACTTTTACTCTATACAGAGTATTTATAAGTATAATAAGATTGCATTAAAATTTATTTACCTATAATAGGCTTGATTGGATATAATAGAAGTGGACTAACGTCATATTTTGTTTTATAGCTAGCTACGCTTGATGGTGATAAAGATAAAATAACTTTTGTCGTTCCAGTGTGGCGCCTGAAATCCATGAACTCTTCAGAAAAAAATAGGCAAATTTAGCCTACCTCCTTACTTTATAAGTATTACTCCTTTCTTTGTGTGTCTTGTTGAGCTTGTTCAACAACAACTTATCCTAAATAAGTGTTAACTTCAGCACCCTGTTTGTCTAATTTATTTGTCACCTCACTTTCATCTGCTGAGGTGTACTCACCGTCTTTGTTTTTCGCTTCTAGTGAAGCTATACCTAGTAATAAGATATTAACTTCCTGCTGGAAAAGCTGATCATCTATAGTAATACGGTAATCCTTATCTTCTAAGCTGAAGTATAAACAATATTCATCATCTATCATGCTTACTTTCTTCATCCTTGTTTTGTTACTTTCTTTTATTTTATTATATACATCTTCTATCATTTGTATCACTACTTTACCATCATTAGTAACAACAATCTTCGGAGCTTTTAACTCAGATATTTTATTGTTTTTGTTGATTGCATATACCATTAAACCTGCGATTGTTAAAAATAGTATAACTTAAGCTATTAAAACTGGTAGAGTTACTATAGAAACCAGCCCTATAGTTCCCAGTAAAGTTGGTTTAATAAATGCAACTATTGCTATTAATGTAGTTATAGAAGCTAAGCAGCGCCTACCGTAAGAGTAGTGTTCATTTTGCAGAATTAACCATAATGGTTTTTGAGAGTTTTGAAAACCGATATAATTACCTCTTTAATGAACTATTAATATATCTAAAATTATATATAAAAAATTACCTCGGTTCGAAACTTTTAACAAAAATTTTAGCTGATGGGTAACTTTTTCATAAACTATCTACCACTTGAACCAAAACCTCCTGCACTTCTTTCAGTTTCTTCAGTGCATAATCGTTCTGCATCATCCCAAATTACCCGGAACACAGGAGCAATAAGGATTTGTGCAATTCTATCTCCCCTTTTTATTTCATATGGCTGATTACTGAGATTAATTAGGCAAACTTTAACCTCACCGCGATAATCAGAGTCTATAGTGCCAGGAGAATTTAAGACAGTGATTCCATATTTTGCAGCAAGACCAGAACGTGGGCGAATTTGTCCCTCAAAACCATTTGGTATTACAATTACAATTCCAGTTGGAATAAGTAATCTTTCAAGTGGATTTAAAACAATAGAGTTACCCAGTGCAGCATAAAGATCCATACCAGCACTCTGCATAGTTGCATAACACGGAAGAGGCAAATCTTTCCCATGAGACAACTTTTTTATTTCTACTTTAATTTTATTTCTTTGTATCCTACCCACCAAAGCTCAAGTTATAGCATGTAAACTACATCTGCAAAAATGATATGCCACGGCAATCACGTTTAGCTATAAATCATTTACAATTGATACACTAGAATTGCTCTCAGTAAATAAATCAATCATAATATTAGGTATTCTCCCATTAACTATATGAGCAATTCCAGCACATTCTTCTACCATTTTAGCACATGCTGTAAGTTTTTCAACAAATCTTTCTCCCTTAATTTTACCACAATTAATCGATGCATTTAAATTTTTAACAGATATCTTCCTACCATCAATTTTATCCATTTCTTCACATACGTCGCTAAAGATTATCATTTTAGATGCAGAAACTGCAACTGCTATTGCACCCGCAGCGCCATCGGCATCAATGTGATATGTTTCTCCATTTTTTCCATGACCGATAGGCGCAATAACTGGTATAAAATCTGATTCTTCAATGAAAAACAATATATCAGGATTGATCTCAGTTGGTATGCCAATAAATCCCATATCTAATATCTTTTCTACATTATTCGATCCATTTTCTCTAAGTGTAGTACTTATTTTTTCGGCTTTTATTAGGTTGCCATCTTTTCCACATAACCCAATAGCTGAACCACCAGCAGAATTTATATGCTGAACAATTTTTTTATTAATTGAACCACATAACACCATTTCAATGATTCTCATAGTATCCTTATCTGTAAGTCTGATATCATTTACAAACTTACTATTGATACCCAAGATTTTTAGTACGGAATCAATTTCATACTCTCCATCATGGACTATAACCGGATTTATACCAAGCTGCTTCAACAAGACAACATTATGCACAAAGGTATTGAACAGTGTTTCATCCGATATTGTTATACCGCCACATTTGATAACAAAGGTTTCGCCTACAAAGTTGGGTATGCTAGACAGCGCTTCAAGTAATATTTTTGCTTTTTGCTCAAATGATACCTCACCCTTTAAAAATTCACTGTTCTTCATTCCCTTATCTTGTAAACTTGAAAAACTCATCTCTCACCTTGGTCATTTCATACTTAACACGGACGCTTATTTGACGAATTGACACACTTTCGTTATTAATCCATTTTCGAGTACTTTCTATAATAGCATCAAGATTCTCTCGATCTACTTTGTCTATTTTTGTTAGCACGACATCAAAGTTAATATTATTATATGTTAACCAATAAATAAAGTCTTTGTCTATTTCTTTTAGTCTTACTTTGCTATCTATCAGTACAAACACTCTTCTCAGGTTTCTTCTATGAATCAAATAGTATTCAACTAAGCCTAAGTACTGTATTGTTTCATCCTTGCTTGCATGAGAACAGCCATACCCTGGTAGGTCAACAAGTCTGAATTTATCATTGTACATAGAATAAAAATTTATTTGTCTAGTGCATCCAGGTTTAGAAGAAACTCTGGCAGCTTTTTTGCTGTTTATCAGTAAGTTAATTAAACTAGATTTTCCTACATTCGATCTGCCAGCAAACGCAATTTCTGGTGCTGATTCATTTGGTAATGACTTTATGTCTGAAGCCCCAAACATAAAATTGCTGTTTAATGTTATCCGCCTTACCATTATATTATATAGAAATACCTAAAGTAGTAGGTATATTATAATGTCATTACTTGATGTAAAAAATTTTTTATTTCAAGTATATATTGCTCACTTAAACAGTTGAAATATTAGACCAGAGCTGTATGGATATAGAAAACAACTTACAAGATTTAAAGAGAAAATTCAACTATATAGAAAGGAAATTAGAAAACCCTACCAATTTAAGTCAAAAAGAATTTATCAACCTTTCAAAAGAATATTCTGAACTCAGGCCGATTATCAAGATAATCAATGAATATGACACGTTAAAAAAGGAAATTTTAGACTTAGAGGAAATAATAAAAGATGAAAATAGTGAATATGATATAAAGGAGCTGGCCAAAGAAGAATTTTTCGAAAAGCAAAAGGTATTATTACCACAAGTAAAAGCTAAATTAAAATTGGCACTACTGCCTAAAGATGAAGATGATTCAAGAAATGCAATACTAGAAATTAGAGCAGGTACAGGAGGAGAAGAAGCAGCATTATTTGCAGCAATGTTATTCCGAATGTACCAAAAATATGCAGAAAGAAGAAATTGGAAATTTGAGCCAATAAGTATTTCCAGCACAGGTATAGGTGGTTATAAGGAAGCTTCTGCACTTATCAATGGAACAGAAGTTTTTGCAAGGCTGAAATTTGAATCAGGAGTACATAGGGTACAGCGAGTGCCAGAAACTGAATCTTCGGGAAGGTTACATACTTCTGCAGCTACTGTTGCAATATTACCTGAAGTTGAGGAGGTTGATTTTAAAATAGAAGAAAAAGATTTACGGATAGATGTTTATAGATCCAGCGGCCCTGGAGGACAATCAGTGAATACAACTGACAGTGCAGTGAGAGTTACTCACTTACCAACAGAAATGGTTGTAATACAGCAAGACGAAAAATCGCAGCACAAAAACAAAGCTAAAGCGCTCAAAGTATTGAGGGCAAGGCTATATGAAATTGAAAGGCAAAAAAAAGAAATAGAAAGATCAACAATGAGAAAGAGTCAAATTGGCTCTGGAGATCGTTCTGAACGTATAAGAACTTATAACTTCCCACAATCAAGAATAACAGATCACAGAATCAATCTAACTTCACATCAGCTAGAGCAGATTATAAAAGAAGGCGAGCTAGATGAATTTATTGAGGTATTAATTTCACGTAATGAAGCAGAAAGATTGGCTGGGGAAAGTTAATACATATACACCTACATTAATGTAATGTATTTTTTAAAAGCAACAAATAGATAGTAAAAATAAGTTCTAACACTACCGCAGAAAGAACAAGGAGAGATACACTGATTGCCTGACCATTGTAAACGTAGCTTGTTAAACCGATAAAAATAGCTATGATAAAAGACCTGATAAACGAAACTGCAGAAGAAGCTGTACCTTTGATATCAGGGAAAATATTCAATGATGCATTGAAGATGACTGGCTGGCAAATTGCACAACCAACCACGAAAATAATCATAGACAGTGTTACTAAGCAAGACAAATGGGGCATAGTTAAACTGAATATTACAAGCGATAGAGACCCTATGATAATCATGCCTGTACCAGAAATTACACATCTTATTGCCCCAAGTTTCTGCAAAATTTTGCCAGTAAATAGACTGACAAGTGAGAAACATCCAACTATTGCACCTTGATGCAGCGCGTAAATAGTGCTAGATAAACCAAAAGTTTTCATATATAAAAAAGGTCCACAAGTGATGAACGACATATAAGCAGCAGAAAAAAAGCTTGGTACCAAAGACAACGCCATAAATTTTGAACTCGATAATAACTTTCTATAATCTTTCATCATTTTTTTCAAATTGAAAATATCGCGGTCCTTTTTTGTTTCCGGTAACGCTAAAAGCAGTAAAATCCAAGAGATCAAACAAATTATTGCAACACTTGCATAATTGCCACGCCACCCAATAATTCCATTAATAAAACTACCTAAGACTGGTGCAATTGCCATGACAACTGTGAGAACAGAATTCATGATTCCAATAAATTTTATAGCTTTGTTTCCTTGATAACTATCTGCAATAATTGTAAATACAACTACAGATGTGCTAACACCAATACCTTGAATAAAGCGGGAGGTTAAAAGCCAAAAAACTGACGGTGCAAAAACACAACCAATAGCGCCAATTAACAGTAAAGTATTACCTATGATCATAATTTTCCTTCTGCCATAACATTCAGATAACGGACCAAAAAATAGCCCTCCTATACAAAGGCCCAGGAAATTATAAGCAATAGTTAACTGAATTGTACCTTCCAATATATTGAAATAGCGTGCTATATCTGGAAAGCCAGGTACAGAAATATCAATTTCAATGAATTGGGCAATCAGAGATAGAATCAACAGAAAGGGTAGTAACATTTAAAATTTCTAATTAATGGATAAAGGTAGCACATTTAAAGAGCTTAGCAAAGAACACTTTTATTATTACAAAAATGGCCCCCATTTTAAAATACTCTACATATTACAAAAAGAAGTTTACATTAGATCTCTTGCATAACAAGCTAGCAGCGATATATAAACCTCAGGAACGAAAAAATTACTTGACAAGCCCCGTCAGTCTCTTTATCATGTACAGTAAGGTTGTTTTATATAACTTCCTAACCTGGGTAGGTTAAAACGGCAAGAAAGTTTTGTATTTGATGTACTGTTATTTAAATTTTTACACTTGTACACCTTATGTCTTTATAAAACTAGGTTTTTACCTATAAAGCGTTTAAGGCTAAAAAACACCAAATATAGAAAATAGATAGTAATTAGGGCTTTTTTACCTTTTTCCCTATTTTAGTAAGTTTTTTAAATATTTGTAGCTAAGGATTTATATCAAACCTAAAATATAAGTTTTTAGTTATGAAAAGCAAAGTTTTTATAAGATTGACCTCACAGAAAGAAAAAGAGGAGGGAAAGTTAGGCTATTTTGAAATAAAATGAAACGCCTGTTTGCAAGGGTTGAGATAGAGGGAACACACAACAAAGTTTAAAGTGGAAGTATAAAAAATTACACATCAACATTTTCTACTCTTTTTCACGAATTTCATGTTAAATAACATGATTGCATATACCTTATAGAAGGTATAAAAGTTTTTATGTTCTGGGTAACAGTTTACTCGATAATAGCACATTTTGTGGAATCTTAGAAACATTCTCTTTGCAAAAAGCGTAAAATTTGATGACCCTTTTTATCAAGGCAGGTCTTTCAGAGTAATAGTCCTACTGCTGTTGAATACGTAGCGAAATTTAGATTTAGAATAGTTTAAATCTGGACGGAGTTATTTACCCTTTAGCAGGCACCATGGAAGGCAAGATCAAAACTACGTAGTTTCGTATGTAGCAGTATCCAAAATTCCCGCCTCCATTTATTCCTATTTCTTCAACAAATTTCGTTTAGCTAACCAACAATGATATTATGGGTTGCTACCACCTTGGCAATACTAGAGCTGAGGAGATACTGGAGCAGGCAGTTAGTGAAATATGTAATGCACTTAATGTTCTAAACAAACGGGGTGCTTAGTATGTAGTTGTTACAAGTGCTTCTGACATTGACTTAATACTAGCTTTTAACAAAAATGGAAAAGCCAAAGGTACTAGCTACAAAACTCACAGAGAGTTTCAATGTAAAATTAGCTAACAGTTTAGATGATATGAGGGAAAGTACAGATCTTGAAACAAAAGTATTTGACCTTAACTCTAAAATGAAAAATATGCTTAGCGAATATAAGAGCAAAGGTTTAAATTATCAAGATGTGTGTATATTGAATGTTGCAGATCAATTTAGAGGATTTAAGGAAAACATAAAAATACTTTTAAAGTTGATCCTAAAAGGAAAACTTGACGCTCACTATAATCCTGGGTGTAGTAAAGAAACACTAAAGAACTATTTCTTTTTTGACTGTTTCCACTCAACTGCGGAACCTCACCATAAAGTTGGTAATGAAATATACGCTTGATTAAAAGCGATGAATGTGAGTTAATTTACACTAAATAACAAGAGAGTGTGCTCTTGTAACCAGATTGATTGATAAATTGATTTTACTATCATTGCAGCTTATTATGCATAGATAATCTCAGTAAAAATAATGAAGCTAAATGAAATTAGAGAAAGATTTATAAAATTTTTTGTACGTAATAACCACAAGCAGGTTTTTTCTTCTCCTTTAATTCCAGAACATGACCCAACGCTTATGTTCACAAATGCTGGCATGGTGCAGTTTAAAAACATCTTTACCGGTATACAAAAAACTGACATAAAACGTGCTGTCTCGAGTCAAAAGTGTCTGAGAGTAGGCGGTAAACATAACGATCTTGAAAATGTCGGCTATACGACTCGGCACCACACATTTTTTGAAATGCTCGGAAATTTTAGTTTCGGTGATTACTTCAAAGAAACTGCGATAGAATTTGCGTGGAAATTTATCACTGAAGAATTGTCTCTTGATAAAAACAGATTGTCCATAACCATCTACCATACTGATGATAAGTCATACGAAATTTGGCGTAAGGTAAGTGGCTTTTCAAACGATAAAATCATCAGGATTGCAACAGATGACAATTTTTGGAGTATGGGCAATATTGGCCCATGTGGGCCATGTTCTGAAATTTTTTACGACTATGCAAAGCCTAATCTACAGAACGATGACAGAATTGTTGAAATCTGGAATCTAGTATTCATGGAATTTAATAAAGATGAGGAAGGCAATTTGCAAAAATTGCCAAAAAAATGCATCGATACTGGTATGGGCCTTGAGAGAGTAGCTGCTGTAATGCAAAACGTCTATGATAACTATGACATTGATCTATTTTCCGCTCTGATAAGTAAATCACAGGAATATTGTGGAAATGTAGAGAATAAAGCAGCACATAAGATCATTGCAGATCACCTTCGTGCAGCTGCATTTCTCATTGCAGAAGGGGTACTCCCTGGAAATGAAGGTAGAAATTATATATTACGCAGATTAATCAGGAGAGCCGTGCGTTACATTCATCAACTTGGATATAATGATCCCCTACTCCATCGCATTTTTCCAGTGCTGATAGATAGCACAAGTTCAGCTTATATGGGAGGTGTCTATCCTGAATTAATCAGAGCTAAAAGCTTAATAGAAACGACATTAAAATCAGAGGAAGAAAACTTTAAAGACACTCTGATAAAAGGTATTAATCTTTTGAAGAAATTCACTACAGATTTGAAACCAGGCGATACTTTATCGGGAGAGTCAGCGTTTAAACTATATGATACTTACGGATTTCCTTTAGATATCACACTCGATATTTTAAAAGAAAGAAAAATAAATTTCGATCAAAAGGGTTTTGATAATGCAATGGAAGAACAGAAAGAAAGAGCACGTGCTAAATGGACCGGATCTGGTGAAAAATCCATTGAGCAAATATGGTTTAATTTGATTGATAAATTTGGCAAAACAGAGTTTGTTGGTTATGAGTTTAGTGAGGTAAAGGATGCGAAAGTACTAGTCATACTTTCCTCTAAAAATGAAGTAATTGATTCTGCAAAAGAGGGAGAGAAGATAACCATTATACTTGATAAAACACCTTTTTATGGCGAATCAGGTGGACAGGTGGGAGATACTGGTAGTTTCATTATCCCTTCTATCACCCCAGTGCTTGATACTAAGATCCAGAAAAAAAATGATAGGTCATGCGATCGTATTACTGAAGGTATAGCTATAGTAGAGAATACCAATAAAGTTAATGACCTATACTTACACAGATGCATAGTTAAATCTGGCTCAATTTGTAAAGATGACATAGTTACAGCAAGCACTGACAAGGAAAGAAGGCAAAACCTAAGAAGAAATCACTCAGCTACACATCTTCTGCACTTTGCATTAAGAAAAATCTTGGGTGATCATGTCACTCAAAAAGGTTCCCTAATTGCACCAGATAGATTACGATTTGACTTCAGTCATAACACTCAAGTTACTCGCGATCAGCTGTCTTTGATAGAAGATATGGTAAACTCTTTAATCAGAGAAAATCTTTCCGCATTCACAAAAATTCAGAGCATGAATCAGGCAATAGGTGAAGGGGCTATGGCACTATTCGGTAAAAAATATGGCGATCAAGTTAGAGTTGTAAACATTGGAGATTCAAAAGAGTTATGTGGTGGCACACACGTGGAGCGTACTGGAGAAATTGGTTTATTTAAGATAATAACAGAATGTTCCATTGCATCTGGAGTAAGAAGAATCGAAGCTTTAACCGGTCAAGAAGCAATTGATTATGCACGTGATAATGAAATCAACTTAAGAAAAATTGCAGAACTCGTAAAAGCGCCAGTAAATGAAATAACAAGCCGGTTAAGTATTTTAAACCAAGAGCGCAAAGAGTCCGAAACTAAAATAAAAAGCCTCTACAAAAAGCTTGTAAGCGCAGAAAACATAAAAAGCATTGAAATAAATGGAATGAATTTCGTAAGCCACTCTTTTACTGACATTCCAGCAAATATAGTAAGGGAATTCACTTTACAGCAACAAAAACCAAAAACGGTAATAGCTTTTACGGCAATGGAGAAAAATAAAACAGTGTTGATCGTTAAAGTAAGTAAAGATTTAGTCGATAAAATTAGCACGAAAGAACTGGTATCTACTGTAACTGGGGGAGTTTGTGGTGAAAATGCTGAGCTCACTCAAACAGGCTGTGATAGTAGTGATATTTTCACAGCTATTTACAGTTACTTAACAAGATAGTGTATTATGCCCCTGCTGCTGAGCAAAGCTCGTTAACGGAATTCTTATGTTCCTGTGTTACAAGCTCATTCAATTTAGTGCTTACTGTTCTTTCTGTTCCTTGACAGATGTTTTTATCTTTGCTGATTAATGTGAATTCAATATCCTTAAAAAATCTATCCCACATTCCACACAGATGATCTTTTATTTTAGGCCATATATCCTTTTTAAATGTTTCACCATCATCAGAAAATACATCACCTACTAAAGCTCCCATTTCTTCATAACTCAACTCAAAATATTTAAGCAATGTCTCTACTTCCTTATAAGTATCATGTGCCATATCTAATGCTCTTCCTTCTGTACTTTCATTCTTTTTTGTAGCTGACCAGCCCATTTTAATATAGCCTAAACCAACTTTGCAAGAGCCCCAAAACCGTGAAAGTCCACTTTTATTATCCTTTGGTACATTATTTATTATATTTCCTGCCAAATTACCTATCAAAGGAGACAATAAAACTTGACAAAAATGTTTGACATTATCTTTCGTTTTAATCACAGGATATTTGATGCATTTCTCTGCTAAATAATACTCAAGTTCTGCTTTTTCTAATAATTTTTTGATTGCCTCCCCATCAAAGGCTTCATTCCTCTTGAATATATCTAGCAACTCATCTTCTATTATTGCAAATTTTATTTTTTCTCGAGACGTTAGCTCTTCTTTGTAATCATTTTTTGTTTTTTCATTTATTAATAACCATTCTTTACATAACTCCAGTTGTTCTAATGCTTTTAGAATTCTTTCATTCCTTTCTAAGAGCACTTTTATTGATTTTGTACACGGATGCCCTTTTTCCCTACCATTTAGTTTGGTTTTTAAACGCTCATTTTGACCTTTTAGTGCTTGTTCTACTTCTAAATTTTCTTGTTCCTGCTTGCGGGAAGCCTCAATCATTTCTGCCAGATCTGGTTCATATTCTTTCAATATCCTGCATAAATCCAGAACACCTCTCTTTTGTTCTTGAAGTAATCTTTGCATTTCATATTGTTTTATCTCTAAATACGTCTTTTCTACAAAGCCATTTACTTCACCTGAAGTTTTTGCTTTCAGCCCATCAATCTCTTCCTCTAAGGACTGCTTTACCCTATCATCTAATCTACTCAGTAGAGTCCGAATAGCTTTTATTCTTGATTCTATTAACCTTTGCTCAATCTCTTGATCATCGTGTTCTAATTTAAAAAGATCTTCTAATCTCCTTTTTAAGGCACCACCTTTTAAGTTGCTGTTTCTCCAATTCTCATGTATTTCTTCCAATTCTTTACATATATCATTATACCTTTTCAATACTACCTCTTTTAAATATCGAATTTCTTCTTTTGCATTATCTAGAGCTGTCCTTGTTTCTTGAAGATACTTATTCTCAGAAACCTCAATAAATGTTCTTTTACGTACTTCTTTGTTGTACTTCCATTCCGCTTCATACACAGAAAACTCACATTCTTTTAAGTCTTTTGGTACTTCTACCCCTGCATTTTCCAAATCTTCTATTATAATATCTTTTTTACTTGATAACTCTTTACCTTGGTTTTTTAATTCTTGCTTTACTAATACTTCTTTCAGCCTTTCCTCTAAGGAAAAACCTTCCTTTCTTATTCCCTCTCCCTGTGCAATCTTGATTGCCTGTATAAAGGCAACTCCGTAAGCATCCTGTATTAAGTGACTTGTCAATTTAGGACCTACACTATTCACTACTTTTAGTCTGAATCCGTTCAACAGTTCCTTCAGCTTATCATAAGTAATATCTTTCTTTTCTATTTTTATCAGCTCCTCCATAGTTCTTGCGAACTCCTGAATTGAAGTCTCGAGCACCTCCTTGATCTCATTACGCAAAGGCACGAGACCATTTCTTAAATGGATATTAGCTGATAATTTCAGTACGGTATTATGTTCTGAATCCCGTATAACAAATGGTTTATCATTTTTATCTTCACACAAATCTCTAAGCAACTGCTCAAATTGTGACGGAAATTTCATTTCCATATTCCATGTAATGTTTGGCCCAGTAACTTCTGTTTCATGAAAAGATATCTCAACATTTTGGTGTTCATTATAATATAACCCCATACTTACTTTAAGAGCAGCAATCAAAGAGTAAGATAATTCTTTATTCAAAAGATAAAAAGTAGCCAAGGCGAGCGTTGCAGGAATAATTAATACCACAAGCACAGCTATATTAACAAGAATTGCTATTGCGGCAAGAACACCACATGCTAATCTTTTTATTGTACTTTCACTTACTTCACTCTTTTTTATTTTATTTTCCTCTGAACTATTCTGTGTTTCATCGTTTATTTTAAACCTGTTATATATAACTAACCCTAATGCAGTAAAAGCGATATAAGGAAGCATTAAAACAGATAGAGCTAAATTCAACACCCGTTTTTCCGTGCAAGCTCTGTTTATCTCCTTAAATATTTCACTTGATACATTACACCAGGAAGTAAAGAAGTCAGAGTCATAACTTTTATAATGAAATATACTCAGTGGAATATCAAACCCAGCTAACAATTTCTTCTTTTCTTCCAAACTAGAAACAGATTGTTGTTCTCCTAAAGTAACAATAGGCTCTTCTTTATTGTTATTTGAGCTAAAAACTTTTTCACAAACTACAACAGTATTCATATTATATCACTTTACCTCAATTACCTTAAGTATAGCATAAATGCTGACAATTTACAACTGTTAACAATTTAGCTCAATACCAACAATTAAATCTTGGTATTCTTTAGAATAAAAATTGTCTCCAATTTCTATATTAATTTCTAAAGATAAGGAAAGAGTCTGCTCTCTTATATACTCACCCCACGTATTTATTGCTCTTTTAATTTTCTCATCTTCGGTTTTGATTATTACTCTGATTCTATCGGATATATGAAAGTCAGCTTGCTTTCTGGCTTCCTGAATAAGCCTTACAACATCTCTTGCAAGCCCCTCTAGAACCAGAGCATCATCTAAGGCAGTATTCAGGATAACAATCCCTTTGTTGTCACCAAACACAGAAGAGTATTCACTGTTCGTCTTTAATAATAGCTCATATTCGTCTTTCTCTATAATGTAGCTTTCTGACTCATTGCCTAAAAATACTTGCTCATTATCAACTTGCTTCCATTTCCCCTCCTTGACATATTGAACTAGTTTCTTGACCTTGTCTGGAATTCTTTTCCCAAGCATAGGGAAGTTTAGTTTCAACTCCAATGATGCAATACCTTCAAGGCTATTTACTAATTTTAGCTCTTTCACGTTTACTTCATCTTTTATCATCTCTTGGTATTCATTCATGCTCGTTTTCATCTCGGCGTTTGACCATTTCTTCTCTTTCTGGGTCCCGGTGTCACGCATTGGGATGACAGGAGAGAATTTTGGAATAACAACAGAAAGTGGCTTACTTTCAAGAAAACTGCAGGAGGACTGATGATAAACGGTCATACTACCAAGTGGCTGTCTGACACGTATATTGAAAGTGTTTCTAATAGATAATGCAGAGTTGCATATTTCTCTTACCAAATCCATCTTGGCAATGAGTTCACTATCATACCTCTCTAACTGTGGAAAATCAGCCAAATGAACAGATATTTCTTTATACTTAAGCCCCTGCCATATAGTCTCTGTTATAAGTGGCAACAAAGGAACTGCGGCTCTTAATATGTAATAAAAAACCGTATATAGAACATTGTAAGCATCAGTTTTATCTTGGTCCAAGTTACTTTTCCAAAAACGCTCACGACTGCGACGAATATACCAATTATTTAGTACTTCAAAAAAATCTATCAGAATTTTACAAGCTTCTTGGGAATTATAGTTGCTCATAGAAGCTTGGATACTTTCCACAGCCTCAAAGCATTTGAAAATCATGTAGGAATCAATAGTACTTTTATAGTCCTTACAAACTTCAGCTTTAATTCCGTCTGCGTTTGCGTACATGGTAAAAAAGTGATAACTATTCCAAATAGGTTTCATTACGTTTTTCAGAACGTCCCGTATTGAGCTTCCTTCTTTATTAAGGAATAAATTGCCACCACAAACAATAGATCCAGAAAGCATAAGAAAACGCAGTGCATCAGAACCATATTTATCAAAAACCTCCATCGGGTCTGCATAATTATTTAAACGTTTGGATAATTTTTGTCCTTTTACATCGAGAACTACACCGTGACATATGCAGTTCTTAAATGGTTCACTGTCAAATAAAGCAGTGGATAACACAAAAAGCGTATAGAACCACCCTCTTGTTTGTGCTATATATTCAGTAATAAAATCTGCGGGGAAGTTACTCTCAAACCACTCTTTATTTTCGAACGGATAGTGAACTTGTGCAAATGGCACCGAGCCAGATTCAAACCAACAGTCAAACACGTCAGGTACACGACGCATAATCGATTTTCCTGTTGGGTCATCAGGATTTGGTCTTGTTAAAGAATCAATAAATGGTCTGTGTAAATCATTCACTTTAACATTAAAATCTCTTTCTAATTCTGCTATTGAACCATATACATCCACCCTTGGATATCTTGCATTATCTGATTTCCATATAGGAATTGGCGTACCCCAAAACCGGTTGCGAGAAATCGACCAATCATGTGCTCTTTCAAGCCACTTTCCAAATTGACCATCTCTTATGTGAGTTGGTATCCAATTAACTCTCTTATTCAGCTCAATCATTCTCTCCTTGAACTTTGTTACAGCAACGTACCAAGAAGGCATAGCGCGATAAATCAAAGGAGTGTCAGTCCTCCAGCAGTGAGGATAATTGTGTATATATTGTTCAGTTTTGAACCAATTTCCTTGCTCTTTTAACTTCTTTATTATCGCATCATTGGTATCAAAAACGTGAATTCCTGTTAAATCTGAAACTTCAGCAGTAAATCTTCCACTGTTATCAATTGGACAAATGGCTGGAATATCATGGCTTTGACATAAGTAAAAATCTTCTTCACCAAACCCAGGAGCAGTGTGTACAACACCAGTACCATCTTCTCCTGTAACATAATCAGCAATGAAAACACGAAATGCATTCTTCGTACCTTTAAAATAATTAAACAGTGGCTTATAAGAAAGACCTGCTAGGTCATCTGCTTTAAGTTTTGTATTGCAGTTTTCATATGGAATATTGTTTTGTTCACAATGACCGATAAATTTTTCCAGGTAGTCTTCAGCAAAGATATATATCTCATTATTTACTAGACTTACTTCATTGTCCTCTGTTACCGTCTCAGTGCCTTCTTCTGTCATCCCAGTTCTTGACAGTGGGATCCAGGTTTCTTTTTCTCTAGATTCCAGTGTCACGTGCTGGAATGACACTGAAGAGTGAACTGACACTGCACAATACTCAATATCTTTTCCTATCGCTAAAGCCAAGTTACTCGGCAACGTCCAAGGAGTTGTAGTCCAGGCAAGTAATTTACATTTTTGTTTAAACTGCTGTGGATTTTCTAAAAGCTCAAATGCAACAGTTACAGCTTTGCTAGTCTTTTTCCTATATGCAGTATCAAGCCTTGTTTCAAAATTAGATAACGGAGTTTCACATGCCCAACTGTATGGAACAACGCGCACCGATTCATATACCAGACCTTTATCATAAAGCTGCTTAAACGCCCATATGACCGACTCCATGAATGACCTATCCATGGTCTTATAGTCATTATGAAAATCTACCCACCTTGCCTGCCTATTTACATACTTTTCCCATTCTGATGAAAATTTCATCACAGAAGTACGGCAATAGTTATTGAATTTTTCAATGCCAAATTTTTCTATCTCAGTTCTGCCAGATATTCCAAGTTCCTTTTCTGCCCCCATCTCAGCTGGCAGCCCATGACAATCCCAACCAAATCTACGTTCAACCTTTTTTTGAAGCATAGTTTGATATCTCGCAAATGCATCCTTTATGAAGCCAGTGAGTAAGTGCCCATAATGTGGAAGTCCATTTGCAAATGGAGGTCCATCGTAAAAGACAAAACAATTATCCTTAGAACGTTTCTCAACTGACTGCTCAAAAATTTTGTTTTCCTGCCAAAATTTTATGATTTCCTTTTCTAATGATGAAAAATCAGGGCTGCTTATTGTATCAGGGTAATGCTTTGGCTTCATGTTCACTATTTAAAACTAAAAGGTATATAACTTTCTGGAAAATTACAAATTCAAAAAAACAAATTCATTCCTGTAGTTCACGCCCTAATAGGCTATTTTGCCAAGCTTCCAATATCCTTACATTCACTATCTTATCTCTACATTTATCTTCAGGATCATCAATGCACACCGATTGCATATATGGGCTTTTACCAATAATTTGGTTTTGGTGTTTACCTTTTTTATTGCTAAATAGAACAGGTATAGTTTTACCTACCATACTCTGGTTAAACTCAAGTTGTTGCTTATTAATCAACTTCTGTAAATGAAGGAGGCGTTCTGTTTTAACCTTTTCTGGTACCTGATCTTTTCTTTCTGCCCCTGGCGTACCTGGCCTTGTGCTGTATTTAAAGCTATAAGCCTGAGCATACCTAACTCTTTCCACTAATTTTATAGTCCCTTCAAAGTCTTTTTCGGTTTCTCCAGGAAAACCAACGATAAAGTCAGAGGAAAATTCGATTTTGGGTTTCAATTTGCGAAATCTTTCTATTATTTCTAAATATTCCTCTGTAGTGTATTTTCTGTTCATTGCACGCAATATCTTATTCGAACCTGACTGCACAGGCAGGTGAATAAATGGCATAAGTTTTGGTGCCTCCGCATGTGCCAAGTAAAGAGACTCATGCATATCCCTTGGGTGAGAAGTCGTATAGCGAATTCTTTCTAGTTTTTCAATTTTAGCAATATGACTAATTAATTTTCCTAAATCCCACACTTCCCCTTCGTATTCGCCATGATAAGCATTAACGTTCTGACCAAGTAAATTGATTTCTTTTGCCCCATTTGCAACTAATTTCAATGCTTCACGGAATATTTCATTTACTGGACGTGAATATTCAGCTCCGCGAGTATATGGCACCACACAAAATGTACAAAACTTATCGCAACCCTCTTGTATAGAAAGAAATGCAGAAGATCCTTGGCTATTACCATAGCATTCATCTGATAATCTATCAAACTTCATAACCTTAGGAAAATCAGTGTTTATCACATGACCTTTACTTCTGCTTGCTTTAACTATCAGCTCTGGCAGGGTAGTTATGCTCTGTGGGCCAACAACAATATCAACAAAAGGTGCTCTTCTAAATATTTCTTCTCCCTCTGCTTGTGCAACACATCCCGCTGCCACTATAGTAATTTCTTTATTTTTTCTTGATGAATGAATTTTCCCAAGCTCAGAATAAAGCTTTTCTGCTGCTTTCTCTCTAATATGACAGGTATTAAGTATTACCAAATCAGCTTTTTCTACATCATTAACAACGTTAAACCCCAAAGGTTTAATTATATTTTCCATTAAAATGGAGTCATAAACGTTCATTTGACAGCCATAAGTTTTGATATATAAGCTTTTCATGCTTTTATTATTTGGCATGTTTTTTAATCTTTTCACTCTATACGTAAATGTCTAAACACATGCACCGATATCGTTCCAGCACATGGCGCTGGTGTACTTATCACAAGTATGTATAATAGATTTTTATGGAATAATACAAAAAACTCGATTCTAGTGTCAAGCACATAGCTGTACGAATATTGTAATTTTAGTCCACCAAGGTGGTGTCATTCTAGTGCCCCTTCTTGTCATTTAAGCAGTTGACACTGGGATCTCACTTTTACACATTGGACCACAAATATTAAGAAATTTATCAAGTAAAGAAAAAAGGTAAAAGGACTCCATATAGAAGTTGCTCACTCTCTAATCCTGTAAATTGCCGTACTATGCTGTCTTAAACGTTTTATAGGTGCGTTTCGATTTGTATAGGTAAAAACCTGAAATCTAGGTAAGATTTATAAAGGCATGAGGTGTACATAGTGCAAAAGTTAAAAAATAAGAAGCCAGCCCCGTTATACTCTTGTCGTTTAATCTGTACAGGTTGAGGATAAATAAACACCTTCAATCTCATGATAAAGGATTGGTAAGGTTTATCAAGTAGTTTTTTAGCCACATTTCTATAAACTACAAGAGAAGAAATACTAGACTTTATACCTTTTGCACTCAAACTCACATAAATCATGAATTATGCATGTTTTACACGAGGGTTTTTGTGCTTTGCAAACATATCTACCATGTAAAACTAGCCAATGATGAGCATAGAGTAGGTATTTTTTTGGAACTACATTTAAAAGAGATTTCTCTGTTTTGAACACGTCTTTTTCTTTCACAAGGCCAATTTTATTGCTCACTCTAAAAACATGAGTATCAACTGCCAATGTTGGAATGCCAAGTCCCGAATTTAAAAATACATTAGCACTCTTTCTTCCAACTCCTGGCAAAGACACCAAGTCGTCAAAATTGGTAGGCACTTTACTAGTGTGCCGCTCAACTAATATTCTGCTGAGCTCAATTATGTTTTTTGCTTTGGAATTATATAAACCAATACTGCTTATGTGTTTCTTAAGCTCGCTCTGCCCAAGATTCAGCATCTTTTCTGGCGTATTAGCGATGCTAAATAGCTCTTTTGTAATTTTATTAACACTTACATCAGTTGTACGTGCAGATAGAACTATCGCAACCAGTAATGTAAAATGATTGGTATAACTTAGCTCTATTTTCGGTATAGGATTCGATTGCTTTAATTTCTCAAATATCAATTCTATTTTTTCTGAATCCATGCATAGAGCTAAAACTTATACTATACTGTAATATCCTACCATATAAATCCAATTGTTCCATGGTTATGGTACTTAGTGTTAACACCAGATACATTATGTTTACTTCATCAAAATTCCCTTTCAGCAAACTTGTTTGCCACTTCTGCAAAACACTTCCTAACAAGGGATATAATTATTGACATTAACAGTTTTCATGTACCATACTCCCCTAACAGATCAGTTTCCTTTTGTACTCTATCTTTTGGACCTTCATCAAGTAAGTCTCTTGTATGCTTTTCAGCATATATTTTACAACCTCTTGAGAAGACAGGAGCTAGCACTTCAATTAATATTGCTAATGCAAGCAGAGAACCAAGTATACCTACACCAACAGTTAATCCATTAGCAATAAAATTTGTTGTAAGTAAATAAACAGAAAAAGCAGCAATAAGATAGGTAAAAAGAGGTTTACTGCCTAGCGCAATATAGTTCATTTTGTTCATAAACCCATAAGTAGAAATTTCACTATTTCCATACTTAGCCATATAATGGCTCGCTAACTTATAAACAACGTATTCACAAACAATATTAAATGCTACTATCCACCATGACAAGTAACAGCCTACAGTAATGGTAGTTAATAGAGCTAAAGGTAAAGTGCTTTCTTTTCCGATATTTAGTAAAGCATTTTTACGCACTATAAATTCTAACGTCAAGGCCTTTTTATCCTCTTCAACTGAACTTCCACCTTTTTCTAGGGAAACAATATAATTGGATAATTGTATATCTGGCTTTACTTAACATTGATTCAGTTCTTGTGTCAACTTTTTAATTTCTATCTCTTTTTTGAAGATACCTAAACTTGGATCTTGTAAAACTTTTCCATTTAACTTATAAGCTTAATCCAGTTTTTTAGTTTTCTTCAAACAAAAGGCCTTTACTCTTTAATATAGACATTAATTTTACGTAATTTTTCCAACTGCTTCTTCTTCAGTGATATTCAATTTTTCAAATAATTTCTTTCTATAATGAAATTCACGTACTGTTGAACGCCCATCACCTTCAGCACTAACGTTAACTTTAACACAAGGATTTCCTAACTCTAAAGATTTAATATATTTTTCAGCTCTTCATAAGCCTGATAAATCTATATAAATCTATTTCCTTCTCCACCTTTATCAGAATGATCTACAAGTATCAATTTCCTATGCTGCTTCTTTAAAATTCTGCTAAGCTCTTCGTAATTCTTATCTACAACTTGCTCAGCCTTTATTTTCAATAAGCTAAACAAATCAGCTTTATCGCGAAACTACTGATTAGTTAATTTAAAATGTTCACTCACTACTATATCCTATACAAACATTACGTGCTCTTAACATAATAAATTAAATATTGCATGGAGCTAAAACTCTCAACAATAACTTAAGAAAAGAACCCTTCTTTCTCATCATACAAATACAACTTATCCATTCTCACCACATCAAAGCTATTTCTTTCAAGTTTGATTAGCAGGTTGTTTACATCAATGTTTGTGATAGTTTTCTTTTCGTTATTTGCAATAAACCTGCAAGTTACTTGGTCACTCAAAGATTTTGAGTCTCCAGGCCAGATCGCCAGCCCTTTTGAGTATATTGCTATAACCTTTGGATTACTTGACTCAAATAATTTCACTATTTGATTAAAATTGCTGGATTTGTCCCAAGCGAGCGTTATGTCGCTACCAACCAGTTTCCTAACTTTATAGTCTTGTTCACAGTTACCTTGTATTTTACTAATTTTACTACTTACACCATTGCTAATTATAAGCTCAGGCAATATTCCAGGTTTCTTTCCTATATTATCTATAACAGCCTCTGCAAACTCTTTCGTACCAACTTTCTGTTTACTCTTCTTCTCTTTATACAAATCAGCAGTGTGTATCCCATCCTCCAAAGTCTTTAGCCATGCATCGTGAACTAATTTTGCAACATCTGCCTGACCTATATAGATCAACATATGCACCGCGGCATTTAAAAGGCCAGAAGGATTAGCTATGTTTTTTCCTGCAATATTAGGAGCAGAACCATGAACTGCTTCAAACATTGCATATTCACTACCTATATTACTACTTCCAGCAAGCCCTACAGAACCTGAGGTTTGTGCTACTATGTCTGACAATATATCGCCATATAGGTTCTCAGTTACTATAACATCGAAATTTTCAGGTTCTGTGGCAACACGTGCCATTCCAATGTCAACTATATAATGTTCTGCCTTTATATCTGGATATTCTTTTGCAATAGAATCAAATGCTGTATGGAAAATGCCATCAGTCATTTTCATTATGTTATCTTTAGTTAGGCAAGTTACTTTCTTCCTATTGTGTCTTTTTGCATAATTAAAAGCGTATCTGCATATTTTCTCTGAGCCAGATCTAGTAATAATTTTAGTGCACTGGTAGGAATTACCAGTAAGCCTATGCTCTATTCCTGTATAAACGTCCTCTTCATTTTCGCGTATCACTACAATATCAAACCTATCGAATTTATTTTCTATAACAGGATGATATGAAGTGCATGGCCTGATGTTTGCATATAACCCTAGACTTTTTCTGAGTGCAACATTTAAGCTTTTGTGCCCTTTACCTTGTGAAGTTGTTGTCGGAGACTTGAGCAATACCTTTGTTCTTTCAATAGACTCCCAACCACTTGGAGAAATTCCGTAAGACCATTCCTTATTATAAACACGCTCTCCTATTTCAATAACATCTATTGAAATCTTTGCCTCTGCTTCGCGCAGCATCGACAGCACCGCTTCCATAATTTCTGGCCCGATACCGTCACCATATGCAACTGTGATTGGTGTTGACATAACTTCCCTAACTATAAGTGATTTTATATTAGTTCAAATAATAGGGCGGGTCAATATTATACAAATTAGTATATTTATAATTATTTAATAATGTGCTTTCATACTAATTATAACATCAGGAAACACGGGCAGTGCATGGATACTAAAATAAGTTATGCAAGAACTATAAGACGTATCCTTACATTTGCCATTGATTACATCTTAGCACAGGGAATAGGATTTGTCATTGGATTTACTATTCGATTACCTTAGCGCCTTCTCTATTACTCAATGTGACTGAATGATTTTAGATAAAGCAGTAATTATACAAGTAATAGGGGTAATATTGGAATTAACATTTTATGTATTTACGATAATAGAATTTGGTGGTACTCCAGAACAATTATTACTTTGCATGCGTGTAAAAGACGAGAATACACTTGAAAAATACTCTAACACAAGCAATAAACAGAACAGCAACTTTTGGAGTGTCGTATTTTATAATCTATCACACACTACTCAATATTTCTAATCTATTCATAGTTGTACCAATCTTAATTATATTATTTGCAATCTTTAGCCAGCGTAAGCAATTTCTTTACGGTAAAATTGCAAAAACAGTAGTAATAGATTATAAACTTAGTTGATATTTTTCTTTAGCTGTCGATATCACGCAAAACCCTTCAATCGTGTTTTGAACTATTGATAAGTCTATTACAATAAAGTATTATAGTCTTGTTAGCTGAACATTACTTAAGTATATGGGAATTTTGTGGACAATTCTGGGGAAGATATTAGGCAAGATTTTTCCTGCTAAAACAGTAAGCTCTTTTCTAGGAATAGGATATTTACCAGGTTGGCAGAACTATTGGTCTTCTTTTTTAATATTACTTGTTGCCGACATTACATTAATTCTCACATATGGAGGCGATTTTATACTATATAAGATGCCAAGTTCCGGCATAGTCGTGGCTGCTATTTTTATGAAGCTGGCGGTAGTTATGTTAATACTGCAATTAGTTGGAATATCTATTTTTCACGCCCAGGACCCTTCAGCAAGCAGTGATGAAAACATAGTAATACAAATAGCGTCAGGACAGGTACTGACTGTTGCACTTTCAATGCCAGCAATAATGTCAATTTATTATACTGTGAGTAACCTCTATGGAAATGTATGCAAGCAGATACTTCAATGTCCGTTTTGGTTTAATGATTTCATGCACTTATTCTTCTTTTTTATAATACCTTATATATTTTTTAACTTTGTAGAAGTGATAAAACCTTGGCCAATAGGTTCAATACAGCTCAGTTATAACAATGCAATATCAATCACATTTGAAGGGATTTTCCATACCTTTTATGCGGTAATTTTGCTATATTTAACTGCATTTATATTCTGCGACCTCATTATGCATAATGCAATTATCCTAAACAAGAGCATAATTCAGTATATGAAAGAAAGTTCAGCGGTTTTAGGCGACTATTTACATAACACTGTTAAAAAAATAAGTATTGAATAGTACTTATTTGTTTATATATTCAGTATAAAAAGTGTGTAGTTTGCGTGAATCTACAAAGCATAATAAAAGAATTACAAGATTTTTGGATTGGTGAAGGATGTACCATACTCCACCCATATACGTCTGAAGTTGGGGCTGGAACATTGCATCCTGCAACAATCATGTCAGCAATTGACGTAAAACCAACAAAAATTGCATATCTACAACCAGTAGTTAGGCCAGCAGATGGACGCTATGGTGACAATCCTAATCGCTTATATCAACATCATCAATACCAGGTTATAATAAAGCCATCTGGTAATAATTTGCAAGATGTCTATTTAAGTAGCTTGAGGGCTCTTGGCATATCCACAGAAAAATATGATATTAAGTTTATCGAAGATGATTGGGAGAATCCAAGTGTTGGCGCATCAGGCCTTGGGTGGGAGGTGACATGCAACGGAATGGAAGTAACACAACTTACTTATATACAGCAAATAGGAAGTATTAATTGCAGAATAATCCCTGGTGAAGTGGCGTACGGGTTGGAACGTTTAGCAATGTGCATACAAGGTGTAAATAATGTTTATGATATAATATGGAATGACAATGGTATAACTTACGGAGATATTTTTAAGCAAAGAGAGTATGAACTTTCTTATCTGGCATTAGACTATTATAATACCGAAGTAGTACAACAGCAATTTGAAGATACAGAAAAACTGTGTAAATTTCTTATCGAAAAAGAGTTACCGGTAGCAGCTTATGACCAATGTGTTAAAACTAGTCATCTGCTTAATCTGCTCGATGCAAGAGGTATACTTGGCGTAAATGAACGCACAGCATATATTGGTAGAGTGAGAGAGCTGACAAAAAAATGTTGTGAGTTATATATGAGTAAGTAACATATGTCATCACAATTATTGTTTGAATGCCTTTCAGAAGAAATACCATCAAGAATGCAGAACTCAGCTGCAGCTCAAGTTAAGAATTATATCACTAATGCTTTCAATAAAAATAATGTGAAATTTGCATCTATAGAAGTTTTTATAACGGCACGTCGCATCACTCTTTTTGTTGACAATATAAGCATTTCTGGGCTAAAAGGTTCTAACGATGAAATTAAAGGACCAAATGTCAACGCATCAAAAAGTGCCATCGAAGGTTTTTTAAGGAAGAATAAAAAAAGTGAAACAGATCTACTTGTTCGCAAGGTGAATAATGTAGACTTTTACTACCTTAAAAAGGACGTTTACTCATTTAACATCAAAGAATTCCTCAAAAGTCAACTAGAGGAAATGCTCAAAAATTTCTCTTGGCCAAAAAGTATGAGGTGGAGTGAAAGAAAAGAAAGATGGGTTAGGCCAATTAAGAATATTTTATGTACTTTAAATAACGAGATAATACCTATATCTTTTGCAGGGATAACAGTATGCAACATAACATATGGCCATAGGTTTCTCTCAAGTGGCACAGCATTAACTGTTAAAACACCTAAAGACTACTTTGAATTGCTAGAGAAAAACAACGTAATCCTTCAGCCGGGCAAAAGAAAGCAATTTATATTGGATCAGATTAACAAATTTACGAAGGAGCAGAATTTACAACTTGAAAAAAATGATTATTTACTAAATGAACTGACAGGACTTATAGAGTGGCCAATCGTATTATTTGGTGAAGTGAACCAAGAGAAATTATTGGGGTTACCAAAGGAAGTAATTCTTAGCATAATTAATACACAGCAAAAGTACCTTGCTTTGAGCAATGGACAGAAAATTTCACATTTTATTACTGTTGTGAATGTTAACAATGATGAAGTTGTTAAAGGACACGCAAGAATATTGGAAGCGCGTCTTGCTGACGCCCAATTTTTGATATCTCAGGACAAAAAGGAAAATCTGGATTATTATGTCAAAAAATTAGATTCTATATTATTCCATGCTTCTCTTGGTAGTGTTGGAGAAAAAGTAAAGCGCATTATAACTTTATCAAAGTACATAGCAATATATGTTCCACGTGTTTCACTAATTAAAATTGGGCGTGCCGCATATTTAGCAAAAGCTGATCTAGCAACATTGATAGTAAAAGAATTTCCAGAATTGCAAGGAATAATGGGTGGATATTATGCTTCTTATTTCCAAGAAGATAGGGAGATAGTAGAAGCTATAACTGAACATTATAAGCCAATTGGGCCAGAGCAAGAGTGCCCTAAGTCTTCTGCCGCAATTGTTATGTCCATTGCTGATAAGATAGATAGTTTGGTTGGTTTAATTGCAGCAGGTGAAAAGATTTCCGGCTCGTATGATCAGTTTGGTTTACGGAGAATGGCAATAGGTATAATTAGAATGATACTTGAAAATAATTTGCACATTCCGATCAGGCTATTGATAGATAAATCAGTATCTTTATACCCCAAGCTTGTATTTACTAAAGATGTAACGTCAGTTGATCACCCCCATAAGTTAAGTAGAGCAGAACTGGTGCTTAAGTTTTGCTTAGAAAGATTCAGGGTTATTTTAAAAAACAGAGATATAAGGCAAGATATTGTAGATTCAATATTGTGTAAAGATGATATTAATGATCTGCTCACAGCAGAAAGGCAAACTGTTATATTGGATCGTTACCTTAATACGCCTGAAGGCAAGCAGATCCTGAGCACTTATAAAAGGGTCAGTAACATAGTTAACAAAGCAGAAAAAAATGATAATACTGCTTACAGTGCACCCTATAATAAGAAGTTTTTAATTGAAAGCGAAGAAATGGTATTATCAGATTATGCTATAACTGCTTGTAGAAACATTAAACAAGCAATGCAAAGTGGCAACTTTAACGCAGCGCTTGATGAGCTTATCCGTTTTACCCCATTTATTAATCAATTTATGAACAGTGTAAAGATCAACTGCGATTCTGATAAGCTAAGAAGAAATAGATTGTCTTTGCTTGCTAATGTAGCTTCCACGTTTCATTTAGTAGCATGTTTTAACCTTATACAAGTTAAACAATGGGCTATGTCATAAATATTCAAGCAATAAAGAAACAAATCGAGTTATCTCCACAATCTTGTGGTGTGTATCAAATGATTGGAGATAAGGACAAAGTTTTATATGTTGGAAAGGCAAAAAACTTAAAATCAAGGTTATCTAACTACCTTCGATACGAAAATCTTTCTGAACGAACTAAATTTATGCTCTCGCAAGTTATTAAGGTTGAAGTACTCGTCACTGAAAATGAAATAGATGCACTACTTCTTGAAGCACGACTAATCAAATCATTGAAGCCACCTTACAATATTATATTCAAGGATGGAAGATCTTATCCTTATATAGTGATTTCCAAGCACAATTACCCAAGAATAGCGCAATATAGAGGAAAATTCAAAAAAGGTGAATTTCACTATTATGGTCCCTTTATATCTGTCGCTGCTGTTAAGCAAACTATGTTGTCATTGCAAAAAACTTTTCTTTTGAGAGTATGTTCAGATCAATATTTTGCCTCAACAAAAAGGCCATGTATTGAATATCAAATTAAGCGCTGCTCAGCACCATGCGTTGGTAAAATTACAAAAGATGATTACTGTCAATCAGTAAAACAAACACGAGACACGTTGCTTGGAAGGAATGAGAAAGTGAAAAAACAGTTATCCTCTACAATGGAAAAGTGTAGCAAAGAAGAGAACTATGAGCTTGCTGCTATATATAGAGATCGGTTAAAATTCCTTGAACAAATTCAAATGCAGTCAATGGATTTTTCTTTTGAAAAAGATGCAGATTTTTTCGGCATTGCACGTAAAGAGGATCTGGCGTGTATTGGTGTGTTATCATTCAGAAATAAAGATAACTATGGAAGCACTCCTTACTTTGTCGAAAACTGTAGTGATCATCCAGATGATGAAATTTTATCCACCTTTTTAATCAAATTGTATAATTCAGCTAACATACCTCCAGCACAAATTTATGTTTCTGACTTTGTTACGGGTAAGGAAATTATAGAGCAAGCACTGCATAATGTTACTCACAAACCAATAAAAGCCTTGCATGCAAAAAGTAAAAAAGAACATAATTTGTTAAAATTTGTTTATGATAACTCACAGCGTAGCCTAGAGCAAAAGCTCACTGATTATAAAAACAACCTAGAAAAATTTGAAGAGCTTAGCAAAATTTTCCTGTTACCCAATATTCCAAAACGTGTCGAAGTTTATGATAATAGCCATACATCTGGAAATCAACAAGTTGGTGTCATGGTTGTTGCAGGAAAGGAAGGTTTTTTAAAAAGTGAATACAGAAAATTTACTATCAAAGGAGAAATTTTAGGAGATGACTATGAAATGATGAGGGAAGTGCTAACCAGACGTTTCTCCAACAATACAAAGGACGTGGTTCCTGATTTTCTACTGATTGACGGTGGTCCAGGGCATATTTCCGTAGTGCAGAATGTGTTGAACACATTAAATATAAATGTTCCTTTTGCTTGTATGGCAAAAGGCTCTTACCGCAATGCAGGGAATGAGAGATTTTATATGCCAAACAGAGAGGATTTTACTTTGAAAAATGATAGCAAAGTCATGCTTTACCTACAATCGCTACGCAACGAAGCTCATCGTTTTGCAATAACCTCGCACAGAAAAAAACGTGATAAGCAGTTTTTTGTTTCACCGTTAAGCAAAATAACCAGCATCGGTGATAAAAGAAAAAATGCGTTGATGTCTCATTTTGGTTCGGTAGAAAACATAAGCAAAGCTTCTCTAGCTGAAATTCAAAATGTAGCTAGAATTAGTAAGGAGTTAGCAGAAGTTATCCTTAAACACGTAGATAATAAAGAATAGATGCAGAGGTGTAGTTAAGATACAAGCGAAAAGACTTTAAATTTTTGCCTCAAACCACATTGCACCTTATTGAGCCCATCTCATTTTAAGAACCTGTTTATAATCTTTTGAGGAGCGAGATAATGAAAGCAACAGTTTTTAGGGTTTATATTGAGTCAAAACTCCTGTGATAACGTTATATATTTTGACTTCATCCATTTTGGGTAAGGTTAGACAAACTTTTTTATTTGAAACGCTATGTTATGGGATCAAGGCTAACCTTAATTCTCTTTGACTAATTTCTTTATTACACTACGTCTGTCTATCCAATGCAATTGGTCAAGCTCTGACTTAACACTAGGGGAAAACCTCTTTAAGCTGTTTGTGATACACTAGCCAACTCCCGTTGTACTGCTTCCTGATTTTTTATCTTTTCCTTTTGCTTTTTAACCTTCTCCAAATCTTGCTCTCTCTTTTTTATTATCCACTCAAACTCTCCCTTGTTTATATATCCCCTTTATTATAACTGTAAGTGAGCCTTTCAATACTTTGACTTAATCTCCTCTCTTCCTACTCAAGATTATGTTTTGTGATATAGCCATCAATGAGTATCTCAATATCTCTATTCAATCTACCTTTCTGTTTTTCAAACGCTTTATCCAGTGGCTTTTTATGCTCTGGAATTCTATGTTAGTACTCCTTTATAATTCTATTTGGCTCTTTTAATAAGTTTTCCACTTCTTCCCAGATAGGAGTTTCCAATATTTCTGCACGAATTGGCTTACCACTACATCTTCTGATTTCACTATAACAATAATAAAGGTTAGGAGCACTACAACAATAGTAGCTTCTTTTAATATCGCCACTTTTTACACTGCGATAGGTACATCTACAACGCCAACATATAACCAATCCTTGAAGTAAAGACGTTCCTTTACCCTTCCGTACTCTTGCTCTTTCCCTATTTCAGCTAGTTGTTCTTGTACTGCATCAAATAATTTTTCTCCAATTATATTTGGTATTGTTATATTAATCCAACTTTCTCGGTCATTATGATAGACGGAATAGCTTTTTTTGCGCATTTCCTACTCCACTTCTTTTTTTATTGGACCTAACTTTGTTTTACCAAACGCTGCTTGCCCTTTGTATGTGAGATCCCTCAAGATTCTATTAATTGCACTTTGATGCCAATCTCTTTTGCCCTTTGGTATAATAATACACATCTTTTTCAGTCGTTGTACAGCTTCTCTTAAAGTCGCTCTTTCTTGATCTACTCACGCAAACAGTTTGCGCACTATTTCGGCTTCCTCTTAATTAACTTCAAACCTTGCCTCTCCCCTCACTATATACTTTATATAACGGTAACCATAAGGAATATTACTCATTACACGACCTTCTCTTGCTGCATAGATTTTCTCCTCGGCGATTTCGTTCTTTCATCTTCTGCTGCTATTCCCTACACATCTAGTAAAGTAATTCAGACCCTGGACTATCGTCTATCTGACAGTTCAAAAGAATTACCTTTGCTCCTGCTTTTTGGAACTCTTTAGATAAGAATTTCAGACCTGTACATTTACGTAAAAAATGGCTAGGCAGATGAACGTAAATTTCACAATTTTACTTCTACTACTTTGCCACGTAAACTGTGTAAACCAGGATGCTTTAAATTTGATTCACTATAACCATTATCGATGAATTTATATTCATCTAGCAGCTCATATCTACCCCTATCAATTCTACTTTCCAAGTTAGCAAATTAGCTACCTATTATATCCTCTTGTACTTGCCTTTTCAATGAAGCTCTCACATATAAATTTACTACTTTCATTTTACCGTACTTCGTAAAGTTTGCTATTATTAATGGTTTATCTCCATTTTACAAATATATTAACCTTTTATGTCTAATGAGTTAAGCTTACTGTATGCCAATCTCAAGCATACATCTGTACGAACATCTGTTTGCGAGAGCAGTGTGCTAAATATTACAAACAGATTTTACCTAAAACACAAGGTGTCTTTGAAGTAGCAAACATTGAAATCTGAGATACTACTTTAGTAATAAATATTTTAGAAATTTACCAGATAAAAAAAGGCAAAAGAAGCTTCTCTGATGGCTAGTTATTTATATTAACTTTGTAAATTGGTGTTTTTTGTTGTCTTAAACACTTTAACAAGTGTATTTTACACTTATACTAAGTAAAAACCTTGAAAGTTTATAAAGACACGAGGTGCACATAGTACAAAAAATAAAATACAAGACGCCAAGCATGTTAAGTTTTTTACCGTTTAGCCTACACAGACTGAAGACAAATAACAACCCCAGTACTATAGTAAAGGGGTCAGCAGACTTATCAAGTAGTTTTTTTTTCATTGGGCTGGGATGCTACTAAAAGTTTGTTATGTAGGAGAACTTTTTACAGGGTGTATTTACCTCAAATTTTTTGCAACATCAAGTGCTGCATAAGTGAATATTGCACTTGCACCTGCACGTTTAAAACCAACCAAAGACTCATAAATTACTTTGTCATAATCTAGCCAACCATTGTTCGTTGCAGCTTTTATCATTGCATATTCACCACTTACTTGGTAAGCAAAAATCGGAAAATTAAACTCATCACTTGCCATTTTTATTATATCTAAATATGGCATACCCGGCTTTACCATAATAAAATCTGCACCTTCATTTAAAT
Source organism: Wolbachia endosymbiont strain TRS of Brugia malayi (assembly GCF_000008385.1). Classification (NCBI taxonomy): domain Bacteria; kingdom Pseudomonadati; phylum Pseudomonadota; class Alphaproteobacteria; order Rickettsiales; family Anaplasmataceae; genus Wolbachia; species Wolbachia endosymbiont of Brugia malayi. The sequence goes on from NC_006833.1 coordinate 476,315, forward strand.
CCATTTCAATTTCACAAATTGCTTCTCTTGCATTTCTGTAATCCATTTGATAGCCACTTTTATCAATAGAATTTGATGATACGCATGAACCAACAATTTGCCTGAATGGTGCATAAAAGCTGGAACAATATTTCACTGCATAAGACAATATTGACACATCCTGAAGGTTATTATCATCTAATACTTTTCTTATCCTTCCTACTCTGCCATCCATCATATCAGAAGACGCAACTATATTACACCCCGCCTTTGCTAAAGCAAGCGCTTGCTTGCACAATATTGATACCGTTTTATCGTTTTCTACATCTATCTGATTGCTTTTTAAGATTCCATCATGACCATGAGTAGTGTATGGATCCAGCGCAACGTCTGCGATAATACCAATACCCGGTACCTTTAATTTTATAGCACGAATTGCCTTGCAGATTAAGTTATCAGAATTGTATGCTTCCTCAGCATTCTCAGATTTTAATTTACTATCAACTACAGGAAAAATTGCAACAGCATTAATTCCTAAATCCTCAGCTTCCTGAGCTATGGAAACCAATCCATCTATTGAGTAACATTTCATGCCAGGTAAGCTAGAAACTAGCTCAGTTGTTTCTTCTCTGTCATGAACAAACAGAGGAAAAATCAAATCATTTACTGATAAAGCGCTTTCACTTGTTAAATTACGAACCCATTTGCTTGAGCGCCTGCGTCTTAACCGTGTGTTTGGAAAATTAAACATCATACCCCTTCTAAAACTACCCTAACAGAAGTAAACATCAATGGCATTTTTGCGATTTCTCCTCAAATTTCATTTTTATGAATAAAATATATAGTTTGTCTTTCTTATCAATCAATTCACTTCTATTTCATGCAACTTTTTTATTTTACCAACAGAAAGACCTATTATTTCAGCTATAGCACCTATAGACATACCTGCCTTAAGTGAATTTTTCGCTACTGCTATTTTAGCTTTCTTCACACCTTCCTCCCTACCCTTCTCTGCTCCAACTTTGATGCCTCTCTCTTTGCTGATTTTGACACCTTCTTCTCTACCTTTTTCAGTAGCAAGATCAAGTCTGTATTCAAGGATGGCTTTTTCTTTCTGTAGATTCATTACTCTTTCTTCATACGCTATTATATCTTCTTCATTCCAATGAAACTCATCTAACCCATCGTATGCTAGCTTTATTATTAGTACTTTTTTGGCAACCCTTTTTAGATCTGTTTCAGTGGTATCCTCTGCATTCTTAAAAAAGAAGCACCAATGCTCTACTATATTTATTAATTGCTCTACTTTACTCTTAGAAAATTTAGGTAGTTCAATAAAGATAAATTGAAAATCTTTCAAGTAATGGCCATTGGTTTTTGTATCATGTATATTATGAGTAGATATATAATCAACCTTTTCAGAGAGTAAGTTACAATTGGAAATTGCAATAAAGAAAACTTTCTTTAAATCAACAATGTAATTACCAGATTTATCTAATTGCCTTGAGTAAGCCTTAACAGCATAAGGTTGAACACGTTTTTCAAAGCCTTTGTTTATAGCGAGCTGCACTTCAATTACACGCCTAGTTCCAGTGGCATCCTTGCAGAAAACATCAACTATTATGCTTTGTTTGTTAGAGGCAATTTCAGGATCGATTATAGCGCTTAAGAATTCTACCTCTTGTATAGCATTTATTTCAGCGAATCCTAAAATATTATTGAGAAAGCAAATAATAATCTTCTTATTCTTTTCAGTGCCAAAGATTTTCTTAAATATTAGGTCAAATTTCAGATCAAGAAATTTTGATAAAGCCATGACACAATAACCTTTAAAACTTTAATATTATATACTATGATACAAAATTTATCAAAAATTTTTTAATATAGTAATCAGCATATATATTTATAACCCTCGACCCGGCAAATTTCCAGTAAAGAGTAGTACTCCTGAAATGAGTATTACCCAAAGCACAGATATTGGTAGAAACACTTTCCAACCAAGACGCATTAACTGATCATATCGATAACGAGGTATTGTTGCCCTAGTCCAAACAAATATAAATAGTAGCAAAACTATTTTTAAAACGAACCAAATTAATCCTGGTATTTTATACAGTAAACTAAGCTTTAGTGGAGGATACCATCCTCCTAAAAAGAATATTGTCATCATAGCACTTCCTAAAATCATGTTTGCATATTCCCCTAAGAAAAAGAGAGCAAAAGGCATTGACGAATACTCGACATTATATCCAGAAACAAGTTCTGCCTCGGCTTCTGGTAAATCAAATGGGTGACGGTTAGTTTCTGCAAGTAGAGAAATAAAAAACACTACTCCTATGGGCATCATTAGCAAATCAATCCAAAACGGCATACTGTGTTTTGTAGCTACCATCTCTCCAAGATTCAGCGTACCAGTCGTAATCACAACTGTGGCCACTATTAAGCCCATTGAGACCTCATATGAAATCATCTGGGCAGCTGACCTTATGCTACCCAAAAATGCATAATTGGAATTACTTGACCAGCCTGCAACAATAATGCCATATATCCCTAGAGAGGATATAGCTAACACATAGAGTACTCCAATATTAACATTTGCTATCACTTTAGGAATCACTATCTGCTGTCCGTTTTCCGTAATTACTTCAGCGCCAAATGGTATTACTGCCCAAACAATTAATGCTAAAATAAAAGTAAGCATCGGAGCCATTATGAACAATATGGTATTTGCTCTAAACGGTATTATCGGTTCTTTGACTAGTAGCTTAATAGCATCTGCAAATGGCTGTAATAGTCCAAAAGGCCCAACCACGCTTGGACCATGTCTCAGTTGAATTGCACCAATGACTTTACGCTCAAAGTACACTAAATATGCAACCGAGAACAGTAGCGGTATCATAATAAATAAGATATTAACTAGCGTGTTCATAAAAAGCCTTAGTACAATTTGCCATTATTTTCGAAGCACGACTTATTGAATCTGTCATATAGAAATTACACTCTTTTAGGAAGAAAGGTACACTACTTAATTTTATCTCGTTGCAGGTAATTGACATCCATTTGTTTTTTACCACTTGATCAGTGTTTCTAAATTGTGGGCCAATAGCATCTAACTTTTTTCTCACGTCAAATAAACTATCATATGGTAAGGAAAGACCCAAATACTGGGATAAATTCTTAATAATCGACCAATCCTCCTTTGCTTCACCAGGGGGAGATACAGCTAACTTTGCCCTCTGCACTCGCCCTTCAGTGTTTACATAAGTTGCATATTTCTCTGTATATGCAGCTCCAGGTAAGATAATGTCTGCCATGTGTGCCCCTCTGTCTCCATGATGGCCTTGGTAAATCACAAAAGCATTTTCTAATTTTAATGTGTTAATTTCATCTGCACCGAGAAGATAAACAACTTCTATCTCGCCACTTTCTGCTTGTTCCAGTATTTGGTTAATATTTTTTCCATCTTTTTTAGGAACGAACCCAATATCTAGTCCACCAACTCTTGCTGCAGCTTTATGCAGCACATTAAAGCCATTCCAGTCATTTCTAACCATGTTAAACTTTTCTGCGATTGCACCAGCTAGAGCTAAAATTGATTCAGAATCATCCCTTGTCAATGCATCTTGACCGATAATGAGCATAGGGTTCTGAGCAGCGCTAAGCAGCTTGCAAAATTTATGATTCCCTTTTGCTATTTCATTTAAAACACCAGGATTATTACCCAACTTTTCAACGTGATATAAGTATTCAATGTCAGGACCGATGCTTGCAATAGGAAAATTACCTTGTAAATATCTTTTTCTTATACGCGCATTAATAATAGGTGCCTCTACTTTGGGATTTGTGTTTATAAGTAGGCATAGATCTACATTTTCTATACCTTCGATAGTGGTATTGAACACATATGACCCACGATTATTTGGTATAAGTTTTGCTCCATCCTGTCTGCAATCTATATTTGATGAACCGAGCTTCTGCATAATTTCTTTCAGTAGAAGCATAGACTCACAATCCGCTAAATCGCCTGCAATGGCAGCTATTTTGTTCGGTTTTGTACTCCTTAGTTTTTTTGCAGCAACAGTTAGTGCTTCATTCCAATCAGCTGGAACTAACCTATTGTCTCTCTTTATATATGGTTGATCGAGGCGTTGCACTTTGAGTCCATCATAAGCAAAACGAGTTTTATCTGATATCCATTCCTCGTTTACTTCTTCATTGAGTCTTGGCAGTATTCGCATAACTTCTGGACCACGATAATCAACTCTAATACTGCTTCCCACAGCATCAAGTACATCTATAGTTTCACAGTGTGATAGCTCCCATGGACGTGCTGTAAAAGAGTAAGGTTTTGAAGTTAAAGCCCCTACAGGACAAAGATCTATTATATTTCCAGATAATTCAGAGCTAATGTGTTTTTTTATGTAAGTGCTGATTTCCATATTCTCTCCTCTTCCAATTCCTCCAAGTTCGTTTGTACCTGCAACGTCAGACAAGAATCTAATACACCGAGTACAATGAATGCATCGATTCATCGCAGCTTCAATCAGTTGCCCAAAATGTTTTTTTGGTATAGCTCTTTTATGCTCATCAAACCTGCTGTTTCCTTTTCCATAGACCACAGTTATATCTTGCAAATCGCACTCACCACCTTGATCACAAATTGGACAATCAAGCGGATGGTTGATTAGTAAAAACTCGAGCACTCCTTCACGTGCCTTTTTGACTTTAGGGGTGTCAGTGTAAATAACCATACCTTCTGCAACTGGCATTGCACAGGAGGCTACTGGTTTTGGAGGTCCACCTTTCACTTCAACCAGACACATTCTGCAGTTACCTGCAATTGCTAAACGCTCATGGTAACAGAAGCGTGGAATTTCAACGCCCACGGTTTCACAAGCTTGAATTATAGTAAGCCCAGGCTTTACTTCACATTCCTGAGAATTAATAGTAATTTTAACCACAAGTTTAAACCTACTATACAGCTTCCCACTTTATAGGGTTACCGCTCACTTCATCTTCAACTAGATTGCCATTATCATATTGAGCAGATATATAATTCATGCGTGAATCACGGTCTATATATCTGACCGGTTTTACTGGCTTATTTTTATACATTTTTTGTTCTGCTTTTTTACGTTGAGTAGGGTTATTTTTACTAGCTGTTTTCGCTTTTCCGTCTGCTGCCATATGAACTCCTAAAAACTTCTTATTTTATTTTAAGACTTAAGTGTATAGCGTCAATATTAAATAACTTTAAAGTTTTAATGAATAGCTAGAAATGCAAAAAGCTACTTGACAAATCTTGCCAACCACTATAGCACTGAAGTATTCAGTCATCTTTAATCTGTGCAGATTAAATAACAAAGTATCACGTAGTTAGCATCTTATGTTTAATTTTTTGCACTATGTGCACCCTTACTTCTTTACAATATTTCTTAGGTTTTTACCTATATAAGCTGGAACGCGCTTATAAAGCATTTAAGACAGTATAGTACGCCAATTTGCAAGATTAGAGAGTAAACACTATCTGCTCGAGATATCTTTTGCCTTTTTTTCTATTTAATAAATCTCTTAATGTTTGTAGCTACTGTCATCCCGCTACTTGTTAGCAGGACCTAGAGATGCCACAAATGAATTGCGAGATAACGTAGGGCTGCGATACCCCAGCGCGTGATGCTGGTTTCTCATACTGAAAAACCATAGGATGATAGAAAATGGTAAATAAACTTACTAGATTCCAGTGTCACGCACTGGAATAATAGGAGAAGAAGGTGCTGGTATGACACCATTTGCTATGTACATATTGTAACATTCGTACAGTTTTAGCAGATCGTTTTAAAAAGCAAACATTCATCATTCTCCTGCAAAATCCCCCACTGAGAAGTAACGCTACTTTAGCTAAAATATGTTTTAAACTTCTGCTAAAACCAAGGCCATTATTATTAACTTTCGTAAAGGTTACACTCAAACTGCATCTCTGATGTTTGGCATATCATATTTAATGTTAAGCATTGAAATTTTGCTATTACCACAAGTATGAACATCGTTATATGATAACTTTATTGTGTAGCACTCTATATGCTTTTGCTACCGTACACTAAATCACCGGACTCTCCTTCTAATTCTACAAACTTCGTTTTTTTCTGATATTTCTTTATTTTATCAAATCCTTATCCAGTGATATCAAAATAGGCAGCGTATTTCCAACATATCCTTTAGCTAAGAGTTCACTTTGAGGATACATGTTTATCTCCCTGCCATAATGAGAGTCTATAAAATAGTTAGAATAGAACTTATCTCCAGCATGTACGTACTCATTAGTGGCATAATACACACAACCGTAACTGAATTGAACTTTATAGTTCCCTACCTCGTTATTAAAAAAAATCATGAATGGCAGTGTAACTACCAGAAACATCATTTATGTAACCCACTACTTAACTCTTAAAGTCCTGAACTTACCATACCATACATAATTATACCAATCAACTAAAAAACCCTTTTTAACTATCCTTTAGCAAGTATCTAGGAAGCGTATTTGTAAGATTGCGACTTTCGTATCTCCCAGTTTTTCACATACTGCTGAACTAACTCAGGATAGTTTTTAATAATTAATAAATTCTCAGCATTCCCTTTTTTAGCTGTCTTAGTAAGGTTAAATGATCCTGTGATGACCTTTTGATTATCAACAATTATTACCTTATTATGGGCGATTTTTGGCTTATCGTCAATCCAAACTGGTATTCCATTTGAAAATAATTTATTGATAACACTATATTTTGAGTGAAGTTGTGATTTATCTAAAATGACTTCAACATCAACGCTACGTTCTTTAGCATTAATCAAAGCCCTTGCAATTGTTTCAAGAGTAAACGTATATTCTTGAACTAAGACAGATTCTTTAGATTGGTCTATTTCACTGATTATCAGTACAGCACAGTCTTCTCCAGGTGAAAAGCAAACCTTAGCTCTTGGACAAGGTGAAAGCACACGACCCGTACAGCAATACAGAAAAAAACATACTAACATAAATAAAAGGTATAAAAGCCTCACAACCTACACCTGAATATATGGTGACAAGCTACATCATAGCTTAATCATCTGTCAATCCATATTCGTCCCACTTCTCTGTAACCTTTTTTACTATTTCTTCACTCATTTCAATCTTCTTTCCCCATTCCCGTTTAGTTTCAGGTGGCATTTTGTTTGTTGCATCAAATCCCATTTTACCTCCAAGCCCACTTTCAGGAGAGGCAAAATCTAAATAATCAATTGGGGCATTCTCTATCATGACCGTATCACGTACAGGATCCATTCTCGTCGATATTGCCCACATAACTTCCTTCCAATCACGTATATTTATGTCGTCATCAACAACTATAATAAATTTTGTGTATAAAAACTGCTTGAGAAAAGAAAATATGCCCATAATAATTCTTTTCGCATGTCCAGGATAAGATTTTTTTACCGACACTACTGCTATTCTGTAGGAACAACCCTCTGGCGGCAGATAAAAATCCACTATCTCCGGAAATTGGTTGATAAGAATCGGCACAAAAATTTCGTTGAGTGCTTCACCAAGAATTGATGGTTCATCTGGTGGCTTACCAGTGAAAGTGCTAAGATAAATCGGGTTCTTGCGCATTGTAATTGCAGTAATATTAAACTCAGGAAACTGCTCAACAGAATTATAGTAACCTGTATGATCTCCGTATGGCCCTTCATTTCGATAGCTATCTAAACTCACATAGCCTTCCAGAACAATTTCCGCGTGAGCTGGCACTTGAAGTGATATAGTCTTACAATTTACAAGTTCAAGGGGCTTCTTTCGCAGCAGTCCAGCGAATTGGTATTCCGACAATGTTTCTGGCACCGGAGTTACTGCAGCAATAAGTGTTGCAGGATCACTACCGATTACAGCAGCAGCAGGAAACTTTATACTTCGCCCATTCTCTTTCCATCGTTTATGGTGGCTTGCCCCACCACGGTGCGCAAGCCAGCGCATTAGAGTCGTTTTTTTATCCATGACCTGCATACGATATATTCCAAGATTAAAATTATCCTGTTTGTCTTCCGTTGGCCCTTTTGTTATCACAATCGGCCAAGTGATAAGTGGTGCAGGTTCATTTGGCCAGCATGTCTGAATGGGCAGCAAACTGAGATCCACATCATCCCCAGTTAACACCACTTCTTGACATGGAGCTTTGTTCACGATTTTACTTCGCATCGACAACACAACTTTTAGCAGAGGAAACATTTTTATGACATCTTTGAGGTTTTTTGGCGGCTCAGGTGATTGCAAAAATGCCAAAAGTTTACCAAGATCTCTTAGTTCACCAGGGCTTATGTTCAACCCAAAAGCGATTCTCTCAATAGTACCAAATAAATTTACCAAAACCGGAATCACACTTTTGCCATTTTCCGTGACAACATTTTCAAAAATGATAGCTGGTCCTTTGTTTAACGAAACTCTGCGGTGAATTTCTGTCATTTCAAGAATCGTTGAAACCTCTTTCTTAATCCTAATCAAATCCCTTTTTTTCTCTAAGGCTTCAATGAAGTCGCGTAAATTGTTGTACATAACTTAAAACAAATCTTCTAGTGTAATCACTGATATACCATATTTTTTAGATATTGGTTCTCAGAAGCTCTATTTGCAGCAATTAACACCCAGAATATCTGCTTCTTTGGCCTCTTTTTTTCTCTATAAACTGCTTTCTTTCTCTTTAACTGTTCAACAAATTCTTTTGTTACCACATAAAGTTTATCATTATACTTTATTTCACAGAGCATTGTACATCCATCTTCTCGATCAAAAACTAAGTCAATCTGAGCACCATTTCCTTTACTGTTTTTTTCTAGTTGATACTGCCAATCTCCACATATGACTGCTATATACTCTATATTTAATTTTCTTCTAATCTTATTAGCATGTTTAAAACACACCACTTTAAATGTTTGCCCTGTCCATGTTTGCCAGGCTGGCTTCTTTATCGCTAATTCCCAATAGTGAGCATCACTTATTATTGCTCTTTTTATTACTTCCTTAAATAGTTCAATCCATGTTAGATAAATAATATATATTCGTCAATTACTCTATAACATACCCCTCTCTTTCCTTTGTTTAGCAGCAAAAACCACTAATAAATCCTACTTCTTCTAAACTCCTTAATTTAGTGGTTAAGCGACCACCCTCAGCAATTTTAGTTGTTTCCGTAAATTCTTTTCTGCTGATTCCTTATTGTTTTTTTTGCAATCGCACGAATAATATTTAGACATGTCTTTGGCTCTTCATACAAAGAATGGAATAGAATATCAAATTCATCAAATAATAAACTATCCCTCTGAAAACAGATTACATTAATATTTTGTGCTGCTGATAGTCCTTTGCTTATTTCCTTAAGATAATACGGTATTTCTCCCATAGCTATATAAATCTGTAATATCTGTTGGTGATTAAGGCTGACTCCTAAATATCTTAGGTACTCTTTAGTTTCACATAAGTTAAAAGGTTGCAAAGAGGTATTCTTGCAGTAATACAATTATGCAATTCTCCTTTGGTATAAATTATACTTTCTAACATCCAAGAAGCCGCTGAACCACATACAACCAAAATAAGTTCCTTTCCTGGTATGTCAACTTATATTCCAAAAATATTCTAATTCTTTTAGAAAATCAGATCTTCTTATAGCTAGCCACAACAATTCATCAAAAAATAAGACAACTTGATCATTTTTACTTGTGTTATTAATAGTAAGTGTTAATTGATATAATGCACACATCCAGTTTTCAGGCACAGCCTTTTTGCACCTCTGTAGAAAGCTCTAGACAATGATTCTGCAAAGATTTCAAGCCTGCTCACTTAGATTACCTTTGTTAAGGCCTGTCTGCTCAAATATGATTACACAATAATATTGGATAAAAAATCGTTTTATTAAATATGTTTTTCCTACACGATGCCGACCATAAACAGCAATAAATTCAGCAGATTGGAAACGAAGCCTATTTTCTAAAATGGCTATTTCCTTTTTTCTACCAATTATTAGTCCGTTCATATAACTTAACGTCGTGCTTGTTAGCATTATACAGGCGGTTATAAGATAATTGACTTTCTTTACCGCCGTATTTACAATCGCTATACGTGGCAGTAAAAGATAGAGCACTTTATAATTGGCCATTCTAACACGCTTTGTCCACCTGATCATCAAGTCCTTTGATGAATTCTATGATTGAGTTCCTCTGCGTAAAGTTTGCACTTGTGGCAAAATTAGCTATAACATACACTTGATATAAATATTTTTATATATTAATATAAAATTTTTTTTTTAGTATAGAAGTAAATGTATATTAAAAATTTTATATTGTAGGTCCTTTAATAAGTTTATGTCTAGAATACCATTTTTATTGATTTTAATAATAGTGATAGCAAGTTTACCAGTAATAAACAATTGGCTTTCATATCACAATCAAACTCTAAACGATGATTATATAGGTGAGAGACTAGATAACTATATAAGTAGAAATTTTGACAAGATTATCAAAATTCTCCGTGAAGAATCAATCAAAAGCAATTACGCTGCTCGGGATAACGCAACTAAAGGTAAAATTTTACAGTACGAAAATAAAATATTTGACCTCGCTTATCCTTATTTAGGAAATGAAAATAGCAATATTATAGCTGTAGGATTTTTTGACTATTCTTGTGGATATTGCAAAGCCATAAAAGATGACATAAAACAGTTAATCAATGACGGCAAAATTAAGTACATCTTTAGGGATACTCCAATACTTGGTAACAACTCTTTAAAGGCAGCAAAAAGTGCTTTAGCTGTCTATTTTATTGATAAAGGAAAATATTTCGATTTTCACTATGCCATCTTAGATCACAAAGGAGAATTTTCAGATGAAAATATATTGGACATAGTAAAAAGCATAGGAATCAATGAGGATAACTTCAATAATTCTATGAAAAATAATGCAGGCAAAATTGAGCAAATGATAAATGATAGCAAATTTTTAGTCAGGGAACTAGGAGCAGGTGGTACACCTTTTTTAATAATCGGAGACAGTCTGTTTATAGGAGCAACCGATTTGGATGTATTACGCAAAAAAGTAGACGAATTAAGCCACAAACAAAACTAATTGTTATAAAATTTTATTTCTTTACTTGACAACCTAAGCAAGTTTGAGTATAGTAATTATAGATGTGATATACTATATAAGTAATGACACGTAGTATTAGTCTAATGTACTATTTTAGCAGGGTTTTAGGCTATTTTCATGTTACCCATTTAGCTACATAAAGTGCTCTCAAGCTATAACGTTTATATAACTTCTTTAATTAAACTATTTAAATTTTTTTCCACAAAAGAATATATGTCATTTACAGAAAATTAGATTTTCAGAAAATATATCCTATGGGTTCACTAAAGGACTGGAATCTTCTACCGACATTGTAATTACCCATAATGGTTATGAACAGCACAACATTTCAATTGACCAAAACCTATGCAAGTGAAAAGACAAGCATATATGCACAATTAAAAGCCAGTACATGGCATAGTAAAAATTTACCTGAACGGTAAAGAAGAGAGCGAATATTCAGTAAATTATTCAACGGGAGAAATAACGTTTATGAAACCACCAGTGAAAGGTATAATAATTATGGCAGGTTTTGAATTTGATGCGCCTACACACTTTGATACAGATTACTTAAACGCTTCTATTGATAACTACGGCAGCAACAGCTGGAACAATATTCCCTTAGTGGAAGTGAAACATCAGTCATAGAGCATAGACCTACATCATATTACAAGCTTAAAGGCAACTGCTAACCTTATGTTTTGTATCCGCTCAGCTCAGCGGTTTAAGAGAGATACTACTTCTTCTTTAAGTTGTACAATTTCATCTTGAGAAAGATCAATAGTTCGAGATATGATATCAATTGATACACCTGCTTTAAGTAGATTCTTTACTACTTCAATTTTTCTTTCCTCCTTACTCTTTTCCTTACCAATTTTTAACCTTAATCTCTAGCATCATCAAGCTTCTGTGCAAGAATAGCTTTTTCATCATGAATACGCTTTATCTCTTGCTCATAAGCTATGAATTCTTTTTCTGACTAATTGAATTTATTTAGTTCTTCATATACTTTCTTGATTATTATATCACTTCCTATTATTCTTTCCAACTCCCTTTTACTGGTTTCCTCTGCATAATTGAAAAAGTAGACCCACTTTTCGACTATACTTTCTAGTTGGTCTTCCTTCGTTTTGGAAAATTTTGGCAATTTAACAAATGTAGAATAAAAATCTTTCAAGTCATGCTCATTAGTCTTTTTATCTCTGATAGTGTGCTTTAATTTATACTCAGACTTATTAGGAAATAGGATACAATCTGCTATAATAGTAAAGATCATTTCTTTAAGATCTTGGTATTGGTTGCCTTTATCAGCTTGTCTCGAATAGGCCCTAGCAGCATAGTATTGGGCACGTTTCTCAAAGCCTTTAGTTTTAGCAACTTACATTTTGACAACTACTTGCACCTCATTTTCATCTCTACAAGTACACCAACAATACTTTGCTTTTTAGAGGTAATCTCAGCATCTATTATAGTGCTTAAAGCACTCTATGTTCTTTATTTAACTTTTGCCAGTAAAGACTAGGATATCATTGAGAAAGTGAATGAGAATATCCTTATTTTTTTCAGTATCAAAGATACGTTAAAAGCTACATCATTTTTTGGATCGAGAAATTTAGAAAAAGCCATAATAAATACAATCAAGAGGTGTTAATAATTATATATTACTCTATATAAATTTTAACTTTCTTATGTTTTAAATTGTTGTCTCACGATTCTTTCGAGAAAATAAGATGTGTTAAACGTAGAAAAGCAGCAGGTCTTGTGATGCACTTAAGCCTTTTTGCTTGAATATTGAGGCCAAGTAATACCTCCTCTATTAATGGGTTGACAAAAAACCATCCTCCCATATTTTTTGGCTCTTCTTGACACCATATAATTTCAGCGTTTTCATATTTTTCAAGTTCAATGCTTAGCTTATCAGCAGGAAATGGATAAAATTGCTCCAATCGTACCACTGCTATATCGTTTATTTTTTGTACTTCACATGCCTCAATTATGTCGTAATAAACTTTACCACCGCATATTATAACTTTACGCATTTTGTCATCTAAAACTAAATTCTTCCTATATTCTGGAATTATCGTAAGGAATCCACCTTTAAAGTCAGATAGATTAGAAACTGCTCTTTTATGACGCAATAGCGATTTAGGTGTAAACACTATCAAAGGTTTACGGAAGTCTCGATGAATTTGCCTGCGTAAAACATGAAAGTAATTCGCTGGAGTAGAGCAATTAACTACTTGCATATTATCTTCCGCGCAGAGTTGTAAAAACCTCTCTATACGCGCAGAGCTATGCTCAGGTCCCTGACCTTCATAGCCATGAGGCAGCAATAAAACCAAACCACTTGATCGTAACCACTTTGTTTCTGCAGACGCAATAAACTGGTCGATCATAATTTTCGTTTGCTCCTAAATTGCTTCAGCTACAAATATTTAGAAAATTTGCCAAGCAAAAAAAGATAAAAAACCCGTAGTAGCTAGTTACTAACTCTTTATTTTAAAAATTTGACGTTGGTTGATGTCTTAACGCTTTATAAGTACGTCTCAGCTTATATAGGTAAGAACTTAGATTTATAAAGACATAAGGTGCACGTGCAAAAATACAAGACTCTCTTGTCATTTTAACCTGCACAGGTTGGAAATTATATAAAACAGCTCTAATGCCATGATAAGAGAGCTGGTAAAGTGTGTCAAGTAATTTTTTGTATTTCTTATAAGCTACTTGAATCTTGGTTTATCAAATCGCAACATTCGTGCAGCTGTTGTTGATAGCCTACAATGTCAATGTTTAAGTATCTTGTTATCTGCACACTCATCATGTTCAATCTCAACTGTGGAGTGCGCTATTTCAAACCTATCTAGTAGTATTTTTTTTATTTCATACAAAATATCAGTGCGTTGTGTATTTTCCTTTACCTTGGCATGCATAGTAATTATAAAATAATTATCAGAAAGTGACCACGCATGTATATGGTGTACATCTACCACTTCAGGTAGTTCAGATATGATCTTACTTTTTATCTCCTCAGTAGATATACCTTCAGGTGCACCTTCAAGAAGTATATGACAAGAATTCTTTAGGATTTTATAGCCGCTATTTAGGATTATCACACTGACAAATATCGATAAAATTGGATCCACTATTTGCCATCCAGTAAGCATGATAATTATTGATGCAAGTATAGCAGCCACAGAACCTAAAATATCTCCTATAACGTGCAGTACAGCACTCCTTATGTTTATATTATTTTCGCATTTACCATGTAATATGAAAAAGACTACGATATTAGCAACCAGTCCAAGTGTGGCTATTATTAACATAATTTTCCACTCAATATTGATTGGAAAAATAAATCTCTTTACCGACTCAATTATAATGATCACTGCAATGAGGAATAAAGTTAAACCATTAACAAACGCTGCAATTATCTGCAGTCTGTGATATCCATATGACCTTTGCAAATCAGATTTCTTGGCTGAAAATTTATGCGCTATCCAGCTTAAGGCCAAGGCAAAGAGGTCAGTAAGCATATGCCCTGCATCTGATAACAGAGCTAGTGAATGTGAAATTATTCCGCCTGCTATTTCCGTAAACATTGTTATTGCAACTATTATTATGGAATAGATTAAGCGCTTAGACTCTGCTGCTGAATGTTTGCCGTTGTGCACTGCTGTCATGTGAAATCTTTTCATGAACAAAAAACGTGGGTAACACTGGGTTCGAACCAGCGACCGCTTGCACGTCAAGCAAGTGCTCTACCAACTGAGCTAATTACCCATCATGGTTTTAGTATAGTGCTTCAGCGGGACAAAAGTCAATTTGCTTTTAAATTTTTGTCCTTGTCACTTTATCCAATACAATGCCAGAATTTAGCTGTAGCTAAATCATAAAGCTTTAGTTATACTCCATATTTTACATATCAAATTAACTACTTATATCTTTTTGTTAAGATGAAAATTATACCAGTATGGAAATTTACTCTTTTTTAGAGAGATCACGTTAAGATTGAAACATACATTTAAAAATCAAACATGAAATGGAGGGTAAAATGTCCAATTATATACAAAATAGCGGAACTAGAGTTATAAGAGACGAATTACAAGCAACAGGTAAGGTCAGAGAAAACGAAGATCAACCTGTTGAAAATATAAAGATCACAAATGACCATGCTTTCTACAAACTCATTTGTGAAAAACTAGTCCAAGGGGACTTTTCGGTGGAGCAGTTTAATTTGCTACACTATGATATCTCTGAGAAGATGATAGAAAAACCTTTTACTATTAAGGAAATAAATGACTTCTGTGAGAAAAATGATATTCCTTTGTTCACGGTAAACGAGTTACTTACTCTTGTGCCAAAAGACGACATAAAGTGTTACGTAGACTATGAAACAGATTCAGTAAGAAATCATGATCACGGATATATTGCTGATCAGATTAATATCAAAGCTTCATATATAAAGGCAGATTTAGTTAACCATCAAAGTTATCAAGATTATATTACGGACTCAGATACGTATTATGGATTTATATATAAAAAGCTTATTGTATCAGATGCTCTTGAAAAGCTCGAGAGAGGCGAAACTGAGGCACAAATAAGAGAAAGTCTTGGTAATATCAATAGAAAAGAAATCAAGGAGTTGTTAGAAAAGGTTCCTCAAGGGAGCCTCAAAGAATGGCTCAGTGATCCAGCGAATAAAGGATATACAGACGTGGAATATCATGTGTTATACGAAAAAATCTCTGAAGAGCTTGTGCATACTAGTATGAGTATTAATCGGATTAAGGAGATATATGATAAGTATGGTATAGTACCTCCAACAGAGAGTGAATTCGAAAGTCTGAAAAAAGTACAGGGAGAAAAGAGATCTATTGAATATCATGAGCAAAAAACAGGTTTAACATTCCAGGGTAGGATAAATCTAAACGTTACTGATAATAATGCTGATAATGAGTTTAGCCTAAACATTGACCTATTTCAGAACAAAAATTTTGAAGATCTTACCGATCAAAATGGTGATGGTGTTATTAATAATGAAGGTCTCCTAAAATCATTAGAAGACACTGTGAAGACGTTCAATGAAGTCTTTGGAATAAAAAAAGATAATAATCCACTTCTAGTATATGGAAACATTGCTAACTTTAGACTGTTCTTGTTTGAAAGTAAGGAAAGCTACCAAAAATATTTAAGTGGCGATCATGATGCTCATATACCAGGCGGTGGTGTAGCACAATTCTCTGACAATAACTATATTAGTAATATGTATTCTCATGCTGAAAACGCTAGAAGTGATTTTAACGGTGATAAAGAAGGGAATTGCAAGGATTATAACTACGTCATCAAGCATGAACTTGTCCATGCGTTAACGTTCTATTTAACTTCTAAGCTGGATCTTGGCAAAGTTTTAATGGAAGGGTTAGCAGAATACGTAACACACTTAACAGAAGGAGAAAAACCAGCTGATTTTGCAAAACTCGTTGGTGAGGAATATAAGGAACATACCTTAGAGGAGATAATCAAAGGAGCTGTTGATCCTTATCAGACAGGAGCAGCAATTATTGCATATATTGAAGAGACTTATCCAAATTTTATTGATAACCTGCTCTATGCAGCAACAGAAGATAGGAAAACTCTGAATGGTCGTTTTTACTTCAAGGAAATGATGCAAAAGATTTACCAAAGCGAAGAAGACAAAATTCAAAAAGGAGAAGGGTTTTCTAATTGGGTAAAAACCTACTCAAGCGCGGAAAATATAACTATTGAGCCTGGCCATGCTCAACATGAGCAACAAGCAGTAGGTAACGAAAAAGATGAAGCGCAGTCTTATAGTTCAAAAGGACAAGTAAGTGAAGATAGAACTGAAGTCCATCCTACTGGTTCATTTCGTGGCTTAGAAGTACCTAAGAAACCAGTAATACATGAACAAAATAAAGGGCAAGAAAACATTGTTCTAAAAGACACAATCCTCAAAATAGAAAAAAGTTATGAGCGAGATTCAGAGGGAAAGCATAAGGCAAATGTAATCATAGATTATTATGACATGAAAGCCTTGTATGATAGAGTTGCTGGAGCGAAAAAGCAATCTGTGTTAAAGTTTTGGAATAAATTGGCTGAATCAGAATATAAGGTTGGTGCTTTGTCAGAAGACAAATACTACTTTAAAGATGGTAAGTTCGTAATTCATGATAGTAACGAGAAAAAGCTTGTAGTGTTACCTGAAGATAAAGTATCGATCAAGATAATGAAGGATGGGAACCATTATGATTTAGCTATATCTAATAAGGAGGGTAAGGTAATAAGTAGTATTACTAAAATAGACAACTTAAACTATGAGTTGCTATTAGATATAAGTGATTTCAGCTTGGAAGCACAAGATAGCACTACGTTTTCAGATCAACACAATGAATATGATCTTTACCTAGAAAATGGCTTAGTGAAAATGTTTGATTGTGCGAGCGATCATATTTACCATGATCATAGCTTAATCTAACAAACACATAAAGAGTTGCTGCTTGAATGCAGTAGCTCTTTGATGTATATGAAGTTTACTATGTAATATTAGATATAAATTATTATAAAACCACACACTTTTTTTGATACTAGCAAGGCCTATAATAGTGCAGCACTGCTTTGCGTATTGCCAGTCCAAATTCCACCTGTTGTAAAATAATATGATCTGTTATATCACTGCTAATTTCAATCCCTCTATTTATTGGCCCTGGGTGCATAACAATTGCATTTGATTTTGCACATAACAACTTTTGTGAATCAAGCCCATACAAATAGAAATATTCCCTATTTGAAGGAATAAAACAACCACTATTCATGCGCTCTTTCTGTAATCTCAGAAGCATAATTACATCGGCATCTTTTATACCCTCAATTAATGAATAATAGATTGAATCTACCTCAGGAAAATGTTTGCAAATTAAAGTTGGCGGTGCAACCAAGCATATTTTTGCTCCAAACATTTTTAGCAATCTTATATTTGATCTTGCAACTCTGCTGTGCAAAATATCTCCACATATAACAATTTTGAGATTTTTTATTTGCTTTTTATGACTACTGATTACAAAATAATCTGCAAGAGCCTGAGTTGGGTGTTCACTGCTTCCATCACCTGCATTAATTAGCAAACAACTAACATGCTTAGCCAGCATGTTCACAATGCCGCTGCTTTTTTGCCTAACCACTATATAGTCAGGGTTCATTGCATTTAACGTTTTTATCATATCCGTCAAATCCTCCCCTTTATTAATAGAAGAAGATTTTACTGGCAAGGTTACAACGTTTGCTCCAAGGCTTTTGGCTGCCATTTCAAAAGACGTAAGTGTACGTGTTGAATCTTCAAAGAATAAATTTATTACTGTTTTATTTTCCAAGATACGACCATTTGCAGCCTTATTTTCTAGATATTGTCCAGCCAATTCAATTATATTTCCCACATCATTGACTGTGAAATCTAGAACACTTAGCAAATCCTTTCTATTACTCATAGTTTCTTTTAATATACAATTGCGATTTAATCTATTCTACTTTTTTACTACTTTTTTTTCAATAAGCTTCTTGCGCAACAATTGTTTTAGCTCAGCCTATAGATATTGCATTAAAACAAAAACTGGTATTAATCGATAGTTAGTACTCTACTTTTATCATAGTCATTATACCAGTAGTGAGTGAGGCTCAAAATGGTCAAAAAAAACTGAAGAAAAAGGTGAACAACTCGATCTAAAAAGCAAAATACTAAACTACCTGCCATGAAAAACAACGCCAACAGAGGAAAAGTAAAAAAGAAAGTATACAACCAGATCGTTTAGAGAAATTTTTGGTCGAAGCTGGCATTATTGCAATAAGAATTAGTGTTATTGCAGTTGGTTTTCTCCTCAGAAGACCAATTGGTGGTGCAGTCGCTATCGGTCTTATAGTTGTTCGATTCTATATCAAATGGCAAGCTTATTACAAGGAATAGCAAAAGAATTGAGTGTAGGTTATTATGCACTCAATTGGGTAAAAGATAAAATACTAGATGCAGGAAAATGAGGAGTAGACAAGGTAAGAAATTCTGAAAAAATAATTGAGAAAAAGTCAATATATAACTTTAAAAATCCTGCCTATTCTCCTAACATAAAGTCAAAGAGTGGTGAAAAAGAAGTTGATTATAAAACAAGAATACTGAAAGACAGATTGTAGGTGCTTTTATTAAAAAAGAGGTAGAAAAAGCTTTTTAAACAATATTAAAATTTAAGTAGATGCTATGCTGTAGATTAAATAAAACCACTTAATAAACCTCGCTAGCCCATCCTATTAATCATGATGCTGAAGGTATTCAGTTATCTTCAATCTGTGCAGATTAAAATGACAAAGTATTACATAGTTGGCGTCTTGTGTTTTATTTTTTGCACTATATGTACCTTATGTCTTCATAACATTTTTAAGTTTTTACCTATATAAGCTGAAACTCGCTTGTAAAGCGTTTAAGACAGTATAATATGCCAATTTGCAGGATTAGAGGGTAAACACTATCTACCACTGGATATCTTTTGCTTTTTTTATTTATTAAATTTTTTAATATTTATAGCTACCGTCATTTTGCTGCTTGTTAGCGGGATCTAGAGATGCCTAGAATGAATTGCAGTATGATAAACTGCGCCCAGCGTCACGCAATGGAATAACACCTTCTTGGTGGATTAAAATCACAGTGTTTATACAGGTGTATTAGAGCATAGAGATACAAAACCCTTTTATGTAAAATCAATCTACAGAATTTATATCTTAAGCCTTATGGTTATTTTTTTACTATGAATGACCTTTTCATGTATAATAATATTTGAAATTGATATTAATTAAATTAAAATATTGGTAAATAATCAACCTAAAGCCTTAATATACTAATATCATATAATTATTTAGTACAACTTATATGATATTAATACTTTGAGATATCAAATTTATGTTGTAATGTTTTACAAAGCTTTTGATAGGTGAGTGTATATGGAAATAATATCATTAAACAATAACTCGTGCAGTGTAGAAATAAAAAAGAAGCTGCTCAGTATAATAACTAAAGTTATAGAAAAAAACACTTGGACTCAAGCTCATGCCGCCGAGAGACTAGGTGTTGATCAGCCAAAGATATCGCAAATTAAAAATGGCAAAACAGATGGTTTTTCTTTAGAACGACTGTTAGGGTTTCTCAAGAAATTCGACCATGAGATAACAATTACGATAACAGAAAGTCAAGCAGTAAAACCTGAAACAGAAAAGGTTAAACGTGAAGTTGGATCTCCATAGGCACAAAGTTGACACTTTGTTTTTTTTGTAGTATAATGTAAAGTTTATCGAGGTAGTATTTTATGGCTGAGTCTGTTATAGAAAAATGTACAGAGCAGGTGAGTAACCGTTTTAAATTAGCCCTACTGGCAAGTCAGAGGACACATGATTTAAATACAGGGGCGAGTAATCCTGTTCAATCAGCTAGATTTAAAGGCCATAAAAACACCATCATTTCTCTGTACGAAATAGCAGAAAGGCAGGTGGATACTCATGAGCTGTTTAGCCTTTTGGTAAGCAGATGCAAGGAGTATATGAAAGGAAATCTGAGTAATACCTACAGCAGTAATACGAGTAAGCTAGAAAAACTACTAAACTTTTCTAATGATCAGTTTAACACAGATGCTGATGTAGATCAAGAAAGTACTGATATTCAGGATGACGAGGTAGAAAATGAAATGAGCAATCAAGATAGTGAGGATATAGATGATGAAGTAGACAATGAAGAGTAAACTAAGTAGAGTCCTATTGGAGTTGTGTAACCTATAAATGATTCATGTTGCTATTTACATGTTACTGCTTTGTATGAGTGCAATGTTGTACCGTATAGCAAAGTTAAGTGACATTTACAATAAGGCTCTAGCGTTTAATCATTTCTCAACACAAGTAATTTTACTCATAACAGCAGTATCGATCATTTTGGATAGTTTTTTTTTGGTTGATATAGCATTGTTGTATGCTAGTGTCAGTTTTATATCAACTATAGCACTAATGAGGTTAATGTTGCTTTGATAATTTATGATAGGGTCTATTTTCATATTTTTAGGTATTTGTTTAGTAACTATTTCAACCATAGGGGTAATTAGATTTACTGATTTCTACACCAGATTACACGCAGCAGGTATTACAGATTCTAGCGGTGCAATGTTATTATTAATTGGTCTCGCTTTGCAGAATGAATTTTCAGTCAATACTGTTAAAATAGTACTATTAATTTTTATAATATGGGTAGCTAACTCAACTAATAGTTATATTTTAGCACGCACTCATTATAAAAGTAAGGAAAAAGCTATTAAGGAAAGTTAAGATGTTAGAAATACTGAATGTAACATTACTTTTACTGCTACTTATAGTTGCTATTTTTATAGTTCTCTCAAATCATTTAGTCACAAGTGGTGTTCTAATGTGTGCATTTAGCTCACTCATCGCACTTATATATCTAATTATGAATGCACCTGATGTTGCAATTACTGAAGCTTCTGTTGGTGCAGGGCTCAGTACAGTTTTTACATTTGCTGCACTCTCTTTAATAAAGAACCATAAAGTAGATTTATCTCACAACCCTATAATACTTTTTTTTATGTTATTTCTAGCTATATGTTTATCACACTTTATGACCCAATTACCAGATTTTGGCAGCTATGATGCTCCCATTCACTCACATGTTGCTCCTTACTATATAGAAAATACTAAAAAAGCCGTTGGCATTCCCAATATAGTAACAGCTGTTTTAGCAGGCTTCCGTGGCTATGACACATTTGGAGAAACTATAGTAGTTTTCACCGCCGCACTTTGCATAACATTAATATTAAAAGAAGAAAAAGAAAATGATTAAAGATCCAGTATTAAATGCAGTAACGTTTTTGATGGTACCTCTTATTATTTTATTTGCTTTATATATACAATTTCATGGTGACTATACCCCAGGTGGAGGGTTTCAAGCAGGAATAATCATTGCCTCTGGGATAATATTATACTCAATGCTATTTGGTGTATCCACAACTCTAAAAGCAATACCTTACTCTGCAATTAAATTCACTAGCATGCTAGGCATTTTTATTTATGGGGGAACGGGTATTGCAACAGTTTTACTTGGCCAAAATTTTTTATCTTACGATATATTGTTAGCTAACAACGTTGCAGGTCAAAAATTGGGTATTTTCTTGGTGGAATTGGGTGTAGCACTTACTGTTTGTTCCTCCATGCTAATCATATATATAGATTTTGCTCGCAGAAAAAAATAATGACTTTATACAATTATACAATTATTACTATATTAATGACGCTAGGTTTATATACCATCATAAATGACAAAAACTTAATTAAGAAAATGATAGGGGTAAGCATTTTCCAAGCATCTGTTCTGTTATTTTACATATCTCTTGGGTATATAAAAAGCTCCTTACCCCCTATATTAGTTTCAAATTCTCACTTATATAGCAATCCTGTACCACACGTTCTAATGCTCACTGCCATAGTAGTCGGAATTGCAACATTTTCAGTTGGATTATCCATAGCAGTAAGAATAGAAGAAAGATATGGAATAATTGATCAAGACAAGCGTATGTGAGTTAACAATGTCTTAAACTATATGAAGTAATAAGTAGCCACAAGCTAAAAATAAAGTCATAGGCTTACTTATTGTAAGCCTATTTACTAATAAGAAATAGATTTTAAACTATAAGGGTAATGATGTCAACTATTAACAACTCAGAAGATAAGAAAAAAATCATCAGGGATCTTGTAACCAAAAGTATTAAAAAGGGTGGCTTTATCACTTTTGATGATATAAATGATAAACTGTCAGACGAAAATTTATCATCTGACTTTATAGATGATACTATATCTCTATTGCAAGACTCAGGAATCAACATACTTGAAAGTAGCGAAGACGAAGAAGAGGCTCCTTCCAATAGTGATGATAGCAAACTTGATGATGACGACGCACTGTCGAATACCACCACAACCTTAGTACAAAATGACGACCCGGTAAGAGTTTATTTACAAGATATGAGCTCCGTAAAGCTTTTATCAAGAACAGATGAAATTGAGATAGCAAAAAAAATTGAATCTGAAAAGCATAACATGTTGCGTGCAATCATTGAAACATCAGTAACACTAAAGATGATAAAAGCATGGCGCGATGATTTGAGCAGTGGATCTCTCTTACTGAGAGAAATTATAGACCTAGATGCAATTTATAACTCCGATTTTAATGCGATACCCAAAGAAGAGAGTGAAGAAAGTATTGAAGATGATAAGGATTCTGAGAACGTTTCTGAAGGCACCAAAGATGACGAATATTGTGAAGATGATGAGATAGACAGTAAAAAAGGTAACGATGAGAAAGAAAATAGTAATGAAGATATAAATTCAGCAAATTTAAATGTTTCTATTCTTGAAATGGAAAACGACTTATTGCCCAAGGTCATAGTTGCACTAGATGAGATAATTACTTTAGCAGATGAAGCATTGACATTAAGAAAAGATCCCTCTGGTGGATTAAGATATCAAAATTTATATGACCAAATATGGTCTATAGTGCTACAAATTAAGTTAAGTGACACTGCTGTCGCTAAAATCACACAAAAACTTTATAACATAAATAGGTCTATCATGCTTGAGGAAGCTAATCTTATTTCTGAAGCTAAAAAATACAATATTGATAGAGAAAGCTTCCTCAAAGTTTATGCTGACGTACTTTTAAGGTACAAGTTAGAAGAAATTAGTTCTTTAAAATCCAGTGAAAACCAATTTTGTTTTACAGGTGAACTAAAAAACAAGTTTGTAAAGTTTATAGACGACAATTTTGAACATATAGCTGATACCTTGAACAATATTAAGCAACATATACAAGAAGATAATGTGCAAGAGTTTAAAGAGCTAATCAAGAGAACACAAAAACATGAACGAGAAGTCTCTGAAGCAAAGCAGGGAATGATTAAAGCCAATTTGAGGTTAGTAGTTTCCATAGCTAAAAAATATTCAAACAGAGGTCTCGCTCTGCTTGATTTGATACAAGAAGGTAATATTGGTCTTATGAAGGCTGTGGATAAATTTGATTACAAACGTGGATACAAATTTTCAACCTATGGAACTTGGTGGGTAAGGCAATCAATTACTAGAGCAATACCTGAGCAATCTAAAGTAGTCAGAATACCAGTTCACATGGTAGAAATTATTAGCAAGATCAACAGAGCATTGAGAAAGTTAACTCATGAGATGGGAAGAGAGCCTACATTAGAGGAATTAAGTATGGAACTTGGAATGCCGCTGGAAAGAATACGCAAAGTTATGAAAATAGCAAGGGATCCGGTAAGCCTTGACGCTCCAACAGGAAAAGACGATAGTAGTACTTTCGGTGACTGTATAGAAGATAAGCGAGTCTCAAAACCAGAAGATGCTGCAATACTCACTGACTTGCGCTGCATTACGACTAACCTCCTTGCAACTTTAACACCGAAGGAAGAGAGAATTATTAGAATGCGCTTTGGCCTTGGTAAAGATTGCAAGGAACATACCTTAGAAGAAATAGGATGCATTTTTAAGGTAACACGTGAGAGAATTAGGCAAGTCGAGTCAAAAGCATTGCGCAAACTAAAACATCCATGCCGTGCTAGAAAGTTGAGAGGGTTCTTTTAGAGAAATGTCAAATAATATAATGTGATCATTTTGGCACGAAGTAAAGAGAAGATGTAAGAGCTAGAAAACAATAGATGGAAGATTTTGAACAGATACATTGTTTATCTACTTTTCCAGTGCCAACTTCCTACACTCTTACAGGTTCCAATTATAATGGAAAAGTCATATCGCTTATAATATAAAATATTTTTCTTGCAATTTTATTATTACCGCTCATTGTGCTTCTTTCATTTCTGCAGTAAACAAATCAATAATATTGGTACTCTACTTGTATAAGAACTTACCTAAGTAATCCATCTTACCTAAGAGATTTCTTCCTTCTTCTCATTTTTTGTAGTTGCAGCATCGTTTAACAAAGCAGAGAACTGATTTAATAGAGTTTCAGGTTTTGCCCCACATTCTAACAATAAACGTGATATTTCTTTTAGTTATTGACGACAGCAAAATATAAAGGAGAAATGTCACTTCTGCTTAAAATATTAGAGTTTGCATGACTATCAAAAAGTAATTTTACTATATAAACCCTATTGTTTAAAACAGCATTATGCAGTGGAGTTGTTAGATTCATCCAGCTTCTGATATTAGGTTCTGCGCCCCCATCTAACAATAACTTTACAATGTTAACATTGCCACCTTTAACAGTGAGATGTAATGCTGAAAGACCATCTTTATCCCTTATATTAACTCGATCTAGTATTTTAGATAAAGAACTACCTTTTATCGCATTAAGTATATGATTGTTTTCATTTACATATAAGGCAACACTTGTTCGAAATTGACTAATTAGTAAAGTTTTTTTGCGCCAAAACGACAATTTACTGAGCCATGATGGACTTGGTCTTATGTTTGTTATAAGCCCATAGCTAGTACTATGATCTAACAATGACTTAAATATTCTAACAGTTCTCTATCTGGGAGTTTAGCAAAAACATCTTATAAGTTTTTATTTTTAAATTCAAAACAGTTCAAGTATTTTGCAAGATAATTAATCTTTAAATATTAAGCGCTACCCTTAATGGACTGACTACCCTAGAGGTGCACATCTTGGCTATAAGATTTGCATCACTATTCAGCAAAAGTTCAGCTATATTTTCTGACCATATTGTACTATGATAAATAACGATTAAGCCATATAAGGCAGTATAGAGCCTAGTTTTTCGTTAAGTTGACGTTAAAACTCTCCAATATAGCCGTTGTTTACCTTAATGACTTGTTCTGCTAAATCTATAATTTTACCTCACATGTTTTAAAACTATTATCAACTATTAATATCCACTAATTCTGCTTGGCTGCTTACTATACTTATGTTACCCTGAAGAGCAGGATTTGGATATGCTTATCCTCTTTTATGTATCTTAATACCATACTTTCATGTGCACCTTTAGAAGCTAATAGAGTTTAAGTGTAATCTCAATAATATATGTAAGTCAATAGACCTTTTTCGAAGCTTAAATTGACAATTTATGATCGCAAATTCTTATCAGTATAAGAATGCAAAAAATTACTTGACAAGCTTTATCAGCCTCCTTATTATAGCACTTAAGCTATTTATTTATCTTTGTAATCATGCAGGTTAGTGACAAAAGGCTTAGGGTATTTAGTATCTTATGTTTAATTTTTTGCACTATATGTACCTTGTGTCTTCACAATATTTCTAAGTTTTTACCCATATAAGCTGAAATACGCTTACAAAGTATTTAAGACAGTATAAAATGCCAATTTGCATGATTAGAGAGTAAACACTATTTACTATAGAATATCTTTTCCCTTTTTTTACTTAGTAAATTTCTTAGATATTTGTAGCTGAAGCGTTTAAGGGCAAACAAAATGGTGTTATGCCAACCATGACGTTGGAATGACTTTGTTAATCACCAGCTATGGTGATTAAAGACAAGAAAGGTGAAGAATATTAGTAACTTGTCATTCTCTTAATTTATAATAAGAATGCTCAGTAAATACCTAATTTGAGTAAAAGAAATTTCACTATCATTCACTAATTTGGCTAAAATTCAATAATTTCAACACTTTAGCTATTTTAAATAGAATCAAATTTATTAATATAAATAATAAATTACTATTCTTAAATTTGATCAGATTGATTGCAAAAAAAATAAGATTTTTAATAATTTGCTTATAATTCTAACTATAGTTAATCTTTCATAGATAGTGATGCAACAAAGCTATTCCACTAGCGGAGGTAAAATTGAGCTAGCTCTCCACTAAGTACTTGTGAGGCTATTTAATAACTTGCTTTAAAATCTCCTCTTGTTGCTGAGCATGGACACTAGCGTAACCACATGCAGGAGATGCAGCAGCAGGTCTTGTGATGCACTTAAGCCTTTTTGCTTGAATATTGAGGCCAAGTAATACCTCCTCTATTAATGGGTTGACAAAAAACCATCCTCCCATATTTTTTGGCTCTTCTTGACACCATATAATTTCAGCGTTTTCATATTTTTCAAGTTCAATGCTTAGCTTATCAGCAGGAAATGGATAAAATTGCTCCAATCGTACCACTGCTATATCGTTTATTTTTTGTACTTCACATGCCTCAATTATGTCGTAATAAACTTTACCACCGCATATTATAACTTTACGCATTTTGTCATCTAAAACTAAATTCTTCCTATATTCTGGAATTATCGTAAGGAATCCACCTTTAAAGTCAGATAGATTAGAAACTGCTCTTTTATGACGCAATAGCGATTTAGGTGTAAACACTATCAAAGGTTTACGGAAGTCTCGATGAATTTGCCTGCGTAAAACATGAAAGTAATTCGCTGGAGTAGAGCAATTAACTACTTGCATATTATCTTCCGCGCAGAGTTGTAAAAACCTCTCTATACGCGCAGAGCTATGCTCAGGTCCCTGACCTTCATAGCCATGAGGCAGCAATAAAACCAAACCACTTGATCGTAACCACTTTGTTTCTGCAGACGCAATAAACTGGTCGATCATAATTTGTGCACCATTCGCAAAATCACCAAACTGTCCTTCCCAAAGCACCAGTGAATATGGAGAATCAAGGCTATATCCATACTCAAAGCCCATCACAGCATACTCTGATAAAGCGCTATCTATGACTTCAAAGTGAGCTTGCTCTTTATTTATATTGTTCAGTGGAATAAATGCTTCTTCTGTCACCTGATCAACAAGCCTTGAATGGCGGTGTGAGAAAGTACCTCGACCGGAGTCCTGTCCTGACAGACGCACACCTATTCCTTCTGTGAGCAATGATGCAAATGCAAGACTTTCAGCCGTTGCCCAGTCTATATTGTTACCGGAATTTATATTCTCTATTCTTCCATCAAGTATTTTTCTTACTTTATTGTTGATATTAAAACTGCTTGGAATATT
Organism: Wolbachia endosymbiont strain TRS of Brugia malayi; assembly: GCF_000008385.1. Taxonomy (NCBI): domain Bacteria; kingdom Pseudomonadati; phylum Pseudomonadota; class Alphaproteobacteria; order Rickettsiales; family Anaplasmataceae; genus Wolbachia; species Wolbachia endosymbiont of Brugia malayi. The sequence continues at coordinate 504,488 of NC_006833.1, forward strand.
GCTATTTATGAGTACACCTAGCTTTTTCAGCTCACTTTGTGAGGCACCAGAATCTGTATAATATTCGTTCAGATTATTCAACTTTGCCCTTCTTAATTTTGACCACACTCCATTGAACCAGTCAGCTTTTTTGGGAGCGTAAGCCACTGATTCAGTAAGACTTTTATCCAATCTTGCCCTGAACTTACTGCGTAATTTATCTACTTCGTCACCACTTAGTACTTTATCTGCAGTCAACTTTTCTTCATATAGCGTTCCTGGAGTTTTATGATTTGATATTATTTTATACATGAGCGGCTGGGTAAAATTAGGCTCATCTCCTTCATTATGGCCATATTTGCGGTAGCATATTATGTCAATCACCACGTCTTTCTTAAATTTCTGCCTATATTCCATTGCCAGACCTGCAACAAAATTTACAGCTTCAGGACTATCTCCACTTACGTGAAACACTGGGGCTTCTATAGATTTAATTACGTCAGTGCAATAAGAAGATGACCGTGCACAGCATGGATTAGCAGTAAAACCAACTTGGTTATTAATGACAACGTGTACAATACCATCTACTTTATATCCTTCAATATTGCTCAAGGTCAGGGTTTCGCCAACCACCCCTTGACCGATAAAAGCTGCATCACCATGAATTGATATTCCAAGTACAGATCTTATTTTTTGTTTTGCTCTGATTCTTCCAATCAGAACTGGATTGATCGCTTCAAGGTGAGATGGATTAGGGCACAAACTTAAATGTATTGTCTTACCATCAGCAAGCGTTCGATCAGAAGAATAACCAAGGTGATATTTAACATCACCAGACACTTCAAGATCACTTGGATATGCAAGATTACCTTGAAATTCAGATAACATTGCTGCATATTCTTTTTCCATAACTTTGGTTAGAACGTTAAGCCGTCCGCGATGAGCCATACCAAGAACTATTTCCTCAATACCAAAAGTCGTGGAATCACTAATAATTCTCTCAATTGCAACAATAGCTGACTCCCCACCTTCAATAGAAAAACGCTTATGTCCAGGAAATTTCGTATGGAGAAATTGTTCGAACATCTCAGATTCGATTAAGTGTCTGAGTATTTCCTTTTTATCTTGCAAGCTCAGCTTGTAAGTTTGATTTTCGATCTTTTCCTGCAGCCATATTCTCTCCTCATAAGAGGAAATATGCATAAATTCAAAACCGATGTCTTTGCAGTAAATATCTCTATAGATTCCGGCATCATGCGCTGTAGAGAGATTTGAATATTTCTGATAATTTATTTCTTCACTTACATTTGACGACAATGGATTAAGATCTGCAAAAAAGTGACCATAAGATCTAAAAAAATTTGCCACCGAATCATCTGCCTTGGCCACATGCTGCACAGCACAGGGTTCTGCTTTATTAACTTCTAAATTGCTTGAAAAAATTCTGTACCAATCCTCCCCGATTGACTTGTCACCCTGCAGATAACGGTTATACATTTCTTCTACAAATTCCACATTATCACCATAAAGGCAGGAGCTACTTCTCAAATCTAGCATAATCACTATAAAAGGTATCAAATACTTATAAGTATAACTTAAGTTTTTTAAAAAAGAACTTTTTTGATACCCGCGAATTAAGTCATTACATTATCAGTTCTTTAAGGATTGCCTTCAGCATTTAGCTTAACATTATTTACTAATTTTTCAGTAATAACTTCAGCAAACTCAGGAGAAGGTTCTTTTATTTTTGCAAAAAATGCAGCCTGTATGGCATTTTTAACAAAGAAATACGCGGCAAATGCAAATACTACTGTCGGTATATAGCACCAGGGAGGAGCTATACTAAACAAAGTAGCAGAAGCTCTACCATTAAGCAACAACGAGAAAGACCAGCTTAGCTAATAATATAGCGTCTATCCACACTACCATATTCAGCCATCAACTTTTTAACTTTGTCATTGTTGCTGTGCGACAAAACAAGTGCCTTAATGCAATTTATTATCTCACTATTAGCGAAATATGGAGTGTGTTCTATGACCTCCTCACGTAGTAACCTTTTGCATGATGATCGGCTGTATTAGGATCATCACCATATTTTAAAAGTAATTTTGCAATTTCATAGAACTTATCATGTGCAGCTACATCTAATGGAGCAAGACTATATACTCGTGTATTAGGGTCAGCACCGTACTCTAAAAGTAGTTTTATAATATTACCATATATGATAATTCCGTGATAACATAATAAAGTATACTCACGAAATATTTTTATGTTAGGGTTAGCGCCATTCTCTAATGCAGGTTTGCAAGATCAATATTATATGAATTGATAGCAGCATCCGACGGCAAGTGATCCTGTATACACATTTCGTTAATGTAATTACTAAATTTTTCATCTTTACTGCTCTTGAAATTAAAAAGAGCTTTTTAAGAAATCCTGTATCTTGATTGAAGAGAGGCGTATGTAAGCAAAATTTTAGACTTAGATAGAGCTAACTCTATCTAAGTCTTCGTCATGGAGTAGCATGACCTCTTTTGCACCTGTTCCAGCAAGAAGCTTATATGCGCTTGTAACTGTTAAAATTTCTCTTCGACTTTTTTAAGTTCTTCCTGTTCTTTATCTGAGTTTTTGTCTCGATGATACTGAAGAGCTAGTGTATTACGTACTTTTCTGATGTCTTCTTCACTGGGGTTACTTTAAGCCTAATATTTTTAAAGCTTCTTCTTCATTCATAATAACTACCTCTACTAATAGTGAATTATACTCTAGTATAACTAAAAAGTCCAAGAAAGTCTAATCTTTTATGTTAACACTGCTATAACTATTTAAGTCTACCAGGGAGGCAAGTAGTTCCTAGTAAAAATTGATTAATTTCTTAACCAAATTAAAAAAGACAAAAGAAATCCCGCAGCAGCTATTTATCCACTATCATTTTACCAGTTGGCGTTTTTTAATGTTTTTAAGCACCTAGTAGGCGCGATTTACAGCACTAGTTGGTAATGTGAACAACAATGTAAAAGACATGAGGTACATGTAATGCAAGAAATTAAACATGAGATGTCAGATATGTTAAGTTTTTTTGTTGTTTAATCTGTAAAGAGAAGATAAATAATTAGCTTTAGTGCTATTGATAAAAGGGCTAGCGAGGTTTATCAAGTAATTTCAGTCCCGTTTCTATGGCTTAAAAAATTCGTCACGTGCTGGAATGACGAGAAGAACACTAAAAATTTCCATGTTTATGGCAACTTCTTACCTACGCTCAAACAATTTTTCTATATCACTTAGTTTCATTTCTATATGAGTTGGTCTTCCGTGGTTGCATTGCCCAGAATATGGTGTTTCTTCCATTTGCCTCAGCAACACATTCATCTCTTCCAATTTCATTGTCCTGCCTGCTCTAATTGACCCATGACAAGCAATAGTGGCCAATATTTTGTTCACTTTATCTTCTATTGGCAACATATCTTCTATTTCCATCAATCTATCGACTATATCAATTAGCATCTCTTTTACATCTATTGTTCCCAAAATTGCAGGGATTTCTTTTACTATAACCTTGTTTTCTGAGTTGATTTGAATATCAAAACCCATTTCGAAAAGCTTATCCTTATAGACTTCAACCATCTCCATTCCAGCTTGATTTTTGATTTCAACTACCTCAGAAAGAAGTAGTTTTTGTCTTTTTATACTTGATTTTTGTTTTAAGCATTCATACACTAACCTTTCATGGGCTGCATGCTGGTCAACTATAATCAATTTGCCTCTAGCCTCAGCAATAATATAAGTGTTATAGACCTGACAGCGTGCAAACCCTAGAGGATGGTTTTCTATTAAATCAATTTGCTCTCTCTCTAGAACCACAGTTTTCGCTTGTGACAAGGATTTTTGTATACCTGAATCAAACAATACTGATCGTTCTGACAAGTCTTTCTTTCCTACACTTGGTGAGTTGGATTCTTTCATTAGCCGATTTTCAAAAGGATTTGGTCTCCTTTCATACAATTCTCTTTCACTTTTTGTTTCTCTGCTTTTTCCATTATTAATATGGTTATCATTTCCTTGACTTTCACTAACATCAAAAGGTAAACCACTCGTTTCCTTTCCAATACCTTGACACCTAGACCTATCAATATTACTCACTGCAGAGTTACCTGTTCTTGTTGATAATGCCTTAATTAACCCTCTTCTCACTATTTCATATATCAGCCTCTTATTTTGAAATCTCACTTCCGATTTATTTGGGTGCACATTCACATCTATTTGATCGTATGGTATTTCTAAATGCAACGTTGCAAAAGGATACCTATTGCTTGGAATAAAGTCGTGATATGCGTAACGAATCGCACTAACAAGTAAATTATCTTTTATCGGCCTTCCATTTACAAATGTATAGATCATATCAGACTTACCTCGATTGACCGTCGGTTTACAGATGTGTCCTGTTAGTCTGACACCGTCCTCTTCTTCATTAATTTCTAGAGAATTGTCTTGAAATTCTTCTTCTACTTCACATAATCTACTAAATAACGAAGTCTGCTTAGCATATTTTAGAGGTTTCTTACTACCAGAAGTGAGAGTAAACCCAATACTATAATTGATCATAGCTAAGTTATTCACAATGTCAACAATGCTTTGAATTTCTGCCCTTTCGGTTTTTAGAAATTTTAGTCTATTGGGAGTGGCAAAAAACAGATCACGGACCTCAATATGTGTACCTTGTGGTAAAGAGTAAGGAATAAGTTCACCTATTTTTTCTCCACCTTCATAACTTATAGACCAAGCTTCACTTGCTCCATTTGCCTTAGATGATAGCTTAATTCTACTCACTGCTGCAATTGAAGACAGAGCTTCTCCTCTGAAGCCAAGATGCTTGATTTCTATTAATTCACTATCACTCAATTTTGAAGTAGCATGGCGCATAAAAGCAAGCTCTAAATCGCTCTTTTCTATTCCACCTCCATCATCCGTGATAGTAATAAGGTTACACCCACCACTTTCTATTTTTATCTCTATTTCCGAGCTTCCAGCATCTATTGCATTCTCAACTAATTCCTTGACTACACTAGCTGGCCTTTCTATAACCTCCCCTGCAGCTATACGATTTATGGTTTTTGTATCTAAAAGAATTATTGCCATAAATTTACTGTGATGCTGGTTTTTCCTTTACTACTTCGGTCTGTTCCTTTCTCCATTTTTTTAACCTATCAGCAATTTCACTGTTAGAAATTGACAGTACAGATGCAGCAGCAATTGCTGCATTATAAGCCCCACTTTCTCCTATAGACATTGTTGCAACCGGCACACCCTTTGGCATTTGTACTATAGATAACAGACTATCCAGCCCATTTAACTGTTTACTATGTACAGGAACACCGATAACGGGTAAACAAGTGAGCGATGCAACCATACCAGGTAAATGAGCTGCTCCTCCCGCACCGGCTATAATAACTCTAAAGCCTTTTTCTTGTGCAGACTGAGCAAAATTGAAGAGCCTTTCTGGTGTTCTATGTGCAGATATTATAAACACGTCATGCAAAATTCCTAATTCTGTTAACATATCAACAGCATGAATCATAGTGCTATAGTCTGATTCACTTCCCATAATTACAGCAACATCTTTTTTTATTTCCGCCATATTCAACATAACTTTCTTACTAACTAAATAGTGTTTCAGCTAAAAAGCAACAAATATTTGAATCATACTGTGAATATAGTGTATGACATAAAACCCTCCCTTTAAATAGAAATTTCAAATAAGCATTCGCATTAGAGCACACAAATGTGCAAACATTGTAATTTTAGGGACCAGTAGCTCACAGAAACACAAAAAACTACCTAACAAACCTCGCTAGCCCCCTTATCCCGATACTGGAGGTATTAAGTTACCTTCAATCTGTGCAGATTAAAATAATAAAGTGTTATATAGTTAGCATCTTATGTTTAATTTTTTGCACTATATGTACCTTATGTCTTCACAATATTTCTAATTTTTTACCTATATAAGTTGAAACTCGCTTATAAAGCGTTTAGGACAGTATAATATACTAATTTGCAGGATTAGAGAGTAAATACTATCACCATAATATATCTTTTGCCTTTTTTTTGCCTAGTAAATTTCTAAAACATTTATGACTAAAGGTTAGTTGCAATAAAAAACAACTAAGTCGCGATTACTAAGTATTTAAAACATAAAAAAACGCTAGTGTTTTTAAATAGATATTAACTAGGGCTTCTTTTGTCTTTTTCTTACTTGGTGGATTTCTTAAATATTTGTAGCTGAAGATTTACTGACAACAGCTGCTTGTTAGCGGAATCTAGAGATACCGCAAATGAATCGCGGTATGACGTAGGGGTTACTGATATTCCAGAGCGTGATGCTGCCTTCTCATACTGGAAAACCATAGGATGATAAAAAATAGTAAATAAATTCACTAAATAACAGTGTCACATACTGGAGTGATATTATAGATGCGCTAGGATTAGGAGAAGGAGACACCGGAATGACACCCCCTGGATGGAAAGCTGAATGCTAATATCAACATTAAAACAATACCCTTTCCTAGTGAAAATCATTACCAAATTATAATGTTCGTACAGTTGTACTTTTTACCCTAGAAGCGCTAGGTATTATTTCCATTTACATTCGTCTGCTATCATAACAGCCTCAAAAAGATGCTTTTCAAGCTCACTTAGAGGTAAATCACTTTGTGGGTAGTCTCCCCAAAATTTTAGTATATTGGAAACCTCAACGCCTTCAATAATAGGATATTCTTGATTTTTCTTAGCATATAGTTCCTGGGCCTGCTTGCTTACTAAAAACTCCAATAAAGCTATAGCATTTTCTCTATTTTTTGCATTTTTTGTTACTGCTGCACCACTAATGTTTACCATTACACCATTACTATCGTGATTAGGGAAGAAAACTCCTAGTTTGTTTGCAACATTCTTTTTATTCTCACGTTCTGATGAAAGGATTCTCGCAAAGTAATAGCTATTTACTATTGCAATATCTCCTTCACCAGCAGCTACAGCATAAATTTGGTTAGTATCACCACCGCTTGGCTTTCTTGCCATATTGCTTACAATCCCACTGACCCATTCTTTCGTCTTTTCAAAACCATTATTTGCAATCATAAAAGCAATCAGCGATCGATTATATGGACTTGTAGAAGAACGTACTAATATTTTTCCTTTCCATTTTTTATTTGCTAAATCCTCATAGGTACTTAAGTCTTTAGGATCTACTGATTCTTTATTGTAAACCAATATTCTCGTTCTTTTTGTGAGACCAAACCAGTAACCTTCACTATCCCTAAACTTTTCAGGTATAGCTCTTTTCAAAATCTCTGAGTTTACCTGAGACAAAAGCCCTCTTTTTTTTGCCAAAATTAGGTTCACTGCATCTGCAGTTAAAAATACATCAGTCCCACTGCCATTTTCCATGCGTGAGAGCAGCTGGGAGTAATCGTCAATAATATAACGTACTTTAATACCTGTATTTCTTGTAAATTCATCAAATAGAGTACGTACCAATTCCTCTTTACGCGATGAATAAACGTTTACCACTTGTAGGTCATTAGTCTCGTTGTTTTTATATAAAAAAGTAACGACGATTAATACAACTACTACTAAGGAAGTGAATATTAAAGCTTTTTTCATATAAATAAAACAATTTCCTTCAACTTAGGATACCAAAACGCAAAGTTTTAGTAAATGTAAAATTTACTCAGACCTATTTTGCTCCAATTAAGGGGCATCAAAATTATGTAAGAGATTTTACTACGTACTTTATTCACCAATACTATAAACAATATCTTTACAATTATGAGATTGAACTACAACTTGTTCAAGCGTTAGGCTGATGCATTTAGCGTCTTTACCATGATTATCCTTAAGAACATTTGTTCTTTCTTGTTCTATTTTCTTAATGAATTTCTTGTTAACACTTTCTGTATTAATCTTTTCCTGAGAATATATAAGATTAGTGCAATTCGTTTTCCTGTAGTAATGTACACCAAGACATATGATTGATAATGCAAGTATACCTGAACCTATGAATAACGACAACCCTACGTTATGAGTCAAAGGGTTCTGGTAAAATTTTTGCACATTATTAATGCCATCTATTGCAAGTAGCCCTAAGGGAAACGCTATATTTGCAGCAACTACACTAGTTAATAATGCAATGAATAGCGGCCTATTATTAATTATTGATTCTATTTTGTTAGCTCTACTAATTACTTTTTCGCCAATATTAATGAAGTTATCTTTAGCTTCCCAAGCATTAAGTGCAAAATTTGAATGAGTGTCATTGCTATATTCCAGTCTTACAGATTTTATCACCTTGTCCCTTGGCTGGCACTCTAACACTTTATCTAAAATTTCATTTGCATTCCCTTTTTGGATTTGATATTCTTCAGCGTCTCTAAATTGCTTTATTATATGAAATATAGGACTAACCGCAAACAATGAAGCAGATGCAATGACCAGTATAGTAATATAGAACGGGCTATTTGCAAAAAAAACAATAAATTTTGCTTTATCTTGTAAGTACACTAAAGCTAAAGATGTGCATAATATAATAGTATTTGCACCAAAAATTATAACGCCCTTCTGCTGCATGGCATATTTTACCCTTGGCCAGACTCTGTTTGTTTTCTTGCCTGAGCTGATTAAAGGAGTTGTTGAATCTGTTTCACTGTTTTCAATGTAAGAATCGTCTTTCGGTGTAAAAGGAGTTGGAGGTGTGTCTGAACCATCACCGGGCTTGTTATCTAATAATCTTTTCCAATCTCCTGATGTTTTTTTACTATCCCAAGATTCGCTAAACAACGTTCCTTCAGAAGCTGATTTTTTTATCCCTGAGCTTTGATTATTTATTCCGCTATCCCTAGTATGATCCATTTCTTCATTATTTGATTCTTTTTTATACAACTCCGCCTGTACACGCAGTGGCTTTGATGGTACTGCACCTAGTACATCTAAGATAGCATTTGCTGCCACTCCAGCCAATGATGGATCTGTTTTTGGTGCTTCTGCTGATATTTTATTTTTCAATTCTAGCATACTTACCCTCCGAAATTAATTACTACTGTTATATTGATTATACTATAGTTATTAAGATACAGTAAATACTAATTTGAGAATAATTCTAGAAAAGCTTAATATAAGAATTGTCTGTCAAAAATTCTTTCATCTAGGGAATAATCCTTGTCAAAGAGCAGAGTAACTGTGTTCTCATGGTCTTTCTGCATTTTTATCTGTGATATGTTGTGAAGCTCCTTGTAATCTGATACTACAAGTGCTGGACGATTTTGTGCGTTGTTAATGTCAATTTGCACAATTGTATCATTTGAGATCAACGCTCCATTCCAATGCCTTGGGTAGTAGCTATTAATAGAGGTCAGTGCAAATAAGTTTGAATTGAGTGGTAAGATTGGGCCACCAGCAGAGAAATTATATGCAGTACTGCCTGTGGGAGTAGACAATATTATTCCATCTCCTCTAAACTTTTCCATTTTTAGTTTACTATTGATAGCAACATTCATCTCTACTATCTGATTTGCCTTTCTAAAGACATACACTTCGTTTACCGCTACATGGTGATATTTTTTACCACTCAGATCTATAGCTTCCATCTTTAGCAAAGTTAGCTGAGCTGAAGTTGCGTGCTCTATGTTATCAATCAAATCTTCGCTGCTACTGAAGTATTTATTCATCAAAAATCCAACACTACCAGTGTTTACCCCATATACATGTATATCTTTGTTTCCTACGACGTAATTATGCAAGGTGTGTAGCATTAAACCATCGCCGCCAACAACTACCAGTAGATCAACTTCAGATTTATTTTCCTCTGTTATATTGATAAAATTAAGCTTCTGTAATAATTTAGATACTTCCTGTGATTTTGGTGACTCAGAAGCAACATAGCCTATATTTTTGTATTTATGCATGCTCCAGTCTAAAACTTAAAGAGAAAGAAAATTAGAAAATATTTCCGTACTTATCGTTAAACTTAGCTATTTTGCTAGTTTTATTTGTTGACCCACTTGTCAAACTTCCAGTCCATGCAGGGTGAGTAAGAGGATCTCTATCAAGCTTTATCTTATCTCCCTCCTTTCCATAGGTTGAACGAGTTTCAAACTCTTGACCATTTGTCATGACTATAGTAATTTTATGGTAATCAATTTCTGCCATTGCCGCTTATAAACTCTTAGTCAGTTACCATTCTAGTGTATTCAATTCGTTAAGTCAATTATTATTATTGGACATTGACAAAAGATAAATAAAGTAGTACTTTTAATAAAGAATCAAGAATTATCGTTATGATTTTTGCTTTCCCTGGTCAGGGTTCACAGTTTGTAGGAATGGGAAGAGACCTATATAGTCAATTTTCCGTTGCAAAACAAGTATTTGATGAAGTAGATAGCATACTAGGTAGGAAGTTGTCTCATTTGATTTTCAATGGTCCTGTCGAGGAGTTAACCATTACAGAAAACGCTCAGCCAGCTATAACGGCAGTATCAATTGCAACACTACGTGTTATGGAGCATGTGTTTGGTAAGTCTCTCCTCTCTGATCACGATGTTAAATATGTTTGTGGGCATTCAGTTGGTGAATATACAGCACTATGTGCTGCAGGAGCGTTGACACTCGAGTCCACAGTCAAGTTGCTGAAAGCTCGCAGCGAAGCAATGCATAAAGCTTCTTTAAAATGTAAAGGTGGAATGGTTGCGTTGCTTGGAGCAGAGATAAGTGAAGTAGAAGATATATTGGAATCAGCTCAAATTGATGAAATTTATGGAATTGCAAACGATAATGGTGGTGGACAGGTAGTGGTAAGTGGTACTGCAGAGGCCCTTGAAATATTACCTGGTTTGTTCAAAAACTCGAGTGTGAGAAAATTAATTAAATTGCAAGTTAGTGGGCCTTTTCACTCATCTCTTATGAGACCTGCTGATGAAAAGATCTTGGAATTTCTAGAGAGCATTGACATAACTCATCCTTCAATTCCTTTTGTATCAAACGTCACAGCTAAAGAAGAAAGCAATCCAGAAACTATAAAAATCTTACTTGCTAAGCAAATTGTAAGTAGAGTGAAATGGAGAGAAATGGTTTTACATATGGCAAGTAGTGGCATTAACGAATTCGTTGAAATTGGACCTAATAAAGTTTTATCTAATTTAGTCAAAAGAATTGATCAATCCATTAGTACAAAAAATATAGGTAGTATCAGTGATATTGACAGCTTCTTTAATAGGTCACCAGTACTGACGGTGGAAAATTTAGAAGTTAGCTTAAGTTAAAGCACACCTGTTTGATGTTATCACAACTTGGAATAACATAGGGCGATACAGGAAATTACACAATCAGTGAACTACCTGTCATTTCATCTGGTTTTTTAATTCCAAGTAACTGTAAAATAGTAGGAGCGATATCAGATAATCTTCCATCTTTCAACTTTAGGTTGTTACAAGAATTAGGGTATATAATAAACGGAACTTTATTTAGAGTGTGTGCTGTGTGAGGTGTATTATTTTTTTCATCAAACATACATTCCACATTTCCATGGTCTGCAGTAACAATTAACACAGCGTCGTTTATTTCCTTAACAGTATTCAATACTTTTGCAAGGCAATCATCAACAGCCAGCACAGCTTTTTTGGCTGCTTCCATGTTACCTGTGTGTCCCACCATGTCAGGGTTAGCGTAATTTGCAACTATCAGCGTAAATTCTTGGGAACGAATTTTTCCTACGAGTTTTTCTGTAAGTTCAAAGGCTGACATTTCAGGCTGCAGGTCATAAGTTTCAACTTTTGGTGAAGGAATGAGTATTCTTTCTTCATTGGAGAAAGGCTCTTCCTTTCCACAATTGAAGAAAAAAGTCACATGGGCGTATTTCTCAGTTTCAGCAATGCGTAATTGCCGTAATTTATTATCTGCTATTATCTCTCCTAAAGTGTTGGTAAAAAATGCAGGGGGAAAAAGACAAGGAATCTGAAGGTCTTCCTTATACTTCATCATACTTAAAATTGAGGAAAATTTTGCTACCTCAGTGTAACCTGTTTTGCCTAGCAAAATACTTGCCAATTGTATCATTCGATCAGCACGAAAGTTGGCTAATAACACCCCATCTTTTAGTTCTATGCCTTTGTAGTCACCTATTACTGTAGGCCTAATAAATTCATCAGTTATATTATTTTGATAGTTATTATCAATCAACGACATCACATTATTGTGACACGTTGCCCTTGCAAATGCGATAGCCTCGTAAGTTTCTATTGTTCTTTCCCACCTATTATCGCGATCCATAGCATAGTAACGCCCAGAGACAGTAGCAATTCTTATGTCATTGCCTTTTATATTCTCTTCAAATTCTTGAACGCACTTTTTTCCTGAATTTGGCAGTGTATCTCTGCCGTCCAAAAATGCATGTATCACTACTTTGATTTCGTGCTGTGATATTTTATTTGCTAAAGTTGAAATATGTTTTTGATGCGAATGAACACCACCATCTGATACCAACCCCATTATGTGGCACACGCCGTTCTTATCCTTTAGATCACTAATAAAACTTCGTAAATTCTTGTTATTCTCTATTGTTTTGATTTCTCGATCAATGCGCTGCAGGCTTTGCATTACCACTCTACCACTGCAGATGTTCATATGACCAACCTCTGAGTTGCCTATCTGACCATCTGGTAATCCAACATCAGTCCCACAGGCAGATAAACTGCATCTTGGATAATTAGAGCTAATATATTGCCAACAGGGTGGATTTGCGTTGCTAATGGCATTGTATTTACTATCTCCTATTCCATTCCCCCAACCATCTAGTATACATAAAACAACTGACTTAAAGTTCATACAAAATAACAGACAAAAACGCTCCCCGGGCCGGATTCGAACCAGCGACCAATTGGTTAACAGCCAACTGCTCTACCACTGAGCTACCGAGGAATAAACTGTTTTCAACTTATCATGTTGAGCATTAATTGTAAACGTTTTTTGTACTTTATAAGACTTTAGTGATGTTATCTAAGCAGTTCATAGAAATGTAGAAAACTACTTTGACAAGCTTCACCAGCCTCCTTACCATATCACTGAAGTTAGTTGTTTATCTTCTCTGTAGAGATAAACTACAAAAAAACTTAACCTCATGTCTCTTATATTGTTGCCTACATTACCAACTAGTGCTGTAAATTACGTTTGCTGAGCGCTTAAAAAAAATGCCAACTGATAAAATGTAGTGAATAACTAGCTGCTCTAGATTTCTTTTGTCTTTTTTCTGTTTAGTAAATTTCTTAACGTTTATAATTTAGACTAATTGCAAAAGCAATTGATTTGCAATTATTAAGCGTTTAGAAAGAGAATGCTATATTTGAAGTCAAATGTAAATAACTAGCCATCCACAGGGGTTTTTTTGCCTTTTTTCCATTTGATAAACTTGTTAATGTTTATAACTAAGTGACGACCGTCATTCTGTCACTCATTAGCAGAATCTATGGTGAGGTACCACGAATGAATCGTGATATGACGTGATAGTTGCCGACGTCTCAGCGCTTGACACTAACTTCTCATACTGGAAAACCATAGGATGACAGAAATAGTAAATAAAATTTACTAAATATCAGTATTAGCTACTTTCATGATACTTCTTGGATGGAAATTGAAGCCCAGTTCTAGGCATGTGCACTTGTTTACACTTAATACCCTGAACTTTTTTTTGCCCAGTTACGTTTGGTTTATCTAGGCTGTTACTAGGTTGTAATACTGCATATGTGATACCACCAATAGCTCCAGCTGCCAATCCAGCAGCTATAGCTATACCGATTATAGCTAGTACTGGTAATATAGGACCAGCAAATACAAGTCCTGCAACTACCGCTATTCTGTTATGGTACTTAAAATAACACCAATCCCAACTGCTTTAGCAATTCGTTCATTTTCTGCATTGTTTTCGCCTTCTGAAGACTGTACCACATCTTTTACCACTAGCAGTATTATTGATTATGTCTTCAACTTTTAGTCCCTCAATAATTACTAGAAGCCGTTCTTTTATGTTTTCATTACCAATTTTAGGTCTACTGGAGTTTTACCCCATCATTTTCTAATGGAGGATTAGCCTTCCATTTTTGGAATAGATCTAATACTATTTTTATGTAACCATTTTCAGCAAGCATAATGTAAAGGAGTACATCCATTATTATCTTGCAATAAATGATTAGCCCTTTTGTCTAATAGAGCTTGAACTACATCTGTATCTGAGTTACCATAAGAAATAGCCAAATGCAAGGCAGTGAAGTCAGTATTATTCTGCGCGTCAACTTTAACATTGCCATTTTTTAATAGACACCGAACTATATCTAGGTAACCATTTTTAGTAGAAAAATGCAAAGCAGTATCACCACCACTGTCGTTTATAATTAACGTTATCCTTATGTCTAATAGAGCTTTAACTATATTTAAGCAACCATACAAAGCAGGCAAATGCAACGATGTAACTTTTCAATTATGACTGCCTTATTGTAAGGTAAATTAATAATTTATATTAAATTTTTCTTTCCATTTCTAGCATACACCTTTATGTTTTGCTTCTAGTTTACTTTTTATTAAAGCAATGACATTGTTGTAAGTGTTTAGTGATATTACTAATAGTTTTAAGTCTTCCAACTCTAAAGCTATAATTTTCTCCTATCAAAAATAATAACATAGTTTAATTATTATGTTTTTAATAAAAAAGTCAAGGATTTATATTTTTCCCTCTACATACACTTTTTTAAACTCTTCCTTAAGATATCGAAAATATCTATAAATCACTACTTCCTTTCTCAATCCAGTTCTAGATTAGTAGAACGTTATTCAATGTTTAGATTGTTAAGGCGTGTGCTTAACGTGTTTTTTTACAGCTTCTGCAAATACATATAGCTCTAATCTAGGAATGTGTATCTCTTTCGCATCTTCAAAATCTACAAAGTCAATCAGATGCCTTTCTATTCCTGCAAGCTCTATTATGATGTCACTCCTGTGTTCCTGAAAGAAAGTTTTTACTTCAGCAAATGTCATCTTCTAAAAATCACACTCATAGCGTTCTGATAAAACATCAATTAACGGCTGATAATTATATAGCAATATTTTCCTTCTACCTCAGGTTTAAGTTGTAAATCTTTTTGATTAACATTAAAACCAAAAGCGTCGCTCTATTATCTTATTCATCATGTACGCACAAACACCTACTTTGCTTTCACTGAAAGTACGACTTAAAGGAGTTAATCCATCAGAATTCACTGCATTAATATCTGCTCCGTTATCAATTAGAAGCTTTACCACACTTATGTTGCCATATGCTGGATGAAAAGGTGTTCTACCACTGTCGTTTTTGCATTAACCTCTACCCCGTTGTTGATTAGAAGCCTTACTACATCTATAGTATCATTGTCAACATCATCATGTAAAGGAGTGTCACCATACTCATCCTTTGCATAAATATTTGCTCAGTTTTCAACTAGAAACTTTGCCATATCTCTATTATTTTCCATGATAGCCAAACACAAAAAAGTAGATCCGGTTTCATTCGCTGCATTAGCACTTCTTTCCTCTTTTATTAATTTCTCAATCTTATCTAAATCTCCATATAAAGTTGATGTAAATTACATTGACAACGCAGTATTACTACCAACTTTATTTTCTGACTCTAGAGTAATTAGTGCCCAGCGTGTTGATTATTTAAAAAATTTTTTAACTAAGCACACTCAATTGCAGAAATCGATTAACGCACTATAAACATTGATGCAATAAGGCCGTTGGTACAGGTTTGTATACCTTTAAAATTAAAGAACGGAAAGGAGCTAAGTGCACGCTATATATTTACTTACAGGTGACGCGACAATAAATAGCTAATATCATCACATCATTCTTCATTACCACCTATGGATTAGAAGCAAGAAAAATGAATATTCATAGAAGAGGAACACAAGCTATATTTTTTATTGACTTATCTATATTCTATAACTTACATTAATAAGCAAGTAAATGAGTGTTGTTAATATATGACCAATGAAATGATATTTTATACAGAATAGCCAGTAGTTTGTTATTGGGAAAATAAAAATGAAGAGCATAGTTCACATGAAGATAAAGAACTTATGATGAAATGAAAAAAAGAGTCTGCGTAATTCAAGTACCGATTATGTAGAAGACTACTTTAGAAGGTATTAAACGGATAGTAGATAAACACCTAAACAAGGACTGAGGCTAAATTTATGTTACAGAGGTAAGAACGATAATTAGGATGAAACTTTCACAAATTTTACATTTGGAAAAATATTAAATACTCTTTCTAAAATATCCTGTTGCCCTGTAGATAGTAGAAGATGTGAATTTCCTTTCATTTCAGATGAACAAGACTACGATAACAAATATGGTGATGATGAGGATGAATTATCTGAAAAAGTTCAGACATCATGAAATATATCATTAGCAAGTTAGTGCTACAAGATGGAAAAATAAGACACAGTTTTTACCATGATAATGGTATGATAGAACAAGAAATTAGTAGGTTTGTGGACGATCTTAATGCGCAATGTAAGAAGATTAAAAGCGATCTAGAAAAAATAGCATATGAAAGTATTGTAAGCAGAAGCAAGCAAATTCAAAACAGATTGGAGGTAGAAAGAGATAATAAATATCTTTATGTAAAATATATAAAAGATAGTGTTGTTAAACCTGCAAAAATCATAAACAATCAGGAAGTAGAAAAGCTAGGATTAAGAGTTTACATATTATAGATCGGAGAAAGTACAGCAAAAATTGAAAAAGATAAAGATGGAAAAAGAAATTATACTGATATCTTAGGCAGCACTGAAATGTCTTTTACTACTAGAAAAGGGGAGATCAGTATTCATCTACATCCTAGTGAATAAGATAGTAATAAAATAAAAGTAGTGTTTGCTAACGAGGAAAGCAAAGCAAGGTTTAATAACTTAGAAGACAAACAAGTTTAGAACTAAGCTGTCTCTTAGAGAGGAAAAGTGTTGCAAAAGTCATAGGTAAGAGTTTTGAAAGAAATGGTAATGTACCTACAGAATTAACTGAGGCTATTAAGCAACAGAATGTTTCATCTACTTTCACGCATGTTTATTTGTTACTACAACAGGAAATAAGAATAGCTCCAGGAGGGTAAAAATTGATATTATTTTAGAATAAAAACTAAAAAGTTAATTACAGATGTTCATATATGCTAAGTCAAGGAGGCAGAAGGGGTAGTATAAATGCTCATTAAAAATTCTAATAATTTAGAAGCTTTTCTAATGCTAAGTATACTAACTGAATTTAATGAAGCCAAAAGTCTTGCATTAGTTTTGACTATATCAATTCTTCTGTCAGTTACTCTTGTCTTTTATAGCAAAGTTGCGCGGACTACCTACTTATTTCATCTATATTTCTACTTTGTATTACTCTTTACCTTATGATTCTTAGAAGGCAAAAGCGGTGCCTATTTCTTGGCCGGCTTTCTGCTCTTACAGAGTTTGAGTTTACTATTCTCCTTTTGCAAATCAGTATTCAATAACTTTGATACCTCTCATTCAGCTATTCACCTTTATAGTACTTCTCAAGATCTTCAAATTGCTCTTTACTTTCTATTGTTACTTTAGTTAGAGAATCAGCAATATCTTTGTGTATTTTTTGATTATCTATTGGCTTATCATCGTTAATAGTAACTTTATCCTTTTCTTGTCCACTACTTACTTATAGCCCTGTCCTTTGATTCTTGTTGCTGCTTTTCTTTTAAATAAGCTGTAAATAGCATCTATTGTTTTTTGACTATACTCCTTAAAAAGAAGTTTGATTGTCCTAAGTTTCTATGCTAGGGAGATGGGTTTAGAGTATGTTTTTGTTTTTTACTCTCACCACCAACAATCATATCATCGCTCAATCTTCTCTTTATTAGAAGGCAAAAGTGGCGATTCTTGAGTACTCCTATGTACAGATTTTTCTTGTGTTTTCAATAATGTATTTCGAATATCTTAAGATTCTGGTGTATATGTTCCTCTAGTGCTATTTCTGATACTTTAAACCCTTGTATTACCCTATCAGGAGCATTCTATACTATCTCCTTAACCCTCTGAAATATCTATTAATTTACTCCTCTTGACAATAATTTCTTTCCCTTACCTACGGCTCACACCGTAACTCTGCTCTTTAATTGCCTTTATTGCCTCTTCTTTAAACAAGTCTTGAACATTATGTACTTCCTTTTTGAATCTATGACTGTCTTCAATAAAAACAAATTTAATTATTTTCATTTTTTCTCTAAAAAAATGGTGCGTTTATTAACTGTAGAATATACGGGTTTTTTTATTCAAGTTTTCATAATTGGCCTTTATACTAAACTGGTATCTATAAATTTTTGTACTTTTTCTAGATAATCAACACTTTTGTTCTCTTTAAGCACTTGAACGCCCTCAAATTTGATATTTTTACGCCTTCAATACTCAGTCCATTTCCTTCAAGCCATTCCTTTCTCTTGCTTATTGATTCAACAAACCCATTAACCCTTTTAACATTGTCTGCACTATAACTAATCAGCGTATTACAATTTTTGGTAGCTAACTATTGTGGTTGTTTTATACTCTACAATTGCCTTATAAATGTGCAAATTCTTCCCAACTTGATTTTATTGTCCCTTAACAGTTAACCTATGCAACTGAGTATTGTAGTTTTCTAGAAATTCACCAAATACAGAAATACGTTCTCCAAATAAATCCAAACGATCTTCCACAACTCTTCTTACAGCATTTGAATATCCCGTGTACGATACAATATTAACTTCCACTCCGTTTAAAAGTGCAGACTACAATACGGATTTTAATGTCTACTCACTTTTACTCTGCCTGTATTCTCTAGAAAATTTCTTATATCGGTATCAGTAACTGAATACCCCACCTTAGAATTAAAATCGCTTCTTTTTATTCCAGAATATTTACCAGCAAAAGCATTACACGTGTACCCATTAGTAATAGTGGTATCAAAGTCAGATATTAATAGGGCATATTTCCTGTAGCCATACCTTTACCTCTCAACTCTCACAAATCAATAGATAAAGGATAATACTAGCAGGCTAACTATTTATAAAAACACTAAAATAGTTAAATATACAAGCAATATGCACAGCTGGTTAAAAGTAGGCTATTTTGCGAGTTTTTCGATATGTTAAATAAAATACCCATGGGCAATGACAGACTTGAACTGTCGACCTCCTCGGTGTAAACGAGATGCTCTACCAGCTGAGCTAATTGCCCCTTTGAAAGGTAATTCTATAACTCAATAGTATTATTGTAAACAAAAAGTAGAATCAAATGCAGCCTAATTTCTAATTGACCATTTGCTTAACTAAATGTTAATATTAAAATCACTTCGGTCAAAGTACAGAAAATGCAAGACAATATAGTACCAATTTCAATAGTGAAAGAACTGGAAGATTCTTATCTCTCCTACGCAATGAGTGTGATTATAAGCCGTGCTATACCTGACGTGCGAGATGGATTTAAACCTGTTCATAGGCGCATATTATATGCAATGTCGAAGGCTGGATACGATGCTGGCAAGCCATATAAAAAGGCAGCTCGTATAGTTGGGGATGTAATGGGGAAATATCATCCACACGGTGATGCAGCTATTTATGATTCCTTAGTCAGAATGGCTCAAGATTTTTCTCTTCTTCTACCACTTATTGATGGGCAAGGTAACTTTGGTTCGGTAGATGGAGATCCACCAGCTTCAATGCGATACACAGAAGCAAGACTTCAAGGAGTGTCACACTTCTTATTGAATGACATTGATGAAAATACAGTTGACTTTAGACCAAACTACGACGGAAACGAATCTGAGCCTGTTGTACTGCCTGCAGAATTTCCGAATTTGTTAGTAAATGGTGCAAGTGGTGTTGCAGTTGGTATGGCAACCAATATTCCTCCTCATAATCTTGGAGAAATAATTGACGCCTGCGTGTTATACATAGACAACCATGAAGTAACCTTAGATGAATTGCTTAAAGTAGTACCAGGGCCAGATTTTCCGACAGGAGGAACAATTCTTGGTAGGTCTGGAATAAGATCAGCGTTTGCTACAGGTCGAGGCTCAATTGTTATACAAGGTAAAACTCATATAGAAGACCTGCCACAAGATAGGCAAGCAATAGTTATTGATGAAATACCTTACCAAGTAAATAAAGTGAAATTAATTGAGAAAATCGGTGAACTTGTAAAAGAAGAGAAAATTAATGGCATAACAGAAATTAGGGATGAGTCTGATAAGTCTGGTATTAGGGTAGTGATTGACCTTAGAAAAAATGCTGCAGCAGATTTTATACTGAATCAAATACTAGGACTTACTCCTCTAAGAAGTAGCTTTAGCGTTAATACTTTAGTTCTCAACAACAATAGACCTGTTTTGATGTCATTAAAAGAAATCATAGTTGCTTTTGTTGACTTTAGAAAAGAAGTATTAATCAGGAGGACAGAATTTCGTTTGAGAAAAACGAGAGAAAAAGCCCACATATATATAGGACTTTATATTGCGGTCTTGAGCATAGATGAAGTGATAAAAATCGTCCGAGGTACAAAAGACCCTGAGGAAGCAAACAAGAAGCTCTTAAATAAAGAGTGGAAAACCTCAGCTGAAATAAACACAATTATTGGCTTGATTTCAGATAGCATGAGCTTTTTGAAAGATGGAGTGTATAGATTAACCGAGTTACAGACGAAAGCCATTCTTGACATAAAATTGCAACGTTTAACGGGTCTCGAAAGAGATAAATTAGAAGCTGAGCTAAATTCAATGGTTAACCTGGTAAAAGAATATATCGCTTTTCTTGGTTCAGAAGAGAAATTAATGAAAGAAATAAAAAATAATTTACAAGAAGTAAGGAACAGATTTGCCGTACCACGCAAAACTGTAATAGAAGAATCAGATGCAGACATTGAGGTAGAAGATCTAATCCCACAAGAGGATATGGTGGTAACAGTGACCATGAATGGTTACATTAAGCGCGTGAAGCTCTCTCACTATAGGACTCAGCGTCGTGGTGGAAAAGGAAAGTTAGGACAGGGGCTAAAAGAAGAGGATGTAATCACAAAATTGTTTGTTGGGAACACCCACACTAGCCTTTTATTCTTTTCCAATATTGGCAGAGTTTATAGATTAAAAGTTTATAAATTACCTCTTGCGGAGCCAACTGCACGTGGAAGAGCACTTGTTAACATATTCCCTCTTGCTGATGGTGAAACAATTACCAATATAATGCCACTGCCAAGTGAGAGTGATGAAAGTCAAAATATAGTTTTTGCTACTGCTCATGGAAACATAAGGCGTAACTCTTTAGCTGACTTTCACTATATTCCAAGCAATGGGAAAATAGCAATAAAGCTCGATGAAGGAGATAAATTAGTATCGGTCAAAGTATGCAACGAAACTGATCATGTTTTACTTTCAACAATGCTTGGGAAAAGTATTAGATTTATTGTAAGCGACGTGCGTCAATTCAAAAGCCGCAATTCGGATGGCGTAAGAGGTATCAAACTTGCAAAAAACGATAGTGTGATATCTATGACCATACTAAACGGTATAGGCGTTACAACAGAAACAAAAGAGCTTTATCTAAAAGTTCCACTAGCAAAAAGACTAGAAACTGCAGTTAATAACTCCATTGATTCTAAATTAGAAAAAGTTTTGAACGATTTAGGAATAGATAACAAATTATTCTTAAAACTTGCAGCGAATGAAGAGTTTATACTAACTATTACTGAAAATGGCTTTGGTAAAAGAACTTCTGCATATGAGTACAGAGTAACCAACAGGGGCGGTATTGGTATTACCAATATTCTTACTACCAACAGAAACGGCAATGTCGTTGCTAGCTTTCCAGTTGAGCAGGATGACAATATAATGCTTATTACAGATAAAGGAAAGTTAATCCGCATTTCAGTCAACGGAATTAGAATAGCAGGACGTAGTACTCAGGGGGTCACTCTATTTAAAACAGAGAGTAGAGAAAAGGTAGTGTCAGCGGCAAAAATTGAAGATCCTGGTTCTACTGAAGAAAATATGCCTGAGATTGGAGATTCTGCGTCTTCTTAGCTGTAGTATTATAAAAACATACTAAGAGTAAAAAGTGCAAGTTTTTGTTGATTAATCTATAGTATTTAAATTAAAATGTATACTACATAGCTGAGTAGAGGTTGATGAACAAGAAATTAACTGAGAATAAAAAACCGCTGGTAGACAAGGAAGATAAAAAAACACCTCCTGTTAAAGGTTTTACTAAAAAAAATAAGAGCAGGAGAGATTTTATAACATTAACTACATGCGCTATGGCAAGTATAGGAACTGTAAGTGGGCTTTGGCCACTGATTAAGTCTATGAACCCTTCCGCCGAAGTCTTGGCAATGTCTACAGTTGAAGTTAATTTATCTGGAATCCAAGAAGGACACGGAATAAAAGTAAAATGGCAAGGTAAACCAGTATTTATTCGCAGACGTACAAAGCAAGAAATTAAAGCTGCAAGAGTTGTGAATGTAGAGGATTTGAGGGATCCTCAGTCAGATGAGCAAAGAGTACACAAAGGAAAAGATGAATGGCTAATTATGGTTGGAGTATGTACACACCTTGGATGTGTACCAGTTGAACATGCTACAAAAGATGGAAATGGTTGGTTTTGCCCTTGCCACGGTTCATATTACGATACATCTGGTCGAGTAATTGGAGGCCCTGCACCAAAAAATATGGTTGTACCTGATTATTTTTTTCCAAATGAAAATGTTGTGGTAATTGGCAAAAAGGCTTAATTAATAACTGTACTTAAGTTACTATAGCCTTAGTTCTTATTTAATTAACTAAACTAAACCTTGCTCTTTTTAGGAAGCACAAACAAAGGAACTACTTGACAAGTTTCAACAACTTCATTATCATAGAGTTAAGGGTATCTCTGATTCACAACTTATTTTTGACCTGCAAGTTCAATAACAAAATTCGGTAAAAATTTTAGGTATTTATTGGCAGATTGCATCGAGTTATTGCGGTTGTATATCTTTAAAATTTTTCTACATTCAGCTAAGTCATGCTTAAACTAAGCGTCAGCAAATTATTACAGCGCCAGTTTAAATTATTATAGGGTCAAAACTTGCTATCCGGGGGTTTTTCACCTTTTTTTATATGGTAAATTTCTTAAATATTTGTAGCTAAGGATTTACCGACAACCTCTGCCTGTTAGCGAGACCTATGCTAAGAGACCGCATTGGTATAACATAGAACTGTGCTAGCCATAGCAAACTGAAAATACTTTTTTAATATTTTTATCAACAAATTAAGTAATTTACATATTATTCGCTAGTAGACAAAATTGTTCAACAGTTAAGTTTTTTGGACGCTCGTTTCCACTTAATTTAGCATTTTCAAGAGCGGTTTCAGTACGATTCGTTACATTTTGCAAGCTATTCCTTAGCATTTTTCTTCTTTGAGCAAAAACAGCACGTGTTAATTTTGTTAAGGCTTCCAAATTTACTGCAAATCTTTGTGTAGGTAAAGGCTTCACTGTAATGACCGAAGAGTATACTTTCGGTCTTGGAAAAAACTCTTTAGGTTCGATATCAAATTCCCTTCTTATATCACATAGTAACTGACTTAGCACTGATAGGGAACCATAATCTTTAGAATTGGGTCTTGCTATAATACGATCTGCTACCTCTTTCTGAAACATTAATGTAAAAGTTGTAAAAAGTTTTATTTTATTTAACCACTTTAAAAATAACGCTAACGAAATATTGTAAGGCAAGTTTGCAATAACTTTTACTGGGCGTTCTATTAGCTCCTCTTCTACAACATAAAGCGCATCTGCTTCTACAATTCTAAACTTTCCCTGGTGTTCATTAAGCAATTGGTCATGACATTTTACTAAATTGCTATCCTTTTCTATAGCCAGCAGAGACTTTGGATTATGTGCTAATATCTCCTTTGTCAGGGCACCATATCCAGGGCCAATTTCAATGACGTTAAAATCTTCCAGATTACCAGCTAAAACAACTATTCTTTTTGTTATCTCACTTGATAAGATAAAATTTTGCCCTAGACTTTTTTTTGGCTTCAATAAAAATTTTTTCATACTACTTCATTATGCAATGCTTTGATAATTATAAAAATAGTTGACTGAAATTCATTAGTAATTATATATTATTAACGTATTTAATGCCGGCTTAGCTCAATTGGTAGAGCAACTGACTTGTAATCAGTAGGTTGTCAGTTCAAGTCCGACAGCCGGCACGTGTAGTAATGTCATACTTGACCTGAAAGACAAGAATTAACTGGCAAAAGAATGGCTTTGTTGCATTGCTACTTATGAAAGGCTAACTATAGTTAGGGTTATAAGCAACATATTGAAAATCTTGTTCTTTTGCAATCAATCTGATCAAATTTAAGAATAGTAATTTATTATTTATATTAATAAATTTGATTCTATTTAAAATAGCTAAAGTGTTGAAATTATTGAATTTTAGCCAAATTAGTGAATGATAGTGAAATTTCTTTTACTCAAATTAGGTATTTACTGACCATTCTTATTATAAATTAAGAGAATGACAAGTTACTAATATTCTTCACCTTTCTTGTCTTTAATCACCATAGCTGGCATACAACAAAAGCCAAACGGAAGCTGAAGGAATCAGATTGAGTAAGGAAAATTCAAGAAAGCTATAATTTAAAGAGAAAATTTAGTAGAGGCGAGTAATGGTAAAAAACTTTTTATTGACTTAATTTTGTTTTATTCTATAAACTTAATTTATTTTTTATTAGTTCTCATCTAGGTATATACCTTTATGTAAACAAAGGTTAGTAAAATGATAGCTAATCTTGTTAAACTAACAAGCAAGCGTGAGAGGAGTTCGTTTTAGTGTTGTTTGGGATACTCTCATCCATATAAGTAAAGTTGATGTCTTTTTTAATAGTCGCAAATTGGAAGATGAATGGAACACGCTCTTTATTCGTCAACTTTATAGGTAAACTCAATGACAAGAGTAATGAAATTACTTCTAAGCTCGTGATTTGCCCACCTTTTACATCACTTCCAGGTAATATAGAGCTGAATAGTAATATTAGTATAGGAGCACAGAATTGCCATTATAAAAAGTCTGGTTCTTATACAGGTGAAATTAGCGCAGAGATGCTAAAAGAGTTAGGATGTACTTACGTAATACTTGGGCATTCCGAAAGAACTCACGAAACAAATGGTGAAATAAAGCTTAAATCAGAAACAGCTATAGAATCGGGCTTACACCCAATTATTTGTGTAGGTGAAAATTTAGAAGACCGTGAGAGTAGTAAAACAAAGGAAGTAGTAGAGTATCAATGCAAAAGCCGCTTGCCAATACATGGTGAATATACCGTAGCATATGAACCAATATGGGCAATAGGTACAGGACATGTACCAAGTAATAATGCAATTGCTGAGGTAATAGAAGTGATACAATCTTATACTAGCAAAAAACACGTTATATATGGCGGCTCAGTCAGTTTAGAAAATATAGAAAATTTATCGAATATCTTGAATTTATCAGGAGTTTTAATTGGCAGTGCAAGCTTAGATTTTGATCGCTTTCATAAAATTGTACAGCAAGTTGAAAAAGCCTATTAATTCTGAAATTGTAATTAAAGAACCCTGTGATAGATATATACACTAACAGACCTAAGAAATACAAAATAGCAGCATTAATAGTTGCAGCAGGAGTAGGAAGCCGATGCAGCAATACAATTCCTAAGCAGTATATGACACTAGCAGATAAACCTGTTTTATCGCATGCAGTCAAAAAACTTTTAACCAACCAGTATATAGATTACGTAAGGGTTATAATTAACAGAAATCATGAAGATTTTTATAGAGAAACGATAGATTCTCTACATAACTATTATTTAAGCGAAGCGGTACACTCTTTCCAGTATGTGACGCTGAAATCTAGAAAAAAAGAAGAATGGATTCCAGTGTCAAGCACTGGAATGAAAGGAAGAGTAGATACTAAGTTACTAAGTCCAGTATATGGAGGAAAAAGTAGGCAAAACTCAGTTAAGCTGGGACTTGAAAGCTTGCAAAAAATTAACCCAGATTTTGTAGTTATACACGATGCTTGTAGGCCTTTTGTGTCAAATACTTTGATAAATAACTTAGCTCGGTCCATGATTAATAACCAACATACAGGAGTAGTACCAGCAATAGAAGTAGAAGATACTATATCATTAGTAAATGATGATCTCATTGAATCCACAATTCCAAGAGAAAGACTTAGAGCTATACAGACCCCTCAAATTTTCAATTTTAAAGAATTATTATCATATCATCGGTCAAATAAAGAATTTACTGATGATTCATCACTAATGGTAGAACACAAAAAACGTGTTGTAGTTACTAGAGGTGAGAAAATCAATTTTAAGTTAACCACAAAAGAGGATATTAATATGGCAAAGCTTCTTCTTGATGAACCAAAATATCGCGTTGGAACTGGCTATGACATACATAGGTTCATTAAAGCTCAAGGTAAGGCTAAAAGTTTTATAAAGATTTGCGGCGTAGAAATCGAGTATGACATGAAAATAGAAGCACATTCCGACGGTGATGTTGCAATACATGCAGTTGTTGATGCAATACTGGGAGCACTAGGATGTGGCGACATAGGAGCACATTTTCCTCCGAGTTTTCCTGAGTGGAAAGATCGCAATTCATCTCACTTTCTCGATTTTGCTGCTAAAAAAGCAAAAGAAAAAGGATACAGCGTATCTAATTTAGATATTACTATAGTTTGCGAGGAGCCTAAAATATCGCCTTACAAAGTAGCAATGAAGAAGTTCATATCAAAAACATTAGAGATTGATAGTGAATTTGTAAATGTTAAAGCAACCACTACAGAAAAATTAGGTTCTATTGGGAGAAATGAAGGAATACTAGCACATGCTTCTGTATTATTATATAAAATAGCTCCACTGCATAATTAATTTTTATAAATACAATAAACATTGTCTGAATCAGAATATCTTACGTTCGTTCTTCAACATACTTCTTGGAATACGCATCCAATTTCTTCGTTTTCCTTTTTATCTGGTAAAAACTCACCGACTCGCGCATTTCATATGGCCTTATACATTCCATTTTTATTAAAAAGTTCTTAGTGTGTGTTATCTTCTACAATTTTCCCTGATCAAGAGAACTAGAATGCAATCCATGTGCAGAAGCGTAGGCAAAACGATGTGCGATGACAATAGTTGTAGCATTGCTTATTTCAAGTATTTCGCTTAGTGATTGTTGTACTAACTGTTCTATTGGAGCATCAAGTGTAAAAGTTGCCTCATTTTAAATTAATATAGGAGCACTTTTTTAAATAGCCCTTACAATTGCGATGCGTTCTCTTTGTCCACTAACTTACTTTAACGCCTCTCTCACCTACATAATGGAATGATATCCATTGGTCATTTGTATAATATTATTATGAACCCTCGCCTTTTCACATGCTTCAACAATTTCGTCGAAGCTTGCATCGTATTTAGCAAGTTGTAAATTTTCCAGAACAGTCCTATCAAATATACCAACATCTGTGGAATCACCGATAAGTTTGCCCATAAAGACTCTTGTGTAATACCTGCAATGTCATGACTGTCGATATAAGAATTCATCTACTTTGCACGTCAAAGTACCTGAGCAAACACTTGATAAGTGTTGTTTTATCTGCCTCAGACATTCCTATCTTCTGACCTGCATAAATATGTAAGTTAAAATCGTGGATTATAACTCTATTTTGATCATACGCGAAGCATACATTTTCGAACCTAATTTCTCTCCATACATCTATAAGCAACTTGCACCTTCTTTATACTTAACGCCATAACTATGATTGACAAATGAAAACGATGCCTTCATTAATGCAATTTCTGGGTTTATGTTAAATAGCAGATTTGTTAAAATACCATCTACTTCTCCATGCATATCAAGTGTAACCATCGAAATAAAGGCAAAACTACCTGCAGTGATGTGTCCGTTCTGATATAAATAGGCAAGTAAACAAATTTACATAGTATACATAATAGTTACCGTGATTGTATTAGCACTATCTATTCAATAAGCATCAAACTTACGGACTCCTTTATCTCAATTCTCCAGTGTAACTTAGCTTAAACTCTGTCCACATATTATCAATAACTTTTATGCCAATATATTTGCTATAGAATCATTTATAATTCCTAAAGTTGCTTATCCTGCGTAACACATTGTTCTTGAAGTTTCATTTATTTTTTTAGCAAAAAAGTTATGACAGATGCATAAATCATCATAAGTATAAGTATCATGGCAGCTGATGCTAAATTAATACCTAACAGAAAAATATACTCATAGCAATAGTTGCTATATTAACCAAAGCCTGAAAGCAGTGAGTTACTAACATAGTTACACTATTTTAACAATCCTTAATATTACTTAAAACTTCACCTGATAAACGAGAATTAAACCAGTGCAAAGAATGCCCAAGTGTTCTTGTGTACATTTAGTTATAGTCTCAGCCAGAATTATAGGTTTATATTTTATATCTAATGATCGACTGACAAAAAACATCCTATAATGTATGATTGTGTAAAAATAAATAGTATTAATAATGTTGTTATATCATTGTATGATTGGATTACATCAATGATTTCTTTTACATTATAAGCTTTAACTATTTTAAACACAGATGCAGGATTGCTATTGTACATAACAAGCAAAGATATGTTCTGCATTTCTAAAAAATAGGCTTGAGGTAGGTTAAAAGTTTAGTGACTTCAATCATATTAAAGCCTTCGGATGATCGTAATAAAATATACAGTGAAAATCAGTTCCAACATTCAATTTTCTCATTTTCCTTTTTATCTGGTAAAAATCCACCAACTCGTGCACTCCATAGAGTCTTATACATTCCACTTTTATCAAGCAACTCTTGATGCGTGCCATCTTCTACAATTTTACCTCGATCGAATACTAGAATACGATCCATATGCAAAAGTGTAGACAGGCAATGGGCTATTACTATAGTAGTTTTACCTTGCATTAACTCCCACAGAGACTTTTGAATATTACTCTCAGTCACAGAATCAAGTTGTGAAGTTGCCTCATCCAAGATTAAAATAGGAGCATTTTTTAAAATAGCCCTTGCAATTGCAATACGCTGCCTCTGTCCTCCAGAAAGTTTCATACCTCTCTCTCCAACAAGTGACTCATAACCTTGGGGCAATTTTGAAATAAACTCATGAGCATGTGCACGTTTAGCAGCTTCTACAACTTCATCATCACTAGCATCTGCTTTACCATAACGAATATTTTCCATCAGAGTTCTATGAAAAAGCGATGGATCTTGTGGAATCACTCCAATATTTTTATGCAAAGAATCTTGGGTTACATTGCGAACGTCTTGTCCGTCAATTAAAATCTTTCCAGATTTTACATCATAAAGCCGGAGAATCAGGTTTACAAATGTTGACTCACCGCCATCCGAATAACCAACAAGTCCTACTTTTTGACCGGATCCAATTATTATGGATTTGTTTTCAAATATTGGTTCTGAATCTTTATAATGAAAATGAACTTTATCAAAAGTAATTTCACCTTTTTTAATGACAAGATCTGCTACATTTGGTTGATCTTGGATTTCAGGAGTTACAGTAATTATTCTCAAAGTCTGAGTAATCTTTCCCCATAATTTAGAAAGTTGCGAAAAGCCTTTTGCTATCATCCAAAGAAAACTAGCTATTGCTATATTAACAGTCATAACAAAAGCAAAATCTCCAGTAGTAATTGATCCTTGCTCTCTTCCTTTAATTAAGAAATATAAATTGAGTATTTGCATGACCATAAATGAGAAGCCATAGAAAGTGAAAATCCACATATATAACCACTGAAGCCTCTGTTCTGCTTTAACAGCTTCACTATGAGTAGATTGCAAAAATAATCTTTCCTGGTATTTGCTCGCAAACAATCTTACAGACATGATATTTGAGAATACGTCTATCATTTTGCTAGTAATGCTCGAACCAAGTTCTGACCATGCGTCTGCGAGACGTGTTATCCTTCTTGCAAGAAATAAGGAAGATAAAACAAACAATGCAGACCAAGCCAACATCAATAAGGCGAAGTTAATATTTACTTGCCATAAAAAATAAATTCCAATACCTAGGCTAATGCGCGACCCATGATCCTGTCAGTCATAATTTGTGCAATATCTGGAATATAATTTGTCAAATCGTTAATCTTGTTGGCGAAACTGCCGGAAAAGCTATTTTGGTAATAGCTATTATCTTGATCTAATAAGATAGCAATACTCGATTCAACAATGTTTTTACGGAGATTAGGAACCATCTTAATTTCAAAAAAATAATTATACAATCTATTAATACACTCAAGTAAAAGTAACATGAGTACATAGGATATGGCGGGAGTTGCTATGTCACGGAAAAGATTATCTGCAGCTGATATTGAAACACGGTCTATAATAATTTTTATTAAGTATGGACTAAAGGAAATATCGACAGCCCAGACTAATGCTGTCAACAATACTATTGTAACATGAAAAGAGAATGGACGTAGTACTTTTAGGATGAAAGATACAATCTGCTTTGTTGTGATGTCGTTCATATTTTTTGAACTACGCACGAAGTAAACTAACGCCAACCAGTTTGAAAAATTTATGCTGCTTTATATTATAATACTTTATAAACCAAAAATAAAAAGAGAAAATAGCCGTGCTTAATATACAAGGTAATACTCTACCTCTGTAGACAATGGATATTCTTGGCATTATGTGCTTTTGTTTGATCTAGGTTACTGTCGATAATTGTTATTTTTCTACAATTGCCTTTATCTCCTCTCTCATTCATTCCGTACAATATATTTTTGATGATGCGCCAGTAATACATGTGAACTTGTCAATTTTGGTGTGGATGTCTCTATAATGTCTTTGCTCTTTACCATAAATTTATAAAACACCAACAATTGGTTTAACTTTTCATGAGTTCTATCAACTTTCTCGATGCCGTTTATATTTATATTAGCATTTATTCCAAACACTGGAGTTATTAAAAGTAACTATATTCCTGTATTATAAAACAAATTATTTTCGCTTGGACTTAGTTTATTTATTGCCAGCATATCAGCAAATGCAGTCCTTATCTACATGTCGAATAAATTAGACTAGTTATTATACTCTTATCGTCATTTCTTTATGTTGTTTTAGTATATAATAATATGCTGACAGACATATATCACTCGGATAAGAATTTATTTTACAAATATCTCTTTTTGGGAAGCAGGCATTTATTGCAATTAGCTTTTGTTCAAGCAATGTTTTTAGTCTACTTAATAATGCCAAGTTCTAGTGACCGTTAGTTTAGCTTCAAATAACAAGACTACTATTTTACCACTATTTATAAACATAATTTTGGCTATAGGTGCACCATTTATATATTTTGCCTATTCAGTGGATAGTGTTGAATTGATACAATTTTCCATTTGGAATATGAGAATTGCTGGAGCAAGTTCTACCGTGTTTTTAAAATTAGTGTGCTTTAATATCAGGACTTTTATTAATGATAAGGGTAACTATCTATTACATTCATTTCTGTTATTTACCTAAGGAGGTGTACTTGAAATACTGACTATTGAAGGAAATGTTACTATCCATGCCCATTATCATGGTTCTGTAGCCGGTATCACTATAGCTTTTATAAATTTTGTCTACTGGCTATTACCAAAATTAGGCTGTAAAAAGATAAAAAGTCCATAGTAAGATTACAGATCTATGCCTATAGTGTAGAATATTCTTTGCATATTACCGGATTTGTATGGCTTGGTGGATATGGTGCTTTAAGAAAATCTGTAGATTTGTCAAATATTCTATTAAAATTAGCATATACTTGTTCTGTCGTAGGTAGAGCTATATCAGTTGTTGGCGAAATGTTGTTCATAATAACTGTGCTTTCATCTTTGTTAAAAAAGGCAAAGCGCGTAACTTAAACTTTCAAATGGCTAATAACACACAACTGTAAGAATATTGTACTACCAGGCGAGTCGTTCAAGTAGCCCTCTTTTTGTCATCCCAGTGCGTGACACTGTTATTTAGTAAATTTATTTACTACTTCTATCATCCTATGGTCTTTTAGTGCGAGGAGCAAGCGTCAAGTGGCCGGGAATATTGGCAACCCCACGTCATACCACGATTCGTTTGCGGTATCTCACCATAGATTCTGCTAACGAGTAGCAGAATGAAGGTTGTCATTTAGCTATAAATATTAAAAAATTTTACTAAATAGAAAAAAAGGCAAAAAAACTCCAGGTAGCGAGTTTTGACCATATAATAATTTAAACTGGCACTGTAATAATTTGCTAACGCCTAGTTTAAGCGCAATTTAGCTGAATATAGAAAAATTTAAAAGACATGTAGCCGCAATAATCTGATGTAATCCACCAATAAATACTTGAGTTTTTTTACTAAATTTTGTTATTAAACCTGCAGGTCAAAAACAGGTCGTAAGTCAAAAATACCCTTGCTATCATGATAAGGAGGTTAGTAAAGTTTATCAAGAAGTAGTTTTTTGCATTTCTATTTCATAAGCTATTTGAATCTTGGTTTATCAAATCACAACATCTATATAGTTACAGTGATATAATTTAGATCTAGCTACAAAACACAAAACTAATGAAAGAAGCTACGAATACCAGTGAAAAACATAGCAATTTCATTTTCATTTGCAGCTTTTATCACATCTTGATCTTTCAGCGAACCACCAGGCTGAACTATGGCTGTGATTCCATGTTTTGCACTTTCCACTATGCTATCTGGAAATGGAAAAAATGCATCTGAAGCAAGCACAGCACCCTTACACTTTTCATCCGCATTTTTCACTGCGATGTTCACACTATCTATTCTGCTTGTTTGTCCTGCACCAATGCCAATAGCACAACCGCCTTTTGCTATAACTATTGCATTGGATTTTACATGTTTACATATTTTCCAAGCAAAAATGAGATCTTCTTTTTCTTCTTCCGTTGCAGTGTGTTCTGTTACTTGACTCATTTCTTCTGCTTTTATTGCGTAGCTATTATTTTCCTGTACTAAAAACCCACCAATAATATTTTTAATCTGATATTTCGCATTTTGCTGAAGAGATCTATAAATAATCACTCTTAGATTTTTCTTTCTTTGCAAAGTTTTTAGTGCTTCATCGCTGACTGATGGTGCTACCACTACCTCCAAAAATATTTCGCTCAATTTTTCTGCTAGCTTTAAATCTATCTCCCGATTTAAAGCAACTATGCCACCAAAACTGCTTATTTCATCACACGATAGAGCTTTTTTATATGCTTCCAAAACACTATTACCAACAGCAGCGCCACATGGGTTATTGTGCTTAATTATCACTGCTACAGGCTCTTTAAACTCAGAAACTATATTAAGCGCAGATTCTATGTCTACTATATTATTATAACTCAACTCTTTTCCATGTATTTTTTCCAGTGGATACTTAGTAAATTGATTACTATAAAATGCAGCTTTTTGATGAGGATTCTCACCATACCTTAATTCTTGTACTTTACTTCCATATAGAACAAAAAACTCTGGTAATTCACTACTTTTACTCTTGGATAAAAACCAGCTGTAAATATTAGAATCGTAGTGTGCAGTAAGAGCAAACGCCTTAGTTGCTAGATATTTTCTATATTCTAATGTTGTCTTATTGTTATTTTTCATCATTTCAGCTTTCAGTGCTTCATAGTCCTGAACACTAGAAATGACCGAAGTAAAATGAAAAATTTTTGCTGCAGCTCTAATTAGCGCTACTCCACCAATATCTATTTGCTCTACGATTTGTTCTTCACTTGAGCCGCTACTGACTGTTTCCCAAAATGGATATAAATTAATTACAAGCAGATCTATAGGTTCAATTCCTAGATCCTGCATCTCCTTTTTGTGTTTTTCCCGATCAAAGAGTATTCCTGCGTGAATTTTAGGATGCAAAGTTTTCACTCTACCACCTAATATCTCTGGGAATTGCGTGTAATTGGAGACTTCTTGTGTTTTTATTCCCGCATCGGACAGCACTTTATATGTATTTCCTGTTGAGAGAATCTCTACTTGTTGCTGTATTAAAAACGATGCAAGATCAATTATATTTGTCTTATCATATACTGATATTAAAGCTCTCTTAATCTTCACTTTTATGTAGAAAGTTTTTTTAAGATTATACATAAAAAAAGTGATTTGGCTATAGTCACATTGCTCACAAATGAACAGACCTCTTACCTTTTTACATACAGACCCTGTATTTTGACATGAAGCTTAATGTTTATTGTACTTACACAAGCAAAGTTTGATGGATATTTTCCATTATATTACCGTAAGCAATTATCTTTTCTTCACCTGTATCCATATTTTTAATCTTTAAAGTTTTACTGCCCAGTTCTTCATTACCAAAAATTAATGCAGCCTTAGCATTTGCCTGACTTGCTTTTTTCATTCGGTTTTTAAGCGCCCCGTTATACTCATAGATTACATATAAGCCATTCCTGCGCAATTCATTCGCAAGTGTCAAAGCATGCTCTTCAGCTTCTCTGCCAATAGGAACTAAGCAAATAGGTCTATCTCCCTTCATGGAATAGTTAATTAATTCCATTATGCGTTCAATACCCCCTGCAAATCCTATTGCTGGAGTATATTTTCCACCTACTGAAGATACCAGATTGTCATATCTTCCACCTGCAAAGACCGCCCCTTGTGCACCAAAATCCTCTATAACAAATTCAAACACTGTATGGCAATAATAATCCAGCCCTCGAACTAATTTACTATTTACAGTACAAGGTATATTGAGAGCTGTTAATCCATTTAGTATTTGCTCAAAGAAATCTGAGGATTCTCTTGTATAATAATCACTGATTTTGGGTGCATCAGAGATTATCAATTTATCTTTCTCATCCTTGGAATCTAATATTCTGAGTGGGTTTTTAGTCAATCTATTTTGGCTGTCCTCTGATAGGTCATTTTGAAACTTTTTAAAGTACGGTATCAAAACTTCTTTGTACTTAGCAATTGTTTCACTATCACCCAAAGAGTTAATTTCTAGTCTTACATTCTTGCTGATATTAAATTCAGTTAATAAATGATGAGCAAGCGATATCAATTCAATATCAGCTTTTGGATTTTCTACACCAAAAACCTCAAAATTTATTTGGTGAAATTGTCTCTGCCGTCCCTTTTGTGGTCTTTCATAGCGAAATGCAGGTCCTGTTGAAAATAATTTTATCGGTATTTGCAGTTTTTTTTCAACCAATAGCCTAACAATCGCTGCGGTGAACTCAGGACGTAAAGTTATGCTCTTTCCTCCCTTATCATAAAAAGTATACATCTCTTTATTAATAATGTCGGAACCATCACCTAAAGTTTTCATGAAGACTTCTGTATATTCAAATATCGGAGTTTGGGCAGGTAAAAAGCCGTAAAGACTTGAGATCCTATTTGCTATTTGCTGAATGTATTTAAACCTATACCATTCATCAAATAGAAGATCCTTTGTTCCTCTAACTGTTTGATTAGTCATAACGTAGTCTCTATACCTGAAACCTCTGGTATGTGGTAACACAGCATATTTTGCACTCCTTGTTTTAGGGTAATTGCAGCACTTGGGCATCCAGAGCAGGCTCCTTGCAGTTCAACATAAACTATTCCATCTTTATAGCCGCGGAATTTGATGTCGCCGCCGTCTTGAGCAACTGCAGGTTTGATGTAATTTTCCATCAACTCCTTTATTCTATTTACAATTTCTATATCATTTTCATCGAAAAATTCCTCATCCGGTATGTTGTTGTCATTCACTCCTTTTCTATCTAGTGCCTTCCCACCAGAGGTAAAGTGATCCATAACCGTAGTTAAAATTTCCACTTTTAATATGTCCCAACTAATCCCATCCGATTTTGTTACTGAAATAAAATCATGGCCAAAAAATACTCTTATCACATGTTCTATTTGGAAAAGGTCTGCTGCTAATTTAGAATTTTTTATTTCATCTGGATTTGAAAAATCAGCAGTTTCCCTTTCGTTTAAAATCGCAAACCCAGGAAGAAATTTTAGCGTATTGGGGTTTGGTGTTTCTTCAATTTGAATGAACATGTTATTTACCTGACGATTATAATATTACTATTTAATCACAAAATGAAAAAAATATACACGTCATTCCTTTTTTGGCACTCATGGTAGGTTAAATTTACCCTACCTAAGGTAGTTGTGTCTTTCCTCAGAAGTCACACTAAAAATTATACTGGCAATAACATGTATATAGATGAGGCATTAAAAATACCGGAGCTAAATCCTGAAGCAAGTTAAAATAAAATCAATAAAACATATCAAAATTTAATTAAGTTAGTTCATCCAGACAAAGGAGGCTTAGAATATTTTGTGCAAAAGTTAAATGCAGCACGTGATAAGTTGCTAAAAAGATAATAACTGTCTATTACATAGTAACCATTAAAAATTTTTTCGGTTTCCCATATAAATTCTACTGCTGCAGACTTAAGTTATGAATCTAAATAAGCACTCAAATTTGAGTGCTTATTTCTTGAAAAAAACAGATATATACAGACATTAGTTTGTATTATCTCAGTGGAACTTAACAAGTTTATCTATAGTTTTAGTAATGATTCTTGGAGTATCCGGAGAAACCTTTGAATTAAGCCTATTTAGTTGCTCTATAGCAAATTCACTATTCTCATTGGCTATAAAATTACACAAAATGTCTTCTATACTCTTAGTAATATTTTCATACTTTCTCAAAGGATGATTTTGTGGATACCTATTGATGGTTTTAATACTGGAATACTCGACAAAAGCTTGATCCTTAAAAGCAAGTTCTCTCAATTGTTCTTTAAGTTTTAATTCTTCCTCTTTTGCCAATAGGCAAGATTGTATCAGTGATTTTATGATTGAATTTATTGTTTGATGTATCTCATAATTTACTACAATATTAATAATATTCTCTTTTACCACACAATCATACATACTTTTTTCGCTCTTTAACAACTCTATCAATGTTTCGCTATTTTGCGAATTTAATTCTAAATTTTCTTCGCTCATAGGAGTCATGATGAAGGTGTTTTTATTCACTCTAATGTTGAACTGTGGAGAGCCACCAAAAAATGAAAGCACTATGCCCTTAGATTCAAGTGCATGATTACATGCAGAAAAGAGAGTGTGCGCTATAACACTGCTTGGCACCTTCATTCCGTGTTTACTCAAGTGATGCAGTATATTTTCAACGTCATAATACGTGAAGTCTGAACTTTTTAGTAAATCAACAATCTCTATGCTATCTTGTTGTTTATACCTTATCCTTACCTCCTCTGTAAAAAGAGTTTTGGCTGCTACATGTTTATCAAGCACCGTGAAAATTTTGATGAAATTCTCTAAATCCTGTTTGTCAATTAATTCAATAGTAATTAAGTTCCTGCTAACAATTGAAATATTTTTTGTCATTTTTCCCACTAAAAAAACTCACTAAATAAATTGTATTTTTAATCCATTAAAATTTGTTTAAAGCAAATATGCTAATTCTTCATTCGTGCATTGCACAACAGTAAAAGCAAGAAAAATTACATAAAATCGTCATGTGATGCTACATATTCTTCATATTCATCACTATTGCTTGTGTAAGTTGTTACATCAGTTTTATCATAATTGGTACTTAACATATCATCTAACTTCCCTTCCCTTTCAAGGTCCATCAATTTGTCACATCCAGCAATATGGTGTACATAATTGCCATTTTTATCAGCAATAAAAATTTGCGGAACTGTTCTAACATTATACTTTAACTTTATGTTACTAAACAAATCTGAATTTTTAAACACATCAATTTCTTCATATTTCACACCTTTCTCATCTAGCAGCTCCTTTGCTCTCTTACAGAACGGACAGTACTGCTTTATATATATAACAACCTTTCTTTTAGCATTTTTCACAATTTATCTCCGTAATTTATAAAATACAGTTATTATATATTAAGAAAGCATGTATAAAATATCAAATTGTATGAAAATTATTTATGATTACGAGAGAGGAATAGAAAATAACGTAGCATTAACCTTTGGAAACTTCGACGGCATTCACTTAGGACATGAGTTAGCAATTTCTACTCTAAAGAAGATAGCGCAAGAAAGAGGATTTCCCTCCGCAATCTTAACTTTTGAGCCTCATCCATCAACTATTTTATTTAACAGAAATAATTTTAGATTAATAAATCAAGAACAAAAAAAGGAACTAATCAGCAGCTATGGTATAGATTACTTATACATTATCAATTTCAATAAAGGTTTTTCTCAAATCAGCTGTGATGACTTCATTAGCAAGATTTTGATAGATAGGTATAACACTAAACACATAATTGTCGGAGAAAGTTGTACTTTTGGTCATAAACGATTGGGTAATACACTAATCTTAAGGAAACATTCTGAAACATATGGATATTCCTTGACTAAATTAGAACCATTAACAGTTAATGGAAAAATTTGCTCTTCTTCTTCAATTAGAGAGCACATACAAAAGGGCGAAATAGAAATTGCTAATAAGTTGCTTGGCAGATCTTATCAAGTTTCTGGTACTGTAATGAAAGGTGCACTTAGAGGTAGAGAAATAGGATTTCCAACCATAAACATTCCTATAGAAGATTGTATGATAAAACCTAAGTTTGGTACATATTATGCTAAAGTGGCATTTACCTCCTTAGATGTCATTCCAGCACGTGATGCTGGAATCTATAGATCCCAATATCAAAGCAATGAAACAACAGAAGGTTCCGCAAAAGGCTCATTCTCTGGCAGTGGTCCAAGTTGGCTATACGGAGTAGTCAACATTGGTATGAGGCCTACGTTTAATGACTTAAAAAAACCCATAGTAGAGATGCACATATTTGATTTCAATGAAGATATATATGACCGTAAGGTTAATATACAACTTTTAAAGTTCATAAGATCAGAAAAAAGGTTCCTTAGTGTTGACGAATTAACAAAACAGATAAATCATGATATACTTGAAGCTTATCAGTTAAGGACAGACTTATGAAAAAACTATGCTTGATTATTACACTCATAATAGTATTGACAGATCAGGCGAGCAAGCTTTACATAAATTTATTGATTGATGAAGGAGAGTCAATTGAGGTTTCCAGCTTTATAAGATTAGTTGAAGTATGGAACTCAGGTATTAGTTTTGGAATGTTCAGCACCTTACCATATAGCGATCTTTTTTTTTCAGCATTTTCAACATTGATAATTGGTGTACTTGCATACTTAGTTTATAAGTCTAATGAGCAATTAACCTGTCTTGGTTTTTCTTTGATGATTGGTGGAGCAATCGGAAATGTAGTTGACAGGATCTACTGGGGAGCTGTATATGACTTCATATATTTTCATATTGGTGATTGGTATTGGCCAGCTTTCAATTTAGCAGATTTATATATAGTTTGCGGAATGTTTACATTGTTATATAAATGGTACATATATGATAGGTTTATTTCTAAGTGAAATGAGGAAAAATCATTGTTTTGAGTTCAATTATATTAGGTCAGAATAATGCTTAACAAGTTCTTTAGTTTTTTTATATTACCTGTATTTTTTTTCATTTATCCAATTGTTCTGAAAACTGAAAGTGTAGAACACAACATAAAATATGCTAAACTCAGCAATGGGTTAGATGTTTATGTCGTCCCTAATTATCGAATTCCTGCTGCTCTACACGCAATAATATATAAAGTTGGAGGAATGGATGACCCGATTGGCAAAGCAGGATTGGCTCACTATTTTGAACATTTAATGTTTGAAACTACAGGAAGGTTTAAAGACATAGAATCTACTATGAGCAGTATTGGGGCTCAATTTAACGCTGGTACAACTAAAGAATATACCATTTACTACGAATTGGTCCTCAAAAAAGATTTACCACTAGCAATGGAAGTCGAAGCAGACAGAATGGGCAACTTTAATGTTACTCAAGACAAAATAGACAGGGAAAAAAACATCGTGCTAGAAGAAAGGAAGATGAGATTTGACAATCATCCTAACAATTTATTATGGGAAGAAATGAATAGTGTATTTTACCGTACTGGCTATGGCAGATCCGTTATTGGCTGGGAAAGCGATATTAAAACTTACAATCAGGATGATATAACGAGATTTCACGATAACTATTATCACCCGAACAATGCAATACTGTTGGTTGTTGGTGATGTGGAATTTGATGCAGTAGTGAAATTAGCGGAGGAAAA
Organism: Wolbachia endosymbiont strain TRS of Brugia malayi; assembly: GCF_000008385.1. Taxonomy (NCBI): domain Bacteria; kingdom Pseudomonadati; phylum Pseudomonadota; class Alphaproteobacteria; order Rickettsiales; family Anaplasmataceae; genus Wolbachia; species Wolbachia endosymbiont of Brugia malayi. The sequence goes on from NC_006833.1 coordinate 544,829, forward strand.
GTATGGAAAAATCAAAGCCAAGCCAGTAATTAGGTATTACCCAAATCAGGATCCAGTATACAATGCAAATCTATCAGTAACTTTAGAAAGCGCCGAGGTAAAAGAACCAGTGTTATATTTTCGTTATCGTGTTCCTTTATTCAAGCATATAAGTGAAATTTCTGCTGTTGATTTGGCAGTTAACATTTTAGGAAGTGGCAAATCTAGTAAACTATATAAAGATTTGGTTCTAGATAAAGACATAGCAGTGTCAGTGTCTGCTTATTATGATAGTTTAACTTTTAGTGATGGTTATATTGATATCAAGGTAACTCCAAAAAACGGAGTGAGTTTAGATATCGTTGAAAGAGAGCTAAATAGCGCTATCAATCACTTTACCTCGGAAGGAATAACGAATGAGGAGTTGCAAAGCACAAAGTATAGGTACAAGGCGGCACAACTTGATAATCTATCGAGCCTAACCAATATAGCATTTTTCTATGGCTCACATCTAGCACTTGGTATTCCACTTGATGAAATAGATATTTCATATAGTAAAATTGGTGATGTTAATTTAGAAGATGTAAATAGTAAAATTCGTACCATCTTTTCTGCTAATAAGTTAGTTGGTTGTTTGCTACCAAAAGGAGGTAATAATGAAGATAAGTAAATTTGTATTTCTATTTCTTTTCTGTCTAGGCTTTAATTTACAAGCAAGCGGTACCCTAAATATAGAAGAGGTCATTACCCGTAAAGGGTTTAAATTTTTATTCGTTGAAAACTGTGATTTACCAAAGGTCTCACTGAACATATCGTTCAAAGATGCAGGTTACGCATATGAGAATGTAGAAAAACAGGGACTTACTTGGTTCACTTCCCTTGCAATTCAAGAAGGAGCGGGAAAAAATGATGCCAAAGATTTTGCAAAAAAGCTTGAAGATAAAGGGATTAGCTTAAATTTTATTGCTGGTTTAGAAGCATTTAGGGCTTCGTTAAATACTTTGTCTGAGAATCTAGAGGAAGCAGTTTCGTTACTAAGCGATGCTATAATGCACCCTAAAGTTGACCTCGAAGGATTGAATAGAGCTTTTGAGAAAGCCAAAGTTAATTTTAATAATCTTGAAAAAGATCCTTATTTTATTGCTGGAAAAGAATTAAATACGTTGTTGTTTAAGAAACATCCTTACTCAAAAAGTGAGTATGGAATTCTTGATACTATAATGAGCATTACTAGAGATGATGTTCTAGCGTACGTAAAGCGTAATTTCACTAAAGATAATATAGTTATTAGTGTTGTTGGTTGCACAACAAAGGAAGAAGTTAGTGCACTACTGGATAAATATTTATCAAAACTACCATTAAAAAGATCAAAAGTCAGAAAAATACCTGTAAAAAATAACTTTGGCCCTGCAGAAAGTAAAAACATTTTTATGGATATACCGCAGAGTGTAATATTTTTTGCCCAAAAAGGTATAGCTTATGAAGATCCTGATTATTATAGCGCCAGCGTCTTAATTAATGCGCTTGGCGGCATGGGACTAAATTCAATATTAATGAAAGAATTGAGGCAAAACTTGGGTATTACTTACGGTGTTTTTGCACATATTATCCCCAATAAACATGGGAATGCTATAGTTGGAAATATGAGTACTGATAGCTCTACTGCTGGCAAAGCTATATTAGCAGTAAAAGATACATTGAGCAGAATAAAAAGGGAAGGAATTGATGAACAATTGTTCAAGGATGCAAAAACCATTTTAGTAAATAACCTTACCTTTTTTCTATCTAATAACACAAATACAGCAATGCTATTAGATGATATGCAGATAAATGATCGTGACGTTAACCGCATAAATAATTATGCGGATATCATTAATGACGTTAAATTAGAGAAAGTAAATGAACTGGCAAGTTCTTTATTAGATCCTGAAAATTTATTCTTTGTTAAAGTCGGAAGAAACACTTAAAGCAAACGGTCACTATAATATGGATAAATTTTGAACTATATATCCTTATTTCAGGTGAAGGATAATACAAAAAGCGCTAAAACAGGAAACAAAAAGTCTTAGTAGACTCATTAATAATGACATTGTCCGCATCAACACAGGTATATTCATCATTGTTAATTTGATACATATTACAAGCTGACAAGTAGGCATAACAAGTATGCTCTCAGTAATATTAGCACAGGTGTTTTTTTGTTTAATTTCCCTGATTTCAAATGTATACTCTTTTTTTGATTATTTCAGAGAAAAAAGCCTATATAAAAAATGTAACTACAAGAAAACACTAGAAGCAAAAAGAAGGAACGAATATAGAATTCAAGGTATTTGTTTGGACATTCTATGCGATGTACTATTTTTAACTGGTGCTTGCAGTTTCTATTGCTTTATTTAGTAGTCCTGTAGTTCTTTTCATTACTATACCACTCATTACATTAGGTTGTGTAGTGATGGTTGAACATAACTCACTCTATTTACCGTCAAGTTAAAAACTTTAAAAACCACTCTTCACAACTTTCAAAAGAGAAACAGTAAGAGCTGCACACAGAGATGAAAAAAGAAATAAATTCATCACGCCTTTACAAAATTGCAGCAAAAGTCCTGCCTAACATAATAGTACTAGCAAGATTGCACACTAATAAGGAGAACAAAGAAAAACGAAAAAGGTTAACTTTTAAAAGAAATGCTGAAATGAGGTAACAGGAAATAAGTTAACAGTAATACAGTGAGTAAAAAGATAAAGTTGTCGAAGCACCAAGTAAAGATAACAAAAAGGAAAATATTAAACGCAATTCTGAAGTTTCATCAATCATACCTTTTTTGAGTGAAAATGTAGTTGATAAAGAGAAAGACAGCAATACTTCATGGTCTCTCTAGTTTTCTACTTAGCATTGCTATTAACCTTACTGCTTCTACGTAACATTTATGCTCTTCAGACAAGATGCGTTTTGAGAGGCTATGAATATCATCATTTGGTAACACTGGTACAGCAGCTTGAGCAATTATAGCTCCAGCATCAACTTCAGAAGTGACGTAATGCACGGTACAACCCGTAACTTTTACACCTGCTTTCAGGGCTTGCTCCTGGGCATTTAGGCCCTTGAAAGAAGGAAGTAAAGAGGGATGGACATTTATAACTTTGCCATGCCATTTATTAAGAAAGTCAGCTTTGAGAATTCTCATAAACCCCGCAAGGCAAACTAAATTAACCTCATGTTGAACAAGTATTTCATGAATTTTATCAACATCAAGTGGTTTGTTTTCAACAACAAATGTTGGCATTCCTGCTTGCTCTGCTACTTTTAAACCAGCAGCTTTATTATTGTTGGAGATAACACATGCCATTTCTGCAGGAAAGCCGTAATTTTGACATGCTTTCATTAATGCTTGCATGTTCGATCCCCTACCTGAAATTAGTATTCCGAGTTTTACCTTTTTCATCATGTATAGTTAATTTATAGTCTAGTGTGAGAATTAATATTAGCAGAATAGCCCAAAAGGAAAACTTATTTTATGGCGAAGAAGTAACTTACTTAGACTTTTTTGCATAGCTTTAGCAACATGCATGGGTATCCAGCCGCCATTTAGGTAGCTCAAAAACTACTTAATAAGCTTTACCAGTCTCGTTATTACTAACAATAAAGCTGTTTTATAATTCTAAGTCTATTGGAAGCCTGGATCTAGGGGTTCTATTCTTTTAGTGTGTTGCATTTAATTTCTATAAGGTTTTTTGCTACATTCTTTTTGAACTTTTTATAGTGTGGTTGTTATACCCAATGTCATAAATTATACTTAATTAAGTGTTTAAAAATACTAAAAAAACGCCAATAAATAATATAGGCTATGCAAAACCTAATAATGAACTGCCTCACGCATCTAGCTTAAATTGGCTTTAACGCTTAGATATTTTGCTGTTTTTATTTAGTATATAATTATAAGTATATATTTTTGTAATTGAGTTATTATTTATTTAACAAAGTATTAGTATAATCTATTGACTGGATTAATGGAGAAATTTGAATGAGCAAATTACCGAACAATGCTAAAATAAGTAAGTCTCAGGTTACCCAGTGGGAAGTAATAAAAAGTTGTGAATATGATGATAACTGCTTGTCAAAAATACTAACTTTATACGTTATCAAAATGGTTCAGCTATCAGACCTATATAAGCGATGAACCTGAAATCAACACTATTCTGACAAGAGTAAGTGTGACAAGTGAAAATGTATTTTTAAATAAGGCTGCTACTATTGAAATCATGGAAGACATTTTTCCATGTAAATTTAACAGTAAGAAGAAAATATAACATATTAAGACTAGAAGACTTGTACAATCATTTATGCTCTATTGTTGGCAATATAGTCTTCTAAAAGAAATGCTTGAAAGTCTAGTAATGAAATATAAGGACACTGTTAACTTATTTAAGCAATTACCTAATTGAGCACAGTATTTTCAAAACTTCGTTCTCTATTTCAGAAACGCCACTTTCAAGGCTTTCATCTATCAAACACATGATAGACAGATATATCTGTCGTTTTTTTGCAACATCAATAGTTAAAGTACCAGGGGTAATTGTGACTGAATTGGCAAATAATGCAATACTCCCATCGTTATGCCCTTTGCACTTCTTTAGGATAATTATCGGCTCAAGTTTAAGTTTAGCTTGCAGTACCTTTTTTATTACGTAAATACTCGATAGAATGACTTGATATATCAACCATGATATATAACTTAACAATTTATAAAACTCCAGTCTATTTGTACCATTTAAGATCTGGCTAAGAGCGTTTTCAGCATCCATCAACCGCTTAAAGACAAACAGCGTAAACATAGAGGAAAATATTCCACAAGAAACAAAAAATGGTTCAAAATAACCAGACAATATAGTCCATAGAGAAAATAAAATTATAAAGGACAGAGAAAAAAACTTGATTTTTTGCCTAAGGTTCATGGTCTACAGTATAACTAGAATGATTTTTTAAGGAAAGATAATAATGACTCTACTTCAGAAAAATTGAAGAGAAAGTTGACCACTCTTATGAATTGAAGACAATAAAATACTTAAATATTAACATTAATGGACCATATACATATTATTAAAGCATAATAATAATTAGTAAGGTAGGCTATGATAGATATTTCTCAAATACAATTTCCTTCAAGAGAGCTTAGTAAACTAAAATCTGTTAATTGCTTTGCAATTTTTATTTCTTTAAGCATTTTAGTTAACCCTGCTACTCTTTATTTTCACCTTGCTACCATATTCTTCAGATCTGAAATTAAAACCTTTTACACTTATAAAGAAATCAGAACTGCAAAGCAGCACAAAATAAGCAAAAAAAGAGTATTGGAAAATGTTTTTTAAGAACAATACTATAAAATAGCAGCTTCTCCCTTGCTTGCTGCTTTTTTGATCTACCTGACTTTCACCCACCACTTTCTTATTGATCCCGTTACTGGAAACAACACCACCTACAATGCCATTAACTTTATTGCAGAGTGAACTCAGACAAAAAGATTCTAATTCTATTATGTTATTTAAAATTTCTATGAATTTCTTTTTAGAGAGTATAAAGGAAAATTTACAGGCATGATCAATAGTTTTGATGCTGATCTCGAACACTTGCTTCCTCATCAGTTAAATGATGGTATTCACTACAATATCAACAAGCTAAGAAGTAAGTACGGTAATAAAGTATCAGAAGATGTTATTAATGATGGTGAATTTAAGCAGCTTGTTAAATATATAAATGATTCATATTAACTTAACCTAATAATCGTCAATTTAGTAATGGAGACAAAGGAAGGTGATTGGGATTTTTAAATGACTTCTGCGAAAATGATCAAAAACATAGCTCTGGCTTTACAGGTGGGTAAATTTTACTTTTAGTTTTGAGAGCCTGCAATGATGGAGGCATAGAAGGTGTAAAAAATAAAAAAGACACATTAATTATAAATCTGCTGATAGTCAAACCTTCTCTAGAAAAGAACGAATTCCTAACACCTACTTCACCGGTGTTGTCTACAGAATGTTGAGTACACTAGAGGGTATTTATCCAGATCTAGAAACTAGATTTACTGTTCCACATCAAATATCAACTTTAGAGCAGAAAATGAAGCGCATAAGTTCATGTTAGATATGCTAAAGAACAAGAAAAAAACGACAAAAAAATCTTTAATGCTTGGCATAAGATTCAGGACAACCCAGATGATAATGAAAGTCAAAAAGTAGTTGATGATTTTACCTCAGAAGTAAGTATTCCTTTAATGAGAAAGTTATTGAGTTTTACTTCTCAATAGTGAATAAGTTATGCTGATGTTAATGAAAAATATTAACTCTATAAATTTAAATAAATTATGATGTTTTGAGCTAGGTTAGCACATAAAAAATGAATCGAATAAGTATAGCTTAGATGACTAAGGAAGTTTACTTGAAAGCATAAAAAAAAAGTATTCTTGGAACTATTAAACCGAGATTTGCTTAAGGCAGATTTTTCTCTCAAAGGTTCATCTTTAAATGAAGCTAAGAAAGTAGCTGACACAATAACAGAGAAAGAGGTTAAGGCATTTAAACTGAAAGCTGAAAAAGCCAGTAAAGTTAACCCCATTGAAGTTCAAGTAGATACTACACTGCAAAATCTTGCAAAAAAATCGCTAAAAGAAAAGTGCTGCCTCGCGTATAAACATCTTAGCAATAAATATCAAGGTAATAAAAAAAGGAAATGATAGAAATTTTACTTAAAAAACTAGAAATAACAAAGGAACAAATGAAGTCTCTATTAGAAGAGAATAATATACGCAAGCTAAAATTAGCACTTGATAATATATGCAGAAGAAGCGGAAAAAATATGGAGGAACGATAAAAGAAGCAGAAGAAATAGTCGCAAAAGTCGTTTCTCGCATGAAGTATCTGCTAGTAATGCAGCAGAAGGGACTGGGATGGGACGTAGCTTATGAAAATTTACGTTCCCTACCTTGTAGAAGATTCACTATATTTCTATAGTGTTTAAAAAAAATTAATATTGCTACAGTTAATAGCGTAAAAAATAAGTCTCTTTGAAAAAAGAAAGATGATAATACGGCAGCTATAGTAGAAGTCAAAGAAGCAAGAGAGGAGTATCGAAAAGCAAAAAATACTGCTAACCAAACAAATACAAATGCTAATACTAAAGAGATATTAAGCGCTATCAAAATTCCTAAAGTTGTTGCAACTCCCTTTCCTCCACTAAACTTCAGCCATACAGGAAACATATGTCCTAAAACTACTAAAATTGCAGATGCATACATGTGAAAACTACCATCATCGAAAAATTGTTTTGCTATATAAACCGCAATAAACCCTTTTAAAGAATCCAGAAGTAATGCTAAAGCAGCAATACATTTACTTCCTGTTCTTGCAACATTTGTAGCACCAATGTTCCCTGAACCTACTTCTCTTAAATTTATTCCTTTTATTTTCGTAATAACTAAGCTAAATGGTATTGAACCTAATATATAGGATAATACAAAAACTATATATTTCTCCATTATATCCACGCCCTCAGTGTCATTCTAGCGTGTGACATATAACTGTACAATATTGTGACTTGAGAATAGTCTTTACCAAGAAAGGTATTACCCCAGTGCTCAGACACTGTAACTTAATTGTAAATAAGTACACCAGAGAGTTATATAAGAGCTGGATTCTAGTGTCATGCACTGGAACGACGTCAAAGATTAGTATCCTCATTTATTTTTTTTCGTTTAACTGACATTTGCACTAGAACCTAATTGATTTTATTATTTCTTAGCCTTTTCGAATAGCACTGAACTTCATCGTTAATTTGACTGCTAAATAGTATAAGCGCTGTCATATTAATAAGGGCCAAACAAGAGAATAAAGTTCCACCAATATTAGCAATAGCCATTATATCTTTAGACAAACCTGAGAAAAATGCAACCACTACTACCGCTATGCGATATATTACAATACTTTTTGCACCAAATAAATATAGCCATCCCATTTCACAACAATATACAAACGAGATTACCGAAGAAAACGCAAACAAAGGTGCAGCTATAATTAAAAATATAGGAAACCAAGAAGAAACTGTCTCAAAAGCTTTTTGGGTAACCAATATTCCTTCGCCAATGCCAGTCTGGTACGCACCTGTTATCACTATTGTTATTCCTGTTAAACAACAAATTAACATTGTATCAAAGCATGGCTCTATCATCGCAACTAGTCCAGTTCTAACTGGTTCCTCATCTTTAGCTACTGCGTGAGTAATTGAAGCAGAGCCAACACCTGCTTCACTGGCAAAAATAGCCCTTTGAATTCCAGCAACAAATGCCCCTACTACTCCTCCACCAACAGCATTGAAGTCTATCATATTAGAAAATAATATTTTAAATACATTACTAAAATTGTGAATATTAAACGTAATTATTGTAATACAACTAAAAATATATATGAGTGACATAACAGGTACTAGCGCGGAAGATACTCTCGCTATCCTTCTAATTCCCCCGATAATCACTAGAGCAAGCAATGCAGAGATTATAGAAGACAGAAACCAAGGATGACTATCCACCCAATTTGAATAGCCAGATAATATTGAAACCATTTGATTAGTTTGAAATGCTACACTTCCCCCCAAACCTGATAATACAAAAAATACCGCATATACTGCAGCTAAGATAATACCAAGTTTCTTAAACCCAAATTCCTCCAGCCCATTTCTTATGTATTGAAATGGACCACTAAACAATTGTTCCTGACCTTCTGTTCTGTGCCTGAATGCTAAAGTCACTTCAGCGAATTTTGCTGACATACCAAAAAAGCCTGTAATCATCATCCAAGGTATTGCTCCTGGCCCTCCCATTGAAACTGCAATTGCAACACCAGCAACAGTTCCAAGGCCTACTGTGCTTGAAAGTGCAATTACAAATGCCTGAAAATGCGTAATGTGGCCATCGTGATGATCCGTATCATATTTTCCACACAAAATAGTAAACGCATGTTTAAACATCCTTATGTTGAGAAATTTAAAACGTAATGTTAGAAAGATATAACCAAAAGCCACTAAAAGAATTATAAATGGCACGTAGAAAATCTTGAAAAACAACACTTCATTCATGAAGTTATTTATTCCACTTAACATAGCGTCATAGCTCTCATAAAAATCTGAAGCAGCGTACACATTATTAAACAATAGGCAAAATAATACTATATAAAGCAACCTATAAATCATCTCTAATACCCTCTAGAATTGTAATAAGAATCTATTGTATTTAAGACTTCCCTTCTCAGTAGATATATCGTAACAGCGCTTGGAACCATAAGGCACATAAACAAACCGTCGCCTAGATAAGATATAAATTCTATATTTTTTGACATACAACCAATATACACCGAAACCGCTATAAGAACTTGGAACAATATCAGTACTTTTTTGTTACCAAATAAGTACAACAAGAGCAACTTCTCAGTAGTAATAATAAGTTATTATTGTATAAAGTGCAAAGGAAAACATTATTAGCGGAAAAACTAGCTTGCTGAATAAAGGCAAGGCTGTTGAAAATGCTGAGCTAACTAATGTAATACATCTATGTTGTTAGTACTATGTATACCAGCGATAACTATATAATATCAGTCAAAAATGAGATTAATATTATGCCTACAAGTGGTGCAATATTGCAACACTCCCAACTTTAATTGGATCTTCTTCTTTTACAGCTGAATACACTATAGCTGCTGTTCCTGTACTGCCTCGTTAGCAAAAAACGATCTTCTCACTTTTCAGCTATTAACCTACTCAGTACCCCACCTCCTGTAGCTGATTTACAGCAGATTATTTCCATCTACACAGATTGATATACATATATGCTTACATATAACACTATCAAAATCGGCGCTAAACCTGTCGCAACGAAAGCAATGCATTTTATTCTTCTCTTAGTATTACAATTAAAATAAGCAGTGATATAATGATAGATGCGTTGTATTTGAAGAGGTTACTTGATAAACGCTGCAATTTAATTCGCCTGAGTGATATGTCACCAAAAATCATTGCAACAAGCGACATAATTGCATAAGCTCATACAAGAAATCTACCAGTCTTATAAATCTAATCTTTGCAAGCCCGTACTTCATATAATAAAAAACTCCACCAGTTGGGTTTCAGAGCAATAAGTAAACGCAAGCACTACTTCAACAAACTTTATCGACATGTCAAGTATTTTGGTAATTACCATCCAAAAAATTGCACTTGGACCCCACATTGTAGTAGCTATTGCAACCCTGGATACTGCTCAAAGGCTAACCGTTCCTGAAATTACCGTTGCAAACGCTTGGATATGAGTGATTATGCCGTCGCTATGATTACATTCTAGGTTGAATAGCATTTGTATTCCACGCTTGAATAAGTTAAAGTTAGTAAACCTGAACTGAACTGTGCAAAAAAATTCCAGTTGCAATTACCCAAATGATTACAAATGGAACGTAAAATATCTTTACATACAGAAATGAATTTAATAATTCACTTATTTTCCAGTTATATTGCCACTAATTTTTATTACGATCTATAGCTAACAAGTTTTATATGTGTAATATATATAAAGCCCGACGCTTATTGGAATAGTAATAGTATACACTACACCCAAAATTGGTAGAGTGATCCATGGCTTACTGACGAAGAATACGATAAATACTCCGAAAAGCGATACAAATATATAAGACAGGCTCCTGGGAATATAAATGTACTTTGCAGAGAAAGTTGGAATATGACTGACTGAAAAAAATGAAATAGTTAAAAAGTAACAAGCCGTATTTCTTACGTTAAAAAATCGTTCTATAAGAAGTAAATATTCACTTTCCTGAGAATGAAAGGTAACAATTATTGGCAACAAAGAAAGCAGAGCACATATTGGTGCTGGAACTCCAGAAAAGAAAAATTTTTCCCAGTCAAGTTGTTCTACGTTTAACGACACATTAAACCTAGCAAGCCTTATTGAGATGCAAATTACGTATATCATTACTAATATCCACCCTACAACTTTAATTTCTTTTAACTTCCAAAAATATAAAAGAAATGCAGGTGCTGCACCAAAATTTAGAAAATCCGCAAAAGAATCAAGCTGCGCTCCAAAATCACTAGTTGATCTTAGAATTCTGGCTATTCTGCCATCCATCCCATCTATAATTGCTGCAATGATAATGAAAATCACTGCAAATTCCCACTGTTCATTAAATGTAAACTTAAGTGAAGTAAGACCAGAGCACAAACCCAATAAAGTTATAAAATTTGGGAACAACTTAGCAATAGGTAGAGATCTACTGTTACTGCTATTGTTATTCATACAAGGTCAAAAGTAAGCTTTTCTTGAGTATTTTCCTTATTCAAGTTTGCTATAATTGTTTCACCACCAACAACAGTTTGCCCTTCTGAAACCCTTATTTCTACATCAGTAGGAACATAAATGTTCACTCTACTGCCAAATCTTATAATTCCAAATCTCTCACCTGCTTTGACGCTCTGAGATACTCTTAAATTACAAACGATACGACGTGCAATTAATCCAGCTATTTGTTCTACAATAATCTCTTTTCCCTTTGTGTATTCAATCACAATAACCTGCTTTTCATTTTCATTGCTAGATCTATCGCTCATTGCAGATACAAACTTACCTTTTTTATAGTGCATTTCTTTCACTGTACCGGATATTGGTATACGATTCACATGCACGTTCAAAACACTCAAGAATATGCTAACAAGTGTAAATTTCTTCTCCTCTCCATTGTTTGTTGATAAAGGGTAACTAACTTCTTCAATTTTTGAAATTACACCATCGGCAGGACTTAGTACAAGATCCTTATTGCCTGGTATAATTCTTGCTGGGTCACGAAAGAAATAAGTGCACAATAATGTTGGAAACAAACATGTAACACCAAATCCCCAAGATATAGAGAATGCTATGCACGTCACTATAAAAGAAACTACTATAAACAAATAACCCTCCTTGTTTATACTAGGTAAACTAAAACACATAACCTTATTGACAATAATCTGTTATTAACAACTTATCATCTATCACTCTTCATGAAAAGCTTTTTTTTAAGTACGTGCTGCTTCAACAAAATCCTTCTGATAAAAGGTAACATCACAAATTACCATAATTATAGCTAAAAGATTTAATAAATTATTATTCCATAATGGAATTATACTGAAACCGCAGTAGTACGACAAATGTACAATACAACAACCCACCCAACACAAATTTTAGTTAAAGTTAGAAAACTGCTTCTTCTAAAAGCTGCCTGCTTTCCTCTTCCATTGTAATAGAATTATCACTATTTCCAAGTAAATCTCTGATTTTTGCTTCTACTTCATTCGCAACTTCCTTGTTTGCTTTGAAATAGTTTTTCACATTCTCTCTTCCTTGTCCAAGGCGTGTATTGTTATACGAATAATAAGCACCCGCTTTTTCAAGGACACCAAGTTTTGCTCCTATATCTATTATTTCTCCAAGCTTCGATACACCCTCATTGTACATTATATCAAATTTTGCTTCTCTAAACGGAGGAGCAACTTTATTTTTTACAACTTTAACTCTTGTTTCATTGCCTTTAATACTCTCTTTATCTTTTATTGCACCAACTTTTCTTATATCAAGTCTTACAGAAGTATAGAATTTTAATGCATTTCCACCCGTAGTAGTTTCAGGGTTTCCATATACTACCCCTATTTTCATACGAATTTGATTGATAAATATCAATATACAGTTCGCTTTTGAAACCGCGGAGGTAAGTTTTCGCAGTCCATGACTTAAAAGCCTTGCTTGTAATCCCACGTGCTGATCACCCATATCTCCTTCAATTTCAGCTCTTGGAGTTAATGCTGCAACAGAGTCAACGACTATCACATCAACTGCACTAGAACATACTAAATACTCAACGATATGCAAAGCCTGCTCTCCAGTATCCGGTTGTGAGATCACTAAGTTATCGGTGTTTACTCCAAGTTTACGAGCATACATGACATCCAATGCATGTTCTGCATCGATAAATGCACACAGTCCTCCTTTTTTCTGTGCTTCAGCAATTACATGCAAAGCAAGAGTAGTCTTACCAGAGCTTTCTGGACCAAATATTTCAACTATACGTCCTTTGGGCAATCCCCCAACACCTAGGGCTGAATCAAGTGCAATTGATCCTGTAGATATTGTATCTATTTTCTCTACAGGGTTTTGCTTTAGCTTCATTATTGCACCTTTACCGAATGCTTTTTCAATCTGGCTTATTGCATTATCTAGCGCTTTTTGTCTATCATTACTTTTTTCTTCTGGGTTGCTTGCCATAGATTACTTATGAATTTGTATAATTTCTATGATAATCAAACGTGAACAACCTGCCAAGGCTTTTTTAGGCTCATATATTATTTAGCGAAAAAATTAATATTTTGAGGAGATAAGCCATATGATTTAAAAGATATGGTACATACTGTTTCAAATGCAGAACCTTGTAGTCCAATTGACTTTATTAATTATACACCAAATTATGTTAAGATAGAAAATTAGATGGACTTTGCAGTGCGATACAAAATAACGATAGAATACAACGGCAGTAGTTTTTCTGGTTGGCAGAAGCAGCAACATTCTGCTAACTCAATTCAAGAGACCATAGAAAATGCCATATTTAATTTCAGCGGTGAGAAAGTTACTCTCCACTGTGGCGGCAGAACCGACGCAGGGGTTCATGCTTTAGGACAAGTTGCTCATTTCGATATGGAAAGAAAATTTGAGCTTTATAAAATAAGAAACGCCATAAATTATCACTTAAAATCAATTCCTATAGTTGTACTGAATGCAGAAACTGTAGATAATACATTTCACTCACGATTTTCAGCAAAAAAAAGATACTACGAATATAGAATAATTAATCGCTACGCTCCTGCAGCTTTGGAAGCTGGTTACGCGTGGCAAGTGTTTAATCCACTTGATGTAAACATTATGCGTGAAGCTGCTAAATATCTGCTTGGAAAGCATAATCTTTTAAGTTTCCGCTCAAAAGATTGCCAAGCTACAAATCCGATAAGAACAATTGATGATATCGATATAGTACAAAACGGGAGTCACATATACATTAAAATATCTGCTATTTCTTTTTTACATAACCAAGTGAGGATCATTGTAGGTACTTTAGTTGAATTTGGAAAAAGTAGAACTAATCCACAAAAAATGCTGAATATATTAAACCAATGCAAAAGAAACGCTGCTGGAGTTACTGCACCGCCTTTTGGTTTATATTTGGCAAAGATAGATTACTAATTAATAGCCTTAAGTTCTTACTGGCATCACTATATATAATACATTCGGATCATTCTCATCAGTAATAACCGTAGCACTACTACTATCTGATAAGCTAAACTTACATTTGCTCTTTATACAGGATAAAGCATCAAGCAAATAACGTGAATTAAAACCTATTTCTATAGGTGCTCCATTGTAATCCACCTCTATAAATTCAGTTGCATCACTGCATTCTTGAGAGTTTGAGTGTAGAGTTAATGATTTTTCTTGCAATGAAAATTCAATAGATTTTATTCTATCAGATACAACAACGGAAACTCGATCTATAACGCTAGCAAGTTTGCTACTCTCAACGACCATTTGTTTATCTTGAGATGCTGGAATAACGCATTTGTAATCTGGAAAAGCCCCATCTATTAATTTTGATATTATAATATACTTACCACATGTAAATTTGATCTTCCTGTCTGAAAGTTTTATATTAATTTCATCACAATCATCTAGTACTTTTAATAGCTCTATCACAGTTTTGCGCGGTATGATTACACCAAATTCGCTATTGATATTTTGAGGCTTTGGCTTTTTTACACATGATAAACGGTGACCATCAGTTGCAACACAATATAAAAACTGCTCATCTGTATGTAGATATATCCCATTCAAATTATATCTTGTATCATCTAGCGATACAGCAAATTTTGTTTTATTTAATAAGTCTATCAAGTCTGTATTCAGTAGAGTAAAATCATACTTATGATCACCTTCTTCAAGAACAGGAAGCTTGTTTAAGACTACATTTGGTAAAGAAAAATTTGCATTTCCATAAGATATTAATAATTTCCCTTGATCGTTTACCTCAAAATTGACATCCAAATCAGCTGGCAACTTCTTCACTATATCGTGTAAAGTATGTGCTGAAACTTTTACTTCTCCTTCTGTTAACACATCTGCAGCAAGTGAAGCAAATATTGAAATATCAAGATCAGTAGCCATTAATTTTATGCTGCCATGTTGTGCTTTAATATTTATACACGCCAAGATATCTATTGCATTACGCCTTTCGACCACTCCACTTACTCTGGACAGCGTACTTAAAAGACTCGTACGGCCTATGCGAAAACGCATTTGCTCACATACAGAACTTTGTTTTTTGATTTCTACATCTATACCCACAACTCTGACATTATCTATTCTTAAAAAATATTTCAAATGATATCCACATTCTACGTAAAGTAAAGTGCTTATTTATATTTTTACCGGAAGAGTGTTTTTTATACTATGGTTTAGCCTGAGATTATAACAGTTCACTTTACGTAGCATAAATCATGCATTTTTTGATATGCCTTTTGAAACCCAAGTAGGGAATAAGTATCATCAATGGTTGTCGCTTTTATTCTTCCACTAACCACCATTGATAATCCCTGCTTCATTTTTAGAATTAGATCTCGATCTGTTTTTGTATGCTCTGTCCACGCAAGATCTCCTTGTATTATGTATAATGCATATTTTATTTTTTTATCGATATTGAGAACTATAGGCTCCTTATCATACTGAAAACCAGAAGTAACACTTACCTCATCTGCTTTTTTATCGACATAACTGACCATTACATATGGCTTGCGGTTGGTTGTATAATGTTCGCTCTTTTTCTTAGGGTAAGACACGATATAACATACTTTCTCTCCATCTTCCAATGCAGTATACACAAGCCAGTCTCTATATTTTTCCTTCAATTGTACATCACTAACCGATGCAAGAGCACTTACTGAAAAAAATATTAGAAATACAAAAAAACTACGCATGTAAGCTAAATTTCAAGCTTTCCGACTGTATATGTTGTTTTACCTTACTCATCGCTTGTTCAGCTAGCTGTCTTATTCTTTCTCTTGAAACACAATATTTTTTACTAAGCTCATCTAGGGTCTGAGTATTCTCAGACAAATACCTACTAATAAAAATATCCCTTGATCTTTCGTTAAGGCTTGCTAATGCATTGTTTAAAATTGTTTCTTTTAATTCTTTCTCTTCACGATTCTGATAAGTTACTTCTTGATTAACTGAGTTACATGGGATCATATCTTGTAGCTCTTTTTTAGAGTCACCACCTACTTTTATGCAATTATTTAGCGACTGATCCTTACAAGCTAAACGGTAATTCATCTGTATAACATCCCCTTCAGATACAGATAGTTCATTAGATATTGCTTTTATTTCTTCATTATTTAAAGTTTCCCTGTTTGTATATTGCAAAATTCTTTTTTTTATTTTACGCAAACTAAAAAATAATCTCCTTTGTGCTTGTGTTGTGCCTATTTTTACAAATGACCAAGATTTCAATATAAAGTCTTTTATTGAAGCTTCAATCCACCACACCGCATAAGTTGAAAAACGAAATCCCAAATCAGGATTAAACTTTTTCACTGCATGGATTAAACCCATATTTCCTTCCATAATTAGGTCCATTAACAATAGCCCATAATTTTTGAACTTCATTGCAATTTTTACTACCAAATTCAAATGGCTAGTAATCAATTTATGAGCAGAAGAAATATCCTTGCACTGGTTCCAACTTTTCGCCAACCGTACCTCTTCCTCTTGAGATAGCATAGGAAATTTTCGCACTTCAGTAATATACTGTGTGAGATTAGTGCTACCGTTAATACATAAGCTCACCTTTGGGATCAACATAACAACTTAAATTAAAACTCCAAATATACAATGTATTGACTTTCCAGTAAAAATTCAAGCTTTAATTTAGAAAAAGCATAACTTATTGTGTACCACTGCACCCAACTTGAACCTTAAGTGCTTTAATACTTACTGCTAAAATATGCAATACAAAACAGTCTACATAGTAAACAGTGCCATTCCAGTGCTTAAGAGACACTGGAATCCACATTTCTTTCCTCTAAGTTCCAGTACCAGCTACTTGAATAACAAGACTGAGATAACAAGAAGACCACTAAGATAGATTAGAAATTAAACGCTATTCCAGCTTCTGCACCAATAGTGCTATAAAGAACTTTATATGCACCCGCAGTAACTTTTGTTTCTTTATCCTCACTAGTTCCTTTATTTACTTCTTCACTTTTATCAAAGTTAGCGCCATAAGAACCAAAGTAGCGAGCTCCAGCAAAGAGTTTAATTTCTGGGGTTACATCATAGCTAATACCAGCTTTCGCCTGGTAAGCAAAACCAAACCCATGTTTTTGATCAGCAATAACTTGTGCCTTTGCAGGGTTGCTGATATATGCTACACCAAGACCAACACCAACATATGGAGTAATAGGTATATCTTCAATTACTACATCATAATACACATTAACTAGTCCTGAAATTGCTGTTAAATTATCTACAATATCTGGAGTAGGAGCTCGTGAAAGAGTACTTTTACTTAATTGTGAATAAAGTCCTTCAATGTCCACTCTGATATCATCCATTCTATAACCAAATGCACTACCACCAGCCATGAAAGAAGGCTTATAAAGGTCATTAGTGTCTTTACTATCCTTTTGAGCTCCTGTGATACCATCAACCTTTGTATTCAAAGGTGAAAACTCACTATTGTACTGCAAGCGAATGTAGTAACTAGTTTCCTCATCAGCTATTGGACCAACAGGATCTGAAAAAGCAGAGTTTGATAAACTTAGCAACATTACTAAAGCGGTTGCTGAAAAAAACTTTTTATAATGCATAATTACCCTCGTTAAAAAAATTAAAATTTCACTTTAGCAATTTAAGTAAAAACTAAAGTTAAGTCAAGTACTAACTTAATAACACAAAATATTTGACATTTAAACTAATTTTTAGAGAAAGGTAAAGATTTTACTAACGAAAAGACCGAATCTGTACTAACATTGCAATATTTGAGAGCAATGTATATCAAGAATACAAAGCCCATTTTACAGGCCTTAAGAACCCTTATATGGGGATGTTTTAGACCTAAAATTTATCCTTAATCTTTATTTAAGTGACAAAAGCACATTATTAAACTAGGTGTGTTATGTTTAATTTTTCTTATATAGACACTCCATGTCTTTATAAATTTTTATCTACGTTAGCTGAATCTCGCTTATTAAGTAATGTAATAAGCGCCAAGTTTTTGAGAGAACAGTAAACAACTCACATTGCATTGTTCTTTTTGTCTTTATTTAAGAATTAGTTCAAAAATCAACTAATCTTCTTTTTTTATAAAGAAATTATTTGAAAAACTTCTGCATTACCCTTATCGTGACGTTATGGATATTTATAATTCCAAGGTTGACTACTTACCAAGCATATAAGACATTAATGTCAAGTTCCTACAAGAGATGAGACGAGAAAGAAACATTGGAATGACACCATTTATTGCATAAATAACCTGAAAATTGCTATGTTCATACAGTCGTGTCACTAGCTTAGCATTTCTTTATTCCCCACATCATTTCCACTACTGCGGTTTCTTCCACCTTTATACAATGTTATAGGTGCACTAGCGAAGAAGCGTTAGCATTAGAAATACCAGAAATTTTATGTAGAAAAAACTTAAAAGGGAAGTTTAAATCCAGGTAGTAAACCCATCATACCTGCAAGATCAGAGGTTACATTTGCCATATCCTCCTCTGCCTTCTTAATAGCATCATTGAATGCTGCTGTTACTAAATCTTCTACTATATCCTTCTCTTCATTTCTCATAAGCTCTAAGTCTATGCTTACCTTTTTAGCCTTATAACTACCTATTTTTATGATTCCTACCAACACAGAAACTTTACCGCCACCAGAGATACCTTGAAATTCTTTACCAATATACTTCTCTTGAGCTTCTGTAAGTTTCTTTTGCATCTCTTGTGCTTGCTTCATTATCTGATTAAAATCCACGACTTACTCCTTATTCTCTATGTTGACCACCTTTGCACCCTTAAATGTATCAAGTATACCCTTGACTGCAGGTGCATAACTTAAACTACTCGCCCCCTTTTTTATATAACCTGCATCAATTGTAATAACCCACTCCTGCTGAGTTATCTGACTTAAATAGTTTTTCAAGTCATTACAAAAATTACTATCCAACTGAGATACAGCCTTTAGTTTTAAATACCCAGGTTTACAATTCACTAATTGTAGATTACTACATAGCTGCTTGTAAAGATAAATTTGGTTATTCTGTTGTAATAGTTGCAAAATCTTATCAAAATCATAACTTTTCTGTTGTATGTTTTCTGCGCTGCGTGTATTCCTCTGCTGCGTACTTTGCGCAAGAACTTTCTTGACCACCTGCTCAGGAGAAGGTAGATCAGAAAGATAACAGAGGCTAATTAATATCATCTCAGCAGCAACATCACTGCATGTCGAAGCTTTTATATCTTGAACTCCTTTGAGCAACATCCTCCACAATCTCGAGAAAAATATTAAAGACTTTTTTACACCCAAGTCTTTTATCCTGTTCTTCTCACATTCTGTAACTGAACTATCAATCTCTTTTGTAACCAAAAAACGGCATATTAACTGAATTGTTTGCAATAGACCTTCAAAAATACTAAGTGGGTTTGCCGTTTCTACTGCTTTGTCAAATAACGATAGAGCTTTCTGTAAATCACTGCCCAATATTGCTTCCATTAGATCAAATATGATATCTTTATCCACTAGGCCAAGTATATCCATCACACTTTTAGTAGATATTACACCACCTTTATTATACAGCACTGCTTGATTCATTAAAAACAAGGCGTTACGCATTGAATTGCCAGAGTGGCGCGCAATTAACTCTGATGCTTCCTTTTCAATGAAATAACTTTCTCTCTGTGCAATATCATTTAAACGCTCTACTATTTTAGCTACAGGAATGTTGTACAAATCAAATCTTTGACAACGTGCAATGATAGTGATTGGTATCTTTTTTATCTCTGTAGTTGCCAAGATAAACTTTACACTTGGTGGTGGCTCTTCTAGGGTTTTAAGCAATGCATTAAATGCACTGCTGGATAACATATGTACTTCGTCTATAATGTAAACTTTGAATTTAGAACTTATAGGTGAATAGCAAATATCTCCTAGGATTACTTTGATATCATCAACACTAGTATGACTTGCTGCATCGATTTCAATTACATCTGGATGGCTTGAATTTTTTATCGTCAGGCAATTTTTACATGACCCACACGGTTCAAAAGTCGGTCCCAAGGAACAATTTAAACATAAGGCTATTATTCTTGCTGTGGTAGTTTTACCTACCCCACTAGCACCTGAAAGCAGTATAGATTGTGGAATTCTGTTGAGAGTAAAAGCGTTTTCTAATATACGCACTAGTATATCTTGACCTACTAGATCTTTAAAGCTACCAGGACGATATTTTAATGCTATGTTCATGGTTTATGATAAAATAAATAATGAAATAGGTATGCAACCCAAAAAGATTCTGGTGTGGCTGCTTCATTTCTGACCTGACCAAGTTACAGAGTTTTTGCCTGCATACCTTATAAAAGATTATACTTTTTTTTTTATTTAGCAAGATATATTCTATATTAGCCCTATAACTTGATATGCTAAATTTTTTACAGTGCTACTTTGAAGTAAATAAAAAGTTAGTTATTATGCAAGTCACTACAAGATTATCACTTCAATGTTTATTTATGTCATCCCAGTGCGTGACACTGGGGCTCAGAAATCTCCTCAACAACTGGACCATATGGTCAAGCTATAGAATGATAAGTGCTGGAGCAATAAGAGATTATGCAAGAGACCTATTAAAATCCACACCTTTTCCTCTGGATCCCAGTGCCACGCACTGGGATAACGAAGGAGAGGTGTTATGATTTTATATCATTTTCCTCTTTGTCCGTTCTCACGAAAAGTTAGAGCCCTTCTTAAGGAAAAAAAGCTGAGCTGCAATTTAGTACATGAAAACCCGTGGGAAAAGCGGAATGAATTTATGAAGATTAATCCAACTGGACAGGTACCAGTGCTTATAGATAACAACTTTATTATAACAGACAGCAACGCTATTTGTGAATATCTAGAAGAAACTTATAATAGCGATATCAAATTGCTTGACTCGTCTACTGTTATTAAATCTCAAATACGTGCTTTAATTAATTGGTTTGATAATAAATTTTATAATGAAGTTACTAAATATATTATAAATGAGAAAGTAATAATTAACCGCAGTCCTGACTCTAGATTTCTCCATGCAGCTCAACATAATCTATCTTGCCATATAGAGTACATTGAGTACTTAATTAACAAAAACGTTTGTCTCGTAACTGATAAGTTCACTTTAGCTGACATTACTTTAGCATCACATATTTCTGTAATGGATTATGTAAATAGTTTTCCATGGGAAAAAAGTAAAATTCTAAAAGAATGGTATTCCATTGTTAAGTCAAGGCCTTGTTTTCGTGAGATGTTATTAGAAAGAGTTCCTGGGTTAACTCCTCCTCTGCACTATGCCAACTTTGATTTTTAGTCTACGTAAGCTTTAAAGCTATAGTCATTCCTTCATCAGTTGGAATTAATATAGAGCAATATTTTTTTTCGTCCGATAACCTATAATTGAATTCCCTCATAGCACGCCATGATTTCTCTAACACTTCTTTTGGAGGTGATTTCAAAAATACTGTGTTAAGTAATAGAGTATTATCCGCAACAATCAGCCCGTCTTGTTTAATGTATGACTCTGCCCAATCTAAATATTTAGGATAACCAGCCTTATCAGCATCAATGAATATCATGTCATATGGTGCTTTTGCTGATAATTCAGCCAATTTTTCTAATGCATTGCCTACTATTAAAGTAATTTTATTACTCATATTAAAAGCATTAAAATTCTTTTTTGCTATTTTAAAGTGCTTGGGATTGTTTTCTATTGTGTATATATGGCCATATTCAGGCAGAGCTTTTGCCATACAAATTGATGAGTAACCGTACAATGTGCCAATTTCAACGATACTTCTCACCTTGTGAATCTTTATAAATAAACTTAATAACTTTCCTTCTTCAGGGCTAATTTGAATGTGTTGTTTTTTCCCAAGAATACAATACTCTTCTATTTCTTTACATTCTTTTGCAAATAAATCTCGTATATATAATAATTTTATGTTAGGGTTATTACGTGCCATGTTTTGTATTATAGGAAGGCTTAATTAATATAAAATTCATAAATAATTATATAGCCTAAAATGATATAAACATTTATTTTAGGCTATTATTTTATAGCATAAAATTTTAAGTGACAAAAATTGTGATATATAATATCATAGTTAACTAGTGCAACAGCTGATTGGCTGCCACACTAAAATTTAAAGAGACTGCTTACATGCAAATTTCTCTTTTAAATATAATTTTCATAATCAATTAGAGGGAGTTATATGTCTTATAATATTGCTGGTGAAGTTGAAACGTTAAGTAAAAGATCTAATAAAGATGAAGGGGTTACATTACTAAATAACCCAGCTTATCGTGAAAAGTATAGGGAACGTTTTGATGAAGCCCAGAAAAAAGTTATGGATATGGTTCAGTTTTATGATGGGACTATAATATTAATAGAAAATAAAATTGCTATGTATTATTACGCTTGGCACAGTAAAAAAAGAGAGTTTGAGCGTAAAAAACAACAAGCAGTGATGAAAGACGATGGGTCAGTATAGAGTCTTTGTATGATAGGCTACAGTGGTATCATTTCACTATAGCTTTTTCATATAGCCTGTCTATCACGTTAGTAAAGTATTCTTGCGCTTTGTACCCTTCGTGCCTAATTTTATTAGGCTCTGTGTGTGATCTATCGTTGTTAAGCTTGATAAAAAATATCGGAGTGGCCATAATGCCAAGCTTATTAATTGCTAGTGATTTATCATTTATAATTTTATCCATCACCTCCTTATCGTTAATACATCGGTTAAATGTGTCTTGCTTTAAGTTGCTTAGTGCCGCCACTTTCTGTAACACAGTTAAGTCACTTAAATTAGAGTAATTCCATGAGTCTATCGAATTAAAAACAGCTTTATTAAAATTAAAATAGTCTTCTTGCTTCTCATAACAATAACTTAGCATTGCAGCTTTTAGTCCTCTATAATCCAAAGGGAAATGACGGAATATATATAGCATCTTACCTGTATCTATATATTTCTTTTTAATTTCAGGAAAAACTTCTCTATGAAAAAGAGAACAATGATAACAAGTGAGCGAAGCATATTCTATCATTAGAATTGGTGCTTTGGAATCTCCTAATAATTTATCATCAGGCAACGGTAATAGTAGTTCTTTTGATGTTATTTCATTAATTTTTTGAATATAATGGTTGTTGGATAAGTCCTGCTTAATAACTGCATAAGAGTTAACACTTATAAAGACCAATAAAAATAATAATCTAAAAATCATCATAATACAAACATTTAACTTACTAAATAATTACGTATTTATATCAATAATGTCAAGATAACTTTTTCTTAGCAAGACTCTCAACTCTGTCTTTGAACGCAGCAATTATTTTACTTTGTGTATATTTATATATTGAATTTAATAAAATGGAAAACGAGCTGGATTTAAATTCAAACTCTATACAAAACTTCACCATAGTTTTCTTTTCATCTATAGAAATGAATCTCCATTCATTGTATAAATGTTTAAATATTCCATTTGATGATACTGCTTTTATCCAACCTTCATTAGTTCCACTCGGAGAAAGAAAGGTTACCTCCGAAGTATATCTTCCCTTAATTCCATGAAAAGCTGCTAAGAGATCCACAACCATCTGGTTATCAATTTTCTCCTTTAAGTAAACAGCTTTGCACCAAGGAACAAAATCAGAATACTTCTCAACATCAATTACAACCTGGAATACCTCATTAGGTAAACAGAGGAAAATACCTTGTTCTTTGTACTGGTGAAGCATAAGTTTAAACCAACTGGAACGGAATCCGTATCTACCGTTAGCCTTAGTAGATTCCTGAGACCTAAAGTTAAGGTGGGCATTACGTATCAATTTCAATGGAATTGATAGAGGCAATTCCCTTGACTAGAAATTATCGCTCGGGAAATTTAACTTAACTCATAACGTATAGAACAGACCCCTATCATTATAGCCGATTTACGTAAGGCGTGTCTATGTTTATATTGGAGTCAGTGATAAATAGCTATTATTTAGCTTTTGTTAAATTTCGCACTTTAAGTATCATAGTTAATAAACATATCTCATGAATGTTATTAAACTTTTAATTATTATTGTTTTCATTGTAATTTCTTCAAGAGCCTATACCAACTGCGCAGATCATAAAATTTTTGTGCATGCTATGAAGCAACAAGTAGGTAACATATCTACAAAGGAGAATAAAAAAGACCGGGAACATGTATATAAAAAGCTTCAGGAAATCATTCAAAATAATATTGACCTCAAAAAAATATCTCGATTTGTTATGGGAAAACATTGGACTTTGACTACTCAGGAAGAAAGAGAAGATTTCTTAAGAGAATATGAGATATATTTTACACGTCTGTGTATCGAAATTTTATATAAATATATGAATAATAGTGAAATGACTATAATGAGCTCAAGAGCAGTTGACAATGCAACTTGTTTGATTAGTACAAGATTTTTTTACAGCGATGAAGAATTCACAAATATTGATTTTAAAGTTACTAAAAATGTCAGTTCTTTCTTGATAAGTGATGTTGTAATGAATGGTATAAGCATTTCTATTAATCAACGTTCTCAATTCAGCGAAAAAATTGATGCATATAGCATAGCACGTGTCATAGATGAATTAAAATATAACAACAATCTATGATATACATACCTAATTAGGCTAAGCCACTTGGTAGAAGACCAAAAGATTTTTTTCTTGATCGTATAAAAGGTTTTCTTAACAAACTAGACAATCTTGAAAAAAAATACCGCCTATAATCCATATAGCTGGAGCTAATGGAAAAGGTTCAACATTATCATTTGTAAGATACACAATGCAGGCAGTAGGGTATGAGGTTCACATATACACTTCTCCACATTCAGTGAACTCTAATAAAAGAATAGTTGTTGTAGGTGGTTATATCGAAGATAATAAATTATATAATTTACTATAGAAGAATGCCACACTGCAACTGTTGTAGCTTTTTTAGCCTTTTCCCTTTATAAAGCTGATATCACCTTAATTGAAGTAGGTATGGGCGGAAGGCTTGACACAATAAATGTGACAGATAATCCAGTTTTAACAACTATTACTTCCATCGCACTTGATCATACAGAACACTTTGGCCCCACTGTAGAAACTACAGCGGTGAAAAGATCAAAATATGAAGCATAATGTTCCTTACGAATAGCACTACAAGAAAACTCTATAATAAATACACTAGAACACTACGCAATAAGTAATAAATCTCCTTTATACAGAGAAGGCATTGAGTGGAGTTGCAAAAAAAAAGAATAACAAAATGGTTTCTCAATCAGCTATTCAATCAATAGAATTTTTCCTACCCTTTTTAAAGGGCAATCATCAAATAATTAACTCAGGAAATGCCATTACGTCATGCAGCATTTTGAGTAGAAAGTATGGGTTTGATATTGGAGAAGATGATATCACCTCAGGTTTACAGCATACTATTGGCCTGCACAACTAGAGCTCATACAAGAGGGTAATTTAATTTCTTCATTACCGAAAGATTGGTAATTATTTTTAGATAGTGCACACAATAATAACGATGCCAAAGTATTAGCTAAGTGAGTAAAAGATAATTTTGCCGAAGGCATTTATATAATTTTTGATGTCACTCGTAATAGAAATGTGGAAAAATTTTTAGATACTTAAAATTGTATATCAAGCTACTATATGCGGGTTGTGTTAAATCTGAGCCAAAAGCAACAAATACAAATTTAATCAGGGAAGAAGCCAACAATATAAGAATAAATGTTATTGAATGTAAATCAATCGGCGATACTATACTAAATCACATGCCAAAAGCTCCTATCCAAAACGTTAAAATTATACTGATTTGTGGTTCATTATTTCTGACCGGAGATTTTGCCATGGGGAATGACTAAGTTTTTTAAAATTTATGTCAACTAGCGCTATATTTTTCTCTGAAGGAAGCTATATTGTAATTATGAACAACATAATCGTAAAAAAATTCGGTGGAACTTCATTAACCGATTTAACCAGAGTTGCAAATTTAATAAAAAAAGATGTTGATAAAGGTTATAGAATAATTGTTGTTGTTTCCGCCATTGCAGGACTTACCGACCAAATGGTTTTTCAGGCTAGACAAACCTTAAACTTAAGCCACAAACAAGCACTATCAGAATATGATGTTATGCTTTCAGCGGGAGAGCAAATTTCTTGTGGCCTATTAGCAATTACCCTCCTATCTATCGGAGTAAATGCCAAATCGTGGCTTGCTTGGCAGTTACCAATTATAACTGATAATTCTTATTCCGAGTCTAAAATAAAAACAATAAAGATTGATCATTTGAAAAGATCTTTTGCTGAAGGTTACACTGTGGCGATCATTGCCGGTTTTCAGGGCATATATGATGATAGAATCACTACTTTTGGAAGAGGAGGCTCTGATATATCAGCAGTTGCCCTTGCAGTAGCTTTTGGTGTCAGAGTTTGTGAGATTTTTACTGATATCGATGGAATATATACGGCTGATCCGAAAATTGTCCCAAAAGCACGCAAACTAAAATCCATCTCTTACGATGAAATGTTGGAGATGTCATCATCAGGTGCTAAAATATTGCATAACCGTTCAGTACAGCTCGCAATGAAACATAACATTAAAGTACAAGTGCTATCCACTTTTAAAGAGGTAGAAGGCACTGCAGTATTACACGAAAATGATGTACTAGAGAGACACACAATTACTGGAATAACTTATAGCACTAATGAAGCTCTTATAACTTTTACCAATTTTGCAAATACCTTGCGCACTCTAAAAGATATGGCAGGGGCAAATATTAAAATTGATATGATACATGGATCAAGTATTGTAATTTCCGAGTTCGATATCGACTTAATGAAAGAGCTACTGAACAAGAATGAAGATTATGTTATAAACAATAATGCAGCTAAAATTTCAATCATTGGTATTGGTGTTATGTCTGTGATGTACCATACACTCAAGTTCTTCAGTGAAAAAAAGATAGAAATACTTGCGATTACAGCATCTGAAATCAAAATTAGTATTATCGTTCAAAGAGAATGTGCTGAGGCTCTAGTTAGGGATTTACATACTGAGCTGATGTGCACAGAAGGTGGCTGATCTTATGTTTTTACTCTCCCTTTCTAATATTTCGCAGAAAGCAAGTATTCTATTCAGTAATGTAGCAGAAAGAAACACTATGAGAGGTTAAAAAGCCTACTTTCACCATTGGTACATCTTATTCTATAGATGGGGTAATGATTTCAAACGTAAGGAAGTTGAATATTTGTGAAAAATAATGTATAATTATCAATAATTTTTAAGTGAATTTCTTATAGCTTTTTTTTCTAGACCCAAAAAACAATTTAGCGCTTCGGCGCATCTTTGGCACTGAGAAAAATAAGGATATTCTCATTCATCTTCCCAATGATATTTTAGGTTGAACTGGTAAGGCTAAAATAGAGTATGTGAGTCTTCTAAGTTCCATTCAAAACCCTAATATTACCACTAAAAAGGAGAGTATTGTTGACGTATCATTAGAGATTCTACAGGTGTGCAATTCATTTGCAGGACACACAGACCGCTTAGAACCACTGGCTTTAAAAAACACGCAAATACTACGCTGCCAAAGCTTACTTAAGACAAGTTGACGTAGGTGCCAGGTTATCAAGACCTTAAAGAGGTTATCTTCATTGCTATAACTGATTTTGTTCTGTTTCTTGATAAACTAGAGTACAAATCCGATCACGTTACTCTTGATATGAAAACTTTCAAACGTGACCTGTAGAACTTTAGTTTTACTTTTATAAAACCACAAAAATTTCCAAAAACGCAAGAGGATCAATTAGAAAATATGGTCGAAAAGTAGTGTTATTTTTTTAAGTATGCAAATAAGACTAGCAAAGAGGGTGTAAAGAAAGTAGTAGGGAGTGATGTGATTATTGGCAGAGCTTATAATGAGTTGAACCAATATAATTGGGGTGAAGAAGAGCGTTTTATTTATAATCAAGATAAGAAACGTGAGAATGACAATTTATCCTCCCTTAACCAAAAATTTGATGAGAGTATGCAAAGCCGATACAGAGAAAAGAAAAATCGAAGTGGCAAGAAACTTACTCAAAGCTGGTATATCTGTCAACTTAATAGCTGAACTTACTTGTTTTCCTTAAGCTGAAATTACATAGCTCAAAGAAGAAGTCACTAGCTGATACTGTCTCTCAAACCGTTGGGCTGAATGGACAATGGCGTTAACTTAAGGAAAAATATCAGTGATTGTATATAAAATTTCTCCCTAAAATCCATTATGTCTTTAGGGAAGTTCACTAAGGGAGTCTTTTAAGTTGATGCAATTGGCTGAACGGATACGAGCATGGGCATTCTGAAGCAAAACCCCTCTATACTTTGCCTGAGTGAAGTTACTTAAATTTTACATATCTATTGTAGAGTAAAGAAGCTAAATCTGGAACAAAAATGCTAGCAGAAACTTGGGCTTTACTAATACTTACACTACTTGAAATAATACTTAGTATAGATAATTTAATCTTTATTTCTCTAGCAATAGATAGAGTACCAAACGCGTTGAGGGAGAGAGTACGCATCGTAGGTTTTGCACTAGCACTACAGATGCGCTTTGTAACACTATTTTTTACATCATATATATTATCAATGCAAAAACCTATATTTTACGCTGCATCGTTCAACATTTCAGTAAAAGACCTACTCATGATAGCAGGAGGATTATTCCTAATCATTAAAAGCTTCATAGAATTATGGAACGACATTTTCTCACGCAAGCAAGTTGAAAAAAAAATAGACATTAAATCACAACTGCTTCTAGCTGTACTACAAATTATATTAATAGATTTAGTTTTTTCAGTTGATTCTTTACTAACTGCTATAGCATTAACTCATAGCATGGTAATAATTGCTATAGCATGCGTATTTTCCATACTAGCAATGATATTTTTATCAAGTTATACTGCCCAGCTAATTAAATCTAGCTCGAGTTTAAAAATAATCGCCATCCTATTTATTGTACTTGTTGGTGTGCACCTGATGCTTGATGGACTTCATGTAGAATTACCAAAAGAATACTTGTATTCTTCATTGACGTTTGCATTATTTGTAGAAGTTACGAGTAGTATAAAGAAAAAAGTGCGGTGCATAAAGAAGAAAAAACAGTTCTAAATTATTCCCACTCAATAGTTGCCGGTGGTTTTGAAGTTAAGTCATACACAACTCTATTTACTCCGGAAACGTTATTAACGATTATACTGCTGACATTCTGCAAAAAATCCCAAAATATTAATGAATGCTGACTTTTATTCTCAAATGGAAATGCATCAGCCGTCATACCATCAAACGATGTCACAGCCCTCAAAGCACAAACATATCCGTATGTACGACCATCTCCCATGACACCTACAGTTCTTATCGGCAATAGTACAGCAAAAGCTTGCCATATTTTATCATATAGATCGTAATTTTTCATTGTATTGATATATATTTCATCTATTTCTTGCAATATTCGCACCCTTTCCTCATCAACTTCACCTATGACCCTTACCGCAAGTCCAGGTCCAGGAAACGGGTGTTGAAATATTATCTCGTTTGAAAGCCCAATTTCTTTCCCAAGCAGTCTTACCTCATCTTTAAAGAGGTAGCGCAAAGGCTCCACTAGCTTGAGATTCATCTTCTCTGGCAATCCACCAACATTATGATGAGATTTGATTGTACTAGCATTCCCCGAAGCATGCCCTGATTCGACCACATCAGAGTAAATAGTACCCTGCATTAAAAAATCTGCATTACCTATTTTTTTTGCCTCCTCTTCAAAGACTTCAATGAAAGTGTTACCAATAATTTTTCGCTTTTCTTCTGGATCAGTTATACCTTTTAATCTACTCAAAAACAAATTCGATTTATCAACATAATTTACTGGAATCTCTTCCAACAGAGCAATGGTCTGGTTCTTACGTAACAACCCAGTATCAATAAAAATACAGTTTAATTGTTTTCCTACGGCTTTATATGTAAGAGCCACTGCAACACTTGAATCAACCCCTCCACTTACCGCAGCAATTACTTTTTTCTCTCCTACCACATTTTTAATTTTCTCCTTTTGCTTTTCAATGATTGACTTCATTGTCCAGTCTCTTTTACAATTTGCAATGTCCAAGAAGTTAGAAAGCAATTTACTACCATTCGCTGTAGGCTTAACCTCAGGATGGAACTGAGTACAATATATCCTACGCTGTTCATTGGCAACTATCGCAATTGTTTGATTTATTACACCTGATGCAATAACAGTAAACCCTTGTGGTGCAGTTTCAACACTGTCCGCATGATTCATTAATACATCCACTTCAGAATTAACATTCCACACATCCTTTACAATGGAGGATTCCTTTAGTATCTTAATCTTAGTTTTGCAAAACTCCTGTTTGAACTCTTTTTTTACTTTCGCTCCAAAGTAATGACAAATAAGTTGCTGCCCATAGCATATCCCAAGTATAGGAACATTTGTTGCCTCATTAAATTTTATAATCTCATGTGCTACTCCACTTGCCTCAGAACAACCATCATGCACAGATTGTGGTCCTCCAGAGAGAATAAATCCATTGAATTTCGATATTGTTTCAAAACTGATGTTGCTAGGGAATATCTCACAATAAACGTCCATTTCTCTGATCTGTCTCGCGATAAGCTGCGTAAATTGTGAACCAAAATCAATAATGGCAATTGCTGACAACCTACTCCTCCATATTATTTAAAGCAATATTTAATAATAAAGAAAATAACAGAGCAAGTAAACTAAGACCTCTTTAAAAGCTTTAATATATGGCTTAAACATTAGCTGTGATCCATTTTGAGCTGACAAAAATTTGCAGGTGGTAGCCCAGAGTTTTTAGTCCTTTTTCGGAGTCAAGGCATACTCTAAAAAAATCCCAATCGTTACAACTTTTACCAATAATTTCTTTGCCTACTATAGAAGGAGAGTTATATTTTGCTTTATTATAGATTAACTTGCCCTCACTGCTGACCGCAACTTCATATATTCTCCCTTTATATTTTCCAATAAGCGTTTTTCCTATAAAAAGATCTTGATAAATTTTTGATTTTGTGTTGAACTGTCATCAACTTGTGTAATTTTGTCAGGTTTATTCACTTTGAGTATAGCTAGTGGCTTATTACCCAAGATATTATTTAACACCTTGCATACTACATATGTCACAATCTCATTTTTGACTTCTTCTACCCTTTTATCTACATATTTTTCCACTTTACTGCACACTGCCCTTTAAAACTGTCAAGAAAGTTTTGCAAGTTGAGTAAAGTTAATTCAGATATTTCTATCAAATCCTCTAGTTCTATTGTTACCTCAATAATGAATCTAGTATACTAAAACACTTTTAAGAAAAACGACCTAAAATTCCTGCCCTTTAGGCACAACTGTACAAACATTGTAATGACCTTGACCAAAAAAGTGATATCATTACAATGCTTGATATACAATTGTACGAACATTTGTTTGCGAAGACAGTGTGTTAAATGTTATAGCAGATTTTACCCCAAACATAAGGATATTATGAAAACACCTGATACTGACATGACATCTTTTTTGGACCCTTAAATTGAACTAGCTATAAACATTAAGAAATTTACTAAATAAAAAAAAGAAAAAGATGTCCCGTGGTAGATAGTGTTTACTCTCTAATCCTGCAAATTGGCATATTATACTGTCTTAAACGCTTTAAAAGCGAGTTTTAGCTTATATAGGTAAAAACCTAGAAATGTTGTGAAGACATAAGGTACATATAGTGCAAAAAATTAAACATAAGACATCAACTATGTAATACTTTGTTATTTAATCTGCACAGATTGAAGGTAATTGAATACCTTTAGTACTATGGGGGCCGGCGAGGTTTGTCAAATAATTTTTGCATTTCTATGAGTCACTTAGATGACACCCCCTCATAACATTTGTACAGCTGCATAACCTTTTAGCTATATTATAGATCTTGCTTTAGCCACATATTCATATAGAATTAAAAAAATCAGAGTCATAAATAAAATGTTAACGAGATTCGCCCCAAGCCCAACTGGCTATCTTCATGTGGGAAACGCCCGCACTGCACTCGTTTGCTGGATGTACACACGTAGTCAAAACGGGAAATTTTTACTTCGTTTCGACGACACTGATCTTCAGCGTTCAGACGTTAAACATATAGATAGCATAGTGCAGGATTTGAGATGGATTTGCATAGATTGGGATGTAATTTTTAAGCAATCAGAGCGCTTTAAGCATTATAACGAAGTGTTTCTGCAGTTAATAACAAAAGGGCACATTTATGCATGCTATGAAACAAAAGAAGAATTAGACATTAAACGAAAATTGCAGTTAAAACATGGGCTTCCTCCGGTATATGATAGGAGTGCATTACTTCTCACTGAACAGGAAAAATTTTGTTATGAGCAAGAAGGACGAAAACCACATTTTAGATTTAAGTTGGATAGGAATGAAGTTGTCAAATGGAATGATGAGGTTAAAGGTGAAATAAATATTGCAACCAGCAGTATAAGCGACCCCGTGGTAAAAAGGGAGGATGGAATTTATACATACATGTTACCTTCTGTTATTGATGATGTCGACTTTAATGTAACCCATGTTATACGCGGAGAAGATCATGTAACTAACACTGCAGTTCAGATACAAATGATACAAGCATTAGAAGCAAAAGTTCCTGTGTTTGCTCATCTTCCCCTTCTACATTTTGATGATAGTAAAATATCGAAACGGAAAGGTGGACTGGACATCAAATCCATTAAAGAAAATGAAATTGAACCAATGGCACTCGCTAGTTATTTAATAAAACTTGGAACATCCGATCCAATCGAAGCTTACGTTAACATGCAATCTTTAATTGACTCATTTGACATTAAAAAATTTGGCTCAGCTTCTGCACAATTTAATTTGAGTGAAATACATAAGCTAAATAGTAAAGTCCTGCAACAAATGCCATTTGAAATGGTAAAAGAGCGTTTAAGTCAAATTGGAGTTAACTCTCCAGAGTTTTGGTACTTCATAAGGAACAATATAGAAAAATTTTCGGAAGTGGCTGAGTGGTGGCAAATATGCAAATCTAATATAGAACCTGTGGTTCTTGATAAGGAGTTTATAAAAATCGTACTCGATGCATTGCCTCAAGGTGATTGTAATGAAAACACATTGTCGGAGTGGGTGAAAGCTATTCAACAGACAGTGGATATAAAGTTGAAAGACTTGTTTATGCAGCTGCGTTTAGCCCTAACAGGTGCAAAAACAGGCCCAGAGCTTGCTAAGTTATTAATTTTTATTGGTAAAGAAAATATCATTGCAAGGTTAAAGAAGTATTAGCTAGGCACGTGTGATTCATAGAGGAATCCTAAACTACTATAACTTAAGGTTTCAGGCATAAACCTTGAACTAAAGATTGTTTTTTCGACAAGTAAAGAATGGTGAAAATTGTTTAAGGGATAACCAATAGCAAAAACTATAGAAAAAAATATACGAAATTTTTAAAGCAGCTAAAAGATCATATTACCACAAATCGTTATAAAGCAGCGCTTACAGCAAGCTCATTTACTTTATTATTATACTAGTATAGAAACTTTAAAGTGACAAAAAGAACATGGCTGGAAGCGAAAGTTTTGAATAACTGAGTAAGAATTTGAAGGGTGCATTTCCAGAAATGAAGGATTTTAGTATGAGAAATCTGAAGTATATGCACAAATTTGCTGAAGAATATCTCGATGTTGAATTTGTGCAACAGGTTGCTTGTAGAATTGCCTTAGTTTCATACTGTGGTGATTATGGATAAGATTAAAGAGCCTTACAAGAGAGGCTTTTCTACTTTCAAAGAGCTATAGAGCATTGCTGATCACGCAATATTACAGTGAAGCAGATAGAGTGAGCGCTATATAAAAGGCAGGGAAAGGCTATTATTAACCTTAAAGATAAGCTGTCATCTTTCCAATCAGACCTGGCACACTATACATTAAAAGATCTATATGTTTTTGATTTCTTAAGTATAGGAGATGATGCTCATGAGAGAGAAGTAGAAAAAGGGCTTGTAAAGCATGTTGAAAAGTTCCTACTAGAGCTGGGTAAAGGATTCGCGTTTGTTTGCAGACAAGTTTCACTTAGATGTTGGAGATAAAGACTTTTATATTGATTTATTATTTTACCACTTAAAGTTGTGTTGCTTTGTAGTAATTGAACTCAAAGATAAAGACTTTAAACCAGAATATGCTAGTAAAATGAATTTCT
The DNA here is from genome assembly GCF_000008385.1 of Wolbachia endosymbiont strain TRS of Brugia malayi. Classification (NCBI taxonomy): domain Bacteria; kingdom Pseudomonadati; phylum Pseudomonadota; class Alphaproteobacteria; order Rickettsiales; family Anaplasmataceae; genus Wolbachia; species Wolbachia endosymbiont of Brugia malayi. The sequence continues at coordinate 579,512 of NC_006833.1, forward strand.
ATCTTTCTGTAGTTGATGATTTACTAAAACATGCAACAGATTAATTTTCCATAGGATTAATTTTGTGTAAATCAGAGAATAGTGTGCTTGCTGAATATACACTTCGAGATATAACCAAACCAATATAGAGTTAGCAGAACATCGAATAACTGAAAATTTACCGAAAGACATAAAAACAGTTCTGCCAACGATAGAAGAATTGGAAACCGAGTTATTAAAAATTCCAGATAAGAAAAAGTGATTCTACGAAAATCATTTTTGCGAGTACACAGTTTTGCCGGACACAATAGTGCGTACTACGCGCCCTTTTACTTTGCGTCCGCCAAAAGGAGAATTTTTTGACTTACTAGCAAAGCTGTCAATTTTAATCTCCCACTCGTAATTCAAATCAACTAAAGTTAGGTCTGCAACAAAGTTCTTCTGTACACGACCACGTGGTACGTGTATTATATCTGCAGGCTTGTATGTCAGCTTTGCAAGTATATCAAATAGGTCTATCTGCCCACTGTGGTAAAGTTCAAGTGAAAGGGGTAGCATTGTTTCAAGGCCTACAATACCAAATGCAGCGCTCTCGAGTGGCAGGTCTTTAGAACTACGATCATGCGGCGCGTGGTCGGTTGCAATGCAATCAATCACACCTGTTTTTAAACCTTCAACCATAGCTAAACGATCTTCTTCGGTACGAAGCGGCGGATTCATTTTTGCAATTGCTCCGTGTTGTTTTACTATATCTTCAGTTAAAGTGAAGTGATGAGGAGTTACTTCGCATGTGACGTTCAATCCTAAATCTTTTGCACGTTTAACAGCGTCAAGTGAATCTTTTGAAGAGATATGCAAAATATGATAGTGCACATTCTCTATATCTTTCATGAGCAGTATATCGCGACTTACCATGACTGATTCTGATGCACTTAAGATTCCCTTTACTCCTAATGCTTCAGAAATCTTACCTTCGTTGATTGCACCGCCTGCTGATAAATTCAGGTCTTCAGCATGTTGAGCAATAGGAACATTCAGCATACTTGAATAAAGTAGCGCCTGCCTCATAATCATTGGATTCATGACCGGTATACCATCATCAGTAAACCCAACTGCACCTGCTTCTTTTAAAAGTGCCACTTCAGTTAACTTTTCCTCTGAAGTAGTGATTTTAGCATAAAATTCAATGTTCACATGTGAAGTTTCAAGCGCTCTATATTTTAAATACTTAGCCAAAATAACACTATCTATTGCTGGAGTAGTGTTTGGTTGGCAAACTACAGTTGTAACGCCCCCCGCAGCTGCGGATTTGCTACCTGTATATATAGTTTCTTTGTGCTCCTGGCCAGGCTCACGAAAATGCACGTGAATGTCAACAAGGCCTGGCATTAGAACAAGTCCTTCACAGTTTATCGTCTCATCAACTCCACTTGGCACTCCGTTCGAAAACAATGATTCACCAAAATCGATGATTTTACTCCCTTCAGTCAGCAGTGAACCCTCTATATCAAGTTTAGTTTCTGGGTCGATAATACGAGCATTTATATATGCTACCTTGTAATTTCTCTCCTGCCCTGCTTGCAATAAATTCCAAGTTTGAGTCATAAAATTGTAAGTACTGATTATGAAATTAATCTAAAGTTTTTTTTAACAAAGCACAATCAAATTAAAATGCGGACTACAGCCAAGGTAATCCGAAGATTTTGTTTGTTTATGCTTGTTGGCACGCGAGATACTGCAGCGGTACGACGTAGAGCTAATAGCAGTGGCATGTTTTGCAGAAAATATCAGATCTATTTTAGCTATATTTATTATTTTTTAAGATTAAATGGTTAAAATGGTAGATAAATGCTAAAGTGAGGTTTAACTAATGATGGCAAGTTTTCTAATAAAAACTAATTTTCTGCCTTTTCACCTATATTTCGATTACATATACAACATCTAGCTCAATTTAAAAGTCTAATTCAATAGGTTGTTAGTTTAAGCAAAAGAAGCTCCAGCGCTGACAGCCAAGAAGATACATAGCTTAATAGTGGGATTTTAGTATGAGTATAGATATAACTACACTAACTACTAATACAGATAAATTAGGTGAATGCACAGATAAAAATGAAAAGCGAGAGCAGGATAGAAAGGACGAGCAATTGTATGGTGCTATGGAGAGAAAGGTAAAAAAAGAAGAGCATGAGCGTAAAAAACCAAGAGTTCGAGATGGAATCATCAAGAAGTGTACAAGGTTATTCAAAGAAGGCGCTAGCCCTGAAGTATTAACTACATTGGAAGAATCACTTAGAAAACAAGAAAAATATTATAGGTATTATGTCCAGTGTTTCCTTCTGATATTGAATAGAAAAATACCAAAAGAATTAGACCCTATAAAAAAAGAGAGAATAGGACAAGTAATTTCTGAAATTACTTATAATAGCAAATATTATTTTAATAGTATTACCCACAACCAAAATGGCCATAGGAACAGCGAAGATAATGGAATTGGAAGTGATAGCAATCATAAACGTCAAACTAATGACAAAGAGCCTAAGAATAGGGAAAAAATTCTTAATATATTTACAGATGAGAACATTAATGATCGTTTATTGGAAGCAGCAAAACGAGACAATAAGAAAAAAATTAAGAAACTTGTACAAAAAGGCGCAGACATTAGCACAAAAGATGGTGACGATAACAACACTCTACACTACGTAGTTGCTTTACAGCAAGGAAAGCAAAGAGTTGCATGTTTAAATCTAATATTAGGTTTAGTGAAAAAAGAAAAAATATCTCAAGATAAACTTAGTAAAGCTATAAACCTTAAAGAAGGACAAACACCCTTACAAAAATTGTTATCTAAAAAAATAACTAAGGGAGAGCATAGCTCTGAAAGAGTACTCGGAAAAATTGGAAAATTTCTAAAAAAGCCATTTACGCAATATGATGATCATACGATAGAGTCTGCTATAAGCTTGTTTAAGCTAGGAGCTAACGTCAATAATTTGCAGTTATCTAAAGAGGAATTACAAAACTCAGATAAAAAGTACAGGAAGTATCATTTTAAACTCTTAGAAAAATTAGCAAAGTCAGTAGGGCGATCTACATTAGAGCAGAGAATCAATATAGAAAATAAAATTGAAGACATTACAGCGCGTATTATAAATACTCCAGATGCTAATGGTAATCATCTATTACATTCAATAATTGACAATTATGATAAAAATTTTTTAAAAAAACTATTGCGAAAAGGGGCAGATATTAGCCTAAAAGATGCAAACGGAAATAATATTTTACACCTTGCTGCACTGCTAAAGAAAAAACAAAAACGCAGATCTTTAAATGCCCTAATAGAAGCAATTTCCAAGAAATATCTAGCACAACTTGTTGATAGTGAAAATCAGGATGAAAGAACTCCGCTTCAGGTGGCACTCATTGACAAAATAACAAAAGGGAAATATGGACCCCACACAATCCAAGATAATGATAACACACTTAAGTTTTTTGTTACATTATTAGAGCATGAGGTTAAACCAGATCAGTTAGAATTATCTCAAGAAGCGCTACAAAATTTAAATGAAAAGCAAAAGGTATATTATCTTAATTTCCTAGAAAAATTAGCAGAGTCAGTAAAGAAACCTGAGTTAGAACTAGAGATAAAAACAAAAATTAAAGAAATTATAGCGCGTATTATAAATACTCCAGATGGTAATGATAATTATCTATTACATTCAGCAATTAAAAATAAAGATGAGAAACTTTTTAAGGAACTATTGCAAAAAGGGGCGGATATTAGCATTAAAGGTGCAAGTAACAACAATGCTTTACATCTAATAGTTATAGAATCAAAGAAAGAACAAAAGCTTGAATTTTTAAATATAGTATTAAATATAAGCGAGGAGAAAGGAAAAGAGCAACTTAAAGCACAGTTTAAAAAAGCTGTAGACACTGAAAATACAGCAAAACAAACGCCACTTCATCAAGTACTTCAGCACATACAAGAAAAGAGTAAAAAATCTTCGCTGGGAAACAAAATACAAAATGTAGTTAAAAAAGAATTTAATGCTACTAATAGATATCAAACTCTAGCACTATTCCTACAAAATGGTGCTGATATTAGCAAAAGAGATGGTGAAGGAAACAATGCTTTGCACTATATTGTGTCATTTAAAGGCAAACAAAAAGTTGTATGTTTGGAGTTAATTTCAGATAAAGATGGATTTAGTAATGCTGTAAATACTCCTAACAAAGAAGGGCGAACACCTCTTCATCAATTGCTTCAGTATATAGAAAAAAAAAGTGAAAGCCAGTCGCTTACAGATAAGAAATTTGAAAAAACTAACAGGTATAAAATACTAGAGCTATTCCTACAAAATGGTGCTGATATTACTATTCAGGACAAAGAAGGAAATAATGCTCTGCACTATATTATGTCATCAAAAGGCAAGCAAAAAGTTACATGTTTGGATCTAATATCAGGCAAAAGTGAATTAAGTGAGGCTGAGACAGACACCGACGATAAAGGTACGCTTATACAAGAAGCATTAAAGGGGAGAGCAATGAAAGAAAAATTTGAACACCTTTCTCAACATAAAAAAATTGTTTTCGGAAAGTCCGGTGGTGGCAACACAACAAAATTTTGTGCAATATTATTAAAAGAAGGTGCTAACCCTCATTCTTTATGGTTAGAAGATGAGAAATTTCATACTAAGAAGTACTATCTGGTTCTAAGAAATGCAAAGAATGATAAAACAATACCACAAAAAGCACGGGATAAAGCTAAAGAATTAAAAGAAAAGCTTGAAGCAAAATATGGTGTATGCACCATTTCTAAATGGTTTAATTCTCAAAGTAGAGCTACTGCAGACCGATTAAAAACCACTATGAAAAAAATAGGACATACTTCCAAAGCTGTATGGAAGTGCGTTGATTCTGGCAGGAGAGCTAGTATATTGTTAGCAATTACAGTAGTAACTACCATTAGTATAATGGTAACATTTTCTTGCTTCCAAGGGCAAATTGTAATCGGAGCAGCATTACCTATTATAGCTATTACTGGAATGGTCTGCCTAATATTCACTTTAGGGTTTAATGGTATTAAGAAGTCTACGAAAGAATTTACCACTGATAAACAGGGTGTGCTTAAAAGTAAAGATGATCACCTAGCTGCAGAGCAAGGCAAAGCTCTCAAAAGCACTGTTCAACAGAACGTAGAAAATAAACACAAAAATTCAGAGAAGGAAGAAATACAAGAGTCATCAGACCAATCAAAAGACACTGAAAGCCTTCCTAGTTCTAAAATATATGGTGTATCAATATTTCAAGTTATTAAGAGATTGTTAGGATTCAACGAGCAAATCAATAAACCCTCTTCTCTGGCGCGATGAAATCAATCTCATCACTCAGAGTGTTTTCAGCAACTTTCTTGTAATCAATTCTCGTATTGATTTGCCCTTCCTTTTCCTCGAGCCACGCTATAGTGTGCTTCATCCAGTTCTTGTCATCACGTTCAGGAAAATCTTCACGAGCATGAGCACCTCTGCTTTCCTCGCGATTGGCTGCACACTCCATAGTAATAACCGCTTGTGGAATCATGTTAGCAAGCTCCAACGCTTCAACTAAGTCGCTGTTCCATACCATGCTGCGGTCTTCAATTGCAATATCAGGCATCATTTTTGCTACTCCTTTTATAGCTCTTTTACCTTCTTCTAAAACCTCAGCAACACGGAACACTGATGCATATTTTTGCATAGTGTGCTGCATCTCGCTGCGTATTTTTGATACTCTGAGCCCTCCGGAAGCAAACCGCATTTTATTGAATCTATCTACTATCCAATCTATACAAGCTGAGTTTAATTTTTTGTGTGGCATATTAGGCTTTAGTTTCTTTTTTGCTCTGAGTGCTGCAGCTCTACCAAAAACTACAAGATCAAGAAGTGAGTTAGAACCAAGCCGATTTGCACCATGTACAGATATACACGCTGCTTCTCCGATTGCAAATAATCCTTCTACCACTTCTTCTTTACTTTCCTTCAGTGTAACCACTTCTCCATGATAATTAGTTGGAATACCGCCCATATTGTAATGCACAGTTGGAATAACAGGTATTGGATCTTTAGTAACATCAACCCCTGCAAAGGTCCTTGCAGTTTCGCTAATTCCTGGAAGTCTCAGTTTTATTATTTCCGGATCAAGATGCGCTATAGTTAAATATATGTGGTCTTTTTTCGGTCCTACACCTCTTCCCTCTCTAATTTCAATTGTTATTGCACGACTTACTACATCACGAGAAGCTAAATCTTTTACCTTTGGCGCATAACGCTCCATAAACCTTTCGCCCTGAGAATTAACAAGGTACCCGCCTTCACCACGACATCCTTCTGTCATTAAGCACCCTGAACCATATATTCCTGTTGGATGAAATTGCACAAACTCCATATCTTCAAGTGGTAATCCAGCTCTTACCACCATTCCATTACCATCACCTGTGCAGGTGTGTGCGCTTGTTGCAGAGAAATAAACACGTCCATATCCACCTGTTGCTAATACCACCGAATGTGCACGAAATTTATGTAATGTACCCTCGCATAGCGACCAAGCGAGAACTCCACAGCACGCCCCGGTTTCGTTATCTATGATTAAATCGATTACAAAATATTCGACAAAAAATTCAGTGTTAAATTTAAGACACTGCTGATATAGAGTGTGAAGGATCGCATGCCCAGTTTTGTCTGCTGCTGCACAAGTACGCTGGGCTGATTTTCCTTTGCCAAAATGAGTTGTCATTCCACCAAAGGGACGCTGGTATATTTTACCATTCCCTGTACGAGAAAAAGGTACACCGAAATTTTCAAGTTCAATAACAGCTTTAGCAGCGTTTTTACACATATATTCTATTGCGTCTTGATCACCAAGCCAGTCTGAGCCTTTTATTGTGTCATACGCATGCCAGCGCCAATCATCTTCAGCAATATTACCTAGAGCCGCACTAATTCCACCTTGTGCTGCAACTGTATGACTGCGTGTAGGAAAAATTTTAGAAATGCAAGCAACCGAGAAGTTAGTAGCAGCCATTCCAAGTGTTGCCCTGAGCCCTGCCCCACCTGCACCTACCACCACTACATCATATTCATGTTCTACGATTTCATACGCTGATTTATTCATATGTGCTTATCCATAACTACAGGCTTATGATATCACAGAGGTAGAAAAAATCTATATAAGTTTTCTAACTGTAATGAACCTCGCTAAATAGAGGAGCAAAAAATTTATGGACAGAATTGCGTTACGGAAACTGGATCTCAGTATCATCTATTTAGATGACACCAGTAATTGACATCTGTTTAGCTAGATCTTAAATTAGATAGAAAGAGGTAGTCTTGATAAAATTTACTTGCAGCAAAGCCTTTTCATACTTGGGCTATCAGTTTGCTTTTTTTGTATCCTAGCTTACAGCTTATTGTTTTGTATACCCTATTCATCTCTTTGGAACTAGCTATTGCGACACATAATCCTGTTACTACAGCAAAGGCTAATGTAGTAAATACTAAATTTTGTAAAAAATTCCTTCCACCAATTCTTTTTTCTTGCATACTAGCAGTGTGTATGCTTGTCAGGTTCTTGTCAATATTCATGCCATGCGTGATTGTAGTTTATACATTTTACTTTCCTCCCAGGTTTAACTACTTATCCGGGAAGTACTAAGTAGGTTTTAGTGCAATTATTATTACATTGTATTTTCACAGCCCTTACACGTGAAGCAGTAACAAGCTCAAGTTATACAAAATTATAAACTTATTGTTAATAAGTAATAAATGGAAGACTTGCAACTAGAAAAAATACAGAGTGACGTAGAAGATATTTGGAAAAATAGAAGCAAACTTAGCAATCGTAGCGTGAAAAGAGCAGCAAGAGTAATAATTAAAAAGGTAATTAAGCTCTTAGATAGTGGCAAAATTAGAGTAGCAGAAAGGCTATCAGATGGGAAGTGGATAGTACATACATGGATAAAGCAGGCAATATCGTTATATTTTCTTACTGAAGAGAGCAAAATGATAGATCATACCGGTTGGTGGTTTGATAAAGTCAATAATAAGTTTGACGGATGGAATGAAGAAGAATTTCACCAGTCAAAAATTAGAGCAGTTCCCGGATGCTTTGTTCGCCAATCTGCTTACGTAGGCACAAACGTTGTTCTTATGCCAAGTTTTATTAACGTTGGTGCATATATTAGTTCTGGTACAATGATAGACACCTGGTCAACAATTGGTAGCTGCGCACAAATAGGAAAAAATTGCCATGTTTCCGGAGGAGTAGGAATCGGTGGAGTTTTAGAACCTATTCAGGCCTCTCCAGTTATTATAGAGGATAATTGCTTCATTGGCGCACGCAGCGAAGTAGCTGAAGGCGTTATAATAAGAGAAGGATCTGTTTTAGGCATGGGAGTTTTCATCGGAGCGTCAACAAAGATCATTGATAGAGAAACCAATAAGGTGTTTTACGGCGAAGTGCCACCTTATTCTGTGGTGGTACCAGGATCTACTTTATCTGCAAATAACATTTCAATCTATTGTGCAATTATAGTAAAAAAAGTGGATGAAAAGACAAGACAGAAGACTTCTATAAATGAAATATTGAGAGATTAAGGCTATCTCATTTCTTATTGTCACTTTTTTCTATCATTATTATTAACTACAGTAATGGCATAAGCGCATAACTCTGAAAAGGGAATTCCATTTTCTTGAGATAGCTTATATAACTTCTGCAGGCTTTCTTTGACTTTATTAGGGATATTCCCTCCACGTTCTTTTACAAGCCATAGATCTTGATGATGTATTGGATGAGTATCACTTTTTGGATCCCCTATGTATATTGCAAAAGGTGAGCTTTGTCCTTTGAAATCACACTGCACAGTAAATTTTTTTATAGAATCAGCCATCTAAAGACCTCTGCCTTTCTTTTTGATCGATTTTACAGAAGGTAGAGAAGACAGTTTCTTTATAAAGTCTTGTCTGTGAAGGATACTTTCTTTGCCTTCTAAAGCTCGGCAAACATCAGCTTTGCTCAATTGTGACTCTTTTGCTAGCTTCATTCCATGCTTTGCCATAATATTAGCGTGCGCTAGCACTTTTTTTACCAACTCTAGATCATTATTTAGCATTTGAACTAGCGCTTGAAATACTTCTGCTAAAGTTAGCCCGTCAGAACTTATAACCTTGTTTTCTACAAAATTGACAGCTTCTTCAAGCTTATGTTCAATACTATCATCTTGAAACATAAGGGTAACGTTTTGTTCATCCATAACTGAAGCACTATTATTCATAAGCTTTTAAGTCTATACTATATATATAAATACTCCACTATTTTATATTATGGCACACTATAATTAAACATTTATTAATAATATGCTCACTTATATATACGAATTAATTGATAAAAGCCAAGGATCAATATCCATCAGTGATTTCATGAATGCTGCTCTATACCATAAAGAATATGGCTATTACATGAATAAATTACCGCTTGGCAATGGTGGCGATTTTATCACAGCACCTGAAATTAGTCAATTGTTTGGTGAAATAATTGCAGTTTGGGTAATGCACACATGGAAAAAATTGGGAAAGCCATCAAAATTTTCTCTAGTCGAACTTGGGCCAGGTAGAGGAACACTCATTCATGATATAATAAGAGTCACTAAAAAGTACGGTAGCTTTTTTAGTTCAATGGCCATTCACCTGGTTGAGATAAGTCCTACTTTGCAAAAAATACAAAAAGAAAAGTTAAAGGGTTTAGAAATCAGTTGGCACGAAAATATCGATAGTTTACCAGAACAACCAACCATTTTTCTAGCAAATGAATTCTTCGATGCTCTTCCAATAGACCAGTTTGTATATCGTAATGGGAAGTGGCACGAAAATAGGGTGACAAAGCAGAATGATGGGGCATCATCCCAGTGCCCCTTTCTTGTCACCCCATTGCTTAATACTAGAATCCAGAAAAAAGATCCAAGTAAACTGGCGTTGAAATCCAGAAAAAAGAATGTTGTCACCTCACTGTCCCTTTCTTGTCATCCTAGTGCTCCTTCCTTTTTATCCCATTGCTTGACACTTGGATCCAGAAAAATTGATCGTAAACAAGCACACTATTCAACATTTTCGATGAAATTACAAAAAAACTGGATTCCAGTGTCAAGCAATGGGATGACAGAGGGTTTTGATGGTGCAGTAGTGGAAGTATGTTCAGCTGGGATCGAAGTATTAAAAAAGCTTGAGGATAAGATAATGAATAACGGAGGAGCCGCTTTGATTATAGATTACGGCTATGTATATCCTTCTCACAAGAGCACTTTGCAATCGGTAAGACAACATAAGTATGCTAATTTTCTTGAAAATGTCGGTAATAGTGATATTACCGCGCTTGTAAATTTTCAAGCGTTAAGAGACTCACTAAGATACGTAGACTGTGAGATTTCAACTCAAAGAGAATTTTTATATCTTTTTGGTATAAAAGAAAGAACCCAGGCTTTAATGGAAAATGCAAGTGATGAACAAAAGAATAGGATCTTTAGCGAATTTCTAAGGTTGACTGAAAACATGGGTACTCTTTTTAAAGCAATACTGATTCATCATTCATAGTATTGTGTTGCCTTTACACTAAACTGCTTTAGCTACAAATATTTAAGAAATTTACTAGACAGAAAAAAAGGTAAAAGAAACCCCATGATAGAGTTTACTCTCTAATCCTGCAAATCGGCGGTTTATATTGTCTTAAACGCTTTGTAATCACGTCTCAGCTTATATAGGTAAAAACTTTTAAAGACATACAATGCACATAGTGCAAAAAAATTAAACATAAGACACTAACTATGTGACACTCCATCATTTAATCTGCACAGACTGAAGATAACTTAATACCATCAGTGCTATGGTGGGTTGGCAAGGTTTGTTAAGTAATTTCTTTTATTTCATTTAAACTGCCTGTAACCTCCTTATACATTCATCTTTACCAAGAATTATCATAATATCAATGATTCCTGGTGCATCCATCACCCCAGTTATAGGGGCTCGTAATGAATGGTAAATATCGCTTATTTTAGCACTGTGCAACTTTGAAAACTCCTTGACCTGAGAAGACAAAAAGCCCTTATTCCAGTTTTTATCCCCGATATTCGAGAGAAATGACGCAAGCAACTTGATTATATCAAGGTTAGATTTGACAACTTGCTCAGCTTCTTCGCTCAAATCAAAAGGTGGGTCTTTTATATAAAACTGCGCTAAATCCAGCAACTCGGTCAGGTAATTTGCTCTTTTTTTTAGTTCCGTTAACCCCTGTAATAAATAGTTCTTTTTCTTGTTAGTTAGAGTGCTTTCTCCAAGCATCAGGGTCAGAATATCTTCATTGCTCATATTATTAATATAATGGTTATTCAAATGTTCCAATTTTTTAAAATTAAGCCGTGCGGGCGAACGACCAATGCTTTCTAAATTAAACCACTTTACTGCTTGCTCATTGCTAATAATCTCGTCATTGCCGTGACTCCACCCAAGCCTCAGCAAGTAATTACGCATCGCTTTTGGCAATATCCCCATTTTTTCGTAGTCGCAAACACTTGTTGCACCGTGCCTTTTGGACAGCTTATTCCCATCTCTCCCGTGAATCAGCGGTACATGCGCAAAACGTGGAATATCAAAATCAAGAGCCTGGTATATCAGCACTTGCTTGAAGGTATTAGTGAGGTGGTCAGAACCACGTATTATATCAGTTATTCCTGCATCGTGATCGTCAACTACCACCGCAAAAATATATGTTGGAGTATTGTCAGAGCGTAAGATCACCATATCATCAAGTTGGTCACTATTCACTTTAATGTGACCGTATATTTTATCATCGACAATGATCTCCTGTGAATCTGGTACGTTAAAACGGACAACTGGCTTTGCGTCTGGTATTACACTAGTACATTTGTGCTTATATATTTTCCTTTCCTCTCTCGCTTTTGCCTTCTTTTCTGCAACTTTATCTTCAGGGCAACAACAGCAATATGCCTTACCTTTCTCAACAAGAAGATTTGCAACTTCGATATGCCGTTCTATTCTTTTCGATTGATATACTATTTCTCCATCATAGCTCACACCAAGCCATTTTAGTCCATTTATTATCGCATCAATTGCTTCCTGTGTTGAACGTTTTCTGTCAGTGTCCTCAATCCTGAGCAAAAATCTGCCACCATGGTGCTTTGCATAGAGCCAATTAAATAAGGCAGTACGAGCCCCACCAATGTGCAAAAACCCTGTTGGTGATGGAGCAAATCTGGTAACTATGTTTGGCATATTTGTTTATTATAGCAATGGTAAACGGATGATAGCTAAAATCCATGTCTATAACAATTTAGAATTACTATAAATTATTTATCCTGAAAGATTAATTTGCATTTATTTTTACAAATTGTGGTGTATAGTTCAATATCGGTTAAATATAGCCAGGTATGTTATGGGTGAACTTGAATATATAAAAGGTCTGCTTTCAACCAATACATGTGCACTTGACTGGTGTTATGCAGGTCCGTCCGATAAAGCAAAATTAATAGCGAATGGAGACAATCTCTTGCATTTAGCTGCAAGGACAAGAAATGTTGAAGTTTTTTTATCTATTTTCAAGAAAAGTATTAAAAGTGATGTCCGTTTATTAGGGTACAGCGAAGGCAACATAAATCCATTTCATATAGCAGCAAGAATGCAGATACTACTGAAAGTAATAGAAGGAATATTTGAGCACTTGAATTCAGAAAAAGCTAAATTGCAGTATGATCCAGAAAAGCTAGAAAAGTTCAAAAATTACGTCAGAAATGCGTTAAGTAGCAAATGTGCGTTAACTGACTCCACAAAAAGGACTCCCCTTGATATGGTTAGTAAGGAAGATAAAGACGACATAAGAAAAATTGCAGGCATAAAAGAGAGCTTCTTATGTAATAAGAAATTTCACCTGTGCCTATATATAGTAGGAACTATAGCGTGTATTGCTACCTTATGTTCATCTTTATATTTTCTGTGTCTGTGCTCTCAAGAGCTTGCACTAGCTTCAGTAGCAACAATAGCTTCTGGTGGAGTTGCATGTCTGTCTTTTAAAGCATTTAGCGAGATATACAACTCGAATGACATAAGCACTCTAATGGAGGATATTAGTGCTAAGTGTGCTGCAAAAATAGTAGCACCTGGTACTTATATATGAAGAAAGAAAATTACTTGTAGGCAATGACATAGAAATTATACTTATACGATGACAGAAAAGAAGTACAATAAGATTTTAATAGCAAACAGAGGGGAAATCGCCTGCAGGATTATCAAAACTGCTCGTAGAATGGGTATATCTTGTGTATGCGTGTACTCAGATGCAGATATAAATTCTGTGCATGTAAGGCAAGCAGATGAGTCAAAGTATATCGGTCCTTCGCCTTCTTGCCTTAGTTACTTAAATATTGAAAAAATATGTGAAGTAGCAGTTGAAACAGGTGTACAAGCTGTACACCCAGGTTACGGTTTTTTAGCAGAAAATCCAGATTTTCCATATGCTCTACAAAAATACAATATAGATTTCATTGGGCCAAGTGCAGAAACAATAGAAGTTACAGCTAACAAAATAACAGCAAAAAAAGCCGCAAGAAAGGCTGGGGTCAATATAGTACCAGGATATATGGGCAAGATTAACGATGCTGCCCATGCAGCTCAAGTTGCGGAAGAGATTGGGTTTCCCGTTATGTTAAAGGCAGCTTCGGGTGGTGGTGGCAAAGGTATGCGAATTGTAAATTCCAAAAAGGAAATTGAACTAGCATTTACATCAGCAAAAAATGAAGCGGAGAAGAGTTTTAAGGATGGTAGTATCTTTATAGAGAAATATATAGAGTTACCAAGGCACATCGAAATACAAATCATAGCAGATAAATATGGCAATGTAGTGTGTCTTGGAGAGAGGGAGTGCTCAGTACAAAGGAATAATCAGAAAATAATAGAAGAAACGCCAAGTCCATTCATCAGCGAGAAAGTAAGACAAGAGATGTATGCACAATGTGTTTCCCTGGCAAAGCAAGCTGGCTATTTTTCAGCAGGTACTATTGAGTTTGTTGCGGATAAAGACCAAAACTTCTATTTTCTTGAGGTAAACACGAGATTGCAAGTTGAGCATCCAGTAACAGAATTTGTAACTGGAATAGATATAGTAGAAGAAATGATACGAACTTCCTGCGGAGAAAAATTAAGGTTCGGTCAAGATGATATTAGACTCACCGGTTCCGCAATAGAAAGTAGAACTTGTGCTGAAGACCCATCGAAAAGGTTTTTCCCTTCTAGCGGAAGAATAAAATACTACGATAAACCAAATGAAAATGATCATGTGAGAGTAGATGACGGAGTTGCTGCAGGTTCAGAAATTAGCATGTTTTATGACTCGATGATTGCAAAAGTAATAACATATGGAAAAGATAGAATAGAAGCAATCAGCAGAATGCAAAAAGCATTGTCTGAATGCTATATAGGAGGGGTAACAAATAATATAGAATTTCTAGAATCCATTTTCCACCATCCAAATTTTGTTGCAGCAAAGCTCCATACAAGATTCACTCTAGACCACTACCCCAGTGGGTTTCATGGTGATTTTGTTACAGAAGAATATATTAAAATATTTATTTTCGCTGGGTTATATGTTCATTTAGAAAATAAAGAAAAATATTACGATAAGCCGATCGATGAAGTGTTCGTAGCTAGAATAAATGACAACGAACATCTTGTAAATGCAAAGTACCAAGATAATATTTTAACGACAATATACAATCATAACACGTATTCTGTAAGTGGTAAGTGGAAATCAAGTTATAGGTTGCTATGTATTACAATTAATGATGATACTAATATGACATTTAAAGTAGAAAAACAAGGCAGCAAATACTTCATAAGGCATGCCGGAATGCAAGCTGAGTGCTATATATTTAAACCTCATGTAGCTGAATTAAGTAAGTTAATGTTAAATAACGAAACAGAAAAAGCCTCAGTAGATGCTGTAAAATCTCCAATATCCGGTTTATTAGTTAAATTACACGTAAACGTAGGAGATCAGGTAGAAACAGGACAACCTTTATTTGTTGTGGAAGCAATGAAAATGGAAAATATCATATGTGCTGAAGCAGAAATGGTAATAAAAAACGTTCTCGTTCAAGAAGGAAAAAATGTACAGATTGGTGATGTAGTGTTAGTTCTGCTTTCTTAAATAACATAGGAAACATAAACCTGATCCAAATAAGATAAACGAGAACATTTGGTGAGATATAGCAATAGTTATTGGTATATGCAACAACAAAGTGACCACTCCTAAAATTATCTGGATGATGACGGAGAGTAGCATAACATACACAGATTTTACACTGGCATTTTTTATTGTGAGTACTGTTGTCAGGACCAAGATTAGCAATGCTAGTGTTCGGTGTATAAATTGTACTGTTGCTCTGTTTTCAAAGATATTTAGCCATGTAGGCTGTAAGAAAAATAAATCTTTCGGGATAATGTGTCCACCCATTAGTGGAAAGGTATTGTAAATTAAACCAGCATTTAATCCTGCAACAAAAGCCCCAAAAATTATCTGTACTACAATCAGGATCAGAATTATTCCTACGTAGTGTACAGTGCTACCACTAATCTTAAGTTTAGTTTGCTTTTGCCTAACTTGATAATTAAAAAATTGATATGATAATAATGCAAAAATAACCAATGCTAATAGCAAATGAAGTGTGAGCATATAGTGGCTCACATGTGGCTTAGCTACCAAACCGCTTTTAACCATATACCAACCAGTAAAAGCTTGCAAGACTCCAAATGATAGTGCTATAGATAACCTTATTACTACCTTTTTAGATATTCTTTTTTTTAGTGTAAAATATATAAATGGCAGAATGAAAATCAATCCCGTTAGCCTTGCAAACAATCTATGTACATACTCTATCAAGTATAGAGTACGAAACTCCTCCATGCTCATACCATAGTTAAATGTTTTATATTCAGGTGTAGTCTCATATTTTGATTTTTCTTGTAGCCAGTCTCGTTCGTTAAGTGGTGGAAACGCTCCAGTAATTGGGTTCCACTCTGTAATAGATAGCCCTGCTTTTGAGAGTCTGGTAAATCCACCAATCCCCACCATGAGGACTATCATGATAGAGCAGAGAAATAGCCAAATAGCTACGGATTTTGATTGTTTTTGTTCCATAAACCATGCTGAATTTTGTTCCATTGCTGAGGGCAAGTAATAAATTCCCACAGGGCAAGAAAAGATGCAACACTATGCAGCAGGTTATAGACAGGAGAAAATACCAATGCTACATAAAAGTGAAAAGGCATCTTTTGCTGCTTGATCGCTATTGTCGAAAGAATCAGATTAGTAATGTATACCACTGCAAAGTAGTACAAAAATAATTTATTTAAAATTTGAGTTAATATCAATAAAAGCAATAAAAAAGGAGTAGTGAAAAACATAAAAGCTGTAGAGCCAACAAAAAGATTCAATAGTAAAATTCCTTTGAGTCCAGTATGTTTATAAAGTGACTTCATATTTTTTTAATGAATAATATAAGTTTGCATGTAGCATTTGATCCAACGTGCTCATTTTTTTCTTAATCCAAGAAAACATAGTAGTTGGTAATTCTTCTAATGTTTTCAAATCAATAATTTTAGTTTTATATCCCATTTGTGCAAGTCTCAAAACTATTCAGCATCTTCAGTAATGTTATAAGCATCCCAAAAAAGTACTTTCCATAAAATCTCTACTGAAAAATGGGTACTGCTACCACCCAAAGGTATCTGTATGTTCATTTTTTGGAATCCAGGCAATAAGTACGGAAACAACTCATATATTTCAAAGAAAAGGATTTTGTCAGAAAATTGTGATTGTGATTATAGTAATTTAGTCTTGCCTGCACACAAGATAACTCATCGTTATCCCGGTCAAATTCAATCAGTGTTTTTTTTAACTGTAATGGGTCTAACTTGTCATCTACATCATACATTACTACATACTTTCCCCTTACAAGGCTCATAGCATAATTGTATAACCTGGCCTTTATTTTAGGTAAAAAAAGAGGTACCTTCATTACTTCAAAATATTGTGGTAAAGTATGTTTTTCTATAGCTGTAAGCATTTCCTGATTATTACTTTCTATAAGAAACTCTACTTCTAATTCCGATCTTGGGTAATCCAAACTTTCGATACTTTCAATCAATTGTTCTATTATTGCACTTTTTTCAAAAGTAGGCAATAAAATAGTATGTATAGGAAAATCTTCTCCGTTCATCTTATCATAACTCATTTTTCGGTTGGAGGTTTCATATAAGCTAAAAACCTTAGTTATAAATTTGAACAAATAATTAGAACATCCAACTATAAATATCAACGTCAAAGCAAAATATGTATATTTCTCTGCTAGCATTAAAATTGAAGTTGCAACAAGGAAAGAAGCAAAAAATACTGAGCCTAGTTTAATGTTCTTGACTAAAAAGTCATGGTTTTTATATTACAAATAATTGCTCGCAAATTCTGAAATACCAAAGTGCGAGTTAAAAAAATTTAAAACTTGTTCGCCACTTGCTTTTATTAATACATAGCCATCACCGTAGCTAGTCTTGATCCAATGGCTGATATCTCGACTTGCGTATTCAACCATAAAAAAAGTAGTGTTGCTTAATTTTTGCCAGGGTGCTATATTAAACTCATAGTAAAAGAGTTCTCCTTGCTCCCTACACAAATTGACACCGAACTTATTTTTTCTATGTTACTAGCTTGAAGTATAGGTAATTCCTGCATTAAACCTAATGCAGTTTCTTATTTAGGTTGCGCGAGAACGAAGATATAACCTCACTACTGCGCTTATCATCCTTATGTTCTTGCATTATTTTCTTTACAGCATCAGCAGCTATATTTGCTGTGTTAGCTTGCAAATCTCCAATGGCTTTTTCAACTTGATCAGTAACTTTCTCCAAGTAAGAACGGGCATTGTCATCTAATGTCCGATCTAGCTGCTTTCTATTATGCTTAATGATACTATCAGCCTTATCAAATGCTTCATTCATCATTTTATTAACTTCCTCATCTAATTTTTTGTATTTTTCAGAAGATTTTTTGTAATACTCCAACATATCTCTTCTGAATTTTTCAATCTCTTCATTCGTAAGCTTGCTCTTGTTGCGCTTGTCGTTAAGAGCGTTTTTTATCACTTTCTTTAATAACTTATATGAAAAGATAAAGCCTACAAAAAAAGCAAGACCAACAATTAGTGACGTAGACATAAAAACTCCTAAAATTCTTTAGACACCAAATTAGCAACAAATTCCTTTTTAATTTCAGAATTAGTCAACTTATTGTAATAAATCAAGGCAATATTAGTAGTCATTTGCTTTAACTCATCAGTGTACTCAGACTTAAACTTTGCAACTCCTTCTTCAATGAACTTACTTATTTTTTTGTCTTCCTCTTCTAATATATTCTTCACGTTAGCCTTCATCTTTTCTACCTGGATTAATGCATCATCTATAACTCTTTTTACCTGTATCTCAGCTTGATTCAAAGCTGTATTATATTTAACAGTCTGATTTTCTATGAGCCTTAGAAGACAAATAGAACTATTAAAAGAATCCAATGCCCTTTTACTTCTAGTATTTATTATTCCATCTAACTTTGGCAGAAATAAATAACGTACTACAAAAAACAGTAAAGAAAAAAAAATTAAAAACCAAAAAACTTGAGAAAAGAAAGTTGAAACATCAAGCTGTGGCATGTGTTAAGCAACGAACATCAATAACATTGCAAGAACAAACGCGAGCAACCCCGTAAATTCAACCATACCAGCACCAACATAAACGTAAATTTTCATTTTACCTTCCGATTCAGGGTTTCTTGCAAGCCCACTTAGCATAGTAGAAAATATATTTGCTACACCAAGACCTGCCCCAAGTATGCCAAGTACGCTTAAACCAATCGCTATAAACTTTAAAGCTACTAAATCCATATATCACCTTTAACTATTTCTTTAATGTATTAATTATAAAATATTCTAGAGAAAAGTCAATTACTTTACTGCATCCGATAAATATATACACGTTAATATAGTAAATATATAAGCTTGTAGAATTGCAACAAACACTTCAAATCCTATTAGTGCAATTATAAACAAAAACGGTATAGGGGTTAGAATCAAATGCATATTCATAATAAACCCTGCTACTACTTTGATAATTGTATGACCCGCAATCATGTTTGCAGCAAGCCTTATTGATAAGCTTATAGGCCTTGCCAGGTAAGCAAATAGCTTAATAAAAACCATCATGGGTGCAAGCCATGATGGGATACCTTCCGGTAACAGTATGCGTAAAAAATTTATTCCCTTTTCTTTGAATCCAACAATTGTTGTATAAGTAAAAACTATCATTGATAGGGCAAAAGTAACTATCACATGACTTGTAACTGTAAAACTATAAGGAAGCATACCAACCAAATTACACGACAAAGTAAAAGTAAATACTGTGAATACCAACGGAATGTGCTTTAGGCCTTTGCTTCCAGTATTACTTTCTATTATGGAAGTAATAAAATCATATACGTACTCAACCGCAGCTTGCAAATAGCCTGGTATTACTGCCCCTTTTCTTACCCCCAAGAGCAAGAAAAGTATAACCGATACTACTGAAATCATCATAAAAAGGGATGAGTTGGTAAAATTTATGTCATGCCCAAATAATTTAGGTAACTCTACTATTGTATGTATTTTAAACTGTTCTAGCGGATTTAACGCCATTTTTTGATCCTATAGACTTAGATTATAATAGTAAATAAAGTACTAATTTTATAGGATGAAGTCAAGAGTTAAGATAGTACAGGGCCATATAATACTAAACTTCTTGCAAACCATATAGTTTTTGCCTGGCCATCATTTAGGTAGCTCGAAAAACTACTTGACAAACCTCGCAGCCCCATAGCATTGAAGGTATTTAGTTACCTTCAATCTGTGCAGATTAAATGACAAAGTATTACGTAGTTGGCGTCTTATATTTAATTTTTTACACCATATGTACCTCATGTCTTCACAACTTTTCTAAAGTTTTTACCTATATAAGCTGAAATGCGCTTATAAAGCATTTAAGACAGTATAAAATGCCAATTTGCAGGATTAGAGAGTAAACACTATCTACCACTGGATATCTTTTGCCTTTTTTCCCACTTAGTAAACTCCTTAAATATCTATAGCTAAAGCAATTTAAGAGTAGCAGCGCTATAAAAAACGCCAATATTTAAAATAATAACTATTTGTCTCTTTTTCTAGGTTATGTAAGAAGCCTGTTAGTGATTAGTAAAATGTATACTAGAGTGCTGATTGCAGTTGTGCTGTATTTTAAAATTTAATAACTTTACTAAATTATTAAATAACTTTACTTTACACGTTATCTTATTTATAATTTAATTTTTTAGTAAGATATATCATGAATAAAATAAATTTTATT